>JBAXII010000007.1:0-66604 GCA_037138475.1 bacterium | reverse complement strand
CTCCTGCTGAAGCATTTATTAGTTATCGTTGCGATGGGAAGTAGAATACACCTATCCTTTTGCAGGATCATCAGTAATTCCTGTTTGAATATTTGCATCAGGAGTTACAGTGTCGCGACTAGCATTTAGTTTGTGCCCTTAAAAGATCGTTTGAGGTAAGTCCAAGATAAGTGGAAGTATCACTCGAGGAAGCGCCCCATCATGTACTTTGGACTCAGATGGGATCACATTTATATCACCTAGATTACCAGGTGTATCTTGCGCCTTTTTTTCTGCCTCGCTCAAAAGTGAAGCATATTTTCTCTCAGGAGGCGGCATGGTATATGGAAATAATGATGTAGTATAGCAAATACTATGAAATATGCCTTTTGTTGTCGTTGCCATTTTTGGTAATCTATGGCGAGTGTGAGATCCTTATATACCCACACCCATACACATCTTGCTACAATGATCAGATGCTCCAGACCATATCCCATTTCTTCCTCGCAATCGGTGCGGTGATCGTCACGACTTTTACGAGTATACAAACATCTGTCAGTCAGCGCATATTTCCCCCACCACCATCCTGGGTCCTATCTCCCACACCACTCACAACTCCTATCTTACATACTTCCATCTCACCCACGTTATCAACTATCAACTATCAACTATCAATTACCCCCTCTCCAGTATTAGAAATTAGTAATTCGAAATTAGGTCGTAGCATTCCTTCTCTCTCACCTACTGTTTCCTTACATACTGTTCTACTGCCCACCCCCACCATCCCCTGGGGCACGACTGAAAAAATAGCCGAACACACCTATCGCACCTATGTGGGCGAGGATCCAGTCATGTCGACCGAGGAGGAGTTTGTCATAGCACTAAACAAATACCGCGCATTGCATAGCGTGCAAGAACTTTTTGTGGGCTCTGATCTGTGTACCTTTGCGACGATGCGTATCAATCAGCTCAAGGCACTGGGCAAGCTCGATGCGCATGCAGGGTTCAAGGAGTTTCTGGCAAATGATGAGAACTGGAAGACTATGCCACGGTTTGTAGCACTGGGTGAAAATAACAGCTTCGGGTACAAGCAGTCTGGTACCCATCTCATCGAGTGGATATTTGATGCTGATGAGGAGCATCGCTCAAATCAGCTCAACCCTCAGTGGAATCGTACCTGTGTACGCATCAGCGATACTATAGTCGAGGTGATCTTCGGACAGGAAAAATAACAGGAATTGATAACTGAAAATTGATAATGGATAATTCAGAGTTAGATCTGATAAATAAGCGGTAGAAACATGTGAAATGACTTGTATCATCGAGAGGCTTTGACTATCATGTGTGCTATGCACGCGTATCACGGTTTAGATCCACAAGAAGTCATCAGTCGGCGTGAGAAATATGGATTGAATGAGGTGCCAGAACAGTCACAATCAAATCTTCTGCATGAATTTTTTCACGATCTGCGCTCACAGGGCAATCTCCTCCTCGCCATAGCGGGAGTCGTTGCATTTAGTCTCGGAGAGTATCTCGAGGGAGCTATCATCATCATATCGATCTTGTTAAACACTGCGATCCAAGTGTTTCAATCATACAAAGCAAATCAAGCAGTGGATGCGCTCAAAAAACTTTCATCGTACGAAGTGCGCGTCATCAGATCGGGACAAGAGTCGCGTATCCCGAGCCATGAGCTCGTGCCCAACGATATCGTGTATCTAGAGGAAGGATCGCGCATCCCTGCAGATGGGACGTATCTAGGCGGCACCGAGCTCGAGGCTGACGAGTCGCTCCTGACTGGCGAAAGTCTCAGGATCGCAAAGCAACCAAAGGAATCCCTGATGAGTGGCACCTATGTCAGCTCGGGCAATGGCTACATGCAAGTCACCGCAACGGGTGCTTCCTCGGCACTGGGCAAGATCATACAAAAAGTACAATCGGTCAAGACACCTCAGACTCCCCTCGAAAAGTTGCTGGTCACCTTGACAGGCCGCCTGAGTCTCCTTGGACTCGCCCTCTCATCGATCGTCTGTACGCTCCTGGTCCTGAATGGGAGTGAGTTTGCAGCTGCGCTCATTATATCCCTCGCGTTTGCAGTCGCCTTTATCCCCGAAGGGTTGCCTCTCGTGCTCACCGTCATCCTGTCCTATGGCGTCAAACAACTCGCCGGACACAAGGCTATTGCTAAAAATATAGGGGTGATCGAAGCATTGGGGGGCATTGATACGATCGTGACAGATAAAACTGGTACCATCACTTCAAACCAAATGGTGGTGTCTGAGGTCTACTATCCCGCTCCCTCACAGACGGCGAGACACCTCTCATGCCTCATCGCAAATCTTTGCAATCATACGACGATAGTCAGCTCATCAACCTCAGGCAAAGGTACCATCGTGGGAGACTCCACCGAGGGCGCCCTACTCATGTACAGCTCAGCACAGGGCGTGGATCCTATGACTACCCTCTCAGAATGGACTATCGAGGGGGAGATACCTTTTTCGAGTATACGTAAATATATGGCAGTACTGTGCAAGCACAACACCCACTCACAAAACCGCTTTGCATATCTCAAAGGGGCACCCGAAATCATCCTACATATGTGTGACCGCGCGCTCATTGGCGATGTCGTGCACCCACTTTCAGAAGTACGAGTGCAGGAGTTTTCAAAAGTCATGGAGTCCTATGCCAAAAAAGGGAAGCGTCTCATCGCAGTCGCATATCAGAGCCATGCTCCCCATGCCTCGACTGAGGTACCTACTACGCACTATATCTTTGTAGGATTTTTTGCCATCATGGATCCACTCCAGCCACACATCGCAGAGGTGGTAGACGCATCAAAAAATATGGGTATCACCACCTATATGGCCACGGGCGATCATCCGCAGATGGCGCTCCACATAGCAAGGCTCGCACATATCGCCAGTGATCACGATACGGTGATCACTGGCACAGATCTCCTGACTCTGACCGATGCTCAACTGGGACACATGATCCTCACCTCCAAAGTATTTGCTCGTGTGCAACCAGAGGACAAACAGCGCATCACTCAAACACTGCAGCAGATGGGGCACTTTGTCGCGCTCACCGGTGACGGGGTAAATGATACGATCGCACTCAAGCAAGCAGATGTGGGCATCGCGATGGGCATGAAGGGGAGCGATGCTGCCAAAGAGGTAGCACAGATCGTGCTGGCCGATGATAACTTTGCGACGCTCATCGATGCTCTGCATGCGGGACGCGCGATCATCCAAAAGCTCAAGCGCTCGATCATGTTTCTCCTGGCAACAAACTGTATGGAGGCCGGCATACTGCTCTTTGGAGTCATCGCCCAGTTTGCAGGCGTACTCTCAAATACACATGCGTCCCTCCTGACCCCGCTCCAGCTGCTGTATATCAACCTTGTGACAGACTCAGTGCCTGCATTTGCATTTGCGTTTATGCCTATCACCAGGCTCCCTCATGAGACATCCAAGAAACATTCACTCCAAGATTTTTTCTCTTCGAGGACGATAGGCAAGATCGTCGGCACTGCATCACTAGGCATCGTCATCTCGCTCGCTGCATACTTTTATATGTTAGACATAAACCCAGTGCGCGCACAGGGATTTCTATTTTCAACACTCGTGGCGGTGCAGATCTGGGTATTTGTAGATGAGTGGATCAGTCAGGGGTATCACAAGATCAATACATTTTTCATAGTCATCACGATCGGCATGTTTGCCTTCCATGCCGTGTCCATGCTGTATATCGGCGTCGTCAGATCGGGCTATGCCGTACCTGAGACATTGAATCACATAGTCTCCTCCATCCTCCTCGCCTCCACGATCCTCCTAGCGAAGATGGGCTATCGGGTAGTGAGGGAGATGCTGAGACCAAGTGTAGTAAGGAACACTTAATACACGTCGCTCCCATCTGTGATGCATGTCAGTGCGAGAGGCCTTGGACTGAGCCTGTCCCGCTGTGGCGGGGTGACAATCTCGTTGAGTAAGGGATTGCTACGTCTCCGCCTCGGCTGATCCTCGCAATGACATATAGGGTTAAGTTACGAAAGTCTTGCGAGGCACTCTTCTTTGCCCAAGAGCTCCATGGACTCGTTCAGTGGGGGAGAAATTTTCTTCCCTGTGATCGCGACGCGCATCATCATAAAGTACTCACTTTTTTTCATGCCCAGCTCATCACATGCCTTCTGCATCGCCTCACCAATATTCGTCGCAGTCCACTCTCCGATTGCTTGTAGCTTACTGCTGGTAGCTTGCAGCTGAGCTGTGTATGTCTTCAGATCTACCTCGTGTGTCGTGGGACGTGAAAAGAAAAACTCACAGATAGGCCAGTAGTCGCTGAGCTTTTTGATCCGAGACTGTATGAGGGGGATCGAACCGGAGAATAGTCGTGAGTCGTCAGTCGTCAGTGCATATGCATTTTTATCATGTTCTTTCAGATAATTACAGATTGCAGATTGTAGATTGGAAATTGAAGCGAAGCGTATGTATTCCCCATTCATCCACTCGAGTTTCACGAGGTCAAATGTAGGTCCCACAGCCTTCAGATCCTTCAGGTCAAAAAGGGACTCAAACTCCGCGCGCGAAAAGATCTCCTTTTGATCAGGGTGCGCCCACCCCATGAGCGAGAGGTAGTTCACCATCGCATCAGGGAGGTATCCCTGAGCGAGGAACCAGCTGGACCAGACGGGATTTTTGCGCTTGGAGAGCTTGGACTTGTCAGTGTTGCGCAGGAGTGACACATGACAAAATGCTGGCAGCTCCCATCCAAAGTACCTATAGAGGAGGATGTGCTTGGGTGTCGAGTTGATCCATTCCTCAGCGCGGATCACATGGGTGATCTGCATGAGATAGTCATCGATCACCACAGCCAGATGGTAGGTGGGATATCCATCAGCCTTTAGAAGTACTTGGTCATCGAGGTCACTCGTGTTGATCGATATCTCTCCACGGATAAGATCTTGGAAGGTGATGGCTTCGTCCACGGGCATCCTCATGCGGATGACAAAGGGAGTCTCTCCGACGGAGTCAAGGGTGAGCTTCTTCTCCCGACACTCCCCATCATAGCGAGGTATCAACTTGCGGAGCTTTTGCTCCTCACGCACCTGCTCCATCCGCTCTTTGGTACACGTGCAGATGTATGCATGGCCTTTTCCCACCAGCTCATGTGCATATTTTTTATAGATCTCTAGTCGCTCTGACTGACGATAAGGACCAAACGGTCCTCCTTGTGCGGGACCCTCGTCGACCTCTATCCCATAGCTCGCCAGTGATTTCATAAACTGTTCCTCTGCTCCCTCGACGTATCGCGTGCGATCAGTATCCTCGATACGCAGGATAAACTTCCCCCGGTGCTTTTTGGCATAGACATAGTTCAGGTATGCGGTGTAGATGCTGCCGATGTGGAGATCGGCTCCTGTGGGAGAGGGAGCCATGCGAGTTCGGATCATAGGGTGGGTTTTGTCATCTTTGAACATTTATAATGGTTTATATCTGTCATCCCTGCGAAGGCAGGGATCCATATCATTCATTCTTTTCAGTTTTGCTAAATTTCAAAATACAATTCTCTCCATCCAGGATTTCTTTCGTTTATTATCCGTTCCTTCCATTCACGTTTCCATCTTTTGAGACATTTTTCTCTTTGGATGGCGACGCGGATGTCTTCATGTACTTCATAGTATACCAATTTAGTCACGGAATACTTCTTGGTAAACCCCTCGACTATCTTTTCCCTGTGCTCCCAAACACGTTTCTTTAGAGATGAGGTGACGCCTATATACAGCACTTTATGACTTTCGGAAGTCAGTATGTATACTGCGTACATGCGAACCATTATATAGCTGATTCCTGCCTGCGCAGGAATGACATGATCATGCCAATATGCTGGATTATTGCCGGAGTTTATCCCGCATTTAGATGCAGGACAAGAATGACTTGTAATAGATTATAAACATTATGAACACAACTGATTCCTGCCTGCGCAGGAATGACATGAGGTAGAGAAATATAAATTAAAATGTCACTGATTACTATGGACGAAATCGACTGTGAGTATTGCGCGCGCTGTGGCGCGCGCACCATCAAACCCTCATCTAAGTACCGCCACTGTGATGCGTGTCAGACTGACTACTATATCAACCCACGCCCCTGCAACGCGATCATCATCACAGATGCGAGTGGTAGAGCACTCCTCACGAAGCGTGCCTTTGATCCCGCAAAGGGCAAATGGGATCTGCCGGGAGGATTTATGGACTGTGAGGAGACAGCTGAGGAGTCTGTGCGTCGTGAGGCTCGAGAGGAGCTGGGGGTCGAGCTAGACGATATCGCGTATATGAACTCTGGATATGATCGATATGTCTTCAAGGGGATGAACTACCATACACTTGGATTTGTGTTTACCGCGAAAATACGTGGTGCTCAGGTACCTCAGCCAAACGATGACGTGTCTGAGATACGATACTTTTCACGCGAGGAGATCGATATGGATGCCCTAGCCTTCCCCGTCCTGCGTACGACACTGGAGTACTTTTGGGATAAGAAAGGATAGTGAGAGCGATAGATGGTTAAAATTATGTCATCCCAGTACTCGTCAACTGATTTGATGACGATATTTGCAACCTCACTTGTCTGTCACCCCGCCATGGCGGGGTCCAATGTTATGAACAGTAGCTGCACAGGTATCCGGCGCCTTTAGATCCCCGCGTGCGCGGGGATGACCTGCAGAAGAATTTGTTACCTATAGCTTGCAGCTTTGCTCTCTCAGCCAAAGGCTGATCCGCCTCTGGCGGAAGCTCTAAGCTCTAAGCTGTCAATTATCAATTTTCAGTTATAAGTTAGTTTCGCTTGTTTTCCTCATCCTGAGTCTCATAAATCCATACCCTACACAGAGGAGTGGAAGGAGCAGGATATTCCCCCACTTAAACATGTCCTTTTGTGCATTTACGAGTGAGGGCATGGGGAGCGACTGCATGGCACGTGCACGGATACCAGAGAGCGCACCTGCTGATGAGAAGTCATTCACGAGATTGACCACAAAGTCGAGATTGCTCGATCTCCCTAGATATCTATCTTGGACGAACCGAGATGAGGGGATCACGATGACTTCACCTTTGGACTTTGTATTTTTTGCATGTGCGATGAGGAGTTGTGAGCCTGGATTGGCTGGTTCTTTGACGCTATTTGGCTTTACATCGGCGACATCGGTCACTTTCCATGATTGGACGGTGGATCTCACGAGCTCAACTTGCCTGACGTCTGCCTTCTTTTTGAGTGAGAGAGATGAAGTCCAGGGAAAGGTAAGCGAGCTGATGTTCGCCGCATACGGAGCCTCGGGATTGAACATATTCGTACGCACCCAATACGGATACTGTGTCACGTATTGTTGAGATTGATTTGCTCCAAAATTCACGATCTCAGACTGAGCAGAGAGTACCAGGTCCCGATTTACTGAGATTCCATACTCATCGAGGAGTGGCTGGAGCTTCGCTGATGCTGATGAACCCACGAGATCATTTGAGACTGCTACTCCATCTGTCATGAAAATCGCGGCGCCACCACCAGCGAGGTATGACTTGACCGCGGTGAGTGATTCCTCAGTGAGTGCAGAGTCTTGTGTGTCAAGCATGACGAGTGGGCGATATGAACTATCGAGCTTGGTGAGATCCACCTGCTCCACGGGGGACTGTGAGGTGAGGACCTGTCGAAGTGTATCCATGGACTCACCACTCCCTGGCTGACCCATCATCGAGAGGTCAGGTGCTCCTCCAACGAGCGCCACTTTCTTTTGGGTAGGAGAGGTGGCTTTGTACAGGATAGATGAGATGGTGTACTCGAGCGTTTGGGTGTCAATGGTGGGGATGGACTCTTTTTTGTCTTTGACTTTGATACCGATACCAAAGTATCCACTGCTGACTGCGAACTGATCATTTTCGACTGATGAAAACTGGAGCTCAGGGATACTGTACTCAGCCGCGAGCTTGCGACTCGCCTCATCAGACTTTGGATCGACTGTCTTGACAGATACTTTTGTCGAGCTGTATTTGTACTCGCTCAGGAGATCTGATACCTCTGTTTTGGTGGGGAGGAATTTGCTTGGCAGATCTGAGTTTGCAAAGAACATGATCTCGACAGGGTCCTTCAACGTGCTAATGATCCTTTTGGAGGAATCTGAGAGCGTATACGCATGCCCACGAGACAGATCCAGCTTCCAGGGGATTTGAGTGATAAGGAGATTGATCCCCATAAGTCCTGCGATGAGTACGCCGATGACCACATCACGAGATGATTTATCGAGCTTGATTTTTTTGAGTATTGAGGAGATGCGCATAGGGTGTAAATCAACTTCTTTTTTCTACATCCATGATGGTCAAAAAGAGCATGATGGACGTCACGCTGACAAAGTAAAATATGCTTCGTACATCCAGGACGCCTTTGATAAAGCTATTCAGCTGGTTCACGGGACTAAGCGTCGTAAAGGCACGATCGAGCACCTCAGGCACCACTGAGTTTATGACATCTGTGCCCAAAACATTTAGAATAAAGAGCCCCACCGCCCCCATGAGAAATGCGACTACTTGGTTATCAGTCCCTCCCGATACAAAGAGTGACACTGAGAGTGCCATCGCAAAAAAGCATACCACTCCTACATACGCGACCAAGACCTCGGGGAGATACAGCGAGCTGCCAACTCCCGCACCGATCACATTTAGACTGACCGGCAGGCCCAGAGTGAGCGCGAGTGCGACCATACACACGATCACGAGCGCGATGAACTTGCCGAGTACGATTTGCGTGGGAGTCAGGGGGATGGTCTGTAGTATCTCCATGGTTCGCACGCGCTTTTCCTCAGCGAGGGCGCGCATCGCAACTGCGGGGACAAATATCATCGCGATCCAGGGGAGGAGTCCAAAAAACTGTCGCATGCTCACCTGTCCGATCACAAAGACATCTTTGACAAACATAAAATTTGCAAACACTGCAAACAGCACGACGATGATATACCCAAAAGGGTTATTGAAGTAGTGACCGAGTTCTTTTTTGATAAGAGGTCGCATAGTATCTATCATGTCATCCTGAACTTGATTCAGGATCTAAATTATTTGGATTCCGGATCAAGTCCGGAATGACACGCAAAAAATCATCGCGTATCTGACTCGAGAACTTTTTCTTTAAACAACTTTTCAACTGCGCCTTTGCCCTTGGGCTTTGGCCCATCATAAATCTTTTTGCCTTGGTTGATGATGACTATACGGTTTGCAATATCCTCCACTTCTGACAGAATGTGAGTAGAAAAGATGATGATCTTGTCTTTGGCTAGCTCGATGATGAGCTCACGGATACGATCCTGCTCGATGGGATCCAGACCAGACGTTGGCTCATCCAGGATGAGTATGTGCGGACTGCCCAGAAGAGCTGCAGCAAGACCTACACGCTGACGATAGCCACGTGAGAGGGTCTCAATTTTTTTGTCCATGACATCTGAGAGGCCGACTTTTGCAGTGATATCACTGATGTCTCCGTGCTTTTTCACCTCGCGGATAAACTGGAGATATTCGCGCACCTTCATGTCAGGATAGAGCGGGTTATTTTCAGGAAGGTATCCGATCTTTTGAGTCGTCGCGAGATGGTGCTCGATCGGATCGACTCCATCGACCATCACGGTGCCTGAGGAGGGCTTCAGGATACCGGTGATCATGCGCATAGTGGTAGTCTTACCGGCACCATTTACGCCGAGGAAGCCGACCACCTCACCTACCTTGATCTCGAGATCGAGTGAGTCCACTGCTTTCTTGTCCCCAAAGAGTTTTGAAACCTGTTGAATATGTATCATAGTTCAGAACTAGTTTATATCTAAAAAATGGCGAGAATGCAAGAGATCAAAAATGGTCACGCGTGATAGATTCTTTTGTATGTCATCCCGTGCTACGACACGGGATCTATGTATGTGTATTGTTATTATGCACTGGATCCCGTCCGCCAGCTGGCGGATTCATCGGGCACCGCCCGTCGGGCTATGCCCAGACTACGTCCAGAGGTGGGATGACATGCATCGTCAGGTAAGTAATTAGGTACATAGTATGGGATTGCCACGGATCTCTCGCCAAGGAAAGAGATCCTCCCTCCAGAGGCGCCGTGCCCGCAATGCTACGCATAAGCGTTGCAGGCGAGGGGCAGGCGCAATGACATAACCGTATTCCCTTCCAACTTTACAGACTTTATGACTTTATAGACTTTATAGACTTTATAGACTTTTCATATCCCTATCTTCTCAAATGTTCTCTCAACCACAGCCCAGTCCATATTTGTAAAAAATGCATCGATATATGCAGCACGCGCGACGCCGTAGTCCATAAAGTACGCATGCTCGTAGGTATCGAGCGCAACGATAGGCACACATCCCCAGACCGGATAGCTATTTTGTGCGTCACCGATATAGTTGAAGAGTCTCCCCTCCATAGAGTTCCACGCAGTCCAGACCCAGCCACGTGCGGCGATGCCGGTCGCTTTCATATCCTTTTTGTATGCATCAAATGACCCAAAATCTTTCACGATCTGTGCCATCAGCTTGCCTGTGGGTGCGGTTCCAGAGCCTCCCAGATGTCCAAAGTACACCTCGTGATTTACGATGCCTCCATATGCAAAGGTCAGCTCGACTTTGAGCTCGCGGATCAGAGAGTAGGACTGGTTTGCTTTGGCATAGTCATCATCGGTCAACTTTTCAAGCGCTACATTTATCTCGTTGTACTTAGCGACATATCCTGCGTAGAGCTTCAAGTGCTCCTCGACTGACTTGCGACTGAGGCCCGACATCTCGAGGAGATGTGGCGAAAAGGTTTGGGCGACTTTAGGAGTGAACATGGGTGTAATGAATAATGAATAATTAAGAATGAATAATTTTCAAATATCGTGCGAGCGCAGTATAGCATCTGCAAAGTGGTGCAGATTTGTATTTCGATTTGGACTCGAATTATTTTGCATTGCGAACTGTAGATTGTGAATTCGTCGCATGCTGCTCTTTCCACTCCTCGATCTTCTTATGATCACCAGACAGAAGGATCTCGGGCACGCTCTGTCCCTCATATTCTTGTGGGCGCGTATACGCTGGTGGCTCCTTGGCATACTTCGAATAGGTTTCGTTTTCTGTCACTCCCTCTTTGGCAAAGACTCCTGGCAATAGTCTCGTCACCGCATCCGTGATCACGGCAGCTGGCAGCTCGCCTCCGGTGAGCACATACTCTCCTATCGATATCTCTTCATGGACATGCTTGAGTATGCGCGCGTCGACTCCCTCGTAGTGACCACAGATGATGATAAGGTGCGATTTGGTAGTCGCGTATTCCTTTGCTACTTTTTGTGAAAAAAGTCTCCCTCCCGCTGAGGTGAGGATGACATGTGACTCTGGGGTCATGACGCTCTGGAGCGCTTTGTGGAGCACATCCACGCGCAGGATCATGCCGGCTCCTCCCCCAAAGGGACGATCATCCACTGATCCATACGCATCCACTGCAAATGCGCGGATGTCTACGTAATCAATAGTTACGGCACCTTTTTTTTGTGCTTTACCTACTATGGAGGTGTCGAGGATGCCACGCATCATGTCCGGAAATAGGGTGAGGATGGTGATACGCATATAAGAAAGTCAATTTACAATCTACAATCCGCCGATTCGGCGGACAAATACTATTCAATATAAATATATAGAAATTACACCCGCTTGTTGCTCTACCATTTCCGTCACCCCCGCGTACGCGGGGATCCAATGGAACAGGATTACTCATTGTATCAATTAACTTTAGCCCGGTATATCAAGGTATTCACGGGAAAAAGTCTCAAAGTCTACCTGATCTTTCCCCTCGATCTGTACTTGGATAATATCTCCGTCACGCACACTCAGGATCTTCACTCTCTTTTCCTCGCCCTTTAATACCATCTTTGTCCAGAGTCCCGGCCAGGGAGTGAGCGCAAAGTATAGATTCTGCAGTGTGAGCCACTGGAGTGAATTGAGATCAATTGCATGAGTAGGATTTTTGGCAATGTACTTTTTCAGTATCACCGGGAGCTCTAGCTCGCTCACTGCTTCACGATGTACCAGTCTTTGCACAGTCGCCCACTCCACAAATCCATCATCGCGCGTGAGTTGAAAGATGTAGGTGGCTTTTTGGTGAACTTGGGGAGTAATTGAAAATTGAGAATTGAGAATTGAGAATTGGTGATACATACGGCATGCAACTTCTGCAAGCTTGTGTTCGATTATGTTCCGTGTGGCGGCGATAGTCGGCACGAGCTCTTGGGCGATGATCGGCCCGTGATCGAGATCTGCATCCATCTGCATGAGCGTGACACCCAGCTCTCGATCCCCGAACAGAATTGGAAAACAAATAGGAGAGGCACCTCTATAAAGGGGGAGTGCTGAGGGATGAATGTTTACGAATCCATTCGAAGGTATATCTAGGATATCCTGGGGTATGATACGCCCATAGGCGAACAGGAGCGCATGATCTGCGCGGCGCAAAGCGCCGCGCACCACCTCATCTCCGATTTTTCCTGTATGAACAGGGATGCCTAGCTTTTGACCGGCTACTTTGACTGGACTTGGAGTCAAGATGTGCTTTCTCCCTACTGGCTTATCAGGTGTCGTGACTACGAGTAGTATCTCCACCTGCAGCTCTGCGCTATGAGTCACTACATACTCCAGCACGTCTGCGGCTATCTGTGGAGTACCAAAGAATACAATCTGTTTCATGCGCATATTGTACCTGAAGGTCACCTTGGGATAGGTTCTGTTATACGAAATTCCCTCAAAGCCTATATCTTGCCCTGTCTGCGTGCCCGCCTATCTGCGATCGCCCGCCTATCTGCGAAGATGATGGCGTGGAAGCTGCTGGCGGGTCATCCCGGGCTTGCTTGTCCACCGAAGAGGTGGGACCCGGGATCTATGTGTGACATATTTCTACACCCCCATCCCATCCCGCCTTGGTGGGAAGGGATCACCCCCTCGTCCCGCAAAGCGGGATGAATTCGTGAACAAGGCTCCGCCCGTAGGGTTACGCCCAGAGGGGGGAGTGGAGGGTGAACCGAATTGAGGGAATTCACTTTTACTCGTTATACGATTTACGTTTTACATTTTGAGCTATCTATCTATTGACATATATGACCATGCTGGGTATACTGGTCAGTATGATCACATACACAGCTCAGCAGGCGAGACAGCGTTTTGGCGAGATACTCGACCTGGTGAAGTACAAAGGCGAAACTATACAGGTCACTCGTGCGGGTAGAGTAGCGATACTCATAACCGCTCCCACAGACCAAACATCTTCTATCCCCACTTCTGATGGCTTTGCAGGATCCTGGACTGATGAGTTTGCTACCAAAGCCACCTCTCGTGCAAAGAAGTATAGGAAATCATTCTCCCTCTCTCGATGACTCTACTCCTCGATACTGACGTCATCATTGATTATCTTCGTGGCGTACGCATCGCGGAGATGCAACATGCGTTATCTGGTCATACCTGTGCTATATCAGCCATCTCATATGCAGAGCTGCTTGCAGGCATCCCCGATCGCGAGACTTCAGCACAATATGCGAGTTTGAAAGGGTTTTTCAAGCACTATGAGATCAATATCGTTCCTATTGATGTGTCTGTTGTTGAAAAATATACTGATTTGAAACATAGTTTGAAAAAAAGCCCCGTCGGAGATTTCGACACGTTTATCGCAGCCACTGCGATCGCGCATGATGCATCTCTCTACACCCGCAATATCAAACATTTCACCACTATTCCAGATTTGAAACTCTACCGACCATGATCACACGACTCCTCATCTCCCTCATACGCATCTATCAAAAGACAGAGCCAGTGCGCAACTCGATCATGCGCCAGCTCCACCTCCCCCGCCACGAGTGCAAGTTCTCCCCATCGTGTAGTGAACATATGATCCTGCAGATACAGAAGGAGGGTGTGGTCAAGGGAATCATCTCTGGTATCAGGCAGATAGTGAGGTGTAGATGAGTCCTCAAAGCGCACTTCCTCTATGAACTCTACTTATCTCCCCGCTAGTGTGCTCGTAAACTCCTTTATCTTATTGTGCAGATCTTGGGAACTTTTGCGGTGAGTTTTGATGAGTCTCACCATCTCGCTGCCTACTACTGCAATATCTGCATACTCAACTACTGCGTCAACATCATCCCTCGTCTTGATCCCAAATCCCACCGCGATCTGAGCTTTTGTGTATTTTCGAATACGATCTATATATGCAGGCAAGTGATCCCACTTTGCACTCTCTCCAGTGACTCCCATATAGCTGGCTGCATAGATCAACTCTTGCTTGCTCTCACAGATCTGAGCGAGTCGCGCGTCGGTAGTGGAGGGCGCGATGACGGGCACGAGGGTGAGCCCGGCATCGCGCGACGCACGAGCGAGTGTCACGCCCTCAGGGGTATCAAAGGGCAAATCTGGCACGATCACGCCATAGATCCCACACGCATGAGCTCTTTTGCAAAATGCCTCGATACCGTAGCGCACGACTGTATTTGCATACAGTACAAATAAAAACTTCACCGCGGGATATGCACGGGTGTATTGCGCAGCTTTTTCAAATATATCATCGACGGTCACGCCCTGGGCGAGTGCCACATCAGAAGCATGCATGATGAGTGGCCCATCGGCCATAGGATCTGAAAAGGGTATCTGCAACTCGATGTAGCTACTCCCTCCCGCAACGAGCGCGTCAATCACTATATCGGTGAGATTGAGTGTCGGATACCCGACGACGACGTGGGTCATGAGTTTTTTTATCATAAGGTGGATACAACTTCTAATCGGTGCAGGTCTTTGTCTGCGCGTCCAGACAAATGTATGATCATCGTCATCTTTGGTGATAAGGTAGGTGCGAGCTTCAATCCGTGTGCCACCGCATGCGATGATTCGAGAGCGGGGATGATCCCTTCTTCGCGTGCGAGTGTGCGGAGTGCGGTCAGTGCCTCATCATCAGTCTCGCTCACAAACTCTACACGCTTGCACTCGTGTAGATACGCGAGCTGCGGTCCCACACCAGGATAGTCGAGGCCCGCAGAGATGCTGTGCGTGGTATCGATACCACCATCTGCAGTTTGGAGAAATATCGAACGGTATCCATGGAGGATGCCAGGGCGCGCCTCCGGCGCGCCCGTGAGTCTTGATGCGTGCCTCCCCACCTTTTCCACTCCCTCTCCTCCCGCCTCAACACCAATGAGTCTGACTGAGGGCTCATCCAAAAAGCGATTGAACGCACCCATCGCATTGCTCCCTCCTCCCACACATGCCATCACGAAATCAGGGAGTTTGCCTGTCGCGTTTTGTACTTGCTCAGCGATCTCTGTACCAGTGATGGATTGGAAATCGCGATTCATACTCGGATAGGGATGAGGACCCAGACATGATCCAAGGACATAGTGCGAATCGCTGGCATGTGCGATCCAGTGTTTGATCGCTGCATTTACTGCATCTTTGAGAGTGCGCGAGCCATCAGTGACTGAGATGACAGAAGCACCAAGCATCTTCATGATGTCGACGTTCGGCTTTTGACGGTGCATATCTACCTCTCCCATAAACACCACGCACTGCATGCCCATCTTTGCAGCAACGGTCGCCGTCGCTACTCCATGCTGCCCCGCACCAGTCTCTGCGATCAGCGTAGTTTTCCCCAGACGCTTCGCGATGAGACCTTGGCCGACACAGTGGTTGATCTTGTGGGCACCTGTCAAATTGCACCCTTCGTTTTTGAGATAGATCTGGGCTCCTCCGAGTCTCCTAGTGAGATTTGCAGCAAAGGTGAGAGGTGATGGCCTCCCCACAAATGTATGTAATAAATGTTCAAACTCCTGAATAAACTCCCGATCATGCAATACCGCACGATACACACGCGTGAGCTCATCGAGTGCGGGGATGAGTGCCTCAGGGACATATCTCCCTCCATAGGGACCAAAGTATCCTTGGGAGTCAGCATCATATGTGGAAGTGCTAAATGTTTTCATATATTTTTTTGGTTTGCTGCAATTTCTGCCGCAGTTGGCAGTTTTACTATGGTGCCTTGGTATGTCGTCTGCACTATCATATCTAGCATATGAACAGGTATAGAATCAAAACTTTTCTCAGGATTAGCAACGGCATGAACTTCTCCGATTGGAAGTTTTTGTTTGGACTGTGAAATATATTCACGCATAGATGTATCAAAAAATACTAATGTAGGGTTAGTCAAAGGAGAAGTGCTGGCTTATCGCCATGTAGATGAACGGTGGAGTATGGAAGTATTTGAAGTGGTGAGTATCATATCTGTTTAAACCTACCTAATTTCAGTTCACGGGCGCCGCGGGTGACAGTCGACACGCCGACATTCAGCATGAGCGCGACTTTGTGCTGCGGGGTACCTTTTTTTAGGAGTCGTACGATCTCGAGTCGTCGACTACACTCCTCTATCTCGCCCTCGGTGAGGATGCCACGTACCGCTTGCTTCAATGCAGTCACGCTCCGATGCTGTGCAAAATATTTGGCGAGCTTGACTACGTCTGCTGTATTTTCGGTGGTATTCATGATGCGTATCATACTAGTATACTAGTACGATGTCAATATGGTAGTTGACAGAAGATATAGAACAGACTAGTATGTATCAATTATTAATTAATAATTCAACTATGGCAGCCAAAAAAGCAGTCAAAGCTAAAAAGGTAGTGGCAAAGAAAGCCGCACCAAAGAAGGCAGGAAAGAAGGTAGTAGCAAAGTCAAAGAAGAAATAACTTTCTTTTTTCAGATATTTGAAAAAATCTCCCCCGCGTGAGCAGGGGATTTTTTTATACTTCACCGAATTGGTTATAGACGTTGTCTTCTCACTCCCTCCAAGCAGTTTGTGATCCTAATAAATATGAGGATCTGCAGATAGGAAAACAAAGTTTTTTTATCTTAGTGGAGAATCCAAATGGAACAGGAGTATGCATTTTATGTGATTACAGGCATTTACATGGATTCCTAGGAACTCTACTTTGTTCCATTTCACTTCAACTCTGCCCTTTCCATTTTTTCATTCTGACTGCTATGCGTTCAGCTGCAGATTGAGGCGCACCTTTTTTTGGCGTATCCTTTTCCCCAGTCGCATTTTGTTCGGCTTTTAGCCACGAACTCGACAATTTATCGCCCTGTTCATCTTGACTGAAGTCAGGTGTTGACGATTTTTCTTCAACTATTTCTTTTATGGGCGATGGCCAATTATTCTCTGTGAGAAACTGAGCAATCTGCACTCTCATGTCTGCATAAGAACTGCTAGGAATTGCACCTGAACGAATACCAGACTCGAGTGTATCTTTGATATTAGGATTTAAAAGATATTCCCCATCACGTAAAATATAATCCATTGAATGTTCCAAGATGGCCTTTTTCTGCCGTATATCATCATCTGTCTCAGTGGTATCGGTAGCTGGTAAGGCTTGTGCATTCAGATAGGAAGCAAGAAGGAAATAAGTATCATATCCCTTAAGCATATAAAGTATGGTGCTCCTTCTGGCATCAAGTGTTTCAGGAGAGTTAAATACACGTATGCATTTGTCAGTAAGTTGGAGGGTCTGTGATCTCAAATCTGCATGAAGCTGCTGTGTTGATTCAAACTTATCATTCAGAATAAGATCTGGGGGGAGTATGGTAGGACGTTCTTGACTTTTAAGATATCTCTGCAAGTTTTTAGAATGAAAAAGGACATCACGGAATGTACGACCATCCTCCGCTGTAGCGTCAAGGAAAGCTTTATCCCATTCTTCATCTGGTACATAAACCCTCTTATCTACTGCACTTTCTGACATAGCACTTTCTGACATAGTACTTTCTGACATAGTATGATGTATATGAATTGGAAATAATTCATATAAAATAATTCATATACTGTACTCTCTCTCTGCTGAAGTCAACTCACCCTCACCGTGTGCTGGCGCACATCTGCTACAATCACTCCTACAGTTTCCTATCAGTTATCCATTTTCAACTATCAGTTTTCCACTCATCCTATGCTTCCCAAATTTTTCCTCGACTCGTGTGACCCAGCGCAGACCAAAGAAATGATCGCGACCGTCGGCAAGATCGATGGCCAGACGACCAACCCTACCCTCCTCGTGAAAAATCCCGAGGTGCAAAGGTTCGTGGCGGGAGGCAAACGTATCAAGGAGTCTGATCTGCTGACTATATATAAGGAGGCAATCGTTGAGATTGCACATCTCACAGACGGCGCGGTATCAGTCGAGGTCTACGCAGACTGGCACACGACCACTCAGCAGATGCTCACGCAGGCTGAGGAGATGTTTGGCTGGGCGCCTCACGTCTATATGAAGTTCCCCACGATCCCCGCCGGCCTCCGGGCCGCGCATGAGTTCACGAGTCGTGGTGGACGGGTAAATATGACACTCGTCTTCGATCAGCTTCAGGCAGCCGCAGTGTACAGCGCCACACGCAACACGCACGCACCTGCATTTGTCTCACCTTTTGTGGGACGGTGGGATGATCGCGGATACCAAGGGGTCGATCTCGTGAAAAATATCGTAGCCATGTACCGTGACTTTGATGCACAGCTCCCAGCTGGTGAATCACGGGTAAAGCCTCACCACGTCGAGGTCCTCGCTGCCTCTGTACGTACGATGGATCACTTCTATGCCTCCATCGCCTATGGCGCCGACATCATCACCGCACCACTCACGACATTTCAAAAGTGGGTAGCCGAGGGACGCAAAGAGCCTGAGGCATTTGCACCGTCCAACGATACGCTCAAGCCACTCGAGTATCAAAAGCTCACCTACACCACTGAGTTTCAGACGTATAAAATAAATGATGACAAAGAAGCACTCCTCGCCCAGGGTCTGAAAAAGTTTGCAGATGATTGGAATGGAGTGGTGGAGAGGTGATCACATGAGAGCAAAGCTGAGAGCCCAGAGTGTGGATGCGTTGAAACTGTCTATCTGGTGTTGCTCGTGTATCTGATTCTCCTATTTGACATTCCCCCTTCAAAGCACTACTCTTTGGACGAGAATTATTCATTCTTAATTATTCATTAATAATGACCCTATGCTCCACATCCCCCTCGACGTACCAAAAGAAAAGCACAGCATGTATACACAGCGCATGGATCAGATCACCTACGGCACAGGCAAACTCTTTCTCTTTGCAGGCGATCAGAAGGTCGAGCACATGAACGATGACTACTTTGGCCCCGGTATCCATCCAGATGATGCCGATCCAGAACACTTTTTCCGCATCGCATCGCGCGCCAAAATCGGCGCCTTTGCGTCGCAGATGGGACTCATCGCGCGCTACGGCGGTGACTATCGCAGTATCCCCTACATCGTCAAGATGAACGCAAAGACAGATATCATAAAGACCGCACAGCGTGATCCTCTCTCGCTCCAGTGGCAGACCTTTGAGCAGCTGATGAGATTTAAAAAGCTCTCGGGTCTGAATATCGTCGGCATCGGCTACACGATCTACCCTGGTGGAGAGAATGAAGCGTATCAGCTGGCTGAAGCAGCACGACTCATCACCGATGTACACAGCGAGGGTATGATCGCCGTCCTCTGGGCATACGCGCGGGGCAAGGCAGTCGCAAATGAAAAAGATCCACACATCTCCGCAGGCTGTGCCGGAGTCGGTGCGTGTCTCGGCGCTGATTTTGTAAAAGTAAATCCACCAAAGTCCGAGACGATGTCTCAGGGCGAAGCGCTGCGCGAAGCAGTCGCTGCTGCAGGCCGCACGGGCGTGATCTGTGCAGGTGGAGGCAATCAATCGGTACCTGACTTTCTCCAGTCACTCCATGACCAAGTACATATCGGAGGATGCCGTGGCAATGCGACGGGGCGCAATGTCCATCAACGCGCGCTCGCTGATGCAGTAAAGCTCTGTGATGCGATCCATGCCATCACCTGTCTGGACAAGTCCGTGAAAGAAGCGGTGAAAATAGCAACGACATAGAGCAAAGCTAATAGCTGATAGCTGAGAGCTGAGAGTAGAAAATTGAAATATTCAATATGAAGTTTCAGTCGTTTCGAGAGATCATCGCGTGGCAAAAGGCGAAGGAGATGACGGTGGGAATCTATAAGGTATTTGGAACACACAAAGATTTTGGATTTCGTGACCAGATACAGCGTGCTGCAGTGTCGGTTTGTAATAACATTTCAGAAGGGTATGGCCGAAATACCAACAAAGAATTTATTCGTTTCTTAGAAATATCCAAAGGATCTCTATATGAAGTGCAAAATTTGCTCGATATCGGTAAAGATCTCGGTTATCTAACTAATGATGAATATATTAAGCTCGATGGACAGTGTGTTGAAATACTAAAAATCACCTATGGCCTGATCCAAAAGTTACAAACATTTGTATGAGCCATAACTTAGTTTAACTAGCAGCTATAAGCTCTTAGCTCTTAGCTATTAGCTATTAGCTTTGCTCTAATCTTATGCTCACTCTCACCCAACACATCCTCACTGCCAAGCATCGCGAGCCAGTGTCGCCAAAGGGCTTTGCGCTCCTCATGAACACGATCGAAAATGCGTCGCGCATCATCTCCGCGCATGTGAGAAAAATCGGCATCTCTGATCTTCTGGGCGTATCTGGAGATGAAAATGTCTCAGGCGATCAGGTGAAGAGGATCGACGTATATGCGCACGAGCTCCTCACACAGATGCTCTCTGACTGTGCGCAAGTGTCTCAGGTGGGTTCAGAGGAGGCTGAGGACATCTTCGCCACATCCTATCCTGAAGCGCCGTATAGGGTATTTTTTGATCCCCTTGATGGATCGTCCAACATCGATAGCGGTGGATCACTCGGCACGATATTCTCCATCTACCACACTTCAAATCGACACGAATCCACAAGCAACACCTGTCATCCCGACGAAGGTAAGAATCCACAAACAATACATGTCATTCCTGCGAAGGCAGGAATCCAAAGCAGAAAAATATCAATAGGTGAGCATCTCCCCCGCGGCATCGACCAGATCGCTGCTGGATACATCCTCTATGGATCGACGACGATCTTCGTCTACGCGACCGCAGAGGGCGTGCACGGATTTACCCTCGATCCTTCGACTGGATGCTACCTCCTCTCGCATCCTGATATGCACTTCCCCGCAAAGCCTACGGTGTATGTCGCAAACGAAGCTAACTCCATCTACTGGGATGAGCAGACGACACAGATGGTCGCAGATCTGAAAGCATCAGGTACGTATAAACAGCGCAATGCAGGCTGTCTCGTGGCGGACTTTCACAATATACTGATCAATGGAGGCGTGTTCCTCTATCCCGTAGATAAGAAAAATAAAAGTGGAAAACTCCGCCTGATGTACGAGGTAAACCCGATGAGCTACATCGCAGTCAAAGCAGGAGGCACCGCGCGCTCAGGCGACCTCGACCCGCTTATGGTGCAATCATCAGATCTTCACCAGAAGGTTGGGTGGGTCGCGGGAGTACTCGAGTCAACAAATTGCTGCGTCAAGTGATCTGTGATTGAAGGAGACAAAACGAAGTGTTGCTTTTGCAATGTGGTGAATGTGCATGAAGACTCGCCTTCGCCTTGTATCCTTTTTTTCTTCCTGATATAGTGAAACTGCATTACAAACACGATAGCATTACAAACGTTACAACTAACTGATATGCCCAAACTACGCGTCGGACTAAACGGATTTGGTAGGATCGGACGGGCTTTCACCCGCATCGCGCTCGATCGGGATGATTTTGAGTTGGTTGCCATCAATACTCGCAAAGGAGTAAATGAACTCATGGCATATCTGCTCCAACACGATTCAACCTATCGTCGCTACCATCGTACAGTGACACACGATGAAAATGGACTCATTATTGATGGAGTACACGTCGCTTGTATCCTCGCTGATAGTCCCGAAAATATAGACTGGAATACACACGGCGTCGATGTAGTCGTCGATGCTACAGGAGCATTCACAAAATCGGTCGATCTTGAGAAACATATCAAAGGCTCAGTCAAAAAAGTCATCCTCACTGCGCCCGCCAAAGATGATACACCCACGATAGTACTAGGAGTCAACGATACTGATCAGATCTTGCGCGACAGCAAGGTCATCTCAAATGCCTCGTGCACGACCAACTGTGCAGCGCCACTGTTCAAAGTACTTCATGACACCTTTGGTATCGTCCTCGGACAGATGACCACGATTCATGCATATACACTGACTCAAAGCATGATGGATGATGCAAATAAAGAGATGGACCGCTCGCGTGCGGCAGTGCTCAACATCGTCCCCTCCACTTCAGGCGCCGCAAAAGCAGTGGTAAAGGTCATCCCTGAGCTGAAGGGTAAGATCGAGGTCTTTGCAGTGCGCGTCCCTGTACCCGTCGGCTCCGCATCAGACCTGAGCGTCCTGCTTAGTAAACAGATCACCGTAGATGAGGTAAACGCAGCGTTTAAAAAAGCGTCAGAAACTACCATGAAGGGTATCATGGGCTACTCTACTGAGCTGCTGGTCTCCAGCGACTTCATAGGAAACCCAAACTCCTGTACCTTTGATCCCCTGTACACGAAGGTGACCGGGGGACAAATGGTCAAAGTCTACGGCTGGTATGACAACGAGTGGGGCTATAGCTCCCGCCTCGCCGATATGATCGGAAAACTTGCGCGACTCGGATAACTGGTGGAGGTTGTCAGGGTAATCCTCACAAGAGTGAGGATCTGATTGGAGATCCTCGTTTTCACGAGGATGACAACCATTCAGAGTGCGTCGTTGGCAATTCCCGCTGTCATCCTCACGGAAGTGAGGATCCTGTATGAATTTTCGTCATCCTCGTGAAAACGAGGATCTCATATGCATAGATACTACATATACATTCTGACGAACAAACTCCTCACAGTGCTATACATTGGTGTAACGAATGATTTGAGTCGCCGTGTGTATGAGCATCGAAACAAGCTGGTTGAAGGATTTACTCAAAAATATAATATGTCGAAGTTGGTGCATTACGAGGAGTACCCCTCCATACTCGAGGCTATCGCGAGGGAAAAGCAGCTCAAACACTGGGAACGTAAATGGAAAGATGAACTAATCTCGAAGTCAAATCCTGAGTGGAAAGACCTGAGCGAAAAATGGAAGGTATCCACACTGTAGTATGTATCCGGCATGAGATCCTCGTTTTCCCGCCTCACCGGCGGACAGGCACGAGGATGACATGTATGTACCTTTATTCCATTTTCGGTTATGATAGTGCCCTATGAGCATCACCTATATCGATACCATTGATCTAAAAAACAAAACCATCCTCCTCCGTGTGGATTTTAATGTCTCGCTAAACGAGACGAGCCACGCCATCGCAAATGATGAGCGCGTGCACGGCGCACTCCCCACGATCAAGCACCTCCTCGCGGGCGGAAACAAGCTCGTCCTCTGCTCGCACCTCGGACAGCCAAAGGGCTATGACGAGAGTGTCGGACTGGACAATGTCGCGATACGACTCCAAAAGTTCCTCGATGTGGATGTGACGTTTTATGACTATGATCCGACTCACACGGCAGATGAAAATCTGGCCACCTGGTCTGCAGCTATCAAAGCACTCCCCTTCCCCGCTGTCGCACTCATCGATAATCTCAGATATTTCCCGGGAGAAAAATCAAACGATCCCGCATTTGCTAAAGCCCTCGCGAGTCTGGCTGAGGTGTATGTAGGCGACGCCTTCGGCGTCGCCCACCGCCCCGATGCCTCTGTCGTGGGCGTCCCCGCACTCCTCCCCCACTATGGCGGACTCCTCATGAAAAAAGAGATCGAGATGATTGGCGGGCTCATGCAGTCACCCAAACATCCCTTCATCGCCGTCATCGGCGGAGCCAAGGTAGAGACGAAGCTCGGCCTCATCACCAAGCTTGCGGATCTCGCCGACCTCGTCCTCGTCGGAGGCAAGCTCGCCCTCGAGTCAGGTCTCCCCGAGCATCCCGCGATCGTCAGGCCAGTGGACTATATCTATGGTGAGGATAAAGTCGCCTACGATATCGGCCCTGAGACCGTGAAAAAGTATACAGAGATCCTCGCATCTGCAAAGACCATCATGTGGAATGGACCCATGGGAAAAAATGAAGACCCCCACTACGCCGGAGGCACGCGCGGAGTCTATGAAGCGATCGTCGCAAATGCGAGCGCTGTATCCATCATCGGTGGTGGTGATACGATCACCGCGCTCGCCGACGCGACACATCTGGAGAAAATCACCCATCTCTCCACGGGAGGCGGCGCCATGCTGGAGTATATCGAAAAGGGCTCCCTGCCCGGCATCGAGGCTCTCCTTACTCATTCAAGGAATTCACAATGAATGAATTCATGCCAGCTCCGATAGACGCAGATGCGAGTGTCTCCGAACGGTTTATTCCACCTTTTAATACTGATCTAATCGACTTCGCTCCATGTGAAAAAGTGCAGAAGTACACTTTTCCAAGCCACGAGAATTTGAACTCCAGTAATTCACGCGTTAATTTCCCACCTGTCGTTTTTTTAAGTCCTTATGTTGAAAAACCTGCTTCTGGTGAAATTAATTATGTATCAAATGATTTGGACTCAATAATTGAATTATTAAAAGATAAGTATCAAATAGAAGTGCCGCCTTACCTTACTTCTGAAAGTCCAATTTGGAGTCCAGAGAAAAGGGGAATCATGGAAGCTCTCCTCGCCACATCGATTTATACTGCATCTGGTGAAATGAAATTAAACCGTGACTCAGAAGGTGTCGGGTTAGTATTCGCTTGGCTCCTTTATTCAGAATCGAGACCTGACATATCACATGCTATCATGACTGAGTTGACTACTCGTAGGAGCATGCTGAGCAAACTCAAACCTAAGGGTGCGGATCTCTCTGAATATATGGCCAAGAATCTCGAATTTAAAGGTGTTCCTTTTAATCATATCTATTGTACCCATGCAACTGATTATCCTCCTCATAACCAGAATGGTAAATCCTATGTCCTTCCGAGAATTGATATGGACGGACTACCTAGATCGACAATACATACATTCGTAAATGGTGTAGTTGAACCTGTCAATGTCACAATTGCGACTCATTCTTGGGAAAGGAGGAAGTATCTCATTCTAATGAACTTTGCAAATGTTATTCGCACAAATGGTCTACCCTATAACTTCGTCCAATCAGATACATACTGGCATTTGAATCCTGGCACTGGATTAGAACTTCCAAGAGGTTCGACCATCTTTCTTCCAAAGGGAGATTCAGCCCAAACGGACATCGACACATTTTCGGGGATACGCATTGTCGAGTATGATCCGACAATCCAAGATGTGCGATCTGCTGCAAAAGAATTCTGCGAAAAGCATAACTATACATTTGACGAAAAAGTCCATAATAATTATAGTTCGGGTGAGGAACGACAGCTAGCAGAAAAACTTGGCGTGCACCCAGAAACACATTTCAATGGTAAAAAATTACTCAACGAGAACATTCTGATTGGATCTGAAAGATATATTGCTAATGCTAAGGACTTAGATGCTTTCAAGAAATCGCCTGTATATACTTCATATACAAACTATGAAAAGTTTAGAAGAATTTATCCAAACACACACCAAATAGATGTTGATAATCCTCAACTAGTGGATGAGTATAGAAAAAATCCTCTAAAACTTGCTCTTGGTGGTATAAAGCGTGATCTTATTAGTAGGGCTTTTACAATCGAGTACTACAAATCCATGTCTGAACACAATGAAGAAGTACCTCTTCAAGATCTTATGGCAGCCTACATCAAGGGATTTTTATAGTTTGACCACTTCTATCACCCCATCCGCAAGCTCGGGAGAGTCCCAGGTCTGGGGACCACGCGCAGGATCTATTGCAGTCATATCGCTCGTGCCGATGACCTTCTCCCCATCGAGCCAGTAGAGCTTCAGAGGGACGAGTGTATTCTGATTCCAAAAGTGTAGTATCTGTTTGGATGGAAATCTAAAGACCATCCCGTCAGCGCCACAGATATCTTTTTTTGAAGTGATGTTCATCAGGCCATAGGACTGCGTATCAGCAGTATCGGCAACGAGAAGACGATAGTTGAAAGTGGATAACTTATAGTTGATAACGGAATACGAACCGTGATGTGTCATGCACTTGTCAGGGCTTTTCGCAGATCTAAAGTAGACCAAAACTATAATTACTCCAATCAAAACTAGTGCAAAATATTTTTTTACCATGATTCTCATTCTTCATTCTTCATTCTTATTGCTCAAACACATTATCCTGCTCCCATTGGATCCTCGCGTTCGCGAGGATGACAGGAATAGTGAGTGTGATGTAAATAATTGCTTTATAGACTTTATAACTTTATAGACTTTACGAACTGCGTTTCTTCCCTTTCCTCCACGGTGCGCGCTTCAGTATACTCCCATACAGATCCTCGTCGAGAGATATTCTCATACCTTCGATCTCAGATGTACTGGGGGGGCGATCCACGTACACCACATGTGGCGTATCAGTCACGAGCGCAAAGGGCGTGCACTCATCCCCCTCACCCATCGCAAATGCACCTGTGCTCGCGAGGTGGTCAGCTATGTTCATCTTTGTGACCTTTAGATTACGTTTGAAAATATCTGGAGTGCCACGGTAGTCTTTGAGGGGCTCAAACCCGCAATATGATATGGCCTGTGCAGTCACTCCCCACCGAAGCGGACGAGTACAGCTATCTGAGAGCACGACACCCAACTGGGTGATGCCATCGCGCGCGCGCAGGTACGTCCAGATCTGTGCGGCAGACGCATACGCGTCCTTTGGCCAGAGGATATAGTAGCCGTCACCGTTTGACTCGTCGATCCCCGCACTCGCGACGAGCATCGAGTCAGTGATCGTCATACAAAATCCATATTTATTTTCCTCGGCAGGGGTATAGAGATCTGCATAGTCTGGGACGAGCGCTTCTTTGTGAGACACGGCGCTAGTTTTAATATATGACCCTTCACATATAGCGACGATTTTTGAAGTGACTACTACTACTGATTTTTCTGTAAGCTTTGGAATATATTTGTCGAGGATATCAGTCATCACTGGTTTATCCACGGGTCGAAGGGGGTGGGTTTTGATGGAGACTACGTGCATTGGAGTATGATAAAGGATGTGCCAAACTTGTTTGTAACGTTTATAAGGTTTGTAAAGTTATAAAGTTTTCGAGCAGAAGAAGTGTGACACTTCATGGTTTGTCAGGCTCCGCCCATAGGCTACGCCCGGAGGGCTCACCATGACCTTTGCCGTTCTCGTTTTCAACTATCAATTATCAATTCTCCATTAGTTTACTCCGCCTTTCTCTTTGCGACGCGGCGATCTGCTTCAGTGAGGTATCGCTTGCGGATACGCAGACTCATGGGGGTGACCTCGAGGAGCTCATCATCATCGATGAAGTCGAGACACTGCTCGAGTGAGAGGCGAGTGGGTGGGGTGAGCTGCTCTTTGACACCTTCTCCAGAGGAGCGGTTGTTTGTCAGTTGTTTTTCCTTGATTGCATTAACCTCAATATCCATAGGCTTTGCAGCAATACCGACGACCATGCCTTGATAGACAGGCTCACCTGCGGCGAGAAAGAGCGTCCCGCGCTCCTGTGCGCCCACCAGTCCATAGCTCGCAGAGGTACCAGACTGAGTGGCGATGAGTGCACCGTTACGCAGTGACTCGAGATGTGCGCCCTTTGGCTCATAGCCGAGGAAGTACGAGGAAATGACTGCGGTCCCACGCGTTTTGGTCATGAGGATGTTGCGGAGTCCGAGGATATTGGCACTCGAGACTTTGAACACGACACGGGAAGTACCTGCCATCTCATTGTGCATATTTTGCATGATCGCTTTGCGTTTGCCGAGCTCTTCATTCACTGCTCCCACATAGTCTGGATGAACGTCGATAGTGACTTCTTCAAACGGCTCACAGGTCTTGCCATCTACTTCTTTGTAAATGACCTGAGGACGCGAGATCTGCATCTCAAATCCCTCACGGCGCATCGTCTCTATGAGTACCGCGAGATGAAGCTCGCCTCGTCCTGATACGATAAAATCTACAGACTCGGTATTCTCCTCGATCCTGAGTCCAAGGTTTGTCTCCTTTTCTTTCATGAGACGCTCGCGGATCTGGCGAGAGGTGGTGTACTTGCCCTCACGTCCACACAGAGGAGAGGTGTTTGGGCCAATGGTGATCTTAATAGTCGGATCTTCAACAGAAATCGAAGGAAGTGCAGTAGGATCTTTTGGATCTGTCACTGTCTGTCCGATGGTCAGCTCACTGATACCGGCGATGGATATGATGTCTCCACTGGATACTTCAGATACTTCCTCACGTGCGAGTCCACGACTGGTATACAGCTTTGATACTTGATAATTTCCTTTTATGCCTGTCTGGTCGACGATCGTCACTTTATCTCCTTTGTTCAGTCTTCCACGAGTGACTTTGCCGATACAGAGCTTTCCTACATAGTTGTCAGAATCAAGGGTGGAGATGAGGAGCTGAAATGGTTGATCTAAATCTTTGACAGCTTCTGGCACCTCTTTCAAAATGGTTTCAAACAGTGGTGACAAGTCGCCAGGATCAGTGGATGAGTATGTCTCTGGAAGCTCTAGGAATGCCTTGCCATCACGTCCAACTGCAAAGAGTGTCTTGAAGTTCAGTGCGCTTTCATCGTGAGCAAGCTCCAGGAATAGATTCTCTACTTCAGCCATGATAGCTCGTGGGCGCGCGTCGCGCTTATCGATCTTGTTTATGATGAGGATGATCTTTAGCTTGTTTTCGAGTGCCTTTTTCAGCACAAACCTGGTCTGAGGAAGCGGACCTTCAGCGGCGTCGACGAGGAGGATGGCAGCAGATGCCATGTTGAGTACGCGCTCGACCTCGCCTCCAAAGTCTGCGTGGCCGGGAGTGTCGATGATGTTGATCTTTGTGTCTTTGTAGTAGACTGACGTGTTTTTGGCGAGGATGGTGATGCCTTTTTCTTTTTCGAGGTCATTTGAGTCCATGATGAGCTCTTGGGACATCTCGCGCTGGTTATCGCGGAAGGTGTGCGTCTGCTTCAGCAGTGCGTCGACGAGGGTGGTTTTGCCGTGATCGACGTGCGCGATGATGGCGATGTTGCGGATAGACATAGATAAATGGTATTTTACCAGGAAAAATAGATAATATTGCGGTATATGAAGCCAAAAAAGAAACCCTTGTCAAAGTCGACGGTCAGTTTACGGTGACTGTAGAAGAGTTGTTTGAGGTGTTTTTATCAGACCCGAGACTCGTGCCTTTTTTGTAGCATGCATCACAGAATGAAGGTTGATCAGGATTGCAGTTGCAGGCATATGAGACGATCGGAATCATCTCCACGTTTAGCACGCGCGCGGTGTTTGTCACTGGGCCTACTGAACTGGCAAGGAGCTGGCCACTGAGAGTAAACTCGAGCACTCCTCCAGGTACCAATACGATATCAGAGGATATAGATCCGGTGCCACTCTTTAGACCACATGAGGATGTGTCGGAACTTCCTCGGGGAGCAGTGCCTTTTGACAGCACTACACAGCTCCATGTCACGTTACCGATGACTCCAGGGACGGTATCAACGAACGTCGCAAATGCTTCAAGCGTGGAAGTCGAGGGTAAAGATACCTCGACTGTGTATGTCACTGAGGATCCAGGAGTCACTTGAGAGGTATTTGTGCTGGTGATCTTTTTCACCACCTGGATATCATTTGAAGTACTCGTCATAGTCGGGACCGGAGTGGAAGTGGGGGTAGTGGAGATTCTGACAGTGGGTGTAGGTGTTTGTGAAACAGCAGTCGATGGTGCAGGAGTGCCAGAGAGACTAGTGGTGGGAGTCGGCGTCGCTACTAGTGCTCCCTCCACCTTCACCTTTGACACACCCATCGTGGTGGATCCGGGACAATAGACTGGGTTGAGGATATACCACGTACCTGCACTCGGGAAGCTGATAGGAGAGGTACCAGAAGGTATGGTGACCTCAGATTTGCTGGCCACACTTTGTAGCACATCAATACCAGGTACCACAAACACTGCGGCTGCATCAGTGCTATTGTAGATCTTGAATCCAACTGGTGACTGTGCTGCGACCGTATATGATGGCTCGATGATGGAGCCACACTTCAGATCGACATTTTTCTTGTCAGTTGCCACAGTGGCGTCTACGAGTCTGAGTTCCTGGAGATACTGATACTGCTGCTGGAGCTTCACGCGAGCCTGCAACACTGCCTGTGTAAAGCTTAGCCCAGATGCAGCAAACGCGATGCCAGTGACGATGACCGACCCCATGATCATAAACCGAAGTTTGGGGAAGCTGAGTGCTGAAGCGCCACGAGCTGGGTTCACAATTTTTATCACTAACTTATGATTTGGGTGTGCCTCGGCAAGTGCGATGAGCGAGAGGAAGAAGAGCATGCCAGCGACAAGTGGCACCATGACACCATATCCGGTATCGGCGAGTACGCCACCCTTGGTAGGCCCTGCGATAAGGACTTCTTCGAGTGAGAGGTCGACTTGCGCATTGTCATCTTCGCCATTTTTTCCATTGTTTGGAGTCGAGTCAACATCTTTTTGCTCATGAGCATAGACCTCGGCAAAGTTTGAGAGGTTATCTCTCCCTGCTACTCGAGAAACTAGCTTGAGAGTATGGCGTTGATCAGGGTTTAGATTGCCGATGGTCCATATCCCATCCAGATTACTATAAGTCCCATACGAAGTCTCATGTGCCATATACTGCAAACTGGCTGGCAACACATCTTTGACCTTGAGTCCGAGGATGGTGTTTGCACCTTCATTGTGCACAGTCACGGTAAAGGTGACGGTGTCACCGAGCTTCACCTTTTGCTTGTCTGCGGTTTTGGTGAGTGCGACATCGATGACAGCGACGCCTGGGGTGGGAGTCACTCCGACACACGTCAGCGTCACATCTTCAGCAGTTGAGAGAGAGCCTACATACTTTGCCACGCTGACATCACTCGCGTTGCGGATGTCTACGTTGTTCTGATAGGTTTTGCCACAGGTGCCTGTCCCCGTAGCGACGAATTTGAAGGTAGCCGATGAGCCTCCAGGGAGCGTGAGGAGTCCATAGGTCACGCGTGATTTGCTGTCATTCACCGCAGGAGTTGTCTTGGTGATCGTCGCTTTGTTGGTAAAGGTGACTGTGCCTTCAGAGGCATAGATCAATCCAGCATCGAGCAATGTGTCCTCTACTTTCAGGTCAGAGTATGTAGTCTTACCTGGATTTGCGATCGTGATCGTATAGGTAGTATTTTCTCCCACCTTTATGGTCTGGGGATTTGCGATCTTGGTCACCGTGAGTGGCGTGTAGTCGATCAGCGGACAGTCAGTCCCTGAAGTCGAATATGGCCTGGTGAACTTCGTCTCATCGATCGCACCGATGAGGGTGACATTGTTACATAGTCGGGCACCGATCTCAGACTTTGGCGTGACTTTGAGAGTGTAGGCTACGGATATATATGACTTATCACTTTTTGCAGGACCGAGAGTCAGGGGGAGCGTCTTCAGGAGGCTCGTCTTCGACTTGCCATCAAAGTCCAGATTCGGCTCGAGGCCGGCGATCTCACTCGTCTGGGGGACAGTCACCATCGAATCCTTTAGAACTACATATGAGTAGTTTGCATCTGACTGGCCTATCTCATCAGATAGTGTCGAGACGGTTACTGAGATATTTTTGGTATTGGTGACAGTCACTAGATAGCTGACGAGGATCGTGCCATCAGTTTGCGTGACTGTGGAGACGACTTTTTTGGATATCGTGAAAGGATCGCCCGGGACAGGAGTTGGAGTATTTGTGGGGGTGGGAGTGTTTGTGGGAGTAGGAGTATTGGTGGGGGTAGGAGTTTTCGTCGGACAAGGATCATGCAACAAATTAAATGACGCTTCATCAGTGCCTGTGAGGGTAGTTGTCACTGGATCGCTCTGTGCCTGCATGGTCACTACGTTGGTAAGTGGAAAGCTTTGTCCACATATGGGAAGAACATTTGGAACAGGGTACTTTACCGCGAGTATCACTCCTCCACTTGCGCCGACAGGGAGCGTGGATGACGGTAAGAGCATATTTGGATTGGCACTGGTGCCATCATAGGCTGGATTTACGATAAGCTCCGGAGTGAGGGAGAATAACGATATTTTGATGGGTGCACCGAGAATTGCATTTAAGGGAAGAATATCTGTGAGTGCCAGACTCTTCAGAGGCACATCACCCGTGTTGTGCAGTGCGAATGCAAAGCCTACGACATATCCATCAGATCCCTTCAGTACAGTACTGACAAACTTCTCTACACGTAGCCCGGGTTTTGGCACGGGTGTATTGGTGGGGGTAGGAGTCGGGGTGTATGCGACACATGACGGGGAGTTTGGATAGGCACTCATACGACATCGCAGGTCTGGCTGTGCACATCCCGGTGCATTTGGATCCTGAGCACAGAAAGCGATATTTATACAGTTGAGACCCGTAGCACACTGAGCTGTAGTGACACATGATCCGTTGCAGGGGACTTTGGTGGGGGTGGGAGTCAGAGTGATCGTCGGGCTCGGTGTGATGGTGGGAGTCGGGGTGTATGCCACACAAGTTGGCGACTCAGGATAGGCACTCATACGACACTTTAGTACTTGGTTTGCACAGGTAGTCTGACCTGGCTGGAGTACGCAGGAGACTGTGTTCAGACAGGTGAGTCCTGATGCGCACACTGAGGTGTCTGCACATGAGCCGTTGCAGGGGACTTTGGTCGGAGTGGGAGTCAGGGTGATCGTCGGGCTCGGTGTGATGGTGGGAGTCAGGGTGATCGTCGGAGTCGGAGTAGGTCCTGACGGTGGAGTGGTGGGATTCGTACCTGGAACACCACTCACAGACACACCAGGCACAGTAGATCCACCAAGTGCTGTTCCAAAAGCACTGCCAGCCTCACACCTCGTCTCTCCAGGCTGACAACTAACATCAATTTGCCAAACTCCATTTACATAACGACCAGTGCCAACAAGTGTAGGCTGTACTCCCGTTACTGTATTTGTAGGTAGGGGGGCTAAAGTTGTACAGACCCCAGAAGGGCAGGTTCTAATTGATTCTGGGACATTCCAATTGAAAACAACTTGGTTTTGAGTACACTGCGTTGCACAGTTTTGCGGAGTACCTGTATATACTTCTATTTGAATAGAACTTGGTATATTTGCACAATTGCCGGATAAACAGACGACATTTACCATTATTTCCCCTGTGGAGCTCACATTTGTATAGACCGCATATGTCACACCTTGACCTGTACGATATGCTACATCAGTTCTATTTGTTGTCGAACTTAGGGCTCCGCCAATTCTACTTGTGCCATTTGAACCATCTAAAGTAGGAGGGCCATTTGGAGAAGATGAATTTTTCCATCCGTTTCCCACCCACTCAGCACATCCCCAGTTAAAACACGCCCACATCCGGCCATCAACCGTGGCCCACTGCCCATCTGTTGGACAATTTGGTGCACATATGGTTGAGATAGCTGGTCCAGTAGTCGGTACAGGTATTGAAGTTGGCCGAGGATTCAAAGTGGGAGGAGGTCCTCCTGCAGTTGGTGTTGGCGCACTGGTTGGATACACGATAGTTGCAGTCGCTCCACTTGGTGTGCCCGTTATACCCACGCCAATACCATTCACAGTGACTGCTACAGCTCCACCTGTACCTGAACTAAAAACAACTCCTGACATGGTGGGATTATTCCCCTGGATAGTTGAGTATACAACAGCTGGTGGTGGGCCTGGGGCAGGTGTCGTCGCGCCATAATAGTTATTTATAGTGTTTGCATATCCAGGCTCATTACATGTCAGGACACCCCATTGATACGAACACGCATCTACCTTTGTAAGTTCTGTATTTCTCCCTCCTGTGGGATCCTTCGCTTGGAGCTCTGCAACTGATTTCAGATATTTCTGTTTTATCCCCTCAGAAGCAAATGGATAGTAGCTTGGTCTTTCGCTAGAGGCGATCTGCTTAGTCGACTCAGGCTGATTTTGCGAAATCATTTTCTGAAGATATGGCTGGTATATCTGTGCGGTGAGCGTCGTCCCAAGGCCGTAGAGAGCTCCACCCATCGCAGTGAGCAACGCAGCCACCACGAGCTTGCGGAAGTGTGTGTGGAGGAATTGGAAAAAAGTGTTCATATATCTATAATCTAATTCGTTGCTTGTGTCACCCGTATGATGCCCTTGGTTTGTTCGTATCGAGGAGCGTATACAGTTGATGCAAATACATAGTCTCCCACTTTCTTAAATCGTGCATCGCTTCGTCCAGGAGTATCCTTACTAAAAGGGAGATGGAGCCCGATCTCAGGTATAAACAATGAATACTCGTGATCCTCACTGATCAGATCAAAGGTGACCAGCTCCCCTGTCATGACTGGTATCAACTCAGGACTAAACTTGTCTCCTTTTGCGGTGATTGTGATGACACGGGTGGCTTCGGCGCCAACTAATCTCAAGTCACTAGGTGCCTCAGCAGTCTGCATCACTCGAGGGAGTGTCCATCCAAATAGGGGTGATCTGCTCGCGGGGGACATGAGTCCGAGCATCATGCCTATGGCCATGATGGCAATCGTCAGAAATGCCGAGAGCTTCGCTCCGGACATGAGCTGATCTCGTACAGAGGGACACGAGGCGCTATGTCTGGGATGATGATGTGGTGTGTGGGGCTCTGCAAAGGTCATAAGTTATGCATAAACATCTCAGTCACATTCTCATACTACAGAGTTGGAGGGGCAAATACAAGTGGGAAACGGTGAGGGTTTACTGCTCGGCAACTTTTATAGCTGTCACCACCAATCTATTTTTCGAGGTCCACAGCGGGGTGCAGGTATAGAGCGTCAGACGTTCATCAGTCGTCGGCTCCTCTATCTCCACTGCTGTTGGTGCGACTACCTCTTGTTTCGTGACGCGGTATCCATATGCCTTACCCTTCCAGTAGACCGTGATCGGGTCGCCGATGGCGAGCTTGTCGAGGTGGTAAAAGGTTTTGTTTCCTGTCGAGTACATGAACCGGTGTCCGGTGATGACCGTGTTACCCCCCAGATCAGGGGTGGATGTCTTTGGCCTATGCCAGAGTCCCTCATTTAGTACTTGTGCGGACTTGCTCTCAAGTATCTTTGTGTCTACGCCGATTTTGGGGATGACGATATTGTTCGTCTTGGGGACTGGACCTTTTGAAAATACAAATGTGCTCATTGTGGCACTGCCCGATGCACTTGGTGAGCCAATGATGTTTGATTGATCGTCACTGCGATGCTGTATCTGGTAGAGGGTGTATCCAAACTCTGCATAAAAGGGACTCAGCATGATATAGGTCGCGAGGACCAGGAGGATCACAAAGAGAAACTGGTTGAGTCGTCCAAAGTAGTGATCACTGACAGACTCTGAGAGCTCAAAGTGTGTGGCGTGTGCATAGGGATCACGGAGCGTCATGTATTCATGATAGCAAAACTTGGATGCGAATGGGAGCGGACAAGTGTATGTGTTGAAAGCAGAATGCTACAACGTCCCTCTGCATCCCACCCCCTGACCCTCTCGGATCAAGAAGTGAGAAATGTTAGACTATTGACGCCTATTTATTGCCAATGTAATCACTTGGGGCTATTCCTTTTGAATGAAATAGCAGGACAAAATAATGACAGAGGAACAGGTAGTATTAAACACTTCTGCTATAGACTGGTACAAGTCTCGCACCAGGAATTTCTGATATATCACCAATGATCGCAACATTAGGGTCAGCTTCTACAACTGCTGCTATTGACGCTAATTGTTCATTCCCAAGTTTTGGACGTACTCTCCCATCTCCTTCAGACAGCGCATTCACAAATTGATCATAAAAAGCAGGATCGTAACCAACTTCACCTTGATTTGTGACAGGTCCTTTAGCTTCTTTTGACATAGTTATATAAAAATAATAATGACTCTGACCTAGCAAATCATCCGTCTCGGAGCAACGCAGCTTGGTACCAGCAAACTTGTTCAAAACGAATACTATTTGCTACATGGCCAGAAGTAAATACATAATGTCTCACATTAAGTATTTTTTGTATCGTACCATCTGATATGGGTATGCTGTGTGATCCAGATCACTCCCCAAACGTAAACGCATGCAGCGAGACTCCCGTGGGGACGGTGAGCTCGAGGAGCTGACCCGTGGCATAGGTCGGGAGCGATGCAACGGTGTGGAGTTTTGCACCTGAGACAGCGATACTCTTTTGGACTACTCCGTTTAAACTAACTTTGATCTCAGTCGGTACAAGCGTATCGACGACAAGGTATGTCTCACGCGCTGAAAAGTGTAGGGTGAGTTTTGATTGTAGTGATTTACTGGTGACACGCTCACTCCCTACCTCCCACGCCCCACTCAGTGCCCACTCATGAGCAGACAAGGCTCGATCTGCAGGGAGCGAATAGGTTGCAGTGCGGTCTTTGGCCAACGATGCAAGGTTTGCAAAATGTTCTGCGCGCTCATAGCCAAGGTATGTCTCGGGTGTCAATTCCTTGTTTGAAACTTGGGCATTTTGATTGGAGCTTATTTGCGAACTTGGAACTTGGTACTTGGAACTTGAACCGCCTCCTTCGCTCAGAAGGAAGCGAATGATCCGCTCGCTCTCATCATACGCTCCCTCGCCAAAGTGTTCATGGCGAATATTCCCCTTTTTATCGATAAAATATTTGGCCGGCCAGTACTGATTGTCATACGCACGCCATGTCGCAAAGTCATTATCCAGACCTACTGGGTACGTCACCCCAAAGTCACTCACAGCTTGACTCACATTTGCGATCTTGTGTTCGAATGCAAACTCTGGCGCGTGGATGCCGAGGATCACCAGTCCTTTGTCTGCATACTTTGCATACCAGTCCTTCAGGTATGGCAGCGTGCGCTGACAGTTTATACACGAGTAGGTCCAAAAGTCCACGATCACGACTTTACCCTTGAGCTCTGCTAAGGTGACTGGCTTGCCCTCGGTGTTCAGCCACTGGCTGATGCCAGTGATCTCAGGGGCCGATCCCTCTCGCTTTGTACTCATCGGTGGAGCGTTTGGATCAACATACACAGCATCTTTCACTTGTGGATTTTCCATCTGCTGCGAGTTGAGCAGTTGCTCCTCTACCTTGGTGATATCAAACAGTCCCGCATCGAGGAAGAATGTCTGTAATTTTTTGTCACCACCTGTCCAGATCAAAATACCTACGAGGATAAAAAGAATCCCGAGCACTTTGCGAAACACTCCAGTGGGATTTGCGATCCAGCGCAAGCGCGTGGTGAGCGCCGCGCCAAAATATGCGATGAGCGCGAGTATGCTACAAAATCCCGCTATATACGCGAGCAGATATGCCACACCTTGGACAAAGCTGACAGGAAAAATCGTGGCGAGGATGAGTGAGTAGGTAGGACTACACGTAGTAAACACGGGCCCAAGTGCGGCGCCGACGAGGATATCTGATACAGGGGAGTTGTCCACTCGTGCATGTTGCAACCGTTCCTCGGCCTGTCGCTGTACCGAGAGGTTTGCCATGATCCGCTCCCACCAGGTGGGAAACAAGGTGATGAGACCGTACCCTATCAAGATCGTAGCAGAGACCCCTTTCCAAAAGGTGGGAGGGATATCGATGAGTGCGGTAGACGCCTTTAGCAAGAGCGTAAAGGTAAATATCGAGACTGCAAATGAGGCGATGATGCGCCACGCGCGGCCCCGCCCCGGGGTCGCGCTGCTTCCCAGGATCACGGGTAAAACCGGCAGCACACAAGGAGCGAGTATAGTCAACACTCCCGATATGTAGCTGACGAGGAATAAAATCATTTTAGTTTTGCAACGATAGCTGCGAGATCTCCTCCACTCCACTTCGTGATCATCTCACCCTTTTCATCTACTTGTACAAAGGTGTGCTGATAGGTCACTCCGTACTTTTTCTTGAGATCAGTCGCGGTATCATAATCGATTTGGTGTATCACGAGTCCACTGGGGACCCTTACGAGGTTTGCTTTGATATTTGCATCAGCAGCACGACAGGTAGGACACCATGATGCAAAAAAGTATAGTAGATTTTTCTTGCCTGGCACCAGCTCACCCTCGCTCACCTTGTAGGTGCCAGGGATCATCGCAGCGCCCTTTTCTATAGCGACATCTTTTGCTTCATCGACTTTCTTCATGATACCCTCAGCTTCCTTCACCATTTCATTTTTAGATGGAATATCATATGAGCTTCTATACGAATACGCACCAAATGCCAGTGCAGCCACTATCACGGTTATGATGACGTATATTTTCATAGGGATGTAAAAATGATGATCCCCCATCATAGGTGAGCACTAAGTGCATTTCAATCCAACTTATAAATGCAAGGATTGAGGTGGTGTAGTAGGAAAACCCCGAAGGGGTGAAGGTCCCCATATAATCTGTGTCGGGAAGAGGGGGCATGTTAGGCTGACAGTTGACGATATGCAATGAGTCTTACTGTCAGCGAATCCCGCCTTGGCGGGCTTGTCTGCCGAAGGAAGAGAACCCCGGAGGGGTGAAAGTACCCGAAATAATGTGTCGGGAAGAGGGGACTTGAACCCCTGGCCTCACGCTCCCAAAGCGTGCGCTCTAGCCATCTGAGCTACATCCCGAAATGTTCAACTTTCAATTCTTGCTGGCTACTCATCCATTCTATGGTCCGGATTTGGATTCCCGCCTTCGCGGGAATGACAGAAGTATTTGACCGTATCAAACTTTTAACTGTCATTCATATTTGTCATCTCGAGCAAAGTCGAGAGATCTCTCCACCCTCTCCGCCTCATCGGCGGATTGAGGAGTCGAGATGACTCAGGCGAATCATACCATCCAACTGCGCTATAATCCACCCCAAGCCCATGCGCGCGTACCTCAAGCCACTCGTCACCATGTTTGCACTCTGCATCATCGTGCTCCTTTTCAAGGCTCCCCTGCGCACCTACCTATCAGATCCCCTCTCAGTCGATCACGAATCGTATGTGTACAAGCTGCCGCCTGGCGCAAAGGTCCAAAAGACCCACGTCACGGTCGTGTCAGATGGCGACACGATCACCATCACGGGAGGTCAACGGGTGAGATACTTGAATATCGACACGCCGGAGCTCTCTCATCCCGCGCAAAATATCCGCGAGGAGTGCTATGGCCGCGAGGCTACTGCACGCATGTCGCAACTTGTAGCAAATCGTGACGTGATCCTCGTCAGCGACTCCAAAGATACAGACAAATACAAACGTCTCCTCCGTTACGTCTTCGTCCCACTCGAGGGCAGACCTGGCGAGTACCTGAACACAAATGCCTACATGGTCGGTGAGGGATATGCGCGCGTCTTTGTCCTCGAGAGCGACAATAGATACAAAGATGATTTTGTGGAGCTAGAAAAGGTGGCAAAAGATGCGAAAAAGGGCCTCTGGGGAGCATGTGATAGGGAAAAGTTTAGGTGGTGAGTGAAGTACAAATCTAATTTGCAATGTACAGTTTACAATTTACAAATAATTTGAGTATAAATTTCAATTTTATTGCTAAGCTCCAATCAAGGATTAATAATATGGGTGACAGATTCTTCTGACTGTCATCCCGTGCTCCGACACGGGATCTCCATGCGTGCCAAGCCACTTTCACTGCACCATTGCAGAGTAGCAATCCCTTTCTATACGAGATTGCGACGTCGTCGCTAAAAGCGCTCCTCCTCGCAATGACACACATTACAGCTTGTAGCTTGCTGCTTGCACCTTTGCTCTCTCAGCTGTGCTCTTTGCTCTATAATACCCTCATGTTCCTCCCCGCCCTCCTCGCCTCAGTCGTCGTCAGCCTCATCTCCCTCGTCGGAGTGCTCCTCCTCACGGTGGGAAAAAAAAGTCTCGATAGATACCTCTCACTTCTCGTTGCCTTTGCAGCAGGTACGCTCCTCGGAGATGCGTTTATCCATATGATCGGCGAATCACTATCAGGGTCAGGGTATACGACAAGTACTGCACTCCTCATCCTCGGTGGGTTTCTCTTTTCGTTTGTCATCGAGCGCTTCGTCCACTGGCACCACTGTCATACCGGAGCTGAGCACAAGCATCGTCTCGCCACTATGAACCTGGTCGGAGATGCGGTACACAACCTCCTGGATGGGTTCGCCATCGCCGCAGCATTTGCAGTCAGCATGCCCGTGGGGATCGCGACAACGATCGCCATATGCCTCCATGAGATCCCTCAAGAGATGGGAGACTTTGCAGTACTCCTCTACAGTGGATTTACGAAAACTAAAGCGATCTTGTATAACCTCGCCACCGCGTGTGTAGCTATACTGGGCGTGGTGATAGGATTTGTAGCTATAGGTACATTTCACTCCATCGAAAAACAACTACTCCTCTTTACTGCGGGTAACTTTATCTATATCGCAGCGACAGATATCATGCCCGAGCTGAACCGTCACGAGGGAGTGAGGCGTGGCATCGCTCATACCCTCGCACTCCTTGCTGGCATCGGCGTGATGTACCTACTACTCAGCGTAGGTTGATAGATCAAATCAATCGACCTTGTCACTACGTATTCTCATGATATACTATAGGATCTGATCTAGACCTTCCACAAGCGGGGAGATCTCTGGAGAAGTCTGCTCTTTTATAAATCATACTGCATAACGTCTAGCGATGTACCGAGTCCCCCACACGACGGGGGCTTCTGCTCATCGCTGGACTTGTACATCTGCTAACAAGCTTCAGAGATGATTTCACATGGGAAAAACATTGACAAACATTATCATCGCGCTGATGATAATGGCGACTTTTGTCGCAACCCCAGCGCAACCAACATTCGCCTCGGAGGGCACCAACTCTGCCGAGATAGTAGTGAAATGTCAGATTGGTGCAAGAACCAGCCTAATAGGACTATTTCTCGTCCAAAACGAAGACGGGTCAATATCCTATCAAACATTTAATGGAAGTGAAACCCTTTGGGTCTCCAGGTTGGAGTGGTTCTCCTATCCAACCAGAAGTGCTCAAGGCATAGCCTGGTATGTACTTTCATCTCGTTCGCCGGCAAATCCCGGTGGTGGGAAACTGATCTATACTTGGGGATGGCAAAACGTCCCCTACTGCCCTACATATCGTAGGGTACTTTAACTCTTGAATATCATCCTGCATGGCTTGTCCAAGCAGATGTAGTACAGGTTATGCAGTATGATATTCTTTATTCCCCCTTTAGAATAACTTCTCCTTCTGTAGATGGCCGACCTGACGCTTGCCCCACTTCACCGCGATGAGTGTCGCGATGGGTACTGCGGCGATGATACCGATACTCGAGACGAAGGTGCGCGTGATCTCCTCAGCGATCGCCTCCCGTTGTATCACCACCCAGAGTGGTGTCTCAGTTCGATAGACTAATAGAAATAGGGGCAACGCTGCTCCCGCATACACGAGGATCAGTGTATTTACGAGTGATGCAATATGATCTCTCCCCTGCTCCATCGCCTCGGCGAATAGGTGGTGATTTTTCATATCAGGACGCACTTTATTCAGCGCCTGTACGATCCCTACCTGTGCGATCGTCACATCATCCAGGACTCCCATCGCGGAGATGATCATGCCTGCGATGAGGAGATCTGAGAGATGCAGGTGTGAGCCAAACTTGAACATGACTGCATCCGCCTCGTCAGATGACATGCCGGTGAGGACTGCGGCTTTGGTAAATCCTACGGCGAGGACTCCCGTGATCAGGAGCGCGATAAGTGTCGCAATCACCGCGAGGAGTGTCTTTTTACGGAATCCGTGAGAGAAAAAGAACGTGAGAGGGATGATGACGAGTGCTGTGAGCATCGAGATGACGATCGGATCGACCCCTTCGACGATCTGCGGAATCGTAAACTGTGTCAACAATCCAAACGACAGCACCATCGCACCGATAGAGATGAGACCTTGGAACCTACCGATCAGGATGACAACCGCGACAAAAAGCGCAATGAGGACCCCATACGCCATGCTTCGATCTCGCTCAGACACTGCATAGAGCGCCTTGCCCTCAACATCTTGGCGACTGATGATGAGCTTGTCACCGACCTGATACCCTATTCCAACGGTCTGATCCTGGAAGGTAGGTATAACGACGTCGCTCGTCTGCTCAGCTTTGAGAGTGAGCCTCACGCTCATCGTCTTTTCCTGAGGTTGGAGCGACTGCACTACTCCGCGGTAAAATGAGGTGTTTATCGCCTGTACTGGCATGCAGAAAGTCGCAGAAACCAATACAAATACCACGGCACAAAGGATATATTTCATATCCAGAAAGGGTACCACAGTCACTACAAAAACAAACGGGTAAAACCATGTCAAAATCTCTACGATCCAAGTTGTGAAGCGTGTCATTGCGAGGCTCCGCCCGTAGACTACGCCCGGAGGGAGTCCCTCTATACCAGGACGACAGCCTGCCCCGCTGTGGCGGGGTGGCAATGACACACATCGCAGCTCCAACGTGGCCCTTTCTGAGCTTATAGCTTGCAGCTTGCGCCTTTTGCTGCCCGTTATACGCTATTCGTTATTCGTTATCCATTATCAGTTATCAACTAGTTCTATCACTTGACACCCCGTTCTGCTAGATATATACTTTAGCAGATTATTAGTTCTATTGCTAATATGGACAATCCCTTTGATCAACCCATCCAAAACCCGCTCGAAAAGTTTACCGTGAATCTGAGCGACAGAGCACGCAGTGGCAAGCTCGATCCCGTGATCGGACGCGATACAGAAGTCCGCCGTATCATCCAGATTCTCGCGCGCAGAGGCAAAAATAACCCGGTCCTTCTCGGTGATCCTGGCGTGGGCAAAACTGCCATCATCGAGGGCTTGGCTCTCCGCATGATCTCAGGTGATGTGCCAAATACACTGAAGAACAAGCAGATCCTCTCCCTCGACATGGCGACCCTCCTCGCAGGTGCGTCCTTTCGTGGAGAGTTTGAAAAAAGACTCAAAGCAGTGCTGGAAGCAATCGAAAAATCTGAGGGTCAATACATCCTCTTTATCGATGAGCTTCACACGATCGTCGGCGCGGGGGGGGCTGAAGGCGCACTGGATGCAGGCAATATGCTCAAGCCAGCACTCGCACGTGGACTTCTCCATGCAGTCGGAGCGACCACTGTACGCGAATATCGAAGATACATCGAGAAAGATCCTGCCCTCGAGCGGCGTTTCCAACCGATCTTTGTCGAAGAACCTTCACTCGAAGACTCGATAGCTATCTTGCGGGGTGTCAAGGAAAAGTACGAGGTCCATCATGGTATCAAGATCGCCGATGAGGCGCTCATCTCAGCAGTAAACCTATCTGTGCGTTACCTGACAGATAGGTACCTCCCTGACAAAGCCATCGACTTGATAGATGAGGCAGCATCTGCAGCAAAGATCGAAGTGGACAGCATGCCCACTTCACTCGATACGCTCAAGCGCACCATCATCAGAAATGACATAGAGCTCGCTGCGCTCAAAAAGGAACCCACCCAAAAAGATACCTATGATAAAAAGTTTGCAGAGCGGACTGAGCTACAAAAACTATTTGAGGTGATTGAGGCTAAATGGAAATCGCAAAAGACCATCATCTCTCACCTCCAAGACGCACGTGTAAAACTCGAAAAGGCAAAAGTCGACCTCGAAAAAGCAGAGCGCGAGGCGCGCCTGGAGGAAGCAGCGCAGCTCAAGTACGGGAGCATCCCTACGATCGAAAGGGAAATCAAGGAAGTGCAAGCAGAGTGGGAGAAGATCCCCGAAGCAGACCGCGTGCTCCGCGAGCAGGTGAGTGAGATCGACATAGCCGCCATCGTCGCACGCTGGACGGGTATCCCCCAGTCACGACTCCTCTCCAGTGAGAGCGCCAAAGTGGCACATCTCGAATCAGATATGAACCACCGTGTTATCGGACAGACTGAAGCAGTGAAAAAGATTTCGGGTGCTATCCGCCGCTCGCGCGCGGGCCTCGCTGACGAGGGACGTCCTATAGGCTCCTTCCTCTTCCTCGGCCCCACCGGTGTCGGCAAGACCGAGACGGCCCGCGCGCTGGCTACTTCGCTGTTTAACGATGAGCGCAATATGATCCGCATCGATATGAGCGAGTACTCAGAGAGCCACTCGATCGCACGTCTCATCGGCTCACCTCCGGGGTACGTCGGCTATGAGGAGGGCGGTCAGCTCACGGAGGCCGTGAGGCGCAAGCCCTACAGTGTCATCCTCCTGGACGAGGTGGAAAAGGCACACCCGCAGATATTCAACACCTTGCTCCAGGTCCTCGATGACGGACGGTTGACCGACGGTAAAGGCAAGACGGTGAACTTCAAAAACACCATCATCATACTTACGTCCAATCTCGGCAGTGAAGCGTTTCAAGTGGAGAAATATTCACGCGAGATGGTGGAGCTGAAGGTGACTGACGTCGTGCGATCATTTTTCAAACCAGAGTTTTTGAATAGGTTGGATAATATCGTAATATTTAACCCACTGAGTGAGGCCATGATGAAGGCCATCATCACGCTCCAGCTCAAAGCGGTTGAAACAAGATTGGAAAAACAGGGGTATAGGTTCAAAGCCCAAGAGTCTCTGGAAAAGTATCTGCTCGCCGAAGGCTTTGATAAGCTCTATGGTGCTAGACCGCTGAAGCGTGTCATCAATGAGCACATCCTCGATGAGATCGCGCTCCAGATCGTGGAGGACAAGGTCCACAAAGGCGATCTCATCACCGCAGGAGTAAAGGCAGGCAAGGTGACGATCGAGTCAAAGCGGGTGAACTGACAAAGCATTCGTTTCTGTCATCTCGACTCCGAGAACGAGGCGATCGGGCGGAGAGATCTGCTCCTTCTCGTATCATAGGAGTGCCAGAACACACATGAGCAAGACTTGCCCGCCTAACAATGATGCTGTTGGCGAGGGGTGTAATACAAAGTTTCAGTTCATCTCTTCTTTGCTCCCTCTCTTGTCTGTCATCCCTGTACTAGTCAATTTATTCGATGACGGTTTTTACCAGGTCATTCTGAACGAAGTGAAGAATCTCACAATCCTAGCTCACGAGATCCTTCTCCCGCCAGAGCGGGCTCAGGCACCGACTGTAGTGACTACGCCCGGACTCCGTCCAGAGGAGGGATGACTGACTTGACAAACACCGATCCTGTCACCGATGTGATTGACTAGTACAATCCCGGCGAATGCCGGGATCTCTGGATGAAATACTTCTACACCCCCATCCCGTCCGCCTCCGCCAGTTGGCGGATTGGCAGGTGGGATCACCCCCTCGTCCAACCTGCCGGACGAGGGGGAGTTCAAGAGCGTGCACTCTCATATTGCCACGTGTCATCTCGACCATCAATCCGCCGATACGACTGAGTGAGGGTGGCTCCGTCCGGAGGGACAGACCTCACCATGAAAAGGTGCATCCGCTCCCGACAAAATAGTATTCGTCCCACCTCCTACAGATGAGGAACATACAGACGAACATACACATGCTCTTGACAAACTCTCTCTCTTAGTAAAATAACTATAGGTTATTTATCTTTCTGGGATATTGCTTCCCATGTAAAGGTGGGTGATCTGAACTTTTAAAAAGCGAAGATTAGAGTCCTCTGGGGCATATCTTGTGTAGGGAATACGCATAACTCCGTCAACTATATGTTGGCGTAGTGATTGTATTCCTTCGCGCAAGTGTTCGGAGGATATTTTGATAAGGAGATATTCCAAATGAAAAAAAATAATACAAGTGTAGTTGTTAAAGGCTTATCCGGAGTACGAAAAGTATTCGGAAAGCTTATTGCAAAAAGTGTAATTTTAGGTACAACAACCTCTTTTGAAGGGGAGGAAGGAATTTTAATTTGCACCATTTCAGTTCCTTCTCGGGGACCGCGTGGTGGGAAAGCCAGCGAGATTAGCGAACCAGGTTCAGGGTTCATTGATATTTTAATCACTAACAATCAGGCACAAAATCTGATTATTGCTTTACAGGAGCGTTTACGTTCTTAGTAATAAATGAGCACATGAAGATTTCAAAAACTCTAATCTTCGTGTTGCCAGTGTGACTCACGCGAGTGAGTACTACTGGCAACACGATTCTTAACTCCCCCCTCTGGGCATAGCCCGACGGGCGGAGCCTCGCAATGACACACATCACAGCTTGTAGCTCGCGGCTTGCAGCTTGTAGCTTTGCTCTCCTCGCATTATTCATTCTTAATTCTTCATTTTTCCTTTATACTCCTCCCATGCGTATCTACTCATGGAACGTGAATGGGATCAGAAGCGTCTGGAACAAAGGACTTTTTCAAAAGTTTATAGCTGAGCATACCCCCGACATCTTGTGTTTGCAAGAAACAAAAGCGATGAAGGAAGACTCCCCCATCACTCGTATTGACCTGCCCGACTACACTGAGTGCTGGCACTCAGCCGTCAAAAGGGGCTACTCCGGCACGGCGATATTCACCAAGACCGAGCCACTCCACGTGATCAATGGGTTCGTACCTGAAGTGCAAAACAAGTATACCTTTGTGGACCAGTATGGCGACCCGACGCAGGAGGGTCGCGTGATATCTGCTGAGTACTCAGACTTTTATCTCGTGACGGTCTATACACCCAATAGCAAAGGCGACCTCTCCCGCCTCGCACTCCGCGCTACTGTCTGGGATGCGGCATTTCTCGCCCACTGCCAACATTTGGAGAAGAAAAAGCCCGTGCTGTTTTGTGGCGATCTCAATGTCGCACACACGGAGGACGACCTCGCCAGACCTGGGGAAAATGAGGACAAACATGGATTTACACAGGAGGAGCGCGCGGGATTTGAGAGATTCATCCAAGCAGGTTACGCAGACACCTTTCGCCTTTTTACGAAGGGCAATGGTCACTATACTTGGTGGACTGCATGGGGCGGCGCGAGAGCACGCAATGTTGGCTGGCGCATAGACTACTTCCTCGCGTCAGCGGAGATCAAAAATAGAATAACAGAGGCACAGATCCACGCAGACGTGATGGGCTCCGATCACTGCCCCGTCTCAGTCACGTTGTAAGTGTATTAGTCAATAATATCGATGACAGGGTTCCCTGTATGTCATCCCGTTGAATAACGGGATCCATTCATTGGTACCATATGAGGAAGCATGGATCCCGGCGTGCGCCGGGATTGTAATAGTCAACTAATTCGATGACGAATATGTGTAACCTCACTGGTCCGTCATCCTCGTGAACACGAGGATCCAATGGCATACATGAGGCTGTTTAGGTGTACGGCTCCTTTAGATCCCCGCGTATTTATCCCGCTCTGAGGGACGCGGGGATGACATACATAAGAAATTGTCACCGATATTATTGACTATTACAAGGATGACAAGTGCGTGTAATATGAGTAACTTTACAGACTTTATAGACTTGGATCCCGTGTCTCGTTGATACGCTTGCCCGCCTAGCTGCGCTCGCCCGCCTAGCTGCGAAGCTGATGGCGTGGAAGCTGCTGGCGGGTCACTTTGCCTGTAGATCGCGCACAACCTCCATAACTCTCATACTTGGCAGTGCGAGGCTGAGACCTTCTGTTGGAGTTTTTGGATCAAACCACGAAAATTTTGCCGTGTTCATCCCCACTATGCCGCATTCATTAAAGAGCGGGCCACCTGAATTGCCAGGGTTGATGGCAGCATCTGTTTGAATATATTTTTGACCATCTTTTTGGGTGTTGAAACGGGAAAATATCCCTTTGGTGATGGCGGGGTCGATCTGATCACGCTCTTTTGGCCACCCCATCGCGTAGAGCTCCTCGCCCGGATTTAGCTTATCAGCATCAAACATATTGCACTTTGGGAGAGATTTTGCAGACTTGAGCAATGATACGTCAGCTTCATCAGTAGTTTTGATAAATTCAAGTGGAGTTTCTACACCATTTACCCGTGTTCTAAATATATTTGAGCCATTGGTCACGTGATGATTTGTCACCAGATATCCATCGCCAATACTTATGGCCGAACCGTGCTGCTTGATCGTGCCATTTTCATCATATGCGAGGATGATAAAGGTGCAACGCACACCACTATACTTTGTCTCAGCCACATTGCACCCAGCACGTGGGTTGCCGAGTGAGGCGCCGGCGAGCTCCTTTGCTTTTGCACTTTTGAGTCCGATCCTCCACACACTTACAATCGTCAAAAGTACCGCACCACCAAATACGAGACCCACGATAAAGGTGATGATCATGATTTTTACAGGATTCTCCTCCATCTGCTGAGGTGATATGAGCATGTCTTGGGGGAGCGCTACTGCGTGTACCATGGGATCAGTTTGAGTTGCCATAGAGGTAGACTATCCTAGCATAAATGAGCTACAGAGCACAACTCCAACTTCCATCGCTCTCATTTTGCATTTTGAATTTGCATGCTTGAGCAACGTTCTTCGCTATTCGCTTTGCGTTATACGCTATTCACTTGCACTAAAATATCTCGTACGACTCCAAGAGCTTCTTATTGCCCTCCATTTGGAAACGAAGTAAGTCGCTATAGATACTTGGTCGCTGAGTAAGCTCTGACGGCGTGCCCTGATCTACCACTTTACCCTCATCAAGGACAATGATGCGATCTGCATCTCTCAATGTAGAAAAGCGATGTGCAATGATGATGGTAAGTCTATCTTTCATTAGGGTATCCAGCGCTGCCTGAACTGCGAGCTCACTTTGGGCATCGAGACTACTGGTGGCCTCATCCAGGATCAGGATAGGAGCATCTTTGTAGATCGCGCGCGCGATCTGTATGCGCTGCTTTTGACCTCCAGAGAGTCTGACGCCTCGCTCACCCACCTCACTTTCTATGCCTTTGGGGAGCTTCATGACGAATTCAAAAGCTTGTGCCATCTCAAGTACTTTCATGATCCGAGCATCATCTCGAATCGATCCATAACTGACATTGTCTGCGATCGAAGTGGAGAACAGCTCGTTCTCTTGAAATACCAGCGCGATGTTGTGACGCACATCGAGGTGAGATAGCTTTTTGTAGTCAGATTTTCCCATGTGAACCGATCCTTTGGTAGGGTTGTAAAACTTCATGATCAGGTTCACGAGTGTAGACTTGCCTGCACCACTTCGCCCAACAAGCGCAACAGTTTCTTTTTGACCGATGTCAAAGCTCACGTCACTTAGTACATTTGCGGTGGTTTCGTAGTTAAAGTACACCTTTTTGAAGTGAAGCGATGGGTCTTTTATGACCTGCGGTACATGCCCGGCCTGCAGTGGCTCATGTATCGGGAGATCTAATATCTTAAAAAATTCCTTTGATCCAGACTCGGCCTCTTGGATCCGCGCAAGTATAAATGACATTGCAAATAGTGGGCGTCTCACTTGGTTGATCAGTTGGATGATGAGTACTGCCTCGCCTATCGTGATGATCTGACGATAGGCATCGCTGAAGGTGATGAGGTTGATGATGAGCAAAATGATAAACAGACTCGTATTTCTCAGAAAGTCATATTTATGAAATATGATGCTCTGCTTTCCTACTAGATCATTGATGGATACAAATATATTTTTGATAAATGATACTTCTGCTGATTGGCTATTGAATCCTTTCACTAGTCTGATGTTGGTGATGGTCTCTGAAAGTCTTCCTCGTGATGTATCCTCGAGCTTGTTGCGCTGCTCTTGATACTCACCCCACTTTTTGGTAGAAAGGGTGGTGAGGTACACATAGATGGGGAAAAGGGCAGCAACAAAGAGTGCTGTCCAGATGCTGTATCTCGCGAGTACAAAGATGGTAAATACCGCCTGGAGAAATGCAGTGAGGATAAAGTTGGTTGCGGTGTTAAAAAAGTCAGATATTGATTGCACTCCCCGATTGAGTTGGTTGATGATCTTGCCTGAGAGCTCAGTGTCATAATACGATTGACTCAATGACAGAGATTTTTCATAAAATACTTCAGTCAAATACTTTTTGAGCTTTGCGGCATACCTGTCTCCGAGATGACTGGAGATATTTGTCAATAGTTGACCTACCATACTGATGCTAAAGCCTGCCGCGAGTATCCAGAGAAGGTTGTCGATTGGGTGGGATGGGTTTTTTATCTTTTGTGTTACCTCATCGATAGCAAACTTAAAAATCACGGGACTCATAAGTTCGATAAGAGACACAACGACCACAAACCCCGTGATAAAGATAAACATGCCCCGAAGTGGCTTTGCGATCCGGATGATTTTAAATATATTTTTCATAGATTATTCGTGATGGGATACCTTGGTGACAGATGCCGGAACAAATATCGCCACGAGGATGATATAGAGTATAAATCTCATAGGTCCGGTGAGAAGCGGTGCTGCAACAAAAGTACTTACTGTGTCTATCAATATCAATGGAGTGATGAGATACATGCTCAGGAGGTAGGTCTCCCCATAGGAGATAGGACGCTTGATGATCTTGCTGGTGATCCATCCAAAGAGTGACCAAAAGATCAACGTCATCAGCCAACTCGCAGTAAGGATCACCGGTATCACCAGTACCAACAGACCTGACGCTACATATATCAGTTTCTCAAGGTATGTCATCCCATTTGCGATGTATGGGGCGACTACTTTTTTTAGGCTGTCATACCCTGCCTTGTCTATCGTGACTGGCTTATCACTTTTGATCCCCATTTGTTCGAAAGTACGATACTCTACTTTCCTATCTGTGTGCACACTCACACCCATCGCACTCACGAGTGCCATACATTTACAAGTATCGATGGTGACTGTCCCTTTTGGATCCAGTACTAACGCATACGGATCGGTAGTGTCATTCTTCACAAATCGAGGTTTGTACATCACTGGGTTTTCCTGGTTTGTTTTGAGTACCCCTTTTTCGATGGTTACTATCAAATCTGAGGGATACAGATGATCGAGCTCATAGGATATTTCGGTGAAAACAGTTGGCATCTCTGCATGGATCCATTTCCAGGCACTGATGCTCATATATACAGTAGATACCACGCCCGTGATCCATAGAAGTATGAAAAGATAGCGCGCTCGCTGCCAAAATGAGTCATGAGCGACCTCTTGGTAAAATCGTTTATCTGTCGTTGCTCGGTGTACTTTTTTAAAAAAATGTGTGCTCATAGTCTTGTATAGGTAAATAGTAGGGTAAGGGTATTGTACTCTCTCGGCCTACCGCTGTCAGGTGATCGCGTGGTATCATACCTTCTATGTACACACCTCCTGATGCCCTCCTCAAAAAATATGCAGACATCCTCATTAAGTTCGCACTCTGGTCTGGACGAGGCATCGATCCTGGAGATGTCGTGTCAGTCACGATCTCTGAGTCGGCAAAGCCACTCCTGAAGCATCTCCAACGGTCCATCATGGAGGCAGGCGGACACATGATGCTGAACTACCAACCTGAGGGACTCTCACGAGACTACTACGAGATGGCGACTCCTGAGCAGATCGGGTGGATGCCAAAGGAATATCTCCTGGAGCGCGTCAAAGTCGCTACCCACTTTGTAGGCATCATCTCTGAGCATGACAAGCACGAGCTCGAAGGGATAGACAGCAAAAAGATCATGGAACGCGGGCGCCTCATGAAGCCTATCATGGATTCGAGACGGGACAAAGAAGATGCGGGTCAGCTCACCTGGACCCTTGGTCTCTATGGCACGCCCGCGATGGCCAAAGAAGTGGGTATGACTGAAGAGGAGTACTGGGGCGAGATCATCAAAGCCTGCTATCTGGACGACGCAGATCCCATCGCAAAGTGGAAGGAGCTCTTTGTCCAGATCGAAAGTACAAAGGACAAGCTCAATGCCCTTCCTATCGAATCGGTACATATCAAAGGCACAGATGTAGATCTCCAGGTCAAGCTCGGCACCGATCGCAAGTGGCTCGGTGGCAGTGGGCGAAATATCCCCTCATTTGAACTATTTATCTCCCCTGATTGGCGCGGTACCTCAGGATGGATCAAGTTTAACCAGCCGCTGTATCGCTACGGCATGATGATCAAGGGTGTCGAGCTCGAGTTCAAAGACGGTCTCGTGGTGGCATCAAAGGCCAGTGAAAATGAACAGGCGCTGCGAGATATGGTCGCCCAAGAAAACGCGGACAAAATCGGGGAGTTTTCGCTCACTGATCACAGGTACTCTCGGATCTCAAGGTTTATGGGTGAGACGCTCTATGATGAAAATGTAGGAGGTAAATATGGCAACACACATGTGGCTCTCGGCATGGCATACCGTGATAGTTATGTAGGCAATCCAAAGGATGTGCCAGAGCACCAGTGGAAAGCGATGGGGTTCAACGACTCCTCAGTACACACCGATATCGTGTCCACCACCGATCGTACGGTGACAGCGACCCTGAAAGACGGCACAAAGAAAGTGATCTATAAAAAAGGAGAGTTTCAGGTATGAAAAAGATCCTTCTCCTCCCTATTGGTCTAGGAATAATTATCATATCCCTGCTCCTCTTACTGATCTTAGTACCAGGAAAAGATGAGAGTACCAAAAATTCCAAACTGACGAATCGGCAGACCAAATAAACGCAATTTTGAATTTTACATTTTCAATTTATTTCCCATGCAAATCGGCAAAACCTTCGTCACTGTCAGATGCATCATCCAAAACGTCCACGATCAAGTCCTCCTCCTCAAAAGGTCGAGGAATGAGATGGGCAACATTGGCATGTGGGAGCTGCCTGGAGGCCATATAGATTTTGGTGAGCACCCAAATACCTCGGTAGTACGTGAGACATTTGAAGAGTCTGGTATCAAGATTCGCATGCCCTCGATACTAAATATATCGTCAAGATTGAATAAGAGGAACGAACACTCAATCTGTATGACCTACTTAGTCCATGTCCAGACTCCTCAGGTGACACTCAGTGATGAGCATGATGAATATCTCTGGATATCCCCTTTGAAGTCTACAAAGGTCGCTATGACGATCCGTACCTCTATCATCTTGAAGGACTACATTCGTGATCTGCTCTCGAGCGATTGAGCGATAAGATGCCTACATGCTATCTGATATATTTAGACCTAGTTGACAGGTGATAAAAAAAGGCATACCATTATCCTACGTTCATGGTTGCTATTATTTAATTTCATACAACTACCTATGAAAATTGTCAGAAAGGTGACTGTGCCACCTGCGGTGCTCGCTATCAAAAAGTCCATTGGGACTTTGTCAAAAGTTATCCTCATGGTTGAAGGCAACAAAGGATATGCAGCTACAATCCAACAGATTGATGCTGCTATGGGTCTGGCGACTGCTGCAAAGCGTGCGCTAATGACTCAACTCTTGGATGACACTGTACAGATGGGTGCAAAGAACCCAAAAAAGCTCGTTGCAGATTTGCAAAAGCTGTATACCACCGGAGTCAAATAACCCCCCAAACCCATCAGATGTCCTGAATGATCTGATGGGTTTTTTTATACCACATACGAGGGTATCAGTGCTACAATGACCTGTATTTTTTCACCCTTATGGCTCACATCACAACTAACACCACAACTATCAAAATCACCGGCATGCACTGCGCCAGCTGTGACATACTCGTCAAGCTAAAGTTGAAAGTTCTTCACAATATCACTGAAGTTGTTCCCAACCGTGACGCAGGACTTATCACTATCACACACAAGGGCGCACTCTCTCTCGATGAGATTAATGGAGTGCTTTGTGAGTATGGGTACAAAGTATATTCGGCGGATCAAGCAGTCGTTCAATCAAGCGAGGGCAGTATGGCAACTACAAAGAGTCCAGGCGACCTTCAGGAAACGCTCGGTATTGCAGCCATTTTGTGTATTCTCTACTATTTTGCAAATCAATTTGACCTCCTTTCAAGTGTCGCAACTACTTCATCAGCTACTACCTCAGGTGCATTTGTATTGGGCCTCATCGCATCGATTTCTACCTGTATGGCCACTACTGGTGCAGTATTTACTAGTTTTGTAAACAAGCAAGCGAAGACTCAAGTACTCATGACCGCTCTGTCATTTATGATTGGACGGGTTCTGAGTTATGGTGCATTTGGATATGCGCTCGCACTCTTTGGAGGAGCATTTTTGAGGCTCGTCCAGTTTGGATCAGGACTCAACTTACTCATGGCTGCGATTCTGATACTGGTGGGACTTGATATGCTCCATCTCGTGTCTCTGGGGAAAATCCTTTCCTATCTACCAGGTAGACACCTACTACTTTCCCTTGAAGAAAAGAGGTCGAAGTCACTCAAGCCATGGATGAGTGCAACCTTGTTGGGTGGACTTACCTACCTGCTTCCCTGTGGATTTACCCTATCAACTCAAGCATATGCACTCACCCTGGGTAACCCTGTCCAGAGCGCGCTCCTTATGATGGCATTTGCACTGGGCACGCTCCCTGCACTTCTGGGCATCACACTTCTTTCAAAAGTGAGAACACATCATTTTTATTACTTGTTCCTAAAAGTAGTGGCGCTCATTATCATCGCTGTCGGACTTGGCTATGTCGCAAATACTGCAGAACTATACGGCTACAGACTCATCTCACTGCAATCAGATTCATTTGCCGGAGAATCGGCACCCATCGAAAATGGCAAGCAGATCGTAAAGATGACTGCACGTTCTGCGGGGTATTTTCCGAGTGAGTTTGTAGTGAAGGCTGGCATACCCGTCGAGTGGCAAATCACAGGGAAGGAAATCAATGGATGTCAAGGTACTATCCAGGCTCCAAAGGTAGGCGTGTCGCTCGTGGTATTGAAAGAGGGAGAAAATAAGGTGGAGTTCACTCCAGTCGATAAGGGGTACGTCACCTTCTCTTGTAGCATGGGCATGTTCAGCGGAAGATTCAAGGTGATCTAGGATAGATAGAGCAAAGCTAAGAGCTGAGGGCTGAGGGCTGAGAGTCTAATACAGAATTCCCTCAATTCTCCACTGTGTCATACGATCCAGAAATTTAGCAAGTCAGGATCATACAAAAGCAAGAGGTTATTTTGCAAGTTACCTTTTACATTTTGAATTACCTCAGTTCGTCTGCAGGTCATCGAAGTCTGCCTGCAGATCTGCCATGTCTATAACAGGCATCGTGATCTCGTCACTTTCTGATTTGAGCAGCGTTGAGGGATCTATGGGTTGCTCTGGAGGGACGGCGGTCGGAAGCGGAGTTGCATTTGCTGGCATCGGGGTCCCCTGTGTGCCGAGGTTTGGGGTAGGCGATGCGTCATCGATGCTATATCTGATACCTCCCGCGCCGAGCGAAGGGTTCCGACTGATAAAAATCCATGCAATGATGGAAGCAGATAAAACTGCGGTGAGTATGATAGGGACCAATAGTTTATTCATAGGTATCAACTCGAGTCACATCCTCATACTACCACTTTCATCACCTATTTTCCACTGGCAACAGTGTCGCTGGACTAGATGCGCGTGGTGGTAGAGGCTTCTCTACCGTGCCAGGTGCAGGACGTATCGCATCCAGCGCAGGCTTCACCGTATTTTTAAAATAGGCGGCGATGTCTTTGGTATCCTCAAACACTACACGCTGAGCATCTCTGGTTTCTTGGAGAGCTGCTTTAAATTGTGCACGTGATTCATCCTGAGGACCGGGACATGCAAACTGCTTTGTGGCTTTGAGCTTTTCGATATATGCAGTATGGTCGGCATTCAGCTTGTCAAACTTTGAGTTGTATACCTCGAGTGCTGATTTGACTGCAGAGGTGTCTACTCCCTTTGCATCACGTCGCGAGACAAACTCGAGGACGCGAAGCCTGACGATGTTCAGCTGTTTTCTACGACCCGCATGATGCTCCTCAAACTTTTTGACGCGTGTGTCTATGGTAGTATTGAGCTTTGTGCAGCGCTCTGCCTCCTTCTCCAGTCTCATCTTTTCATTTGCTTGCTTGTGCTCTGCTCTGGTAGCTTCTGACTCAGCACGGATCTCCTGGCGTTTTGTTTCCATAGCTTCACGTGCTTCTTTCATGATAGTGGGACGAAGTGGATTGGCTGAGGTAGAACCAGAAACCGCAAACGCAGGCTGTACTGAAACGAGCGAAACGATAGCAAGAGCTGAAATAAATGAGATTTTCATATAAAAATATAACTAATAGAGATTCTACTGATATATATGCAGATAATCAACAAAAGTTTCACCCGACTGCTGCGAGCAGCTCCCTCACCCACAATTCGATTTCTTTTTTGCGCTCAGGTTCATGATAATAGTAGCTATCGACTCGGAGAGGTTCTACGGTGCTGGTCGCCTTTGAAAACTCAAGGAAATCAGTCAATATATCTACTGCACCACAAAACACGGGATACTTCCTATCCCCCAACCCAAAAACAGCACAGGGAGTACCCGAGAGATCGAGTGACGAATGCCTCTTGTCACGCTCCGCATCTACATCGTACCCATAGGCAGAAAATAGTTTGAAGAAATCCTCGTGTGGCTGACCATTGTATTTGAAATGATCACGCTCCCAGCTGGGAGATCCAAAGAGCAACAGATCTGCACTGTCCATTTCATTCAACTTTGTCTGTCCTGCGGGGATGATGGTGCATGCGTGACCACGATCAACCAGGAGTGATTGGATGTACTCAGCTACCGTGAGGGTTCCAGATGAGTAGGTGGCGTATATGAGATGCACGATCATACAAGATCATTGTATCACCTTGTATGTACTGACAAATCACTTTTGATCAGAGGACTCTGGCATCAACATGCTCACTGCCTTGTTGATGATAAAGTATACGACAGCCATGATGACGATAAAGTCGATGAGACTATTGAGAAATGCTCCGATCATGACGGGTCCTATGGAGAGGCCACCAAATGCTCCTTTTGCTCCTGCAACGAGTCCAATGAGTGGAGTGATTATGTTCGTGACCAGACTCGTGACGAGTTTTGTCGCGGCACCGCCAACGATGACACCTACAGCCAATCCCACCACCTTTTCTTTTTTTAGAAAATCAACAAACCCAGCAAGCTCCTTTGACATTTTTGTGTGAACTTTTGGATGAATCATAGAGTGGATTAAATAAATAGTTTGATCATTATACCCAAAAAGCCTCTATTTATATTCTCAATAGCGTCTCAATGACTCGCTGCCCAAGTGCAATAGTTTTTTCAGCTCCTGGTTTCTCAGGATTTACTTCGACGAGGTCAATCGACATATGTTTTGCATGAGAGAGTACCTCGAGTAATGGAAATACATGCTTCTCAGACAATCCATTTGGTGCGGGCGTCCCCGTTGCCGGTGCCAATGTACGATCAAATACATCAATATCAAAACTGACATGAATATGATCATAGTGGCTGATGAATGCGCGGAGATGAGCAAGAGTTTGAGCCGGGTCACGCTCAATATCTTGACTTCCCCATACATCAATATGATTTTCACGCATATATCTCACTTCCTCTGCTTCCAGATCGAGGTTGCCATAAAAGGTGATTGCATGGGGATCGAGACGATGGGTCACGAGTGAGTCTAACGCTTGGTGGCCGATGCCCGTGGTCAACGCGCGGAGCCACATGCCATGAAAGTTACCTGAAGGAGAGGTATCGATTTTATGCAGATCTGCATGTGAATCAAACTGGACAAACCCAATGGTTTTCCCCGGGGGGAGTGAGCGTAGTGCGGCCAATACTGATCCAAAACAGATCCCGTGATCTCCTCCAACAATCACCTGCACTTGGTCGGCACGCGTTTGAGAAGCGACATGAGAGATAAAGTCTGCATTGGTGCGAGCCAACAGATCAAAATAGGTACCAGGCCTCACCTCTTCGGGGACGGGGAATGTATAGTGAGAAAGCGAGTAGTTACTCTGCAATTGGCGCAAAAACTCTGGAGTGAGCACTCCGTCAGGACCCGACTCTACCCCGATGTTTGTTTCGGTGCCCTTATTTGGTATATTAAGCAGACCGAGACGTGAGCTTACCTTAAAAAAATGTACGTGCATAGGTTATTCAACAATAAATAGTGGGTCAATGAGCTCGAGTTGTGCTCTTCTCAGGCTCATTTCATCCGTATTTTTTTCCTCCCTTGCTAGTTGGTATAGTTGTGCGATGAGCTCCCGACTTTGAGGGTGAATTTGGATAAGTTTTTCAAGTTTTGCGCGCTTTTGTGCTCTGAGTATGACGGGGTCGATAAACTCCGACTTGTGGAACGCGATGGTCGTGGGATACAGTTTCTCAATCTGTGCGTATGAGCCATCAGCAAGAAGATATCGCATCATGCGGGGCGCATCATCCAGCAGCATCGCAAACTGATTTCGAGTCGCGTGTTCATAGCTGAGACCGAGTAGTATTGAGGAGAGGAGAAGGCCCGACACTAACACAGAACATACATGCCATCTATACGCATGCATTTTTTTTGTACTCATCGTGATGCAGTATAGCAACGTCTGTGCGTGGTGCAAGAAGGAGTAGTCCCGTTTCTCCGTTTGCATGACTTTGCCCCACGCATTACAATGAGTGTAGTTATGGAAGCTCTTCAGCCACTATATGAACGCGCCGTCAATGTATTCATCATCCTTGGGTTTCTTTTGACTGCGGCTATTTTCGCTGGTATTTGCGCCTATTTCATCGTCCTCTATGCGCGACTTCGTAAACGAGTACAAATCTCACTCGACATGACCACGCTCGAGGTGCAGATGACCAAGGATAACGAGATCAAGATCGATGCAGCTGAGCAGATGTTTGCCTCATTTGGAGGGATCAAGAAAAGTGGATTTTTTAAGTTCCTCGAGGTTGAAGATGTAGTGGCATTTGAGATAGTGGGCACAAAGGGTGAGATCCGATTCTATGTGTCTGCACCAAACAAACTCATCGATCTCGTAGAGAAAACCATTTACTCCTATTATCCTACCGCAAATATTTCAAAGGTTGATGAGCCAAATATCTTTACCCCTGAGGGCAAAGTAGCCTATGGGTGCCTTGTCCAGAAAGCAAAGTCGTACCTTCCACTCAAGACATACAAAGAGCTCCCCACTGACACACTCTCCTCCATCCTTTCCACACTCACCAAGATGTCTGATGGAGAGGCTGCGATGATCCAGCTACTCATCAGACCCGCTGATACGAAGTGGAAGGGTGTGGGCAAATCATATATAGCATCATCCAAAAAGAATGAGGCAAGTTCTGAAAAGGCGACGTTCAAAACTGATCCCAAAATGCTTGAAAAGATCGATGAAAAAGTCACGCGTACTGGGTTTGACACAATCATCCGCTATGTAGTGTGCTCGCCAACAAAGGAGATGGCAGATGTACATGTGCGCAATCTCAAAGCTGCTTACTCGCAGTTCAACTCCGATCTCAACTCGCTCACCACTCCCAAGATCACCTTCAAAGGTCCGTTTATGACAAACTTTATATACAAGTTTTTCCCCATGATCGAGCTCATCCCCTATGGCAAGCTCGTGTCGATATTTTCGACTGATGAGCTCGCAGGTCTCTTTCACTTTCCCAATAAAGCCGTCGAAGCGCCAAATGTCGTCTGGCTCAAGGCAAAGACCTCAGCAGTCTCTGCCCAAGTCCCGACTGAGGGAGGTACACTCGTAGGCACGGCACAATACAGAGGAGTAAAGCGTCCCGTCCATATACTCCTAAAGGATCGTATGCGTCATGCATACATCATTGGCCGTACCGGTACTGGTAAGTCAGAACTCTTGATCGAGATGATTCGTCAGGATATCAGGGCGGGATATGGTGTCTGTGTCATCGATCCACACGGAGACCTCATCGACGACGTGCTCCGATTCATCCCTCCACAACGTGCGGAGGATGTCATCCTCTTTGACCCTTCAGATACTGATCGCCCGATCGGTCTCAACCTGCTCGAATCCAAGACTGAGGAGGAAAAACATTTCATCACCGGAGCGATCATCAACCTCATGTACAAGCTCTACGATCCTCAACGCACGGGTATCATCGGCCCGCGATTTGAGCACGCGGTGCGCAATGCGATGCTTACGATCATGTGTGAACCTGGTGCGACATTTGTGGAGATTGTCCGCATCATGACCGATCCAAAGTATGTGCAAGAACTCCTCCCAAAGGTCAAAGACCCCATCATCAGGCGCTACTGGACAGATCAGATCGCACAGACCTCGGACTTTCACAAATCAGAAGTGCTCGACTATATCGTGTCAAAGTTTGGTAAATTTATCACCAACACCATGATGCGTAACATCATAGGACAAAGCAAATCTGCCTTTGATTTCAGAAAAGTCATGGATGAAGGCAAAATCCTCTTGGTCAATCTCTCAAAGGGAAAGCTCGGTGAGGAAAACTCTACCTTCCTCGGACTTCTCGTCGTGCCAAAGATCCTCGCCGCAGCTATGAGTCGTGTCGATACGCCTATCGACAAACGTCGTGAGTTTTTCCTGTATGTCGATGAGTTCCAAAACTTTGCAACTCCAGACTTTGCGACCATTCTCTCTGAGGCACGTAAATACAAGCTCTCACTGACGGTGGCGAACCAATTCATAGGACAGATGGACGAAGAGGTCAAAAACGCAGTGTTTGGTAACGTGGGCACCCAGATGGTCTTGCGCACCGGTGTCACTGATGCGAGCTTTCTCCAGCGGGAGTTTCAGCCGTACTTCAACGAGACTGATATCGTAAATCAAGAACGCTTCCATGCGTATATGAAAACGATCGTGAATAATGAACCTGTGCCCCCATTCTCCATTGACATGACCAAAGACTATGCCAAACATGTAGCAGAACGTGAAGCAGGTGAAAAAGTCGCGACCGCCATCATGCAACTCTCACGTCTGAAGTATGGGAGACCAAAGGAGATCGTAGAGGCAGAGATCGTCCAGCGCGCGAGACTATAATGCTATCAGCTATCAGCTATCAGCTATCAGCTATCAGCTATCAGCTATCAGCTATCAACTATCAACTATCAACTATCAACTATCAGCTAATTTTAGGCCGCTTCCAAATACTTCTGCACCTCTATGATGAGTGTGTCTGGAGTGAAGTTGCTTTTGACGAGATACCCTCTGATACCAAATGTCACCGCTTCTGCGATCTTGGCATCATCGGTCAAGTTTGTGAGCATGACTATCTTGGGGATTGCTGCAAGTCTGTGTTGATCCTTAAGCCTCTGCAAGAGCTCGATACCTGTGAGCTTTGGCATAAGGATATCCAAAAGTAAGATATCGGGGATTTGTTTTTTAAGCTCTGCATCTGCTTCCTCACCATCTGCGGCCATCACCACCTCAAACCCTGCACCGCGAAGTACTGACACATACAACTCTCGCAGAGCCATTTCATCCTCGGCAATGAGTATGCGTTTTGGTGAATCAAGTGACATATCGATCAAACAATAGGTAACGACATGGTAAAGGTGGAACCTTTTCCATACTCTGATTGTACAGTGATTTCGCCGCCATGCAACTTCATGATCTCCTGGGATATATAGAGTCCGAGTCCGGTGCCACTGGTCGTGGGCATGTTTTTGTATGACTCATCAATCTTCCCAAACTTCGTAAAGAGCTGGTTCATCTTGTCAGCTGGTATCCCCGGCCCTGTATCAGTCACTGATATGTGCAGCTTGCCGTCGAGCTTCTGGATAGTAGTAGCGACCGTACCAGCTACAGGAGTAAACTTCAGGGCGTTACCCAACATATTGATATAGACCTGCTGTATCCGACTCTTGTCCAGCGACATGACGAGCGACTCGGTATCTGACGAAAATGGGTAGTGGAACGACTTTTCAGTTGCCTTGACCGAGTACTCCTCATGTATAGCTTTTATGAGTGAAATAATATCGACATCTCCCTTTTTGAGTGCAAATTTACTACTATGGATATGCGATACCGTCAACATGTCCTCCACTAGTAGGGTCAACCTATCGACAGAAAGTAGTGCGGTATCCAAGAACTTTGCGGTAGCGGGTCCGAGTGGCACGTCGGGTTTATTGATCGCCATCCACTGATAGTTTTTGATGATGGTGAGTGGAGTGCGCAGCTCATGCGAGGTGAGCGATACGAACTCATCTTTAATATGATCAAGTTCAACAAGCTCGCTGTTTGTTTTTTCAAGATCTTTGGATCGATCTACTGCTTTTTTGTAAAGATTACTTGTCTGCACGGCTATGGATGCGATATCGCTGCACCCATTCAGAAGACTATGTTCTAAGTCAGTAAGTTCTTCTTTAAAAGCAGTCGTGCTAAATATCATCACGCCGAGCGGACCTTCATGACCGTGAAGTGGGTAGATGTAACTTGTCTGAATGCCTGCCGCGGCTTGAGCCATCTGGGATTCAGCAATAGTGAATGGAGGTGTGAGAATATTTGCCCAGTCGTGAGTCAGTTGAAATCTCCTATTTAGAGCTGAGCTAACACAATAATTCTGTGATTCATCCAATGAAACATCAATTTGTTTGAAGGGAAGGGGAAGTACACTTAGGGCCTTTCTTGTTTCGTCAGTCTGAGTCACTGATGTTCTACTAAGGACATTTCTTTCCTTATCTATAAGTCCCAACACAACTATGTTAAACCCCATATCAAGCATTACAAGGTTGGAGTGAATTTCTTTCACGATTCTGAGTACGAGCTGATCTAGATCTAATTCCTCCAAAAATACCCTCTGAAGGTCTAGCAGAATCTTAGCCGTCTGTACATTGGTGAGCTGCTCTTGCATAGGAACTTGACTCATCAATATTACAAGATAACATCTAATTGGAGTAGTTCCTTATCTCCGTGATGACCATTAATTTTATTATCCAGTGCATCCAGAAGATCGAAAATGTCCTTATCCTTGGCTAGCTCTAGTGGTGACCTCATATATGGGGATATTTTCGCAGTTCTCTCACCCATGCCGACAGTAATCACTGACGGAAAGTGGCCCGCCGTCGACATGATAAGCGGTTTGCTGATTGACCCTTCTCGTACAATCTCAATAGCTGTGCCTTCAGCGACTTCGCTGCAGTGAATTATCGTTGTTGATATGCCATTAAGCACTTTCTCATCCTGATAACGCTTGACTAGAGGTTCACTCACATAGAAAAAAACGTCCGCGCTGTTTCCAAACAATGAAATGAGATCGTAAAGAGAATCAGATCCAGAACCAGATTGACTCTTGCCTGATAAATTTGCAGATGTTCCACGAAGCAGTTTTCCCCCATGCTGCATGGATACATGATTAAAGTCATCATTCTCCATTGATATCATGAAGCCAAGTGTCTTTACCTTTTTTTCTTCGGAATCTGTCATCCCGATATCAAGGTCCAAGGGTGTACTTTGATCTGCGATATTTAAAAGGATCCCTACTGGACCAAATGCAAGTAATCTGCGGAGGAATTCAGACATGTCGTTAACATTTCTCATTCTTGCGAGTCTCTTATCTTTCAAGAATACTCCTAGTTGATCTTTAGAGCCGACATATACCAGAGTTTTTGTCTCTGACCTTTTTTTTAGACTGCAAAGCTTTTGCATACTGCTCATATCGTCCTTGCAAAAAATCCCATACACAGGTCCAAATTTCATAATGCAAAGGTTGCCTTCGTCTATTTTCTTTTCGGCGAGTTTGGGGTTATTGGTAATATTGATACGTACCATGGAATTAATGGTACCTTATGACATGCTACTGCACAAGACGAGTTGTTGTTGGAGAATTTGCGAAGCCACCGCTTACCTGCTCAAAGCATCGAAATAGGACACGCTCAATCCTTCGTTACTCGGATACAAATATGTTTCCCTTCAGACGACTAATGATCTCTCTATCAATCATATGAGCCTTCATCCCGGGATATCTTGATGGCGCATGGTTATTTACCCACTTCTCGGCACGATCTAATTCTTTCATCGCTACGCGTACTCGCATTTGCCTGCTAATTATTCCCATTACTGCCTTCCTTTGGTTGAGCAAATCGCTTCCATGCAGATTTGAATCATTCATGTCACCGCAACCCAAGACCCAAAGTCCTAGTCCTCTTTCATCGCGGTCACCAGCTGGAACATTGGTTCCATCAAGGCGGCGATGTAATAAACTCATTGCGGTTGTAAGTTGCCCTTGATCCCCTCCGGTGAGTGTACTCAATTGAGCTTTAGTAACGTGCAACGGCGGGGGGGATTCATAGGGGAGGATGTTGATTGGGCTGTCAAATTCAGTTACTACACCATTCTCTCCTTGAAGGACGCTCTGTATCGCTCTTAGGCTGAGTGAGCCATCGCGATGATGCCTCACATGGACATCTCCCGTAGTTGGGTCTGTTCCTAATGCAAATACAGTTGTTGAAGGAACGGGACCCTGTACATGGTCTAGACGTGTTCTTTCTTCGAATCCGAGACTTGAAAAGATTGTGACACCACCCTTTGAGCCCATTTGTTCAATTACACCATCCATATGCGATATGCCAGATCCATGTGATCTCTTGTCATTTGATACATTGCATGAGGTGCCACGCAATGGAAGACGATTAGAACCCTTTTCATACTCAGCTGCCACTTGTGCAAAGTCACCTTTGCCAGTTGCCATAAAGCCATATGTTTGCAGTTTACCGAAACTAAATGGGACAACCCCATAGTTGAATAGATCTAATTCAGGACCTTCCGACTGGCCAGCACGAACATAAATTCCTATCTGCTCTCCTGCACGTTCAGCTGCCAATAACATCTTGTGCGCTATATCGATTTCATGAAGTGAAACGTTTATCCTCTGATTGGTTTGGTTCAAATACCGCGCTATAGAATTCGTGGTCCCTACCTGAACGAGAGCCTTGTTTAGTGGCCTTTCTTTTGCTTCATAAACTCTCCTTATTGCCGATATGGTATCAATGCAGAAAAGACCGTTGACTGCGCCTTTTACACACTCTGCTTCATTGAACTTACATATAAGTGCGGTTTCCCTTCTGAGCCATTCTGCTGCTGCTGCTGGATCACATGTAGCCAATGCGTTGTCCATTTGAGAAGTATGTTCCTTGGGTGTCATTGTGAATTATTGAATTTAACTACTGATACTTTCATTGTGGTGGACTTTTGGTGTTGACATTTATATCTCAAAGGATGATAATCTTTGAGTAGACAGACAACTCGCAAGGAATAATAATTATTATAGGTAATATAATACCTCTTCTTTGTCCAGTTGTCAACTGAGTGATTACAATTTTTTTACAATATCATGCTTACACTTATACAAGCTGAAGCGGCAATATCTGCTGCAAAAGCAAAGGCTTCTGAGTTGGGTATCACCGTGAGCATTTCCGTCGTTGATGAACATGGAGAAATTATTGCATTATCGCGAATGGATGGGGCACTCGTCATAAGCCCAGCTTTTGCCTGTACAAAGGCATATACATCCGCTGTGCTCGGTATGCCAACACATAACCTACAACCCTATGCAGCTGAGGATAAGCCTTACTTTGGCATAAACACACTTCTCAGTGGAAAACTTACTACTATCGCTGGAGGTGTTCCGATAATTGTTGCAGGTGTGAGAATCGGCGCCATTGGTGTTGGAGGATCATCAGACACTTCGCAAGATTTGCAGTGTGCTCAGGCAGGTGTAGGCGTGTTTAAGTGAGCCAATAAATCTCGGGCTTGGCTCGGGGTTTTGTGGAGAGGTTGAGGTATTGGATTTAACTTCGGAATCATCCTCCAATAACTCTATACACCCATGTCTTATAGGATTTGGTGGGGATTGACTTGATGATTTGCAGGTGAGGATGTGTGATGCGAAATCCATGAGAGATGATCATTGTGCCCACTCTACACTCTGCGAGCTTTTTGCCAAAACCCAGACTCATCAAGAACTTCGGCAGCATAAACACATAGATAGTATCTGCCCACGCAAAGTCAGTATCGGTGATATTTTTGCGACGTATATCGACAGTCACTCCCATCCACCTCGCTCTTGCACGCGCCAGAAAGTTCCAGAGATGTGAGATGTCGACTCCTCGACCGATCACTCCAAATCGTTTGACAAAGTGACATACGACACGTCCATCACCCGATCCCAACTCCAAGAAATGGGATCCCCTCTCCGGAGTCACATCATCAGCCATAGTCTTGAGGTCGCGTGAGCGGATAGGCACATACGGCGCGCCACACCAGAGCGATTGGATCAGATTCCAGATCCACAGCGCAACGACGATCATGCCTATCAACTCCACGAGAAGAAACGCGATATACATCAGGCTAAAGACGGTTCCGCTCATGGCTGAGGGGTAACAGTGAGACTGGCATCTGCAGTGGCGAGTTTGGCGGTGGGTGACGCAAGGAGTGCTGATGCCGATCCCTCAGGGGCAAGCGTTGCCGTTGGTGATGCGAAAAGGACAGAGGAGACAGTGGCAATCGTTGGAGCGAGAGTAGGAGTGCTCACAACACTCGCGACCTGGGTCATGGCAGGTGTTTTACGCATCGCAAGGGGCACGGCGCCTTTGGGTGGCGTGAGAAAGTACAGATACGAAACCGCCGCCGCAGCGATGATGCCAAATGAGGCGAGTCCTGCGTACATGAGTTTGGATGGGTGGGGAGTATCAGGCGAGAGTCCTGGAGGGAGTGGGGTGAAGTGGGTGACCATAGAAGTACATCATAGCAAAGTGGGGGGAAGACGCAAGTTATAAAGATGGGGAGATATAAAGTAACAAAGTAATAAAGTAATAGAGAAATACAGATATAGGGTAATTGGGTAATAGAGAAGGCTCTAGACCAGCATTCTCATGCTAGAATCTAGATATGGATTGTAATAACGG
>JBAXII010000006.1:0-67125 GCA_037138475.1 bacterium | reverse complement strand
GACAGCCAGCCACTTGCATTAGGAATAAATATGAGTAACCACAGTGGGGAAACTGAATGGACTTTGCAGGAACATCTTTTGACTTTGCTATCTCCGCTCGAAGTGTATTTGCTCATGCCACTGCTATTGAAAAGAGGCAAAGTCCTAAAACGCTTGCCCTCCTACTTTATGGACTAGATCTCGTGTCCTGCCTCGTCGGCAGGTAAGCCCGCTGTCTCGTCTGCACGGGATGACTTCGCCGATTCGGCGCCGCGCCTGCAACGCTTGTGCGTAGCATTGCGGGCAGGGACAAATCGCTGAGGTCGTCACTTTACAGACTTTGTTTCCCCCACCATCAATTTATACTTTATGAATTTATAATTGTTCTCTGTTATTGTGTGTTAATTCGCACTCCTGTATACTCACTGCATGTTAGACCCTGCCCTTCAAACTCGTATCGATGCGATCAAAGCTGAGCGCAACCCACTCACCCAGGCAAAGATGGTAGCCGAGATCAGAGAGACCTCAGATATCACCAATCGCAAGCTGGCGGAGCTCCTCGGGGTGAAGCCGTCGCATCTCTCCCACCTCATCCGCGTGCTAAAGCTCCCAGACATGCTCATTGATGGATTTCTGAGTAAGCTGGTATCTTTTACCCATCTCATCATCATCTCACGGCTAAAGTCTCAGGAGGCTCAGATGACTCTGTATGAGGAGATTTTGTCACGGACGATGTCGATAGCACAGACTGAGCAGCGCGTCAGGGAGCTCCTGTATCAAGTAAACTCTGACGGTCAGTATGTCTCACAGGACCATATGGCAGCATATGCTGATCGTATCAGCAGGTCTCTCGGAGGCGCCAAAGTGCAAGTGATCCAAACACGGATAAAGTGTAAGATCATCATCGAGCAGCCGGGCAATCTCGAAAAAACTACTGAGTTTCTCGAAAATACAGTGACTCGCTTTAGACGGAGACAGCCGATGCATCAGTCAACTGAGTCTGAGTCAATTGATGACTTGATGATAGAACCTCTGCATGCAAATCTGAGAAAGCAGGTAGAGCAAACTGCAGAGGTGCAGCAGGAGGTCCTCCCCGAGCCACTCGAGCTGCCTGAGCCTCCACCTATTGAGGAAGTGCTCCCGGAGCCCGCATCTCCCTGGGGTAAGCTCGCCTATGAAAAATACACCCTGTCAAATGCGACACCTCTAGATACTGACGAACTTGGGCTTGAAGAGGTTGATGAAGAGCCTCCGCTCCGATAGTCTTTGGCTTCACTACGTGTCATCACTTTGCAGGTGTATGGGGATTGGTGATCCATCCCATGTGACTGAGGGGGAGATAACGGAAAAATACGACTCCAATCACGCTATCTTGTGAAATCGGTCCAAACGCACGGCTGTCCTGTGAACCGGGGCGATTGTCTCCCATGACAAAGAGTGATCCTTCAGGTACGACTATCTGCTCATTTTCTGTATAGATGGTGTTGTAGAGGAGGACTGTTTTTGATCTGATATACGGCTCGGTCAACAGCTTGCCATTCACTGTCACATCACACTCATTTGCTCCAGAGGAAACCTGGACACAGTCTACGAAAGACACCGTATCTCCAGGGACTCCGATGACACGTTTTATATACTCGATATCAAAGTCCTGGCCTTCTTTGCGTGGGGCATGGAACACGACCACATCCCCGAGCTCTGGCTTGCGCTGTTTGTAGGTCACTTTACTGGTAAAAATGTAGTCTTTGTCTTGGAATGTGTTTGTCATAGACTCACCTTTCACCTGGTTTGGCTGGAGGATGTAGAGATAGATGACTATAAATATCGATCCCACGAATACAATCGTCTCGAGTATGTCCATTACAAATGCGATAAGACCCAAAACGATAAAACCACTTCTTTGATTCATGGGATGATTATAGCGGAAAAGAAACGAAGGAAAGTTAGCAGAAATAGTCGTTAGTCAACAGTCGTTAGGGAGACGATCACAAATGGAACTCACGAATACGTACTGCGAATCAGGGTGTATGTTGCTATAATCATGCCAGGTCGCTTAGCTCAGTTGGTAGAGCGTTGCATTCACATTGCAAATGTCACAGGTTCAAGTCCTGTAGCGACCACCATGCTCACCGCAGTCATCCTCACCCACAACTCAGCAGGATCCATAGGCGCCCTCTTGGAAAATCTCCAGTGGGCAGCTGAGATACTCGTCATGGATGATGACTCAACAGATGCGACAGTCGAGATCGCAAAGGCACATGGTGCACGAGTAGTCATCCACAGTCTAAAGGGTGACTTTGCACGAGCGAGAAATACAGCCATGGGACTTGCCAAACGTGATTGGGTGCTCTTTGTCGACTCTGATGAGCTCCTCGATCAAGCACTCATCCACTCCGTCAAACAAGCGAACCTCCATACATCTCAGTACGCTGGATACCGTCTCCCGCGTGTTGATCAGTTTTGGAATCAGCACGTCACACGCGGAGAGGTGTGGACTGCAGCACATAGGGGCATCATCCGCCTCGTACATCGAACTCGTGGTGAGTGGCGTGGCAAAGTACATGAGGAGTTTGTCCCCACAGGGATGGTCACTACACTCGCGGGGAGCTTGATCCACCACCCCCATCAGTCCATCAATGACTTTCTCGCCGATATAAACGTATATAGCACCATCCGCGCGAGTGAGCTCACTGATCAGTCCAGACTGAAAACTACTCTCCAAATGATTTTCTTTCCTCCTGCAAAGTTCTTCTTTACGTATGTGATTTGTGGAGGATGGCTCGATGGCGCAGCTGGATTTGCATATAGTTTTATGATGTCGTTTCATAGCTTTCTCGTACGAGCAAAGGTCCTATCGAGAGATATCTAGCCTATGCTCTTTCTACTCGCACTCAGCATCATCGCAGGACAATTTGGCTACATTGATGGTGGGTCAGGCATCAGATTTTACCTTTCTGAGTTGCTTCTTTTGATAGTACTCATAAGTGAAATTCGCAAATCTGGGCTACACCTGCTCAAACTGCTTTTGAAAAATAAATTTGTTATAGCATGGTTGTGGTTTGTGTTGGTTGGGTGGGGGATAGGGGTGTTTTCAGGCTCAACCTCTGATAATCTACGCTCGTTTGCATATATCGTACGTCTGGGACTCTTGGTCATCGGAGCGTACTGTCTCTATCTCTCACCCTCGCACAGAAGGGCGTCAGAGCTGCTATATGTCATACCAGTGCTCTGCATGGCTCAATACATTTTCTTTCCAGACCTAAGATTTCTCCAGCAGTATGGGTGGGATCCGCACATGTATCGAGCTGTCGGGACGATCTTTGATCCACCGGTAGTCGGGAGCATCCTCGGACTCCTCTGGACCTCTCTCCTCATGCGCCTACCCCGTCATATGGTCAAGTCTTCTTCATTATCAATTTTCCATTATCAACTATCAATTTGCTTCGCTTCTCTCATTTTCCTCTACTCCCGTAGTACCTACATCTCCCTTCTCCTTGTCACCTCGGTCTATCTGATATCACACAGAAAGTATCTGTACACTGGACTATTTGCACTCATTACCATCTTGTCCATCTATAACGCACCGCTTACAATACCTCCGCGGATGAATCTCGAGAGTGCAAAGATCGAGCGCATGTCTACAGCCACCTCTCGGTTGACTGAGATGCGAGAGGGGATTCGTGCCTGGTCTACGAGTCCACTCATCGGCATCGGATACAACAGGGTGAGTGAGTATAAACGCCATCTGAACGCGAAGAGCACCACTACCGTATCAAATCATGCTGACTCCGCATTTCACTCATTCTGGGTCACCCAGCTGGCCACCACGGGGATCATAGGCGTGGCACTGCTCCTTGTCAGCATGTGGCTGATGATCCGGTGGAGGAGTGAGCTCTTTTACCCTCTGCTTTGGGTATCGATCATCGGAGTATTTGATAATGTAGTCTTCCACCCACTCGTAGTGATCAGCTTTGTACTGCTCTGTATCTCAAAACGCCATGCGTTAGTCTCCTAACTCTTTTTCATCATTTTCAATTATTAATTTTTAATTAATAATTACTCTGGAGCCCCTGGGCAGAATCGAACTGCCGTTTACGGTTTACGATACCGCCGTTCTACCACTGAACTAAAGGGGCTGGAGGTATTGTATCAAGAAGCACTGGAAAGCAAGCGCTATACATACCAATCTTTGTGGACTACCTGACACAGTGCAATGATTGCAGAGTCTAGGTAGTATGCAGTCCGATCAATGCATTTATCAGTGACATTAGAGATGAGGCCGCCCTCCTGTGAAATCCAATAGTCCGCACGGGGATGGGCTTCGATGATGTTTTTCAGTCTGTTTTGTGCGCCTTGCAGCACCTGGTCGTCAAAAGGTTGATCTGGCACTCCTGAATCTGATGACACTCCTATGATCGTTGGATCTTTATGGGGGAACACATGGAGGAACGCCTGTTTTGCAACCTCGATCTTGACAGGATTGGTTGATGCGACGATGATTTTCATAGATCGTTACTATGCACATGAACTATAAACCAATCAATCAATGCTATTTCCTTATGATGACATATAGCTTTTCTCCATCAAACGAGCATTGGTCGGCACCCCATGTGACAATGGTTTGGTAGTTGGTCACTTGTGAGTCTATGTTTGGCAAATGAGTGTGAACTCGAAAACCATTGGAATGCAGCGAATCTACCAATGATTTATCTCCAAAATCTTGCAGAATTTTGAAAGGTATATGGAGCACATCCGTACCCGTCAGCTTTCCATATTGAGATATTTTATGAGCTACTAATCCATGCGGCATCCAAGCTTCAGCAATGCTCTCACGAACTATGAGTCCAAACTTCAGATGCTTGAAAAACTGTTTTATATGTGGCGCAAGAGGCATCTCGCTAGTGGTCAACTCTATATCAGCAGACTGATATCTATCCAAGACCTGCTTTAAAGGGGGCAGTATGTTGGTATCAAATGATTTCACTTCGATTTCTAGTCTCCCCTTGGCATGGATTTGATCCAGAACGTCTATGAGCTTTGGATATTTCACTCGATCCTCGTGAATGTAGTTGTGCACGATCACTACATCATCGCCTACGAGCTGCACATCCATCTCTACTCCGTCAGCGCCTCTTTCAAATGCAGATAAAAATCCCTCAAGGGTATTCTCCTTGTGTTTTGTGGTATCCCCTCGATGTGAGATGAGGAGTGGGCGTTGAGAGGTAGATGTATTCATATTGAGGGAAGAATGATTAATCAGAGCGGTCGAAGGTGACCATCCCGCCACAGGCGGCGAGAATTGTACCCTCTGTCTTCTCTTTGCCTGCCCGTGTTGCATCACTCCTTAGAGCGGTAGACCAGACTTGAACTGGCGACCTTCTCTTTGGGAAAGAGACGTTCTACCAACTGAACTACTACCGCATTTCATAATACCTTTCGAAGTATAACAAACCAAAGAAAAAACCCAAGCGGTTCCGGCGCTTGGGTTTGAGTTTTTTTACTTGAATATTTCTTACTTGAGTTTCAGTACTTGTGAGGGGTTGATATAGTCAGGTTCGGACAGGTTGTTGAGTGACGCGATCTTGGTCCACTCATAGCCATTCTTGTACACACGTTCTGCGATGGTCCAGAGACTATCACCTTCAACAGTGGTGTATGTGGCAGGGATTGAGTTTGGGTTCACGGTGGTGATCCCACTGTCGAGTATGTCGCCCTTTGATGTTGAGGGAGCTGACATGGCTGGCAGCATGATCTTTTGACCGACAGCGATGAGATCTGGATTTACGAGGTCGTTCGCCTTTGCAAGCTCGACGTACGCATTTCCTGATCCGTACACCTTTTCAGCGATTGACCAGAGAGATTCGCCCTCTTGCACCATATGCTCTTTTGGTTGAGCGGTTGGCTGAGTAGGCACAGGAGTAGTGGTCTCCTCTGATTGAACAGGGATAACCTCTGCCTCTCCAGTGGCCTTTGGTGATGATCCAAAGTACGACTTGATGCGATCAAGCATGCTGACTTTGGTAGGAACAGGAGTGACTGTGGCCTCGTCTGCGTTTAGCAGCGTGTTCAATCCAACCATTTCTGAGTCGTTTTGAGCCTTAATGGTCGGGGATAGTACTACATCCATAGCTCCTGCTACAGATCCAGTGGGGGTTACAAATACATTTGATGCCACCTCAGTGGTTGCAGCGTCTGATTCTGTCCCTTTTGGTCTGATAAAGGAGTAAAATGTTGATAAGATTACGATAGCGACCGAGATGCCCAAAAGCATCATAAAGAACTTGTCTTTGAGTAAAGACTTGAGCTCTGAGACATAGGCGCTATCACCGTCATTCTGTGTAGTCATATGAATATAAAGTTATAACAACGTATATCGAGTATAGTAACAAGTATTATGAGATAGACAAATGGCATATTCTATATCAAAGTACCCTAGAGTGTAACATCCAGATATGATGAGTTTCATATACGCACTGATTCTCATTTTGTACTTGTTTACGATACAGGTGATAGTGGTATTTAGACAGTTGAGACAAGTAGTAGCAACACTTGCACGATACGATGAGATGTTTGCAAAATCGACGACCAGTGATGCTGAAAAATCGATCATTCGTCAGGTGCACGATCATCATCTCGCACACTATGAGGAGTTACTCAGATCACGGATAGGACAACTAATACGGTTTACAGGTCTTATGAACATATGAAAATCACTTGGAGTGACCTTCTGAGCCTTACCTTTTTTGACCTCATACTGATAGGGGTATACGGTGCATTTGCGATGCTTCTCGCCCCGCTGACTGGCTACGTCCTCCTTACCTGGGTACTTGTGATGACTATCGCAGTAATCCATCTGTATTTTTGCTGCTTTTCACCGCTGAGCATCGTACTACACGGAATCCGCTCAACTCGTATGGATCGCGATCGAGAGCAGGTGATCTATAACAAACTGGTCGTATGGATCCCGAGTCTACGTACTCTTCAGGTCCATATCGTCGAAGATGTGTCAGTAAATCTGACTATCTTTCGCTCTCATTCGACAGTGCATCTCCTGATAACGGACCGATTCATCGAAAAACTATCGGGAGTACACGCTGAGTCCGCACTCTGCTACATGGCTCAGATAGCCAGTCACCGTCGGTTTTACACTCACTCAGTCATCATGGTGCTTGCAGTCCTTCTTGAACGCCTAAAGGTCACCTCCATCCTCGCCGCCAGTGTCATACACTCATTTATCCCCGCTCCAGAGGACAAGATATGGGATACCAAAGCAGCCGCCATACACGGAGCAGATACATATTGTGAAATTTTCAAAGTCATCATACAATGCATGTATAAATCATCGGCGTTACCCAGTGCATTGTCTGTGATATCGTTTTCTGACATATCTCATGGACCACTCACCTATGAAAGCATGTATGCGGTCCACCTCGCGGAGATGATCCGAAAGAATTTACTCATACCCTAATAGTTATACAAAATACTTGCTTTAGATTTATCTGACATTTATTTCTCATTTTCAATTTCTCAAATCTATTTGAACATGTCTGACATACACATCTCCCATTTAGCCAAACTGAGTAAGCTGACCCTGACCACAGCTGAAGAGGAGCTTTTTGAAACGCAGGCCAATGAAACGGTTGACTATATCAAAAATCTAAATGATCTAAACACCGACAATGTGCTCCCTACCTCATCGGTTACGGGCACTACCAATCGATACAGAGGGGACCTGATGTCGAGTGAGCGTAGGCTCAGTCCAAAGATATTCAAAGTTACTCGCATTATGTAATATGAGCTCACTCCTGCACTACTCATTCACTGAACTACTCGGGCTCATATCAGCAGGAAAAACCTCCATAAAGGAGGTAAACGACCTGTACCTGTCCCGTTCTCAGAAGTACAACAAGGAGTTGAATGCCTACGTCACTCTCGCTGACGCATCCTCGTCAGAGAGTCTTCAGCTCGCCGTAAAGGATAATCATTGCACCAAGGGCATGCGAACTACCGCATCATCCAAGGTGCTTGATCAGTTTGTCCCTGAGTACGAATCCACTGTCACCTCACGCTTGCTGCAGTCTGGCATCGCTCCCCTTGGAAAAACAAATATGGATGCATGGGCTCACGGATCGAGTACCGAAACCTCAGATTATGGTCCCAGCAAAAATCCATGGGATATCACAAAGGTACCGGGGGGGTCATCCGGAGGTTCCGCGGTAGTGGTAGCTGCAGGTCTCTCTGTCGCAGCCATCGGGAGTGAGACTGCGGGATCTATCAGGCTCCCCGCAAGTTGGTGTGGGATTGTTGGTCTGAAACCTACGTATGGCAGGGTGAGTAGATACGGAGTCGTAGCGATGGGTTCCTCGCTTGATTGCCCAGGTCCTATGACCCGAACCGTAGCTGATTCAGCCTATCTCCTCCAACTCATTGCAGGACATGATCCCTATGATGCGACTTCTAGTGACAGTCCGGTAGATGACTATATGTCAGCTATGAAACAAGGCAAAAAATATACCATCGGCATTCCCCATGAATACCTCGACGGTGTGCCTCAGGATATCAAGCGAAATCTTCTCGAATCTTTCAAGATCATAGAGTCGCTGGGTCATACTGTCAAATATATCCACCTTTTGAATCCCACGTATTCAATATCTGACTACACTATCATCCAGCGTGCTGAAGTATCCTCAAATCTGGGGCGATACGATGGCATACGATATGGGGGCGGAAGAGAGCTCCTTGGTCAGGAGGCCAAGCGCCGTATCATGCTCGGAACTTACACGCTGGCACACGGGTACTATGATGCGTACTATAAAAAGGCACAGAAAGTGCGTACGCTCATCATTCAAAACTTTGCTGATGCGTTCAAGGAAGTTGATCTGATCATGGGTCCCTCAACCCCTATCACCGCCATCCCCCTTGGTGAATCGGCGAAGTACTCGTTCTTTGGTGAGCTAATGGATCGTCTTTCTGAACCTTCATCGATGGCGGGACTCCCTGCTATATCGCTCCCTATTGGATTGGATAACATGGATATGCCCATCGGTCTCCAGATCATCGGACCTCAGTTTGCCGAGGGGATGATACTCGATTTAGCCTATCAATACGAGCAAAACACCGACCTCTTTGGGATACCTAGACGAGGAGTAGAGAAATGGGAATAGATGGAGTGATAAACGATACATGATAAATTTCAAATAGGTGATAGACGTTGTATCTAATAGAACGATATATAGTATTTGCACTGTCACAGTAATGTATGATTAATATTTAGCAGAGTAGGCAGCAGTCTGCTAGGTCAGTGTAAAGTACTGTCTAGATTGTCACAAAGGGACATAGAGCGTATGAAAAAAGTAACAAAAGGCATATATAGGCACTATAAAGGTGGTTTATATCGTGTTTGTAGTGTGGCAAAGCACTCAGAGACACTAGAGGACATAGTCGTATATGAGTGCATATATGAGAATCTAACCTCGAAGGTTTGGGTACGCCCAGCCTCGATGTGGAACGAGAAAGTCTCATTTGAAGGGAAAATGGTCGACAGGTTTACTTTTATCAGTAAAAAATGAATATATCCATTCGATATGCGAGGGTTGAGGATGCAACAGACATCAGGCGTATCCAAAGTGAAGGGTGGTATGATAGTAATATCTCCCCTGAAACAGGTGTCACTATCGAGTTTCTTCGTCGCTTCAGAGGCTATACAATCCCGCCAAGTGAAGAAAGGGTGCGAATGACGGAGGATACTATAAAAAAGGACCCACTCTCAACAGTCGTCGCTGAGTTGCATGGCTCCGTGATTGGGTGGATAGCTCAGTACAAAAAGGATACCATTCATACATTTGGTATTTATATTAGTAGGTCACATCGAGGTGAAGGTGTGGGGTCACGCTTGATGAATAAGATACTGGAGGACGCTCCTGGCTCTCGACTAACCTGCCATGTGACCAAATCAAATACGAAGGGTATCAGATTTTATGAGCGATTTGGCTTCCATATCGTAGGAGAAGAGAACGAGTACTTTGATGATGCAAAAACGATATACTTACCAACATTTATCATGCACAACTATGAGTGACACATCATATCTACCCATCATCGGACTGGAGGTTCATGTGGAGCTCTCGACGAAGTCAAAGATGTTCTGTGACTGCGATGCTGCATGGCAAAAGTACCAGCAAAACGAGAATACCTGCCCCGTGTGTCTCGGCCTGCCTGGAGCACTGCCTGTGCCCAATAAGCGCGCTGTGGAGTACACCATTCAGCTCGCCCAGGCGCTCGGATGCACGATCAATCATCACTCTCATTTCGACCGAAAGCACTACTTTTACCCAGATTTGCCAAAGGGCTATCAGATCAGTCAATATGATGAGCCTATTGGAGTAAATGGCGAGTTGCATGTGCTCGTCAAAGAGGAGAAGACCAATAGCTATGTGAATAAGTCGTTTCGTATCCACCGTGTCCATCTAGAGGAGGATACTGGCAAACTCATGCACATCGGAGATGATACCGTCGTCGACTTTAACAGATCCAGTGTCCCTCTGGTTGAGATCGTGAGTGAGGCTGATTTTCATTCTAGCGAGGATGTAAAAGCCTATCTCCAGGAGCTGCACGCCATCATCCGTACTCTAAACGTATCAGACGCCGATATGGACAAGGGGAGCATGCGCATGGAGCCAAATATATCGGTCAAGAAAGTCGATAGTCAGCAGTCGACAGTCGGCAGAATCGATCCCAAAGATTTCCCGAGCTACAAAGTCGAGGTGAAGAATATCAACTCATTCAACTATGTGAAAAAGGCAGTGGACTTTGAGATCAAGCGTCACATCGAGATGCTTGAGCGAGGAGAGACCCCTATCCAGGAGACCCGCGGCTGGGATGATGTGCACAGCAAAACGTACAGTCAACGAGTCAAAGAAGGTGCTGCGGACTACCGTTACTTCCCCGAGCCTGATATCCCTCCGATGGTCTTCACGGATGAGTATCTGAGCGAACTGAAAAGTACACTTCCTGAGCTCCCACTCCAAAAGCTCCATCGCTATGTCACAGATCTCAAAGTAAAGGAGGCAGATGCGCTCCTGCTCACACGTGAGTCCGAGAGCTCGCAGTACTATGAAAAGGTTCTCCACGTAGTCAAAGATCGTCAGGTGCCTCTTGACCCTCAAGCCATCGCAAATCTGATCATAAATAAAAAAATCCCCATTACACTCACTCCCGAAGAGTTCGTGACAAAAGCAGCAGAACTGAGTAAGCCAAAGGAGACAAATGTCGAGCTGCTCAATCAAGTAGTCGCGAAGGTGATATCGTCCAATCCAAAGTCAGTGGAGGACTACAAGTCCGGCAAGACCAATGCGGTCATGTTCCTGGTAGGACAGGTCATGAAGGAGATGAAGGGCCAAGCCGATGCGGGAGTTGTGAAAGAAGCAATTATTCAGTCATTATGAGTCATTCTCGCGGAGGCGAGGATCCAATGTCTGGTCATTCTGATCCCGACGATGGCGGGAGAAGAATCTCATATATCAGGGATCTTCCTGCCCACCTTGTGCTCGCAAGAGCGAGGCACCGCGCCTGCAACGCTTATGCGTAGCATTGCGGGCAGGGGGCGCGGTCGACTCCGCTTACGCTTCGCTCAAGATGACATATGCAGAGCTAAGGGCGGGATCAGACACCGCCCGTAGGACTATGTCCGGAGCATGTATGGTTGATACAGAGTTTTACTATTTCGCTATTTCTCAATTTCATTATTTCTAATATCCACTTGCATTAATCCCTCAATGTTTACCCACCTCCACCTCCACACCGAATTCTCCCTTATGCGGGGGATGGCGCGTATCAAAAAGGCGATCCACCGTGCCAAAGAGCTGGGGATGACGTCACTCGCCATCACTGACTATGGATCGATGTATGGAGCTTTTAAGTTTTTTATCGCCTGCAAAGATGCAGGGATAAAGCCCATCATCGGATGTGAGGTATACCAAGCAGCAAAAGATATGAAGGAGCAGCAGCATGGTGACTTTGGTGATGCTCACTCACTCGTCATACTTGCAAAGACCGTAGTGGGGTACAAAAATCTGATTAAGATCGTATCTCACGGATTTTTAGATGGGATGCACTATCAGCCCCGAGTAGATTTTAACTTACTAGAAAAGTATAAAGAGGATCTGGTGGTTATGTCTGGCGCTCCCCTCACGGGACTCTTGGGCAAACTCCTACGTGATGATCAGATTACTGAGGCGCGGGAGGTGCTGAGGCACTATGTGAAGCTCTTTGGATCTGACTTCTATATCCAACTTGAGCGTCATCCAGACATGCCACAGCTAGAGGAGATCAACCAAAAGTTGATCAAACTCGCTCGTGAGTTTGGAGTGCCCCTGGTAGCCTCTGCAAATGTACACTATATGGAAAAGGACGATGCAAATGCTCACGAAGTACTACTCTGCATAGGTAGCCAGCGCGTGATCTATGAGAAGGATCGTCCGCTCAGTATGGTCGAGACTCCCGACTACTTTTTCAAAACTCCTGAGGAGATGAGTGCGCTTTTTGCAGATCTTCCTGAGGCTATCGAAAACACGATGGTCATAGCTGAAAAGTGCAAAGTCGAGATACCTCATGGCAAACTGATACTCCCTATTTATCCTGTGCCGGATGGTTCTACTCCAGAAGCATATCTGCGAACGCTCATAAACGAGAGGCGAGTGCGTGCCAAAGACTACGATCAGCAAGTGGTGACGCAACGACTCGAGTACGAAGAGGGGATCATCAATGCCAAAGGCTATGCACCGTACTTTTTATTTGTACAAGACGTGGTGAACTGGGCCAAAGATCAGGGTATCGCGGTGGGCCCTGGCCGTGGATCAGGAGCTGGCTCGCTCATTGCCTACTGTCTCCGTATCACTGATATCAATCCACTCGACTATAACCTACCCTTTGAACGATTTCTGAATCCTGAGCGACCAACACCTCCTGACTTTGACGTGGATTTTGCAGATACACGTCGTGAAGAAGTGGTGAAGTACATTTCACTACGATATGGTGAGGAAAAGGTAGCTCAGATCATCACCTTTGGGACCATGGAGGCACGCATGGTGGTTCGCGACGTGGGTCGCGCACTCGGTCATAGCTATGCGACAGGAGATCGCATATCAAAGATGATCCCCCCGAGCAAGCAAGGATTCCCCGTGAACCTCGAGATTGCACTCGAGCAAGCACCCGCACTCAAGCTCGCCTATGATGGCGAGGAGGAGGTGAAGTCCATCATCGATGTATCGAAGAAGCTTGAAAGTCTCCCTCGTCACGCATCAGTGCATGCTGCCGGCCTGATCGTCGCAGATCGACCGATCATGGATCACATCCCTGTGCAGCGCGAGCCAAAGGGTGACAAGATCATCACCCAGTACGACATGTACTCACTCGATCTGAATGCGGTCTCTGATAACAAAGCAGTTGGACTGGTGAAGGCTGATATCCTCGGACTGCGGAACCTCAGCATCATCGAATCTGCTATGAAGTTTATAGAGGAAACAAAGGGAGAAAAAATAGATATTCACGAGGTCAAACTTGATAATCAAAAGGCATACGATCTCATGAGTCGTGGTGAAACAGTGGGAGTATTTCAACTCGAATCAGGAGGCATGCGACGCCTCGCCAAAGAACTTCACCCAAGCAAGTTGACCGATATCACCGCCATGGTAGCGCTCTATCGTCCGGGGCCTATGGATCTCATACCCACCTTTATCGAGGGCAAACGTGACCCCAGTTCAGTCAAGTATCCTCATCCTGATCTCAAAGTGGTCTTGGCAGAAACCTACGGCATCCTCGTGTATCAGGAGCAGGTGATCGATATCGCCGTCGTCATGGCACATTTTTCAAAGTCTCGCGCCGACCTGCTTCGTATGGCAGTGGGTAAGAAAAAGAAATCGCTGATGGAAAAGGGCAAAGTAGAGTTTATCGAAGGGTGTGTGACACATGGATACAAACGTCGCCTGGCAGAGGACGTATTTGGATTTATCGAAAAGTTTGCATCATATGGATTTAACAAGTCTCATGCAGCATCCTACGCCCTCATCGCCTATTGGACCGCATATGTAAAGGCAAACTATCCCGTAGCCTTTATGGCATCACTTCTCACAGCTGAAATAAATGGCGCGTCAGGACCTATCAGAGATGAGAAGGTGGGCGCAGCGCTCGAGGAGTGCAAACGCATGCAGATCGCCGTACTTCCTCCTGATATAAACAAATCAATTGAAGGATTTACGATTGAGGGCGAGGCTATCAGGTTTGGCCTCGCAGCTATCAGAAATGTAGGCTCCGCAGCTATAGAGTCTATAGCAACAGCCAGAGCTGCGAGACCATTTAGTTCATTTGTTGACTTTATACAGCGCGTAGATTTGCGCCGCGTAAACAAAAAAACACTTGAGAGCTTGATCAAAGTGGGGGCATTTGCAGCATTTGCAAATCGAGCCACACTCATCGTTGAGTTTCCTGCGCTCGTTGAGCAGGCGCAAAAATCCAAAGAGTCCACTTCGGTTGGTCAGTTTGATATGTTTGGCATGGATACGGCGCCACCTGTGGATTCGTTGCGAGAAATGCCCGAATATCCCGAGCATGAGATAGCAGAGTTTGAGCGCGAACTCATAGGGTTTCTCATATCTTCCTCGCCTCTCACTCAGTATGCAAAAATCATAGCTGACAAAGTCACCCTCAAAATGAAAGATGTATCGGTGACTGACATCAAAAAAAAGCATATAGTCGTCGGCATCGTGACCGCACTCAAGGTAGTGCGAACAAAAAAGGACAATGCTGAGATGGTGATCCTTACTCTGAACGACGGTACAGGGACGCTTGAGATGGTCTGCTTCCCAAAAACCTATGCAAAGATCAAGTCGGTATTTGCTCCGCACATCGTGCTCATGGTCAAAGGAGCGATAGACAAGCGTGAGGATGGATTCAATATGATGATTGACAATGCAATCGATCTCAAAAAGGCCATGAGCGAGCGATAGTCATGTGTGTCACTTTGATATACGTCACCATGCCGTAATAAAATCGAAACGCATCTAGTACAATACTTGTGTTGTACATCTTAAAAATACATGCAAACTTCATGTCATTGCGAGAAAGCGAAGCAATCTCATACAGTATGCATATAGAATGAACAACAAGAAATGATTTGTGGGATTGCTTCGTCGCAAAGATGAGCTCCTCGCAATGACATATCAGTCCAAATTTATGCAACCACACATCAGCATCAAAGCAGACACGATCCTAGACCTCTTTGGTTTTACCATAACAAACTCGATGTTGCTGTCCTGGATCTCACTCGCGCTCTTTATCGTGATCGGAGCCTACTATCAGAGTCAGATCACCCGCAAGCGCAAATCCACCTTCTTTTACGTGATTCACACGGTAGTCATGGGTATTTACAATCTCATCTCATCTATACTGCATGAAAAGACGCGCCTTCTGTTTCCCCTCCTTGGTGCCTACTTCTTTTTCATTTTGTCAAACAACTGGATTGGGCTTATGCCATCAGTCGGAAGCGTACTGGTGAAGCCATTTGTATCTGGTGTCGTACATGCGACTGAAGTCCAACATGAGCCGTTGTATCAGAATCAGATTGAGACCGAACACGCTGCCCCTGAGCCAACGTTGTACACCGAAGGAGAAAAAGCAGGTGGCGAGTCCCATCTTATCCCGCTCTTTCGCGCAAACAATGCAGACCTGAATACGACATTTGCTCTTGCGCTGATCACTGTATCGCTCATCCAGTACTACGGGGTAAAGTTCAACGGAGTTGGAGGATATCTGAAGAAGTTTTTCAACTTCTCAAGTCCTATCATGTTCTTTGTAGGTATTCTGGAGCTCATTTCTGAGTTTTCTCGCATACTCTCGTTTGCATTCCGTTTGTTCGGCAACGTCCTCGCGGGCGAAGTGCTCATCACCATCGTAGCATTTCTCCTCCCCTCGGTACTATCCTTCTTCCTCATACCATTTTATCTCCTCGAGATGATGGCGAGCACGATCCAAGCACTGGTATTTACCATGATTTCTGCAGTGTTACTCAATATGGCGACCACAAAGGCACATCATTAGTCGATTATTTATTACTTAATTTTATTTATATATATGGACGTAGCAACCATGAAAGTACTCGGAACCGCACTCGCTATCGCAGTCGGCGTCATCGGACCTGCATTGGCAATTGGCATGATCGGATCAAAGGGAGTCGAGGCAGTAGGACGCAACCCTGAAGCAGCCTCCACCATCCAGACCAACATGATTCTCGCCATCTCATTTGCAGAGTCGCTCGCGATCTTTGCACTCGTCGTGGCTCTCATGATCAAGTTCGTCTAATACTCATATTTTTATTGACTTATGGAAGCACTCGGCATAGACCCAAAGCTCTTGATAGCACAGATCATAAACTTTGCTGTTTTTTACGTCATATTCAAAAAGTTTGTGGCAAAACCACTCCTTTCGTATATGAGCAAACAACAAGATGATGAATCAAAGCGCCAAAAGCTCACCGTAGATCTCCAGTCATCACACGAGGCCATGGAGTCTGAGAAAACAAAGATGATGTCGGAGCTCAAAGCCAAGCAAAAGGAGCTCATGTCTGAGGCCAAAAATGCTGCAGAGGAGTCTAAGAGCGAGATCGTAGCCCAAGCCAAAATGCAGTCGACAGAAATCGTCACTGCAGGCAAGGACATGATCGACGCAGAGCGCGCCGCAGTACAAAAGGAGCTCAGTGTCTATATCAAGCAAATGGCTCAGGCAGCAGTCGAGAAGGGTCTGGCCAGCTATCTCACTCCAGAAGCACAAAAGGAAATCACGAAGCATATCATCTCATCCAAATAACATATATCTATGAAGCTCACTCCCACACTCCGTCAAGATCTAAAGAATTTTCTCAAAGCGAGACTGGTAGATCAGAGTGTCATGGCTCAAGTCTATGCTCCCTACATGCTGTCGACTGACGAAGTCAAGCAGATCCAATCAAAATACGAGATTCTCAAAGGAGCACAGGTCACCGCTCACGTAGATCCGACACTGCTGGCAGGCTTTGTAGTGGAAGTCGGCTCAAAACGCATCGATTGCTCGCTCAAATCGCGTCTCAATACTATTTTTGTCTGATCTCACCTATGTCTACCATCCAAATCAATCAGCTCGTCAAAGAGTTTGAGAAAGAGCTCATCGCTTCTTCTCGTACTTCCGAAGGCATGCAAGAGGTAGGTATAGTACAGGAGATCAAAGATGGAGTCATCACCGCAAGTGGGCTCCAGCAAGCTGCATTTGGAGAGTTGGTCGTATTTGAGACAGGAGTCCAGGGCATGATAGTCGATCTGATGCCAGACAATGTCGGCATCGTAGTGCTCGGTAAATATGATGACATCACCTCATCCAGTCGTGTAAAGGCTACCGGGAAGCAGTTCACCATCGGCGTATCAGAGCAGATCCTCGGTCGCGTGGTAAACGCCATGGGACTCGCAGAGGATGGCAAAGACGAAGTGAAAGCAGACAAATACTACCCCGTCGAAAAGATTGCGCCCGGCGTCGTCGCACGCAAGTCCGTATCTGTGCCGCTCCAAACAGGTATCAAGTCTGTGGATGCACTGATCCCCATCGGACGTGGTCAGCGCGAACTCATCATCGGAGATCGTGGCACAGGCAAGACCACGCTCTGCACTGACACGATCATCAATCAGAAAAATACAGGTGTCATCTGTGTATATTGTGCTATCGGACAGAAGAATTCAAAAGTCGCCGCCATCGTGGAGCTTCTGAAGGCCCACGGTGCGATGGACTACACTGTCGTCCTAAAGGCATCAGCTGCTGATCCTGCAGCGCTCCAGTATCTCGCTCCCTACTCAGCTACCGCCATCGCTGAGTACTTTATGGACATGGGCAAGGATGTGCTGGTGATTTATGATGATTTGACCAAGCAAGCATATGCCTACAGACAAATCTCGCTGATTTTACGACGCCCTGCAGGACGCGAGGCGTATCCAGGAGATGTGTTCTATCTCCACTCACGACTACTCGAACGTGCGTGTCGTCGTGATGAGAAGTATGGTGGAGGATCCATCACCGCGCTTCCTGTCATCGAAACACTTGAAAATGACGTGTCAGCGTATATCCCTACAAACGTCATCTCCATCACCGATGGACAGATATTCCTCGAGACAGATCTCTTCAACGCGGGCATGAGACCTGCCGTCAACGTAGGTATCTCCGTATCACGTGTCGGTGGATCAGCACAGACCAAAGCCATGAAGCAAGTTGCTGGCAAGCTGAAGCTCGATCTCGCACAGTATCGTGAGCTCGCTGCATTTGCACAGTTTGAGTCAGATCTGGATGCAGAGACTAAAAAGTTCTTGAACCGTGGAGCCAAAGCTACCCAGCTGCTGAAGCAGAGTAAAAATAACCCCTATGATCTCGCATTCGAAGTCGCGGTGTTTTGGGCTATCAACAACGGCCATCTCGATGAGGTAGATGTAAAAGCGGTCGAATCATGGGAAAAGACCTATCTGGAGACTATGAAGCGCAGCCACAAAAAGCTGATCGCAAGGATCAATGAGAAGAAGATATTAGAGAAGGAAGATGAGGAAGAGCTGAAGAAGGTAGCTGAAAGTGTCGTTTTATAATCTATGAACCTGCGTGCAGTTCGCAAAAAGACCAAATCGGTAAAAAATGTAAAGAAGATCACGAAGGCCATGCAAATGGTCTCTGCAGTAAAGATGAAAAAGTCAGTGACTGAAGAGTCTGATGGCAGACCATATCGAAATGGTCTCTATGAGATACTCAGCTCTGTGGCAGGCAAGATCGACATCTCTCACTCGCCACTCCTACAGCAGTCGTCTTCAGACTCTCAAAAGGATCTCATCATCTATGTATCTGCAAACAAGGGACTCTGTGGGTCGTTTCACGTGAACTTGCTCCGCTATGTGATGAAGCATGTGAATCTGCATGAGACAGAGTTTGTGACGCTCGGATCCAAGGGCGCACAGCTTATCAGTCGTTTTGACAAAGATATCATCTCTGATTATTCGACAGGACATCCCATGGCGCAAACGGGTGCGATATTTGACCAGGCAGTAACTTCATTCCTTTCGGGCAAGTACCGATCCATCAAAATCCTGTACAACCAATATCTCTCACCCACACGAGCCGAGGTAAAACTCGATCAGCTCCTTCCTCTCGCTATAGCACCTGAGAAAAAGCAGCAAACAGCCGCTGCAGAATATCTGATTGAGCCCTCGCCAAAGGTGCTGATCGAGCCACTCCTCAAAAGTATCATTGAAGAGCGCATCAGAGGCGCAGTCATCTCATCTCAGGCAGTCGAGCACAGCATGCGCATGATGGCGATGAAGAGCGCGACAGACAATGCAACTGATGTGATATACAACTTGACACTGATCGGAAATAAATTGCGACAAACCAAAATCACCAGCGAGCTCTTGGACATGATCACCGCCAAAGAGAGCGTGGAAGCGAACTAATTAATAATGAAGAATTAATAATTACTATCAAGAAAAATTATTCATTATTCATTGTTAATTCTTAATTACTTATGAAAGGTACCATACTATCCATCCGCGGAGTCGTCATCGATGTGCAGTTTGCTGAAGTGGAGACGCCAAAAATCTATGATGCACTACTCGTCCAAATCGAGGGAGGCACGCTGACCCTCGAGGTCGAGGCAGTATTGAGTCCAGGAGCAGTCCGCACCGTGGCCATGGGTAGCACCTATGGACTCCGGATCGGCATGGAAGTCACCAATACCGGCACCTCCATCCAAGTGCCCGTCGGCGAGGAGACTTTGGGCCGCATATTCAACGTACTCGGCGAGCCAGTTGATGAGATGCCCGCACCAAAGACCAAGAAAAAGTACTCGATCCACCGTGAGGCGCCGTCATTTGCGGAGCAGTCTGGAAAGGTCGAAGTATTTGAGACAGGCATCAAGGTCATCGATCTTGTTGCTCCATTTATCAAGGGAGGCAAGGTAGCTATTTTCGGAGGAGCAGGAGTAGGTAAGACGGTCACCATCCAAGAGATGATCCACAACGTCGCCAAAGTCCACTCTGGAGTATCGGTATTCACTGGAGTAGGTGAACGTACTCGTGAGGGCAACGACCTCTGGCATGAGATGCAGGATACGAAAGTCATCGACAAGACTTGTCTCGTCTTTGGACAGATGAACGAACCTCCAGGCAACCGTCTCCGTGTCGCATTGACAGGTGTCACGATGGCGGAGTACTTCCGTGACGAGAAAGGGATGGATACGCTGCTTTTTATAGACAATATTTTCCGTTTTGCACAGGCTGGATCTGAAGTATCAGCACTCCTTGGGCGCATACCCTCAGCAGTCGGATATCAGCCCACACTCGCCAGTGAGATGGCAGCACTCCAGGAACGCATCACCTCAACACGCAAAGGATCCATCACCTCGATCCAAGCGGTGTACGTGCCTGCAGATGACTATACAGATCCTGCGCCAGTCGTCACCTTTTCACATCTTGACGCATCGATATCACTCGAGCGCTCACTCGCAGAACAGGGGCTCTTCCCCGCTATCGATCCACTCGTTTCGACCTCTCGCGCACTTGACCCTGAGATCGTAGGGGAAGAGCACTACCAAGTCGCCAGAGACGTCCTCAAGACGCTCCAAAGGTACAAGGATCTCCAGGATATCATCGCCATCCTCGGTATGGAAGAACTCTCTGAAGAAGACAAGAAAACCGTGTCTCGTGCACGCAAGATGCAGCGCTTCCTGACCCAGCCTATGAACGTAGCAGAAGCATTTACAGGGCGTCCAGGCAAATATGTAAAGCGAGAGGACACCATCAGGGGGTTCAAAGAGATCCTTGAGGGTAAGCATGATGACAAAGGTGAACAGTCGTTTTATATGAAAGGCGGAATTGAAGAAGTGGTATGATCAAATTGCAAATTATCACACCAAAAAAGCTCGTTCGGGAGGAGGAGATAAGCTCCATCACGCTTCCTGCGCATGATGGGGAGATCACGGTGCTTCCAAATCACCAACCACTTCTTTCTCTTTTGATCGAAGGCATCGTGACTATGCGTCACGGCTCAAGAGAGGAATCTCTCGCCATCGGTGGAGGATACATAGAAACCAATGGCCGAACCATGAAACTTTTGGTCTCACGGGCATATGGTCAGGATGAGATCGACGAGAAGTTGACACTCGAGGCTATCGAACGAGCCAAAACACTCATCGCTGAATCCTCAGATCCCGCAAACAAAGCAGAGGCAGAGTCTCTCATGCGTCGATCGATCATAGATAGTAGATTGATCAAACGACACAAGTCACGATCAGTGTCTACATTGTGATGGTTGGATGTTTCTGTACACGATGTCACCTGTAATAGACGATAATATCGTTGACAGGGTTCCTTGCATGTCATCCCGTGCTACGACACGGGATCTATGCATTTGTGCTTTTACATTGAAATGGATCCCGATTTTCATCGGGATGACAGCTTTTCAGCTCTTGTATCAAAGCAGAATGTGCACGTCACCCTGTTGACACATCACAAAACCAGACTACACTAAACATATATCATTTAAACTATTTATATGAAGCAGAACACCAGTATCAGATCACTCGTCACAGATATCGAAGCGCTCGGTGACAAGTATCTCGTTCGCGAGGCTCCATTTCAACTTCCTACAGAGATCAAGGATCTTATCGTCAAAATAGCCTATCCACTGGCTGTAGTTGGCGCAGTGCTTATGGGAGTTGCACTCATTATGTTGATCCCAGTTATGATCGCATATATGGGCATATCTGTCCTCGTGATGCCATTCTCTGGACCTCGCATGGTTGGCTTTGACTTGATAGGACTCATCCTCGCTGCGCTAAACGTATATGTGCTCGTCTTGAGTATCAAATGGTACTACGCAGCACTGCCAGGACTAAAGGCACATACTCGTGCGGGATGGGAATATGTGTTTTATGGTTCGTTACTTGGGGTCGTCAGTAGTCTAATCAATAGCCACTCCATAATGGGTATATTTTTTAGCATAGGACCTGCACTGGTGAGTCTCATCATCAGTATGTACCTCTGGTTCCAGGTAAAGGATCGTTATACGCATCACAAAGCCTAATCTATGGATACACTCCTCAGCATATTTGACCCATTTTTCGAATCATGCGAGGACTTTTGTGACAGATACTTTGTGCGACGTGCTCCGTTTCAAGTACCCAGTGAGGGCAAAGAGGTGATCGTGATGCTCTCATATCCGCTCGCATTTCTCATCCTTTTTTACCTGGGATTCTCAGTCTACTCGAGTGCAAAGAATCTCCTCGCATTCCTGTTTGAACGCAACTTTCTCACGAGGATATTCTCCGGTCGGATCTACTATGATGAGTTCCTGAATTCAAACCTTCTGGTATCAGTATTGAGTCTCCTTGTTAGCATACTGGCGATACGAATGATTTACAAAGCGCTTCCCTTGCTCAAACGCAGGTCGATACTTGGTTGGAGATATGTCACTCGTGGCTCGCTCGCGATAGTGTTGCTTGATTTGTTTGCATTTTTCCCACTCGATACGACACTTGAGGCCAAGATCTTCTCGGCTCTTATTCTGGGCATAGTCACAGCAGCCTGCCTGTACCTCTGGTTTCAGGTCAAGAATTACTTTTTTTGATCTAGTCACCTGTATGCATTCTCATGGTGGCAAAGAGTGTTTTTCGATCACGACGTTGTGTGTGAGTCCCGATGTGTCGGGGCGAGTTACGTCGGGGAGAAAAAGCACTTTTTGCCATAAGTAACTTGGCTACTTTCAATGTCTCCATCATGTCAGTGTTACAGCTTTGGTTTGACAAACAGCTCCTCGACCCTTACCATTGCCGTTGCCTCCTATGACACTCATCATCGTCGAATCACCCACCAAAGCGCGCACTATCACCAAGTTTTTGGGTTCGGGATATGTAGTCCGCGCATCCATGGGACATATTCGCGATCTTCCCAAAAATGCTGCTGAAATACCTGCCAAATACAAAAGTGAGTCATGGGCACGTCTCGGGATCGATACTGCACATGATTTCAAACCACTTTACGTAGTAGATGCACTAAAAAAGAAAACGGTCAAGGAGCTCAAGAGCTTGATTGAAAAAGAAAAGGATGTCATACTCGCCACCGACGAGGACCGTGAAGGAGAGGCAATCTCATGGCACCTGGCAGAAGTACTCGGACTCAAGAATCCAAAGCGCATGGTGTTTCATGAGATCACCAAGTCCGCCATCCAAGATGCACTCGATCATCCCCGGACCATCGATATGAACCTCGTCCAAGCTCAAGAAGCCAGACGCATCCTCGATCGTCTCGTCGGATATACCGTCTCTCCACTCCTCTGGAAAAAGATCAAGTTCGGCCTCTCAGCAGGACGCGTACAGTCAGTAGCCATGCGTCTGATCGTGAACCGCGAGCAAGAACGATTGATTTTTAAGAAGGCAGGATACCAATCGATAGAGGCGATGTTCAAAGCTGATGCTTCTACATTTGCTTCACAGCTCTATCAGATAGGCACACAAAAAACTGCCACTGGCAAAGATTTCGACGACAAAGGTCAGCTCATCGATCCGTCACTTCTCATACTAGACTCAATAAATGCACCTGTACATATCGAAGGTATCAAAAAGTCAAACTTCGCTGTAGATGCAGTCGAAAAATCCGAAGTGAAACGCAATCCCCAAGCGCCCTATATCACCTCGAGTCTCCAGATCGATGCAAACCGCAAACTCGGATTTAGCTCAAAGTACACGATGCAAGTCGCGCAGAAACTGTATGAAAAGGGATTCATCACCTATATGCGTACTGACTCCGTCACACTTTCAGAGCAAGCGCTGCAAGGTGCAAAACAGAAAATCATCGAGCTCTATGGGGAGTCTTATTGGGCTGGGTACTATCGTACCTACAAATCCAAATCTAAAAATGCCCAAGAAGCACACGAGGCGATTCGTCCGGCAGGATCTCACTTTCCCCAAGCGAGTGAGCTGGGCTTGGAGCCTGAAGAATACAAGTTGTATGATCTGATCTGGAAGCGTACTATCGCCAGTCAGATGAAGGAGGCGACACTCGACCAAACCACCGTCTTGATCTCGAGTAGCCCACCTGTCACCCTGAGCTCGTCGAAGGACGACATCTCCAAATACTTTTTCCGAACGACAGGTACCGCCATCAAAATAGATGGATTTCTAAGGGTGTACCAGATCACCAGTATCGAAGACGGCGAGGATGAAAGCAGTCAGATGATACCCACCCTAACCAAGGGTGAGAAGCTTGCAGTACAGACGGTGGCGAGTGATATCCATGAGACAAAGCCACCCGCTCGATTCAACGAAGCATCACTCGTCAAAAAGCTTGAGACCGAAGGTATCGGTCGACCCTCGACCTACGCGAGCATCATCAGCACCATCCAAGCACGTGGCTACATCCGCAAAGTATCAAATCAACTCGTGCCTACCTTTGCAGGATTTGCAGTGACTAATCTCCTCGAAAAGCACTTCCCCTCGCTCGTAGATCTCGCTTTTACCGCAAAAATGGAGGAGTCTTTGGACGAGATCGAGGCGGGCACTACCAAATGGGTGCCCTATCTGACAAACTTTTTCCTCGGACGAGATGGTCTCGAGCAGCGTGTGAAGGTCGAGGGTGATAGTATCGACCCCAAGGAGATATCGACCGTCAGGCTCCCTGCGGTGAGTGGAGAGAATCCGATCAGATATGGTAAATTTGGTGCCTATGTAGACTTTGGAGAGGTCAAAGCCACCATCCCCGATGAGATAGATATCCAAGATATTACACAAACATACCTTGAGACATTGAAAACCTCAAAACAGGTGAGTGAGGATGTGTTTTGTGAGGATGGTGAGGGGAATCCAGTCTACATCAAGACTGGCAAGTACGGTCCCTATCTGGCCGTGGGCACTCCAGACAAATCACCCACACCAAAGAAATCAGTAAAGTCGAAATCAAAAACAGCAGAAGATCTTTCGCCAGCAAAATCCAAAATACGCTTCATCTCTATACCTGCTGAGATCGGTGTCGCAAATGTCACTCCAGAGATCGCGCTGAGGCTCATCTCGCTCCCACGCATCCTCGGTCGTGATCCCGACGGCAACGAGATCAAAGCAAACTATGGCAAGTACGGTCCCTATGTCCAAAAGGACAAGCTCTACGCCAGCATCCCCAAAGGTGAGGATCTCTTTGCAGTCACGCTCGACCGCGCACTTGAGCTTATCAAGGAAAAAGAATCAAAGCCAAAGAGAGAGTTTCGAAGGTTTAAGAAAGTTGGTTAAGTTTCAATTCAATAATTGATGCTTTATTTAATACTTCTTCAGTTGAATAACCGTTATTTAACATAGCAATACAAAGTAATACAGTATGATGAATAAGTATTTTATCTTGCATATCAACTTGTTGCCTATTTAGTAATGAGCTAAAAGTAGTTCCACCCAAGGCTGTGTCTAACTCTGTAGCTGCATCCATAGCACGTTCAGGCACATCGGCCACTCCATTTTGCACCTGTTGAGCAAGTATGTAATCTGCACCAGTATGAAGAAGTAGCTGTTGCATTAAAGTAGCATTTGATATCTCATTAGATTTACTTCGAGCTTTGCTGCTTGCTTGGAAGGCAAGACCAATGCTATCAAATGGAATAACTGCATGCGATGCCATTATTTTTTGATCTGCTGCAATGGAGAATATACGAGCATGGAGGGGGTTTGCATTTGAACGACGGCTTGACAAGTTTTCGCGGAATCTATCAAATGCAATGAGATGCTGTGGACTTTCGATCGATTGATCTAAAAAAAGAAGGTTAACTCGATCTCCCAATCCCTGTGGATACACACCATTTTGAGCTTCACTCCCAAAAAATTGATTTTTAAGTAGGAGAGTACTAGCCCCTACATTTGGAGCATGAACAAGAACACCAGTCTCCAAAAAATGCTGTTTCCCAAAATATTCATCAACAAGTGAATAGGGTACTTTGGTGTCATCTAGAAATAAACAGAGCGGTGTTGATATGCCAAATCTATCAGTTGTGTTCAAGGCTGCAACAACTTCTGGCGCACTCATATTTTCCTTGTCAAAAAACCACGTTTCCGGACCATACACATCAGGAAACTCCTGTTGGAGTCTGTCAAGTTCTGAAACTGTAATTACCTCACCAGAATATAGTTTTGATAGGTGCTCATATCTCATTGCTCAATTCTACTATAGGGTACTACCTTTTCCAATTGCAAATCTTTCCCTCATCCCTCATACTTCACCTCCGTGAGACATACCAAATATATCTTTATTTCAGGCGGGGTCATCTCCGGCATCGGCAAAGGCATCACCTCAGCCTCCATCTCCCTCCTGCTCAAGTCCTGTGGATACAAAATAGCTCCCCTCAAGTTTGAAAACTATCTCAATGTTGATGCAGGCACGATAAACCCGATAGAGCACGGAGACGCCTTCCTGTGCGATGACGGTACCGAGGCAGACATGGACATTGGCACCTACGAAAAGTACCTAGACCAAGACATGGGAACTGACAACTTTGTGACGATCGGCAAGATTTACAAGACGGTGATAGACCGCGAGCGGCGGTTTGAGTATCATGGTGAAGATGTGGAAGCGATGCCACACATCACCAACGAGATCTTTGCACGTATCGAGCAAGCGCGCAAGTCAAATGATGCCGATATCGTAGTGATAGAACTCGGCGGCACAGTGGGGGAGTATCAAAATGCATTGTACTATGAAGCTGCGCGTCAGCTCACGATCCGCAAGCCAGGTAGCGTCATCCATATCCACGTCAGCTATATCCCGACACCCGAGCATCTGGGCGAGCCAAAGACCAAGCCTACTCAGCTCTCAGTCCGCACGCTCAATGGCATGGGTATCCAACCTGATTTTATAGTAGCACGTGCGGCGCGCCCTCTCGATGCGCGCCGCAGAGAGCGCCTCGCACTGTTTTGCAATGTACCACCCGATGCCGTGATCAATAACCCTGATGTAGATCACGTATACCGCATCCCTGAGATCCTCGCCGAGCAGAACCTACACAACATGATACTTATGAAGCTCGGACTCGCGACTGAACCCAAGCATCCCGATGTGTCAAAATGGAAGGAACTTACAGAAAAGATCCTCACCATCAACAAGCAACATGACCCACTGGACGTGGTCATCGTGGGCAAGTACTTTGGATCAGGAGAGTACAACATCAAAGATGCGTATGCAGCTCTCTTTGATGCGATCGATCATGCCAGTTGGGCTGCAGGACGCAAGGTGAAGACTCGCTGGATCAGCGCCCAAGATATCGAGAAAAAGGGAGCTGAGATCATAGGAACTCCCGCAGGTATTATCGTGCCTATCGGATGGGGTGAACGCGGCGCTGAGGGAATGATCTCAGCTGCGGGATATGCGAGAGAGCAAAAGATCCCGTATCTTGGCCTTTGCTATGGCATGCAACTGGCGGTCATTAGCTTTGCGCGTGATGTGCTAGGATGGAAAGACGCAAATACCACTGAAAATGTGCAAGACTCGACTCACTCTGTCATACATATGATTCCGACTCAAGAGGAACTGATGAAGCGGCGCGCGTACGGAGGCACTATGAGACTTGGTGCCTGGGAAGCAATACTAAAGAAAGGCTCTCGTATAGACCAGATCTATCATCCGTCATCGAGTGGCAGAGCTGCAAATCCGAACGTATTTGAGCGTCATCGTCACCGCTACGAGTTCAACGATGCATTTGCAAAGGATATTGAGCAGGCTGGTCTCATACTCTCTGGTCGCTCAAAGGTCGAGGGACTGGTCGAGTTTATCGAGTTGCCTGAGTCTATGCATCCATTTTACCTAGCGACCCAAGGTCATCCCGAGTACAAATCCCGCCCGCTGTCCCCCCATCCACTCTTTGTGGCCTTCATAGAGGCTTGTAAATCGAGCACAAAATGATATACTTACGTAGTTACTTTTACTAAAGAAACCCACATATCCATGGCAAACTCATTCCTCTTCAAAGAAACTTCTTTCCAAGTTGGTGACACGATCACCGTAGACTACCGCATCAAAGACGGAGAAAAAGAGCGTATCCAAGAGTTCCAGGGTATCCTCATCGCCATCAAAGGCGGTGGTCCTGAGTCGCGTATGTTCACTGTCAGAAAGCTCTCAAAGTCAGGTGTCGGTGTCGAGCGTATCATCCCTGTAAACTCACCTTTTGTAGCTGCTATCACGCTAGACAAAAAGTCATCCTATCAAAAGTCAAAACTGTACTTCCTCAAAGATCTCTCAAGTCAGGAGACGAGACAGAAGCTCTACAAGCAAAAGAAGTCAGTCGCACGCAAAGCTCCTACCAAGGCAGTCAGCAAGCGCTCTACTAAAAAGGTTGAGGTGACTGAATAATCTCCTTTCCCATTCTTACCTAACTCCATGCACCATTGTGTTTGCTATGTATTGTCATTGCGATCCGTCAACTGACGGAGAAGCAATCCCGCCTCGTCCCCATTCCCCAGCACACCTGTCTGTCATCCCTGCAATAGTCAACTAATTCGATGATGAATATGTGTAACCTCACTGGTCCGTCATCCTCGTGAACACGAGGATCCAATGGCATACATGAGGCTGTTTAGGTGTACGGCTCCTTTAGATCCCCGCGTTCGCGGGGATGACATGCGGCTTAATCCGTCATCGATAGTTTTGCACTGTATCCTGCATCATTGTTCATTTGACACACCTCTTCATCACCCTACAGGTATAATACCCACTCATCCTATGCTATCTAGTATCAAGGTTCGCGGCGCGCGCCAACACAACCTGAAGAATGTCGATGTCGATATACCTAAAAACCAATTTGTGGTGGTCACTGGAGTATCTGGATCTGGCAAGTCATCATTTGCATTCGACACCATCTATGCTGAAGGTCAGCGGAGATATGTCGAGAGTCTCTCAGCCTACGCACGCCAATTCCTTGGCATCATGGACAAGCCTGATGTGGATATGATTGAGGGGCTCTCACCTAGCATCTCCATAGATCAAAAGACCACGAGTCACAACCCACGCTCAACGGTAGGCACGATCACCGAGGTGTACGACTATCTCCGTGTGCTTTTTGCACGCATTGGACATCCACACTGTCCAAACGATGACACTGAGATCACGCGACTTTCGGTCGATCAGATCGTCGACAAGGTGATCGAGGAGATTCGCCTTGTATGTAGTCAAGAAAAGATGACTCCACACGAGTTTATCATCCTCGCTCCTGTGGTGAGACAAAAAAAAGGAGAGTTTCTGGATCTCTTTGAAAATCTGCAAACCAAAGGCTTTCAGTCTGTCATCGTTGATGGGATCCCCATGAGCGTCCAAGACGATATCCCTCTCATCAAAAGTAACAAGCACACGATCTCTGCCGTCATCGACAATGTTTTTGCATCACACAAAGATCTAAAGGCTGACTACTTTGTAGACGGATTGAGACCACGATTGACTCAAGCGATAGAGCAAGCTACCAAGCTTGCCGATGGTCTCGCCATCATGCAGTACCACGATACCACAGCCCAACACAGTGAGATTGAGGAGGTAAAAAGGGGTACCAAGAAGAAACTTTCTCCTACGCTCAAGGAGCATCTGTACTCAGAAAAATTTTCTTGTGCAAAGTGCGGATTTTCACTGCCTGAGGTGGAACCGCGTATGTTTTCATTTAACTCTCCCCTCGGCGCCTGCGAGAGCTGTCGGGGACTCGGAAGTGTCCACAAAGTCGACCCTGAGCTTATCCTCGCGCCAAAACTATCTATCAACGAGGGCGGTATCCTACCTTTTACAAAGCTCTTTTTCTCAGAGACATGGTATACCAGATTGATCAAAACTGTCTGTCAGATCGAAAAGATAGACATGAACAAAGCCATCGAAAAACTGACTGAAGAGCAGCAGAGAGTCATCCTACATGGCACAGGACAAACGTATAGAGTAGCTGGTCAAAATAGATTTGGAAGCGACACGGTGATCCAGGAAAAGTTTGATGGCATCGTCAGCGAGCTAAACCGTAGATTTCAGAACTCATCTGGCAATGCTGAGGAGGGGTCGTCACACGATATAGGTCGATACATGCGCGAGGAGGAGTGTAAGTCGTGTCTGGGACGCAAACTCAAACCTGAGATCCTTGCCATCACCGTAGACAAGTTCAGCATCGCGGATCTCTGTGACTTGGCAGTAAACGATACTATCGAGTACTGCAAATCAAACATACATGAAGTCTTGAACAAGTACGAAGCGCAGATCGCTGCACCTATCCTGAAGGAGATCATCACGCGTCTGGCGTTTTTACAAAACGTAGGCTTGGGATATCTGACCATGTCACGCAAAGGCAAAACACTCTCTGGCGGCGAGCTACAGCGTATCCGTCTCGCATCTCAAATAGGCACCGGACTCACCGGAGTGCTCTATGTGCTCGATGAGCCATCGATTGGACTCCACCCCCGTGATGTGGCCGCACTTATACAGACGCTGCACCATCTCAAAGAGATCGGTAACACACTCATTATCGTCGAGCATGACGAGGAGACGATGCGGAGTGCCGAGCACATGATCGAGTTTGGACCTGAGGCAGGCAAAAATGGCGGCAAGATCGTCGCCCAAGGTACCGTGAAGGAAATCATGGCAAATAGTGAGTCTCTCACTGGACAGTATCTTTCAAAGAAAAAGGTGATCACGAGCAAAGAGATGAAGTTAGACATATCAAAAGGTGAGATCACCCTCAAAGGAGCCTCACAGTTTAGCCTAAAGAATGTCACGCTCAATCTCCCTGTAGGCAATATGATCGCCATCACTGGCGTGTCAGGATCAGGCAAATCGACTCTTATCACCGAGACACTCTATCCAGCGATGAAGTATCACCTTGACGGACACTACAATGACTTCCAAGGCGCCTATGAAAAGCTCGAGGGATTTCACTATGTCGAGCGCGTCTATCTCGTCGATCAGTCGCCGATTGGTCGCACGCCACGATCCAACCCTGCTACCTATATAGGATTCTTTGATGATATTCGTGAATTGTTTGCGAGCACGGTAGATGCAAAAGCGCGCGGGTATGACAAAGGTCGCTTTTCGTTTAACGTAAAAGGGGGACGCTGTGAAAAGTGTCAGGGTGCGGGAGTGGTAAAGATCGAGATGCAGTTCCTATCAGACGTCTACATCACCTGTGATGTATGTGATGGACATCGCTACAATCGTGAGACTCTTGAGGTGAGGTATAAGAATAAAACTATTTTTGAGATATTGAAGATGACCGTCGACGAGGCAGCGATCTTTTTTGAGAACTTCGTCCACATTCATCCAAAGCTCAAGTTCCTCCAAGAGGTAGGTCTTGGATATGTCGAGCTCGGACAGGCTGCACCTACCTTCTCAGGAGGTGAGGCTCAGCGCATCAAGCTCGCTGATGAGCTCTCTCGTGGCGAGAAAGGGCGCACGCTCTACATACTCGACGAGCCCACTACAGGACTTCATTTTGCTGATGTGCAGAAGCTCATGAACTCACTCGTGAGACTGATCGAACATGGCAACACCGTCATAGTCATTGAGCACAATCTTGACGTGATCCGCCACTGTCAGTATGTGGTTGATATGGGTCCTGAGGGAGGAGATGGAGGAGGACAAATACTCTATCAAGGTCCACTTGAAGGGCTAAAGAAGGTGAAGAGCAGTCATACTGCAAGATATCTGTAACTTTGCCGCAACCTCACTTTGCATACACTACTAACCTTCTGCTATACATCCCACTTCTCATATCCCATGATCCGTGGCAGGTCACCAGGGTGATGGAAGGATAGTCTGTCTGACGAGTGATGGCGCCCACGTTACCGTCATATGCATCTAGCTCGCCCACAAAATCTACATGAAATGTTCTTGGTGATCCATCAACCAGGGTGATAGTTATCTCATCGCCGATGGCAATATTCTTTAGATAGTAGAATGCTGCAGGTCGACCTTGAGCGTCATCATAGTGTGCGGTAAATATCGAGTTGCCTACTTCTCCAGGCTTGGGTCCGATGTGTAGCCACCCAACTGCAAGCGGATTATGAGGAGTCTGCATACTACCATCTGAGTCAGTACCTAAGTACTCCAACGGGCTTTGCACGATCTGTAGAGCTGGGATGGAGATAGAGGAGGGGAGCACAACTGGAGTAGGAGTGGGTGTGGGAGTAGAAGTGGGGGTAGCGGTAGGCGTATGAGTGGGCAGAAAAACAGTATTAAAAAAGTCATGTGATGATTGAGGGGTGGTGAGTTGGTCGGCAGGAGTATGTGCATCTACGCGCCCCAGCATCTCAGAGAGAAAGACGATGTACATCACCCCCACCATCACTAAAATAGCCGTGGATGAGTAGCGAACAAATACACTTTTGAGCGTGAAAGACATAGGGTAGTATACCACATATATACTTATAGTAATGTTAACTACGATTGATTTTACACCCATAAGGTATACTTTCTCTATGTACAAAGCAGACGGCACTATACTAGCGACGAAATCAGGTATCAAAGATGCTCCGAGTACGACGGGGGTATATATCTTTCGTATCGGAACCGATATCATCTATATTGGCAAAGCGGTAAATATCAGAGCCAGACTCATCTCTCATTTTCAGTCTGTAGATATCGACAAAAAGGAGGCTGCGATATTTGCGGAGTCAACCGATATAGACTATTTGATCACTGATAGTGAGTTTAAGGCGCTCGTGGTCGAGGCTCACCTCATCTCCACGATCAAGCCGAAGTACAACGTCAGATGGCGCGATGACAAGAGCTACCTGTATATAAGAATCATCACAGGAGAAGCGTATCCAAAAGTATCGCTGGCGAGGGGACAGGACATCAAAAAAAGTCCAAATTCACAATCTACAATTTCAAATAATGACAAGCTCGAATCGAAGGTTTCAAATTGCAAATTGGCATGTGATGCAGTTCGCGTATTTGGGCCATTTTCATCGACGTACTCTGCTGAAAGTGTCCTGCGATACCTCAGGCGTATCGTGCCCTACTGTACCCAACGCACGATATCGAAGCAAGCGTGCTTTTACCACAAGATCGGTCAGTGTGATCCGTGCCCGAATCTGATCGACCACATGGAGGACAAAGTCGCGAAGTCAAAGGAAAAGCGCAGATATCGCGCAAATATCAAAAAGCTTTGCGCCATACTCGAGGGTGATGTGTCAAAGGTTGAAAAGGAGTTCAAACGCGAGCTGAGAGCGTATACAGAATCACAAGATTACGAAGCAGCCATCAAGGTCAGAGATGCGATGCGGAGGCTGGAGTTTATGATCGCACACGGCTCATTCCGTCTCGATGAATATGAGTCGTACAACAAGTCAGAACAATCTCTGGAGTCACTTATGGCTTTGCTTACTGAGCATTTTCCCCAGTTGCAGAGTCTGCACCGCATTGAGTGCTATGACAACTCCACGCTCAGCTTCACCAACTCTACCGCAAGCATGGTCGTATTTACTGATGGCCTCGTGGACAAGAGGGAGTATAAAAAGTTTAAGATGAAAAAGGCCCATGATAACGACTTTGACATGATGCGCGAGATCATCTCGCGCCGTACAAAGCATAGTGACTGGCCACGTCCAGATCTGATCATCATAGATGGAGGCGCACCTCAACTGCGCGCAGTCATAGATACTCTGAGTACGCTCTCAACTGTCATACCTTCACCTGTCATCCCGGCGCATGCAGGGATCCATACTCAAGAGGAGATCCCGAAACTAGTTCGGGATGACAAATCATTAATCAAAAATACTGAATTATTAATTATTAATTATTCATTACTAGACGTTCCTCTCATCGGCATCGCCAAGCATCCCGATCGGCTGATCCTCCCCACCCTCAGCCACACTGATTCTTCCCTGGATCCCACTTCCCGATTCTCAATTATTCATTCTTCATTATTCATTAATTTCACCTCCCTCCGTCCTCGTGCGCACGATCTCGGCTTCCGTCTCGTCCAAGCCATACGTGACGAAGCGCATCGTTTTGCAAAAAAATACCATACCTCACTTCGAAAGCGTAATCAGATAGGATTATGAGTAAATCAAAAGAAGTCTATTTAAGAACAGCACTTAGTAAACTTGCAACCGTTATGGTTGGTGGAACAGCATTCCTTGGATTGCATTTACTCCTGCTGAGCAAAAACCAGACGGAGTGATAGTTGATAGAACTGCAATTTCCAATATACCACCTTTAGCTCTGGCTTCTATACCACAAGGGGGTGATGGCATTGTCATAACCTGTTTCAAGGATGATGAAAATTCAGCAATATCTGTGCCAGTTCCCGCTGGCCAGAAGGCAGTGCTATTGCGAACTCGCATATATGCATTTGAACCCAAACCATACGTGAGAAACTATCCAGCTTCGATCTTCTGCCCACCACATAATATGACACTAGAAAATGTGATGGAAATAGCAGTAAATGAGGTAAAGTAGCAGAGCAGATACAAATCACGATTAGTACCTATAGTTTTTTGGTACAATACCTCCATGCACATCTACTTTACCGGATCGCTTTCCGGCAAGAAATCTCACGGTTCAAACTACCTCAGAATCATCGAGTATCTGATCTCGCACGGTCATACCGTGATCGCTGATCACATACTCCAGACGACCGAGGACACGATCCGCAAATCTACCCCGAAGCAAAAGCTTGAGTTCCAAAAGAAAGTGGAGATGTGGATAGAGAACTCAGACTGTGTCATCGCTGAGACATCCCATCCTTCAGTCAGTGTCGGGTACGAGATCGGCATGGCGCTGCAGATAAACAAGCCCGTATTGATACTCCATTCACCAGATGTTGATCCTCCCTCGCTCTTCAGCTCACACGAGAATGAAAACGTAGTGACCAGCACCTATACCAAAGACACATTTGCCCGCACGATCGTAGACTTCTTGGGATTTGTGGAACAGAACCACGATGTGAAGTTTACCTTTTTCATCCCTCCACGACATGCACACTATCTCGACAGAATCTCCAAGCGTCATAAAGTACCAAAATCAGCTTATCTTCGTGAGCTCATCGAGAGTGATATTGCAAAGGATGCGTGATGTACTGCAATCTGCTGTATATCCACATGAGAGATATATGGTATGCTGCGACTTTGACAAATTCATCATTTTTACATTCCTACTCATATGTCAGACACACATGGCCATAAAACTCATCACAAGTTGAACGAGCTCTATGCGACAGCTATTTGTGGCAACGACATCCTGAGCTCATGTCTGTATACCGCAGGTATCGCCTCTATATTTGCAGGAGTATATGCACCTCTAGTCTTGCTCCTCGTTGGAGTGTCTTTATGGTTTTTTAGACATGTGTATACGGAGGTCGTGGAAGCGCTGCCCATAAACGGCGGTGCGTACAACTGTCTGCTCAATGGCACCAGCAAACCAATAGCCGCTATCGCAGGTGTTATGACTATACTTTCCTATGTAGCGACTGCCTGTCTCTCAGCCAAAGTCGGCGTAGAGTACTTTGCACGTGCATTTGAGGAGCATACAGGACATTTTGATACGACACTTGTCGCCATTGTGCTCTTGGGAGGATTTGCAGCACTCGTTATCGGTGGATTAAAAGACTCGGCAAAGGTAGCTCTTGGAATATTTTTGTTTCATATTTTTACCCTTGTTCTCATTCTCGTATTTGGTATCGAGCATTGGCTCGTGCACGGCACCTCACAATTCTGGGCAAACTATGAGGCAACAAAGAGTATAGTATTTACCAATAAGGGTCTCCTTTGGACACTCTATCTCGGATTTTCAGCATCACTTCTTGGTATATCTGGATTTGAATCATCCGCAAACTTCGTAGAGGAGCAAGAGCCGGGGGTATTTCGCAAGACACTGCGAAATATGTGGCTTGGGGTCATCATTTTTAACCCGCTGATCGCACTTGTCGCGCTCAACACACTCAGTATATCAGCGATCAAGGGAGCAAGTGACTTTATGCTTGCAGATGTGAGTTTTACCTTGGGTGGTGATTTGATGTCTGAGTGGGGGCCAGTTATCATGCGTGACATCATCGCTATAGATGCACTTTTAGTGCTATCAGGCGCTGTGCTTACCGCATATGTCGGTGTAGGAGGACTCATCCAGCGCATGGCTCTTGATGGTTGTCTGCCAAATATATTGACAAAAAAGAATAGCAAGGGATCCTTTCCTATCACGGTCATCTCATTTTTCCTACTTTGTAGCTCCATTCTGCTGATCACTCATGGTAATATGTTGAGCCTCGCGGGAGTCTACACGATTGCATTTTTGGGTGTCATGACACTCTTTGCTTTTGGCAATCTTATCCTCAAGCGTGAGCGCAGCCTCCTTGAGCGCACTTACAGTTCACCTATCAAGTATGTGGTAATCGCACTCCTTGCGGCTGGGATGGGAATGGTGGGTAACATGGTCATAAATCAGGAGTACGTGTACTACTTTATGATCTACTTTATCCCTACCATCACCGTCGTCTTTGGCATGATATTTCAAGACTACCTCCTCGAGTTTATATATCGTGTATCTCAAAAGTCAGGGATATTAAAGTCGCGGACGAAGCACATGTTTGACTCGATCATCCGACTCAAGATAGTCGTGTTTGTTCATAATCGTCAGCGTCTTTTTGAAATCCTCAAGTATATCGCACGCAACGAAGTAGGGAGACGCGTGGTTCTCATACACTGTGATAGTGACACTGCATACGACAAGGAGTCAGGTAGACTCTTGAGTGAAGCACTGCCCATCCTCAAAGAGTCAGGAGTGTACCAGCACCTTGATGTGTCACTTGAGACCTTTGAAATGAAGTTTGGACCTGAAGCAGTACAGGCAGCTGTAAAGAAGTTCCACGTTCCCACAAATCGTATTCTGGTAGGCTCAGTGCATCACTTTCATGAATTTAGTTATGAGGATTTGGGCGGAGTACGTATCATCTACTAAGTAAACAGCGCTCCAATGCGGCAGATGCGTTGCGCATCTGCCGCATATAGATTACAATACTTCAAACTCTATGAACAATACCCTTTTGATTGCAAACATCGTGGTCAGCGTTCTCATCGTCGTATTTATCCTCTTGCAAGGTCGGGGGGCTGGACTCGGCAGTGCATGGGGTGGAGGTGGAGAGACATTCCAGACTCGTCGCGGAGTAGAGAAGGTTGTGATGCGATTTACCGCACTCCTCATATTCATCTTTCTTGCCATCTCCATAGCTTCGATCATCATGAGAAAGTGACGCTCCTTGGTATAAATAGACTTCCATTTACAGTACAATACTACATATGTTTTGGAAAAAGCTGCGTTTTAGCTACTGGATGGTCACTGCATATGTGAGAAAGCATGTATGGTTTTTAGTCTCTTCGTTTGTGATTACGATTGGTTGCGTGAGTGCCTATCTCTTTTTTGCAAATATCATCCTTTCCAGCCTTGCAAATCCTGTAGTAACTATAGGCATCACGGGAGCAGCCAATACCTCAACTTTGCCTCCTGAAGTGGTCTCAAAAGTCACTACATCCCTGCTCTATCAAAATCCAGATGGGAGCTATGCGAGCAAGATAATCGACTCTTGGTCTCATAATGATGAGTTTACACGCTACACATTGGTGCTCAAGCCAAGACTGTTCTACAGCGACAAGACGCCATTCACCTCATCCACCGTTCCCTTTAATCTCAAGGATGTAAAGCTTGACACCTCCGATCCAATGAAACTAGTTTTCATACTCGATAAACCATTTGCTCATTTTTATGACTACCTGACAAAGCCTCTCATAGCACACTATCCAATTCGAGCCATCGGAGGGGAATATGTGGTCACCTCTGCACGAAAGAAGAGGACCAATGATACATGGAACGAGATTGAGCTCGTACCAGTCGAGCATGGCAAACCCAACCTGCATTATCGCGTATACAAAAACGAGTCCGATCTGATTACAGCATTTAAGTTACACGAGATCGATGAGTTTGTGACGTCAAACGAGTCAGCATACAAAAACTTTTCTGCGTGGCCAAATACTACCACTACCAAGGATAGCGTGTACTCACAAGTAGTTGCGCTCTTTTTTAACACCTCAAATCCCTTATTAAAAGATCGTGACCTACGCGAAGCCATGTATGGCAGCATTCCCTCAGAGGAGCTTCTAAAGCTCGGGAATTTGGCCGTATCACCCCTCTCGCCATATTCGACTTTCTATGACAAAACACTTACCCATATCCCTGAGAACCCTGATGTGTATGGAGCTATCTTGAAGCGCTACTTCAAAGAGGCTTCTTCTGAGGCAACATTTACTATCAATACCTCTGTAGACTTTTTGCCAGTCGCAAACGCTGTCAAGGACATCATCAAGGGAGCAGGTGGCGAGGCTACGCTTGACTTGACCGGTTTGGCACGAGGAGGCAAGTTTAAGTTGCTTATCGGGCTCTGGAACATCCCCTCCGAACCAAATCAGTACTATGTGTGGCACTCTTCTCAAAAGGGCAAAGGAAATATATCTGAATATGAAAGCCAAAAGGTCGACAAACTACTCGAGGATTTTCGTGCAACGAGCGAAGCCGCACTGCAAAAAAAGTATATGGTAGACTTTCAAAAGAGATTTGCTCGAGACTTGCCTGCTGCCATGCTCTACTACCCATATCGATACACCATAAGTAGAAAGAGGTGATATAATTTTGTTCCTTGATTGAAGCTGATATTGAGCATGTATGCCCGGATGGCGAAACCCCGCAGAGCGGGGCAAGCCACCGCATGGCGGGGCAAGTTGGCGGATTCATCCCGCTTTGAGGGATTCATCCCGAGAGTGCAGGATTTATCCCGCTTTGAGGGATTTATCCCGCCCTGCGGGACGCGCACAATTATTTCTTGAATCATGAAGTGGTTTGTGTATGTTCTCGAAAATCCCAATGGCATGTTGTATATTGGCATGACGAAGGATATTGTCGAGCGCATTAAGCGTCACAATACCAGAAAACATACTTTTACCGCAGGCAAAGGGCCTTGGAAACTGGTATACTCCAGATCCTGTGGAACTCGAATAGAAGCAAGAGCAAATGAGAAATATTTAAAGGGTGGAGCAGGACGTACTTTTTTAAAAATGGAGTTAGCCCGGATGGCGAAATTGGCAGACGCGCACGCTTGAGGGGCGTGTGGAGCAATCCTTGGAGGTTCAAATCCTCTTCCGGGCACAAGTAGCACTACTCTAGCTCTTCTTCTCCAGCAAATCCAGAAGCAGCTTCGTATCCCCAAACAGCTCGAGCTTCGATGCATCGTCATACGTAAACCATCCCCAGTCGCTGGCCTCATTATTGATTACTACTTTTTGTGTCGGGTCGGTAAGCTTCGCGAGGAAGCAAAACAGTTTGAAATTCCCTTCTTCCTTTACATGGGGGATCATCCGAACGATTTCGATATCGAGTGATACTTCCTCCCGAGCCTCACGCTTGAGCGTTTGAGCAAGTGTCTCGTACGGCTCAGACATACCTGCTATAAAACCCCATTTACCATGAGTTGTTTGATTGTGTGGTTCAAATATCTTGGTCATGAGGTATTTCCCGTTGTGTTCGATGACTCCGAGTACCCCGAGCTCATACAGACGATAGTACTTTATGACAAGCTTTAACGTGTCAACAGTAGAGGGGATGACTTTGAGCTGAGTGATCTGATCTGGGGTATACCACCCATACTCATAGGCTTCATGATTGATCGTGATTGGTTGCGACTCATCGACCTGCTTACATAAAAATGCCATAAATACTCCATGCCATCCTTCGTCGTAGTCTACTTTCTGTGTGACTGCCAATGTGCGCTCAAGAGTGACGTCAATCCCTAGTTCCTCCTGTGCCTCTCTGATCACCGCTTCTTTGATATCCTCTCCGAAGTTTACAGTGCCTGTAGGGATTTGCCAGTATCCATCCCACTTTGGATGATCATCGTGTTCTACTTTGCGCTTCGTCAGCAGAAACTTGCCCTCACGAAAGAGGACAATCTGCGCGATCACGTGTATGGATTGTGAGGGATTCGTTGCCATAAGGAAAGTATACACTTAGACCGTGCGTATCAGCTCCGCAGTTGGGGCTTAAAGTAGAGGTCGATCTGATCTCTGATACCCGGGAGTAGCTTTGCATCATCAAGATCTTCATAATTCAGCCACGAATACGCTTGGATTTCATCGGACTTTAGTACTGGTTCTTCGTGTGGATTCATCAAAGTACAGAGATAGGTGAGTATGACCCCATGCCACATGTGTGATTTCTTAGTGCGCGTCGTAACACCCATGAGCCGGTGTAGACGTACTTCGAGACCAATCTCTTCTTTTGCCTCACGCACAGCAGCCTGCTCAGGATGCTCTCCAAAATCGAGCGTCCCCCCAGGTAAGTGCCACATCTTTCCTAGATCTTCTGGCGCTCGTGTCTCGATAGGAGTACGCTTTGCAAGGAGCACCTTTCCATCGTGCACTATGAGAAGTGTCACGATTACCGCAATGGTGGGAGATTTGGATGTCATAAAAGTGAAACGAGAGTGCCTTTGTGACCTCAGACCGAATCTTTGCCCGCCATGCTACTCGTCAGAGTAGCAGGAGGGGAACGGTCAACGTGTGACCTCAGACCGAATCGAACGGTCAACCTACTCCTTAGAAGGGAGTTGCTCTATCCAATTGAGCTATGAGGCCTGTCGCTGCGCTTCAATTTTCAATTTACAATCTGCAATTAAAAATTTGATGCAGTTAGTTTCCGTTATACACTATACGTTATTCGTTATAAGCTATCGACTGAGCCGCTTGTCAGATTTGAACTGACGACATCCAATTTACAAAATTGGCGCTCTACCAACTGAGCTAAAGCGGCATACCCTATTTTAACAAATATGTTTCGTTTCACCTTGTCCAATCAGTGCCCAGAGTGGGACTCGAACCCACATAGTGTTGTCACTACAACATTTTAAGTGTTGCGCGTCTGCCATTTCGCCATCCGGGCATATGAACAAGAGCCACACTGAGCTTGGACGAAGTGTGACGCGTCATGGTTCGTCAAGCTCACCATGACAAGCTTGCGCATCGCAAATAGGTGAACACAACTCATTTTATCACATGATGGCTCTGGAGGTGTTTGAGACCATCTGGCGCGACGACCCTTCCCCGAGGTGTTTTTTGGATAAATCCCATCTGGAGCAGGTAGGGTTCGACAAACTCTTCGACCGTGCGAATGTCCTCAGCGAGTGAAGCAGCAATCGTCTCGATGCCAACTGGTCGATTTTCAAAGGTCACCGCAAGTACACGCAAATACTGTCTATCAATGTCGGTGAGCCCCGCATGATCGATCTCAAGCAATGCAAAGAGTCCTTGAAGGGCTGTCTCATCAATCTCTACGTGTCCCTGCACCTGGAGGAGGTCTCGTGCACGCTTGAGGAGTCGATTTGCGAGACGTGGTGTATGTCGACTGCGGATCGCGATCTGCAGCGCAGCGCCAGGGGTGATCGGCGCACCGAGCTTGTCAGCAGACCTCGTCACGATCTCCACCATCTCAGAATCAGTATAAAAATCGAGGCGGAGGAGGAGTCCAAATCTATCACGGAGTGGCGCCGAGAGGAGCGCGAGCTTCGTCGTAGCGCCGACGATCGTGATCTTGGGGATATCAAGTCGCACAGTGCGTGCCGAGGGACCTTTGCCGATGATGATATCAAGCGCGTACTCCTCCATGACAGGATACAACATCTCCTCTACAGGCTTTGGCATGCGGTGAATCTCATCGATAAAGAGAATATCACCGTCCTTGAGGTTTGTCAGGATAGCCGCAAGATCCCCGGTCTTAGTGAGCGCGGCACCTGAGGTGATTTTGATATCTCCCCTGAGCTCCTGCGCGATGATATACGAAAGTGTTGTTTTGCCGATACCTGGAGGACCATAAAAGAGGATATGCTCTGTCGCGACGCCACGTTTCTTTACTCCATCGAGGAAAAGTTGAAGCGTCTTTACCGCGGTACCCTGACCTATGTACTCCTTGAGAGTGCGTGGGCGCAGGTTCAAATCTGGTTGCTTTTCTGGTTGCTTTTTCTCATCGCTCATAGGGTGCATTGTATCAAGCCCCGTGCTCAAATAAACCCCAATGAGTGCGAGTAACCTGTGACCCAGGTCATACAGGCCTGAAATTTCTATGATATATTATTGGGATGGTAGAAGGTGGTAAAAAAGCTTTGGGGGTTGCGGTCGCAATTACTGTTGGAGCATGCGCTTGTATTGGTGTCACAGAAACTGTAAATTATCTTACTGTTTATGGGTCTCAACGCATTCCAACTGCACCATCAACAGATATAGCTCGTAGAGGTCAAAATATTACTGAGCCTGTAACATCTCCCACACAACGTCCCACTCCAACTCCCGAAATACTCACTGCGCCGCTTGACTTGCGTGCATATTGTCCTATTGCAACAGTGGCTGGTCAAGTTTTTAGATACACAAATCTAGATGAGGTATGGCCCAATACTTACTTAACTGGTGTTGCAAATTTAGGTCCATACCACGTCTGCGTATTTCCGAATTTTACTCTTGTAAATGGTGGAGATGGAGCCAACCATCTTGTATTACAACAAGATCCAATAATCAGTAGTTGTGCACAAAGTGGGGGCAGTAGGATATGCACTGAAAATACTGGAAATGGGATCAAAGTTACTTGGACAAGAAGAGCGCCAGTGCCGCTGAAGGGTGACATACTCAATCCAGCACCCCTCGCACCAAACAGTAGGTATACTAAGACTCCTACACCATAAGGTCACTTCTTCTTCAACGCGCTCGTCACCTTCTCCGTCAGAGGGAGTGAAGGATCTACTTTCTCGAGCATCTTTTTTGCATCGGCTTTTGGGTAGCCGAGGGCGACTAGGGCGAGCACTGCTTCCTCATCTACCTCGACCTCCTTCACCTTCTCAAGATCAAAGCCTGTTTTAAACTTATTTGAGAGTTCGAGGATGATCTTTTGAGCAGTCTTTTTACCCAGACCCGATACTTTAGTCAGCGCGGTGACGTCATTTGCACGTACTGCCTCATATACCTCGCTCGGGGTCAACTGAGAGATGACAGTGAACGCAGTCTTTGGTCCCACTCCATCCACCGTGAGGAGAAGGGTGAAAAACTGATATTCCTGATACGACACAAATCCATACAGTACCTGCGCATCCTCACGTATCTGATGATGAGTATAGATCTCGAGCTCAGAGGGGAGCGGAAGTGCGAGGAGTTTTTGCGTCAGGTAGATCCGATAGCCGATGCCAGAGGCAGTCATGATGATGCCTTCATGGAGATTTACCTCGATCAGAGATCCTTTGATTTTACCTATCATAGTCAGGATTTCTTTATATCAGTGATGATGAGACGCCCTGCCTCGATGACCCAGTAGACCTTGTGGGGAAAGTAGAGCTTGCGCTTGATATCGAGGGTGATCTTTGCCACGCGCTGCACGATCTCATCTGAGATGTTTGGAAGTGAGCCCAACGACTCAGGGAGCAGGACCTGCTTGTAATGGTTGCCATGGAGGACCATTTTGTATGGCTGAGTCATCGTATGACGGGCCGTGAGCTCGAGTGTCGCAGGGTCTACCACAAATACATCAGGAGCGATATCGAGCGCTACTGCACCATGGAACGCGGATATGATCAACTCAGGAGACAAATCACGCTCACGCTGCTCACAAATACCGATAAACTCTGCCTGTGGGATGCGTCTGATGAGTATGCTTGGCAGTAAGAGCTCATTTTTGGTGTGCAAATGGAGGCAGAGGTGATCGATCACTACTTGTTTTAGGGATTCGAGGATGCTGGTCGATCCAGATGCGATAGTGGTGACATTTGGCACAGGGAGTGTCGATATAGAGACGGTGGGAGGGCGGTATACATAGGCCAAGACATGCTTTGCGCGGTCCAAATGAGAGACCTCTCGTCCTTGGGTCAGGTGTTCTTTTTCGAGCATCAGCTCGTATTTGTGCGTAATAGAGTACGAAAACACACGAGGAATCCTGATATTTCTGATCAGTTCTACGATTTGCGCTCGCCCAGACTCGATCTCATAAGTCCCATCAGCTACATATGCATCACGCACTGCCTCGATTTTCATTTTGACAACGGGAGTGAGAAAGACCTCTTGGATGGCCTGGTGAGTCACCACAAATCCTATAGGAGAAGGGAGTCTACACTCAAATAGTGATGCATAACGTCCAAGGTCATGCCCCTGATAGTCTACTAACCATATCGCGACAGTGGGGAAAGTTGGCATGTGAATATGATACTTCATCCAGACCCAGACTGTAAAGCCCATTGCGAGCTACAAATCACCTGGTATAATTAGGGCTTAAGTAGTGCCGTCTGTTTCAGCATATCGGGCATTTTCTACATGCCCGTAGCAGCGAAAATCAAACACACTTCAGTTTGGGCATTGATTACCTGTTGACAATAGGATTGAACTTGTTAGAATTGATCTTGATCCGCATTTTTGTGGGTATTGTTTTTTCGCACTTTTTTATTTTCATTTGGGTGGAAGTACACCAAAACTGTAGCACTCTTTTAGACTGGCGGTAGTTTCTCAAGCGAGAGTACGATCCACTTTCGAAAGGGCCCATAGTTCAGTTGGTAGAACGCTTCATTTGCAATGAAGAGCTCACCGGTTCGAGTCCGGTTGGGTCCACACGAATCCAAGCGGACGAGAAGTTCATCCTGAGCTTGTCGAAGGAAGTCCGGTTGGGTCCACACTCATACAAAGCTCTAAGCTCTTAGCTACAAGCGCAAGATACTATTCTTGTTGCTCGTCGCTAGCAGCTTGCAGCTTTCGCGCTGTCCGCACGTTCACAAATCGTTGATGATGATATCAAAAGTAAATCTAAGTAAATATTGATTCGAGAAAATGGTCTTTTTGGTGGATAGCAAGCAGTAGTGCTTGTGTCACAGAATAGTCATTTTTGTAGTGATACAAAGATGACTCAAGTTTTTATATATAAGTGATAAGAGAATTAAAGCCGTTGGAGGATGCCTTGGAAGTTTGTGCCGAAGAAGGACGTATGTATACGTACGATATTGCCGGTGAGCCCGTTAACAGGCGCTATACCCGGCAGTTTCCGAATGGAGTAATCCCCTCTGATGAAAGTCAGAGGAGCCGTCCGAAGGACAAGATTTTTCAAGTAATTAGAATATCAAGTTCCAAGTTCCAAGTTCACAAATAAATCTCAATGCTCAAGTTCCAATTGGAATTTGATTGTTGGATATTATTTGCTATTTGGTATTTGGAATTTGGATCTTAATTTCTTTGGAATTTCTCGTCCTTCGGACGAGCGGGGTACCCGGTGAACTGAAACATCTAAGTAACCGGAGGAAAATAAATCAAAAGAGATTCCGTTAGTAGCGGCGAGCGAAAGCGGAACAGTCTAAACCTATCCCGCAAGGGGTAGGGGTTGCAGGACATACGATATCTGATGCGTGAGATGAAAGCAGAACAGTCTGGAAAGTCTGGCCATAGCGGGTGATAGCCCCGTATGCGAAATCATCTTACCCGGTAGTATGCACCTAAGTACCACGAGGCACGGCAAACCTTGTGGGAATCGAGGTCGGTCACGATCTAAGACTAAACACACAAACTTACCGATAGTGAACTAGTACCGTGAGGGAAAGGCGAAAAGAACCCTTAAGAAGGGAGTGAAATAGATACTGAAACCAACGGCTAACAAACAGACAGAGTCTCGCCTTTGGCGGGATGATGTCGTGCCTATTGAAGAATGAGTCAGCGAGTTATCGTTTATTCGCGTCTAACCACTTATGGTGGGGAGGCAAAGGGAAACCGAGTCTGAATAGGGCGCAATAAAGCGAGTACGCGATAAACCCGAAACTGTGTGAGCTAACCATGAGCAGGTTGAACCCTCCCGAAAGGTGAGGGGGAGGACCGTACCCGTCTGGGGTGAAATCCGGTGGGACGACTTGTGGTTAGGGGCAATATGCCAATCGAACACAGAAATAGCTGGTTCTCCTCGAGATATATTTAGGTATAGCCTCGTAGAGTACCCACAGAGGTAGAGCTACTGGATGATGGCCGGTGCCGCAAGGTATCGTCGATCAACCAAACTCCGAATACTGTGGCAAATATCTACGGGAGTCAGTCCTACCGGTATAAGCTGGTATGGGCGAGAGGGAAACAACCCAGACTCCCGTCTAAGGTTCCTAAATCTTAGTTTAGTGGAAAAGGCCGTCGAGTTTCTTATACAGCTGGGAGGTTGGCTCAGAAGCAGCCATCCTTTAAAGAGTGCGTAACAGCTCACCAGAATATTTGGAAACTCTGCGCCGAAAATGATCGGAGCTCAAACTAAGTACCGAAGACGGAGATGTTCGTGTGTAGCACGAGAGATAGCAAATCTACAATTCGCAATCTACAATCTGCAAATAATGCAAATTTAAATGTAAATTTAAATTGGAATTTATATTGCATATTATTTGTACATTGACATTGGACATTGTGGATTCTGTTTCTGGTGCTACGCACGAGCGTGGTAGAGGAGCGTCGATAGCAGCAACGAAGCGGGAGTGTAAGCGACCGTGGAGCGCTATCGAGTGAGAATGCTGACATAAGTAGTGATTTCTCCACGTGAGATTCGTGGATGCCGAAAGCCCGAGGTTTCCGCAGCAATGTCAATCAGCTGCGGGTAAGTCGGATCTAAGCCGCACATCAGATTGGTGTGTGAGCGATGTACAAACGGTTAATATTCCGTTACTATGATGCATGAGTTATATTCGTCGTCTGACGAAATGGGTTCATTACAGCGATCTATATGGTCGTCCAAGTACCGACATTGCGTGGCAGTAGCCACGTGGAGGAGGTTCAAGTGTAAGATAGTTTCGCAAGGAATTGTCAAGTGTATGCGATACGTTTCCAGGAAAAATTCGATGAGGATTGTGCATTGTACCCGTACCGATAACCGACACAGGTGGGCAGGTCGAGTAGACCAAGGCAAACGATTAAAGGTGGTTCAAGGAACTCGGCAAAAAAGTTGACCGTAAGATTTTCGAGATGGTCTGCCCCGCCTTTGGCGGGGCCTCAGCTAACGTTTTTCAAACGACTGTTTATCTAAAACACAGGTTCCTGCTAAGCAGCATATGCGCTGTATAGGAGCTGAAGCCTGTCCGGTACTGGTAAGTTAACTATCGTGGCTGAAAGTTGGTCAAGCAATTGTCCAAACTAGGTTGTGGTATAAGCTCCAGTGAACGACAGCTCTAACCCTGAGAGTTCTAAGGTAGCGTAGCCCCTTGCCGGGTAAGTTCCGGCCCGCATGAATGGCTTAACGATTTGAAAACTGTCTTGAACCGCTGTTCGACGAACTTGAAATGGCTGTGAAGATGCGGCCTACTTGCATCCGGACAAAAAGACCCTAGAAGCTTTACTGAAGTTTGGTATTGGTAAAAACACGGTGCATGTCTAGCGTAGGAGGGAGCCTTCGGGCGTCAATGTAACACCTCTCTTCGCTTTGTTTTTGCCTTATTCAGCTACAACTGAAAACAGTGCTAGATGGTCAGTTTACCTGGGGCGGGTCCCTCCAAAAAAGTAACGGAGGGGTACAATGGTCGGCATAGTGCGGATGGAAATCGCACTGGACGGGCAAGCCCATAAGCCGGCCTAACTGTGAGACCTATAAGTCGATCAGATGCGTAAGCAGGTGCTAGTGATCCTCGGAGCCGCCGTGATTGCGGCCCGGGCTTAACAGATAAAAGCTACTCTAGGGATAACAGGCTAGTTTCGTCCGAGAGTTCCTATCGACGACGAAGTTCGGCACCTCGATGTCGGCTCATCACATCCTGGGGGTGAAGTCGCTCCCAAGGGTCCGGCTGTTCGCCGGTTAAAGTGGTACGCGAGCTGGGTTCAGAACGTCGTGAGACAGTTCGGACTCTATCCGATGCAAGCGCTTAGAATTTTGAGGGATGTCACCCACAGTACGAGAGGACCTGGGTTGAGGGAATCCCTGGTGTACGGATTGTCCTAAAAGGGCATTGTCCGGTAGCTAGATTCCCACGTGATAAGCACTGAAAGCATCTCAAGTGCGAAGCACTTCCCAAGATGAGAATTCCCCATTAGCGCGCCCGTAGATGACGGGTTTGATAGGCCACAGATGTAAGTGGAGCAATCCATTTAGTCGAGTGGTACTAACGCGCGATTTCTTATCACTTACGTATAGAACGAAGTGATGCGAGTGCATGCTGCTATCTACCAAAAACACCTTTTTCAAGGATACCGATTTACTTTCTATCTATCATCAAAAAAATTCAACTAATCCCCTGCCGTATGGTAGGGGATTTTTTTGTTCAAAAATGCTTTATTGTGTCATCTTGGGTATATAGGTCCAAAATGTGTTGGTAATTTAGGTATTCTTTAGTCAGCTGTCGGAGTGAATATCCTTCAGTAATCCATCTCTAAAACCATACCCACTGTAAGTTCTAATAGACGAATTATGCAACGCATAGCCTCGATATCAGTCTGAGCATCGATATTGCCATATCATCCTTCCATGTGTCTTTCCAAATTTAGCAACCGTTTGTTTACCATAGCACTTGCATGTTTTTTCAATCATAGTCAACGTAGTTTGAGTCAAACTGCTTGTTTGTATTGTACTAGTAATACAAACCGATAGTTTTACCAACACAAAACGGACCTATATACCCATCTTGAGCGGAGCGAAGCGGAGTCGAAAGATCTCATACGGTGTCCACTTTCATATCACTTGTATCCTGCATTTTTTTCGTTTGCCATTTATCCTGTATCCTTTATCATTAGTCCATGCGCCTTCTCTCCATCGATCCCGGCTATGACAAAACTGGCTTTGCAGTGTTTGAGTCTGCTCACTCATCCAAGATCTCCTTTGTCAGGTCAGGCATCGTGAAGACTACCCCAAAACAATCTATTGATCTGAGACTCAAAGTCATCATGGATGCATTGGACAAGGTGATTGATACTGAAAGGATAGATACCATGGTGATGGAGCAACTTTTTTTCTTCAAAAATGCAAAGACGGTCATCGGAGTCGCTCAGGCACAAGGAGCGATCATTTCACTCGCGTCTCACCATGGTTTGGACTTTCATTTCCTGACTCCACTTCAGATCAAACAGATTGTGACCGGAGATGGGCGCGCCGATAAGGCTGCGGTGTGGAAAATGCTCAAACTAGAGCTTGGCAGCGGTCTAACAGTAGGGGATGATGATGAGAGTGATGCGATCGCCTGTGGCTACGCATGGTGCGTGATCAAGCGAGCGTGACGTGAAACTCCCACGCTGCACTCCATGTCTCTGTCGGAGCTACGAGTATCGGCTCCACGACATACCCTCCACGCAGTCCGCAAATAGGCTCCACACAGACAAAGTCATGATCTGCGCTCGTAAGAGGTTGTGACCATACCGTGATCTGCTCAGTCGAGAGATGGTTCGGAGTGACTTCTTCGATAGATACTGAGTACTGTGGCATTTTTACAATAACTTTTTCAAGATACGGAAAGTCCTCGTCAGGAGGCTGAGTATCCCAATCAATGGATGATGCATCGAAGCCCTCGATACCCTTTATTTGGATTCGATGTTTCTGTGCGTGTGGTACTGCCCAGTAGGGGTGAAGACCCGGTGATATCGGCATGTCCTTGAGTCCCGTATTAGTGATACGCAGCGTATAGGTGAGCCTGGTTGCCGCGAGCTCCATATCCACATGTACCTCAAATGGGTAGGGGTAATATATGCGTGCCGCATCAGAAATATCTGAGTTTGAAAATACTAATGAAGCAAAGTTCGCACTCGATGTATCTAGGCGCCAGCGCGTATCACGTGCAAATCCATGCTGAGGAAGGGCTGAGTCAGGCTTGCCAAAATAGGGAAAAAGGAGCGGTATGCCGCGCCGTTTCGGATCTTTGCCAACATAAAGGATATCTATCCCATCTATAGTCCAACTATGTACGTACCCTCCCTGGAGATCAATGACTGCTTCGGCAGTGCCAGCGTGCAGTGTGAAATGAATGTTCATGCCTCAAGTATAAAGCAATTTTGACTTTTGCATTTTACATTTTTAATTTTCTAGTTCGCTCCCAAATGTCCTATCTTTTTCGCCGCAAACTCAACACCGTTTTTGAGCGCTGCTTGCAGGTGTGCATCTTTGATATATGCTGCGATAAACCCCGCACAAAACCCGTCTCCAGCACCAGTCATATCTACGATTTTTTCCATGTGAACAGCAGGCTGGTGTGTGACATGATCTCGCGCATGCGCGTACACGCCATGAGCTCCGTCAGTCACGATGAGAAGAGGTGGCAACATCAGGTTAGGGAATGCAAGGTGTAGATTGTCCTGAAGATCCAGCGAATCTGGAGACACTTGTACATATGTTGCTATTTCAGTCTTGTTTACGATGAGCACATCAGTCTCCTTCATAATCTGTGCGACACTCTGGTACTCGCCAGCCAAATCATCAGCTCCCATAGTCACAAATGTTGGCAGCTTGTGTGCACGTGCCAGCTTCAGGAGTTGTACACGATAATGCGTCGCAAGCTGAGCAATATGACCAAGGTAGAGCGCGCGAGAATGGATAAATAATTCGTCAGGAAGTGTATGTCGATGAAAATGCGACTGAGGACTCCGATAGTTGATCACGGTCTTTTCACCTTTGTCACACAGGAGGATAGTCGAGAAGTTTTGATATGACTCAGAGAGATAGCAGTGCTTATAGCTTACTCCTGACAGGTCGAGCTTTTCATAGATCACGCGCTTAAATGGGTTCTGACCTATTTCAGATGCAAGTGTCGGATGCAGTCCAAGTTTGGCAAGTCCTATAGCTACATTGGTTGCCCCTCCCCCCACTGACTCGTGAAAAAAATCAGCAAAATATTTATTCCCATGCACGAGATCAAATGAACCGTTCTTTAAAGTCAAATCACCCCCGCGATAATACATATCAATCGTCGTAGTACCTACACAAATCACATCATACATATGCATACATGCTACCGAATATGCTCCCCATTTACAACCGCTTATCTGTAATCAATTGGTATCATAGATCTATGCTACTCGTATTTTGTGGAGATCATACCGCAGCCTCGCGCGATGCACTCAGTGCAAAGCGGAGCGCGTATATCAAAGGTGGACGAGAAATCAAATCCATAGATGCATCTGAGGTGATACAAATGATCATGTCGGGAGGCTCCGATGCACACGATCTGTTTTCTGGTGCGCCCGTGTACGAAACGACTAACCTCGTCGCGGTGTTTAAACGTAAATATGCACGCAAGGCCAAGGAGGAACTCCGAGCTCTCGTCAATAATGCTTCTGTAGAGCTTCTCGACTGGGAGGATCGATCAGCGTATGACCTCGGTCTCACGGGTGAAAAGGGTGGATGGATCCATGACAGTCCGATGCCTGAAAGCACTTTTTCTCTGCTCCCACTTCTGGTGCCAGGCAAATCAAAAGAATTTTTGCGCAAGCTCAGATCTCTCTCGCTGCACCAGCCTATAGAGATGACGTTTTTTATGATCGTGCGTCATGTGAAGCTCATGATCCTTCTCGCCGCAGATGCAAAGCCCAAAGATAGTCCCTATCTAGTGAATACTGCGCGTACAGGCCTGCGCTCATGGGATCAGACACGTCTGGTGAAGTTCTACCATCAGCTGCAAAAAGTAGAAATGAATACAAAGACAGGGAGTAACACTCCGCTCTCTCTCCGCGATCAACTTGAAATAGTGATCATGATGATGCTATAGGAAACATCACCCACAGATGGTTTTTTCTATTTCATTTGCAAGTCGTTCGTGCGCCACGATCATGAGCTCAGTACCATGAAAATCAAGCTTCTTCACAGCTGCATTTGCCTCGGTGTACAGAAGGAGTCGTGGTGCTATATCGTATATTTGCGTCACGCTACAATACTTTACATATGCTTGTATAGTGTTGGTAAGCACATAGGGTGCCAACACACCAGAAATGAGATGGATGCGGTGTGCCGCAATGGACAATTTTGAGAGTACTTCTGTTCTATAGGGATCTGTGCCAATATGTCCAATCTCGAGGTTTACTAGGGCACGAGAGAGCGGACCATCATCTCCCAAATAGAGCCGTGTATGATCCATATATGCGCCTCGCCCTTTGACTGCATAAAACATCTGCCGCGCTATTGGTTGGTAAATAGCAGAGAAAATGATCTCATCGCCGTCCAACAGTGCAATTTGCGTATAAAAAAGTGGACACCGGGTAGAAAAATACTTTGTGCCATCAATGGGATCGATAACCCAGTTGTATCTCTCACCGCGCGCGCCTACCTCTTCTTCGCGTATAAAACCAGCCTCTGGAAGCAGCTCGTGCAGTTTGGCTGACAGTAGTCGCTCAGCATTGGTATCAGTGTCAGTCTGTGGATTCCTTATGCCTTTTTGCTTCACCTGTTGTGGTTTGTAAAACTCATGCGCAACAAATTCACCAACTTCAGTGACAATGTGTAGTGCTGACTGTGCAACATGTGTGAGATCCATAGGTATATATTACAATCCCAAATACTCTGCAATGCCCACTGTATATTTGTTCTTAAATGCCTCATCAACTTTCATGATTGGATCAGTACCAAGGAATGAGAGAATACTCTCCAACTTTGCCTTCCGCTCCGATTGCTCAACATCCTTTAGCGCGACTATGTCAGATTCGATTTCAAAATACCTCATCTTTTCTTGGAGTGGCAGCTGCCAGAATAACAAAAATCCTCTATCAGGGAAATCTACACCGATGATCTTGTAACACGCTTTCATAAATGCTTTTTCTATTTCTTTGATTATTTTCGAAACATCTTCTTTGATTTGTGCCATCTGCTTCAGATCAAAAGGCTTACTACCCACTTCGATATACATCTTAGTTTTTGGCTCAGTACCTGATGGTCTGAGGGTGACTTTTATGGATGTGGTTCCCTCTGTGGGCACTAGGTGGAATACCAATACATTCTTGCTGGACTTATCTGTTTCAGATACAAGGGGCATCCGTTGGAGACAATCCTCCAGATGGTCAATGACATATGATCCAAACGCCCGTGGTGGAGTGCTCCTCATCGTATCTTGGATTTTGTCTATCATGGCCTTGCCCTCGGCGCCAGGCATACGTATCTCTGATAGATAGTTCCCAAAATATCCATACTTTGCATAGAGCGATTCTAAGTAATCCACAAGTGTCCTGCCATCAGCTTTGAGTTCAGAAGCAAGCTCTGATAGCCAGATGGCAGCTGGACATGCGTCCTTTTCTCTAACATATCCACCTGCAATATACCCATGACTTTCTTCACAACCAAATAAAAAATTATCCATTTGTCCTGTGGCCTCGAGTTTATTCATCTCAACTCCTACATACTTGAACCCGACGAGTAAATCTCCTATCAGTCGTACGTCGTTGAGCTTGCAGATTTCGCGTATCAAATCTGTGGTCACCATGGTTTTGATGACGACTCCTTGTCCTTTGAGTGAAGATTTTTTCTTTGATACTACATATTCTGTTAGAATTGATGCGATTTCATTCCCGTTTATAAACACCCACTCACCATGGTGTTTGATCATGATGCCGACTCTGTCTGCATCCGGATCTGTATTGAGTAGTATATCTGCATTAATTTCTTTGGCGTATTTCAGAGGTACATCAAAAGACTGTAGTACTTCAGGATTGGGAATATTAAAAGTGACGTGTTCAAACTTACCACTCGGATTGCCTGTCATCGGATCTACATGTATATCAAATCCCAAATGAGTCAATACCTTCAACACAGATGTAGATGCACATCCGTGCATAGGAGTGAAAGCAATTTTTATGCCACGAGCAGTACTGAGGCTCACCTGTGAAGCAGCTGCAACATATGCATCATCGACAGCCTTGCCCACAACTTCTACGAGTCCCTTCTTCAGCATTTCCTCGTACGGGGCTGTGAGTATCTCTTGCACCTCTTCAGTTACACACTTTACCAGCGCTTCATCATTGGGCGGGACTAATTGCCCACCTGTCTCGTCGTACACCTTTTTACCATTATGAGAGGGAGGATTATGAGAAGCAGAGAAGACGTCACCACCGACGGTATGGAGAAATCTGACAGCAAATGACAATTCTGGCGTTGTTCGAACCCCATCAAAGATATACACCTTGATACCATTTGCGGTATACACCTCTGCAGCAGCACGTGCAAGCTTGTCACCGGTCAGATTCATCACCGGATTTGGCAAATCTGTTGAAAAGTACTTGTTCCCATAAAAACATCGTACATCCCAGGCAAGTACTACACCCCGAGATTTTGCATCATTCCCATACTGCTTGAGGAGAAACTGACTATGTCCTTGAGCGGAGGACTGTATAGTCCAGTGATTTATACGATTTGGACCTATGCCCACCTCACCACGTCTGCCACCAGTGCCAAAGGGTACAACTTGGTAAAATGAATCAAGAAGATAATCCCAGTGTTTTGAATCAATAAGATGCTTGATTTGAGGGACATACCCAGCAAATTCGGGCTTTTCGAGCCATTGTGCCAGATTGTCGTATGCAGATTGACGATACTTTGCATTAATTTTCACTGTTTCAAAACCTTGTTTTACAAGCTCTAGGTACCTATCCATAGTATTCATTGAGTAATAAATAACACGATTTGCGGTCATTGTATCACAAGTAGGCAGCGGTCAAGGGCTACTGACCCATTTGAGCTTTGGGTCGCTATAAGGTATAATACGGGGTATGTCTGAAGGCACCCAACAGGCTCCCAGTGGACCGATCGAACTCTCGCCAGTCTCCCTTGCGTTACTCCAGGCTGTAAAAGCCATAAAGCTCAAGGCAAAGCCTGACGAATACTCCAAAATCACTGTTTCCCGTGCAGTAAGCTTCTTCGCACTCGCCTACGAACGTGTGCGCAATGTGATCGAATACAAAGATGAGCACCTCGTCCGTCGCGCCGCCATAGAGCGCATCGTAAAGCGACGTCTCTCGATGAACCCCTCAGGAGCAGGAGAAGCTGAAAATATCGTTCGTGAGCTCTTGTGGGCTCGCTACTTTCCAACAGATTCACTCTCAGAAGGAGATATCGTCTCCGTACAAAAGATCCTCGACACCTACCAAAAGGTCAAAGTTAGCCTCGTGACAGGTCGTGAGCATACCAAGGCATCGTATCTCATGCAGTTTTTACTCGATATGATGACCTGTGAGATAGAGGAGCACCTCTCGCCCGAGAGCTCACAGCGTGAGAATATCTTCACCTACTTTATGTTTCAGTCCTTGAAAAATAGAGTGCAGATCGAGGAAGTACCCACAGAACTTCAACACGCCTACCTGCTCGCCTCGCTTGAAAAGACCTATCGTAAGTCTGACACTCCCTACCAGCGTTACCATCTGTTTACTGTGTTTTACCAGCCGTTGGCATCGTATGACACAAAGACTCTGGAGGATATCGCTCACAAAATGCCCCAGATTTTCCAAAAAATCGACGATACGCTCAATAACTCCAATCTCGAAAAACTTGGTAAGTTTATCAAAAAACAACTTCCTCCCTACCTCATCTTGTTTGAACTCATCAAACTCAAGAAACCTGAGGAGATCAATGGGATACTCGCAACCAAGGAGTCACTCTGGACCGATATAGAGCTGCTTTGTAGGCAAAAGTATGCCCTCACCAGCAGCAGACTTCGCGTACTCGGAGTCCGCTCCATCATCTACATTTTGATCACAAAGATGTTGCTCGCCATCCTCCTTGAGGGTCCACTTTCCCAATATTTCTACGGATCTATCCATTACGAGTCGGTCGTGATCAACTCAGTGTTCCCCGTACTGATGATGGCATTTATCATCTTTACGACCAGTATCCCCAATGAGGAAAACACCAAGCGCATCTTCCAGCGTATCGTCGACATCATTGACAGTGATGAGAGCTATGAAAACAAAGTGGCACTCCTCGCACAAAAAACTCGCGCACGTAAGCCACACCTCCAGGCAGGGTTTACTCTCCTGTACATCCTCGCCTTTGGCGTCACTCTTTGGGTTATCCTGACTGTCCTCGATATGCTCTCGTTTAATATAATTAGTAAGGGCATATTTATATTTTTTGTCTCGACCATTGCCTTCTTTGCACAGCGTATCCGCCAGGTCACCAGCGAGTACAAGCTCATCGACCGCGATACGATTCTCACTCCATTTGTCGACTTCTTCTTTATGCCTATCCTCACCCTTGGCAAATTCTTCTCCAGCGGGATGGCAAAGCTCAATTTCTTTACCTTTATATTTGATGTTCTTATCGAAGCGCCATACAAACTGATTATCGAAATTATCGAAGAGTGGGTGAAGTTCACCCGCTCAAAGAGGGAGGAAATCATATGACCACATCATTCACGAAAGCCATCATATTCGACTTGGACGGCACAGCCCTTCCCAGCGATCCAAAATCGGTGCCAAGCCAAACAGTGATCAACGCCATTGCAACTGCACAATCCAAAGTTCATACCCTCTTTGCGACGAGCAGGAACTGGAAAAGAGCCAAGGACCTCGCAAAACTTTTCAAGATCAAGGTGCCCGTCGTCACACTCGGTGGCGTGCAGGTCATAGATCCTCTGACTGGCAAGATACTTTGGGAGCAAGACCTTGATCCGGGAGTGGCTGAGAAGGTGGTGGAAATCGCAAAACAGTACCCAGGCTCAAAAGTATACGACTACGAATCAGACAAAGCTGGCTCGCTCAAAACCTACAAAGTAAAACCTATCACCGAGCTCGTCACCTTCTTGGTCAGTGAGGACTTGGTCCAGGACTTTGTAAAACAGGTGAAGAAAATCCCTCTGCTGCTCGTCGAAACCGCGGTGAGTTTTGAAAAGGGGATGACGATCGTATCTGTCAAACATATCCACGCTACGAAGTTTATGGCACTTCAAACGGTAGCCAAAAAGCTGGGTCTCAACTCCAAGGAGTGTGTAGGAGTAGGGGACAGCGCAAACGATATCACACTCCTAAATTTCTGTGGTACCAAAATCGCGATGGGCAACGCGACAGAGCGTCTGAAGGAGCTCGCGCATCACATAGCGCCAACTGTCAAAGAGGATGGGTTAGCCTGGGTCATCGAGAAGTTTATCATGAGCGACAACCCTCCTCCGATACCCAAAAAGCCACTATATTGATCCCCTCCTTGTCATCTTGACCCATCGATTCGGTGAGCCAGGTACGATGACTGGATATGTCATCCTGAATCCTTCGGCACACTCAGGACAGGCTCCGTGAAGGATCCCTTGTATGCGAGATCTTTCGCTCACGCTCAAGATGACAAATGACCGGTCATCCTGTACGAAGTGAAGGATCTGTTGTTTCGGCAGACTCGTCCGCCTGTGGCGGGGAAGAATCTCGACCAGAACTATCTGTGAGCTTGGAGAGATTTGAACTCTCAACCAATTCCTTAAGAGGGAACTGCTCTACCGTTGAGCTACAAGCCCTATCGACATGCAAATCTCCAATTTTCAATGTACAAGTTCCAAATAAGCTCCAAATCTTAATATCAAATCATAGTAACTGTCCTAGGTTTGATTATTGGTCTTTGAAAATTACTTGGAACTTTGAATTTGGAATTTGCTCTCGGTGCGCTCGACAGGATTTGAACCTGTAACCCTCAGTTCCGAAGACTGATGCTCTATCCAGTTAAGCTACGAGCGCAAATCCTTCTATGCTATTATACACGCTGATATGAGGAAATATATATTTGACTGGCGCGTTTATGCCGTCTCGATGACCCTTTTTGCGCTCGCTGTAGCAGGGGGTATCTACCAATCACGATGGTCACGTTCAAAGCCAGAGGTGCTCTCTGTGTCAGTCTCTATCCCCACAGTCACTCCATCCCCGACTCCTACTCCTGATCCACGTGCGATCCAACTCAGTAAGTACTTTGCGTATCGTCAGAAACTTAATGGGAGATTGAGCCCTCTCGCTAGTCACTCGGCTCTTCTAGTATCAGAGGCAGATCGCGTAGGCATCGACTATCGCTTTGTGACGACCATAGCGACAATTGAGTCAAATCAGTGTCAATCCACCCCTGATCGCGATCCTCTAAATTGCTGGGGATGGGGAATATATCCAGGAAGTTATAAGGAACCATTTGAAAGCCACGAGCAGGCGATACGAAGTATAAACAAAGGACTTGCAAGAAATTATCATCGTAAGGGACATGACACTGTTGAGGAAATAGCGCAGATATACAATCCAAATACTCCAGATGCGTGGGCATCCAAAATCCACAAAATTTTTGATCTGATCGAATCGTTATAGCTTCGAGCTTCACGGGATCTTTCGCTATCGCTCAAGATGAAAATGAGCAGTCATCTTGATCCCGCCCTGGGCTGAGAAGAATCTCATGCGTATAGATCTTTCGCTATCGCTCAAGATGCCCAAGGTTCGTCATTCTGATCCGCCAGCTCGGCGGAGAAGAATCTCATATTTGATCTTCTGGATCTTTCGCTATTGCTCAAGATGACAAAGGTTCGTCATTCTGATCCCGCCGTGGCGGGAGAAGAATCTATCGTAATACTATTGTTTTAATCTGTGAGATTTCTCATTGTTGGATTGTTTTCAAGTATGAGTTTGATCTTTCGAGCACGCGTCCACCCCTTGATTTTCTTTTCATATAATATTGCCTCAATTGGAGTATTAAATGCAGCTATAAGTACTAGTTTCTGCAGATTATATCGTGAAGAGAACGAATGAGGGTTAAGTTTTCTCTGGTGTTCAAAGTAACGTCGAGATATATCATTTGTCACACCAATATAAAAACAAGTATTGTTGGTGTTTGTAATAATATGCACAGAGTATTGACTCACTTGATGATGATACTAGATCTTTCGCTCTCGCTCAAGATGACCAAGGTTCGTCATTCTGATCCTGCTGTGGCGGGAGAAGAATCTCATGCGTATAGATCTTTCGCTCGCGCTCAAGATGACTAGAGGTTAGTTCGTAGATCGTGCTATAGAGTGCTCCTGGGACATGGAGTATTGAGTCCCATGACTCTTTGACTGTGCAGCGAAGAGGCTACCTCTTTTTTTCTTTTTGGTGATCATGGCATCGAGCCAGGTATTTGACTCACCGACTTGAGCAGCAAGCGTACGAAGAAGCTCGACCATGAGCTCCATAAATCTGACATAGTAGACTCCTTTTTTCCCTCCATTTTCAAGGGCAACTTTTTGAAGTACAGACAGCTTCTCGTTCATTTGCATGTTCATGTGCTCGAGCTTTTTTATTTCATTTTTGATGGTTGCTTTGGCTTGCTCGATCTCCTGTTGCTCTTTGTGTGAGGCTCGCTCCAAGATAGCGTCAAACTCAGCTTTACGCTGTGTAAAGAACTGTTGCTCCTGCTGTGCATACGCTTCAGTGAGTGTGGGGATCTGGGCACCTCCCTCATAGGGTGATCGTGCGGTTTCTGTAGGCTGTGGAGGGCGTGTAGCGCCGATTTTTGGCCTGCCAGGGATACGAAGCACACGAGGAGACTGCGCCGCTGTAGTCTCAAACGGATTGACTACCTGTTTGCGGGGTGTGCCTGGCTTTGCGGACTGGGATGAGTTCATAGCCGATTTCATCCGAATATTATACTATAGGGCATTCAAAAAGTCAATGACCTTCTGCTTCCTCAATAGAGTCTCGTACCATGCCATATTGCGACGTGCAATGGCCTTTTCTTCATCAGTTTTAGCCAATCCCATAATGTTTTCGAGCTCAGATAACTCTACAGTCAATTTCTCCTCATCAGCAATTTTTGCGATGATAAACTCGATTTTGTACATATCCTCGCTGTCTTTGAAATACTGAGCGTGCAGCTCTTCCTCTTTGATCTTTTTCGAGGTGAGGTACTGCTCAGGGGTCAGACCTACCTTTTTGATATCTTCGAGAAGCTGGGTGAGACGACGATTTACCTCTTCGTTGGTCAAGAGCTCTGGCACCTCAAGTTCGCTCTCCTTCAGGAGGATATCAAATATCGAGGACAACATGAGTGAGGCAGGCTTTTCACCCTCGGTCTTCTTTGCATCCTCAGTGTCATTGCGAGGAGCATCAAGCGACGTGGCAATCTCGTCTGAAGGTGTGCCAGACTTGTCATCCTGATCCTGTCGAAGGGTCTCTTTTTTCTCTCCCTCTTTCGCTTCTTTGCTCGTAGCTTTTGTATTTGAAGCTTCCTTTTCTACTTTTAATTTTTCATTCTTAATTTGTTTTTTGTAGTCCTTGAGCTTCACCTCAGGCACGAGAGGGATCGTCATGGTGAGCTTCCAGCTCTCGCCTTCTTTGGCCTCAGTCAGACTGACGGCTGGAGAGGTTATGGGATTCAGCTTTTCTTTTTCTAGGATAGCCTTGTAAATCTCAGGGATCGTCTCGCGTACCGTCTCCTCATAGATCTTGTCCATATTGAGCATCTTCTCTGCAGTCGCACGAGGTGCCTTGCCTATGCGGAACCCTGGCACATTCACTGTAGATATCGCACGAGTGATGACAGAATCCTTGTTTTTTGAGATCAGGTCCCACTTGATTTCGATGGCGGCTTCTTTAGCACTTTTGGGAAGAGATTTGAGTTTGTACGTGTATGACATATGACCTATTATACAACGGAACAGGTATATCCACTCTATGATTTGTTGTATAATATCAGCATGGATGTACATACCTGGTATACCAAATCAGACTCATCGCTTTCTGATACGAGCACCCTGGAACATATACTAAACTATGGGACATGGAACCAAATACAAAGCTTTATTCAGACATACGGGCGTGACCACACTGCTGAACTATTTCACAAACTTGACGCAAAGCAACGGAGCAATCTAAAACCACGTATCAGCCACTATTTTAAGCTTTATTTTTCACATGCATCCTGAGATATTTGCTCCATCACAAAATGATGTGTTTCCTCTTCTTGCAAAAATAGGCAAATCGTATTATCTTGCCGGTGGGACTGCGATAGCTCTACAGATTGGGCATCGACAATCGATCGATTTTGATTGTTTTACTGACAGCGCCATACATCATGACCAAGTGCGCCGATTGTTTCGCGAATCATACGGTATAGATCAGGTTCTCGTTGATGAGCCTACTGAGCTGACTTTTCTGTCTCACGGTGTCAAGCTCACTTTCCTTCAGTATCCCTTCGCAGTAGATCATCCTGTCATTTTACACAATGGCATTAGTACACCCGATATTCTCACACTCTCCGCACTCAAGGCTTATGCGCTGGGAAGGAGAAGTAAGTGGAAGGACTATGTCGATCTCTACTTTATATTGCAAAGACACACCCTTCATGAAGTCGTAACAAAGTCCCTACACATATTCAAAGATGAGTTTGATGAGAAACTGTTTCGTTCTCAGCTCAGCTACTTCGACGATATTGATTACACCGAGCAGGTCATCTATATGCCTGGACATGAGGTGCCAGACGCGACAATCAAATCTGCTCTCCAAAAGATCTCTCTCTCATAGTTGGACCAGGTATATATCACCTGGTCACACGCCGATACCGAGGGATGATCAACACTATCATAGTCACCAAAAGCACTGCAAACCCGAGATACTGCAGATACTGCGGCCAAAAGATGACCACTATTTCTCTATTTCCAGTTTCTTTATTTCTCGTTTCCTCATTTGACCTTTCCTCCAGCCGCCACCCATTCGCCCAATTATTCACCAGCACATGGTCCTTCAATCTCAATGAGTCCGCAAACAGTATAGGCACCTGCCTCTGCAGCCAATTCGCACCAGTCAGATCATACGCGAGCCAGCCAGGGTCATAAGCTTGATCAATGCTAAGTACATTATCTGCCTGTGTATCAGATTGTTTTATATCTGCAATCAATACAGTGTACGAAGAAAGTGCCATGCTCCGAATATCTACATTCTTGAGATACGAATTGGGTCGAGAGGAATTATTGACTGAAAAAGGAGTATCAATCTTGTAGATTTTTAATTGTCTTAGCATATTCGTGGATGTCAACTGACGTGTTCCAGAATAGTTTCGCAAATTAATACTGTACCCATAGCCATAATCGGACATTTGAGGCATAAAGAAATACTCTTTCCTCATGTTTCCAGTGTGCAAGTTTGTAAAAAGAGTGCAGTGATTGGTCAATAAATTTTTAATACATAGCTCTAGTGGGAAGCCTGAAACATTTTCACTTTCAATCTCGAGCACATGATCATGAGCATGATCTATATCAGGCAAAACCCAGCTATCACATGTTGCTCCTGCTTGAGCAGTGTAAATTATATTGTTAGAAGCTGATTTCCTTTCAGCAACCGAAGAGTTAGGCTCACACTCGACAATAGAGGATGGAGTTCTATTAGTTATGCTAATTTCAATCATTGGATCTAAGAGCGGACCCACATATCTCTCAAGCGAGTTTATGAAAACTCTCTGAGGGTCTTCTGCTCCATCGCTACTTACAATGTAGTCACCATTTGAAAGATATGTTGGGTCTACATGCGCTCCATTCAATTTTTCCTTCCAATTTGTTGGATGCATTAGATAAGTTGCACTAGTGTTTTGATCGCGAGTTCGGTAAAGATATATATCCTGACCAAAGGTAGCTACCTTCTCAACGTAATTAGTCTTCTCAAGCAGAGAAGGTATAAGCCAATCCAACTTACTATTAGTAGTTTTTCCCGGATCAATTACACTCTTGTCAAGCACAATCCACTTGATGTGAAATTTTCGTAATGTTTGAGCCAAAATATCTACTTTCTGACTATAGACTGCATATGACATTTCTCTAAAATATTGCTCGTTCGATGGATTCCAACGATCATAATCTCGATCAAGGATAGGTTGAGGTATTCCAAATTGTAGAAATCCAGCACCTTGATAACCCCAGCTATAATATGTCCAATTCCAAAACGAATGAATAGGTAAGAGCGCAACTCTCCCAGATGGATCTTGGCTCTGCATGTATGCAAACAGATTAAAATAATTTTTTGGGATAGAAATTCGAACTGCCTTGTGAATAAGATTTCCTTGGAACGCAGGAATAAAAAAAATTAGGTGAAGAAAGATCAATAGCTTTACGAACTTATCTTGAGTTGTTAGTTTGCATTTTACTAAAACAGCATAGAGACCCTGTCCCAATATAATAGCGAACACAATCATATAGGGTATCGAAAACTTGGTGAAAGGAAATCTCAACAACTCCTTAATCAGAGGTGAGAAACCCTCAATAAAAGCAAAAATACTTGAAATGATAGAGGTTCCATTTAATAGCATCACCGTAGGGATGATCCCGCTTATCAAAAAGGGTAAAAAATTGTGGTTTCTTTTATGGAGGATTGACCACACGCCTATAATCATGAAACCAAAAAAGATGAAAGGTATAAATTGGCTTGGGTTATCAAGATGTACATTCCACGGATCTAGAATTTGAGTGAAGTTATTCCGACTATTACTGTCATAAATACCCCAATCAAATAGAAAATTTTTTAGCGAAACAAGGTTCGGTAGAGTGCTGAAGGCTTGATTTTTCGCAAAAGCATCTGGTGAGAAAAGCCTATTTACTTTTGACTCCCTTATCTCGGTTCCATGTACCACAGCAGTATAAATGTTAGGTAAAATCCAAAAAAGGTTGGTTACAAGGAAAAGAGCTCCAACTATAAATGCCTTCCTAAAGCTGTTTTTGTTACTGAAGATATAGGAACTAAGGTATACTCCATAACAAAGTCCAAAGACATAAAAAAAGGTTGGTGTATGTGCTTGCATGAGTAGTGCAATGTTCACAAAAAACAAAAATATGAGCCGACGAGTGCTCCAATGCTCAAGACAATACAATGTAGCTAGATATAGAAGTGGTCCAAATGCATACTGTGCTGGATATATCTCAATCTCAAGAATGAAGTGTTGGATTGTACCTAGATTGCACAAATACCAGAGAGCTGAAATTAGAGCAACATTGGACACTAAAGCAACATCGCACTTTTTTTCTCTTTCAAGAAGTACACGGACGAGTCTATAAATGCTTAGTGGGCCTATTAGCAAACAAGCAAATACATATAGATAGCGGAGCAACCCCAATGGAAAGACAAAAGACAAAATATAGAGAAATATTGTTCTTGGTATATCAACCATGTGAGCTTGGGTCATAACAGCGCCTAGACCTTGATCAGCTCTCCACACTCCCTCAAACATCCGGTGGAATGCAAGCCCAAAATTAAATTCTGGATGCAAGGTATCCCAGCCACTGAGATATGTGCCTGGAGTGTAGTTCGATATACATAAGATCATCCATACAGATATAATGAACAGAACGTGCCAATGATTCCTTATAAATCTGAGAATTCTCATGTACGCAAAATATAGCATATTTGCAAGAAAACACTGGGCGCTTTTAGCGCTTATGGTATTTCATTTGGCTTCAAACACCGTATGGATTTATCTCAATACGACCCCACCACCTTATGATGCGAACATTCACACTGCAAGATCCATGGAATTTGCACATAAGTTGCTCCATCTGAGTTGGGATCAGTCATTTCTCACAATCAGCCGCTATTATCCTCCCTTGACGTATGTGCTAGCATCTGTCTTTGCGATCGTGGGGAATTTCAATATTAAAGTTCTGCAGTGGTTTAGTGTAGTAACTTTTTGTTTTTCTTTGGGACTGGTCTATCTGCTCACATATCGCATCTCCAGAGCTCAGGCGACTTCATTCGTGGCTGCCTTTATTTATTCATTCTTTCTTTCAATTTTTACCGAGGCTCGTTACCTTATGACCGATGGAGTATCAATTTGCATTCTCTTATGCAGCGTGTATCTGCTTCTATTTGATTTCGACCAGTCACTACTTCGTGGCCGGACGTATTTGCTTACACTATTCATCTCGCTTGGAATGCTTTCAAGGTGGACTTTTATCCTATATATTTTGCCGTTTATTGGTTGGAAGTTGTGGCAGTATTGGACACACCAGCACACATCTTTGAATGATTCACACCCTCATCGAGATCAAGATCTTAAAGTGCTCGTAGGGAGTCTGACTATTTTCATAGGTATTACCGCGCCGTGGTATTTGGCAAACATTTCATCCATCCTACATATTGCAAATGTCACCATAACCCCTGAATTAGATGATCCCAAAATTCTATTCAGCTTGGATAATGTGCTCTTCTATATAAGACAGCTCATCACCTTTCAATTTCATACGATTCCAAGCTTACTCTATATATCGATAGTGATATATTGGATTTTTAAAAAGATCACTCTCCATCGTACATACATACTTCTTTTTGCATGTGTGCTATTTTTCTGCTATATCGCATTCACTTTTTTTATAGGAAATAAGAATGTGAGGTTTGTCACACCTGTTCTACCCTTTGCAGCTATAAACATAGCACTTATGTCACAAGGTCTCATCAAACGATCGAGCTTTGTTGCATTGCTGCTCATACCTGCCATGTATTATGGGCTGGTGACATACACTATATTATCTTTTGCGTGGCCGTTCTACCCTGATTACAAATACATCACGCAGGTGCCGTTGTATGGATATGTGGATCTTGTGTATCTCTCAACATATCCTGTACGATCTCTATATAGTAATGCTGACTGGAAAAATGACGAAGTAGTTAAAAGTATCATCGATGAAAAAGCTCGGTTGCCAACAAAAATGACTCTGAATTATCTTGTCCTGACTGATAAGCAATTCTTTAGTGCAGCATCAATCAAGTCTCACCTGTATCAGATGCAGCGTGGGGTTCCAAAATATATCGAGGAAGCTGATACAGATTATTTTCGACTTTCTCCAAGTGGACGTTTTGAGAACATCCCAAACCTAGATGCATACCTATCTCAAATATCCCTCGTCATATATACCCGTGATAGCCTAGGCAATCCAGATACTCTGAGGGACAATGCGTATAGGGTACAGATGAAAGAATATATTGAGGATCTTCACCCTGATTGGTATCAACTCATCAAAGAGATCTCTTTGCCTGATGGAGATACAGCAGTCATACTGCGAAGGATATAAACGAAATATTCTGTTAGCCTTACTTTATACCTCTTTGATCATGTGGGGATTGTGCCGATCACGGTGAGGTGGTGTATGAGTACCATTTCGACTGGCAATACCATTTGAAATGCTGCTACTCGCATACACATATCGATGCCGAGTATTCAGATGACGTTATGAGCAGGAGTAAGCGTAGGGTACACAATCACTGAATGTTGATATTGTTAGTAGAGTCGTGCGTGACATATCGCATTGAAATAGATCAATTCGCTTCTCGCCTCGATTTACAAATCGAGATGATAAGCGAACCCCCCTCTCTCAGGTATTGAGTGAGGGGGCAAAGCATGAGAAAAGGGGATTCACGAGGTTTTTGTTAGTGCAGAACTCCTCAATCTGCAGATGGACAGGAACTAGTAGTTCTTGGCCACCAAATTAAACTTGCCGTTTTTGTGTGAGATAATTGCACTGGCACCTGTATTGGTGTCATATGCAATCACCAAAACGTGAGATGAGCCTGCGTCGCCACAGTTGGTGTTGCCTTCGTGCATCGACTGGACCTCCTGCACCAATTGCTCCTCGGAGATGAAACCTCCATTCGGTTTGGCCGAGTACATGCGGTACTGGACGAATCCGGGCTTGTGGCCTGTCAAGTACAGAGTCGTGTTTTCGTCCGTGTCCTGTTTCCCATCTCCATACTTACCTCGAACTGCAAGAATATATGAGACGCATGGCGCTTGAAACGGCATGCTGATCTTTACTCCATTAATTTGCGCATCACCACCACCGAGGGTGTAAAGCGCAAACCCTCCGGAGGGGACGTTTGTCTCTGACTCTTTGACCTGAACCACGTACTGGTTGAGGGGATCGAAGCAGGTAATCGCTCCATTTGCTGCCTTGATTTTCGCCTTCCAGGAATCCGATGCGCAGTCCTTCTGGGGGACCATTAGCTTTCCTGGTTCAGCAAAGAACCCGGAGAGACCGTCTATGGTGCTCTTAAATGCGTTTTTGGCAACATCGACGTTACTGGCTGAAACTGGTATTCCCGACAAAGTCGGGATGTTGCTAAGTGGAGCAGCTACCGTTGTGCTAACTGGAGCAGCTACCGTTGTGCTAACTGGAGCAGCTACCGTTGTGCTAACTGGAGCA
>JBAXII010000005.1:0-72475 GCA_037138475.1 bacterium | reverse complement strand
GCTTCTTACTACTTTGAGGCACGAAAAAACACACAAAAGGTTACTTAACTCAGAATTGAGAATTGAGAATTGAGAATGGAGAATTGTTCGCCATCAACTTTTTACGACTTGTATGTCAGTGGGCTGGAGTTTGCCCTCAATCAGTTCATATATTCGGTCACAGTGAGCGAGCGCGTGGGGGCGATGAGCCACTATGATCATGGTGAGGTGAGGATAGAGTGTATGGAGCGCATCGGTTAGGCGTTTTTCAGTCTGTAGATCGAGCGAGGACGTGGCTTCGTCCATGATGAGTATGTCGGGATTTTTGACGAGGGCGCGGGCGAGCGCCAGTCTCTGGCGCTCGCCACCAGAGAGGCGAAATCCTTTTTCACCGATGGAGGTCTCCATACCTTCGGGGAGCTTGGCGACTACAGAGTCAAACTGAGCGGCTGTGATGGCGCGCTGCAGATCACTCTCTGTCGTATCACGAAGGAGGGTGATATTGTCCCTCACGGACATGGCAAAAAGTTCTGTTTCCTGCTGCACGACTGCTATGTGCGCGTAGATCTCATCATGAGCTATCCCAGCAAGTTTTTGTGATCCAATCATGATCTTGCCTGACGTCGGCTTGAGAAGTCCGATCAGGAGCTTGATCAACGTTGATTTTCCACGCCCAGTCGCACCCTTTATGCCTATGGATGTACCTCTGGTGATGGTAAGGTCTACATCTTTGAGTAAGTATGCTCCTTTGTCATATCGATGCGACACGTGTATGAGTTGTATGGTGTCCCAGGTATTTGGAAATGATCCAGTACCACTCCAATTGATTTTATGATCCCAGAAGAGCGGCATCATGCGTGCTACACCCTGCTTGGCTTCGAACAACTCATCATAGGTGTCCATAAAATCGATCATGAGTCCTACCAGGCGCAACATGAGGCCCATCGTGATACTGATGGTCCCAATCGTAATATTTTTTTGAGTATACGCAAAGAGTGCCAGACAGAGAAATCCCCCGATCATCAATCCATTAAATGATTGAAATATGGACCACTTGCGTGTCTTGAGGACGAGGAGTTTGTTATCAAGATCACGCCATATGAGAGCATTTTCAGAGACTTTCTTTTGAAATGCTTGAGTGGCTCCTTGTGCCTTTATGGTGACTGCGTTTGCGACGCCCTCGATAAAGGCGCTCGAGGTGTTCTCTTGTGCGGCATAGAACTGATTGATGAGCGCGTATCGTATTCGGATAAAGTAGTCTGTTAGCCCATACCCTATCACTATGTAGATGATAAGCATCAGAGAAAAGTACCACGGGGCAATATATACAAATGTTGCCAAAGAGCCAATGAGCGAAGAGCCAAGGACGACGAGAGTCGAATCAAATATATTCCATACCCGCTTTAGCTGAGTGATACCTGTGGTGAGCTTTTGTGACTCAGATCCAGTCGTCTCGCGTGCATCTCTGTATGCACTCTGCTCAAGCAAGCGCTGAAAGCCATTGACTTGGATATGGTAGATGACTTTGTTGCGGATAGTGCCGATGATCCGCCTCAGCTGCAGTCTCAAAACAGTGGACAGCGTTAGTATCAAGCCAAGTGAAAGTGCGATGAAATACAGTCCAGGCGTGACCGTGTGTGAGACAGTGAGTCGATCGATCAAATGACCGGTGAGGATGGTAGGGAGGAGTCCGGTCAAGTTGACTAGAAAAAGGAACCCCATGCAAATAAAATATTTTGTCTTTTGCACGTACAAAAACCACACAAAGGCGCGAGCGAGTTCACGCCATCCAAATGGAGAGTCTAGATCGACGGGGTTTTTGGACATAGAGTGATTGTAGGGGAAAAATTGTGAGTTTATATTTGAAAATTGAGAAATAAGGAAATAAGAAATGCGAAACGGGAAATTGTGAGCGAAAAACGTATCATGAATAATGAGACCAAGGACAACGATTTGAAGTTTGTCATCCCTGTATTAGTCAACGAATTCGATGACGGTTTTCACCAGGTCATTCTGAACGAAGTGAAGAATCTCATAATCCCAGCTCACGAGATCCTTCTCCCGCCACGGCGGGATCAGGATGACTGACTTGACGAACACCGATTCTGTCACCGATATAATTGACTAGTACAATCCCTCGCATTATTCTATCGATCTGCCATCATTTGAAACACGACTTAAAAATTTTGCATTTTACCTTTTGCATTTTAAATTATTTTTTAGTCCATGTCACACCTTCACCAAGAGATCGATTTCACCGTCGACGTAGTCATCGTGTATCAAAACAAAGTCCTCCTCCGTCATCATGATAAGTATCACAAATGGCTTTTCCCGGGTGGCCATGTAGAGCTGCACGAGACGCCTGAGGATGCCGCAGTCCGTGAGGCACTCGAGGAGACAGGACTCCATGTGTCCCTCTGGAAGCCTCCCCACTTTGCCGATATCCCGAATGACAATGGGCGCGAGCTCATCACTCCTGCATACATGAATATCCACGACATCCCTGGTCTTGATCACCGTCATCAGCACATCTCCCACGTGTACTTTGCGACTGCGACAAGTATGGAGATCAATGAGTTAGTATTGAGGGAAAAGGCGGGAGGGTTCAAATGGCTGTCGGCCGACGAACTCAAAGAAGTCTCTGATGTCAAAGAGCAGACTAAGTACTATGCGATGCAGGCGCTTGAAAAGCTTGCGATCTGATATGATTGATCTATGTCTGAGATGGGGACAAACCTAAAAAAGGCTGTCGCAGCAGCAGTTTTGGCGACGAGTATGGCTGGGTGTGCGGATGCAGGTCCGCCAAAACCATTTACCGCTACAATTTCTGGAAATGAAGGCAATGCGACATCTCTCAACTTGAATACTGTTCCAGCCGAAACCAAACTTTCGCCAAGCCAAGTTCGACCGACACCCACACTCGTCCCTCTTCCCGAACGTGTTGCTATAAATCCAAACATCTGTACCGAAAAGTGCGCATTCTTCCCCTTGGATCAGACAGGTCACTCACTCTCAAAAGAGTTTGCGCCGTCTCTGATGGCTATAGATAGCACTTATCTCACCTACAAGAAAAAAACTGTATTCCTTGAGCCTACTACGGGGACGCAAATTATGCTTCTTCTGGATGTACTTAGGAATGCAGGTGCTCTGGTGACTATAAACTCAGGATATAGGTCCTATCAGGATCAAGAAAAATTGAGAAGTGAAGAACTGGCGAAACACCTATTGCACAATGAGACTCAAGCAGAAGCGGAGAACGCGGTCGCGCACACAGTCGCAAAGCCTGGACACTCAGAACACCAGCTCGGCACTGCAGTGGACTTGCAATTCGATAGTACCAATGCGAGAAGGAACGAATTGATTGCAAAGGTAGCATTGGAGTATGGGTTTGTACAGACGATGGTAGGCAACCCTGATATGGATGAGGAGATCTGGCACTCCAGGTATATTGGAAAGGAGAATGTGCCTGAATACAAGAACTTTATCTCAGGGAAACTGCTCACCGTAGGATGGTATCCACGGACTCCTCAAGGATACTTTCAGTGGAAGTATGCCCAGGAGTCCAAGACTGTCGGAGTCCAGAAGTGAGTCGTGGAACTCTCCCTCGTCCGCAGGCTCTGCCATCCATAGGCTGGTAAACCCGTAGGGCTACGCCCAGACTCCGTCCGTCGGACTACGTTCAGAGGAGGGGAGAGCACTCAAAGGCGGTTAAACCTGTAGGCGACGACGAAGCAATCACATACATAGAGAGATTGCCACGTCTCCGCCCTCGGCGGATCCTCGCAATGACATATGCAGCATGCGTAAGGCGAGCTCCTAAAACAGCCCCTCTTCAAACTCCTTTGGATGGGTGGAGGCGCGGAGGGCGCACCACTCACACGCAGGATCATCGCAGGTACGCTCCCAGAACGCAAGCGTGCGTATCTCCCCCACTGTCTTCTGTACGACTGACTCGAGCTCTACCACCTCCTCCTCAGGTATCACAAATGCCTCACGGTGCCATGATCCATCGGCATCATGCTGGATGAAGTCCAGCTCGCCCTCTATCATGCGGAGCTTTGGCGCTTGATATTTGAGCAGGAGTTTATAAAACACGAGCTGTCGGTAGTAGTTGCCATCTGCATTTTTGGTCTTGCCTTCGATCTCGTTGCGAGACTTTGCTTTGCCTGTTTTAAAGTCAGTGACACGTACCTGGGTAAAGGTGTCATCGAGATAGGTCATCATATCAAGCTCGCCGGTGAGTTTGATGGGAGCAGATTCGGATATGAGATCTTTCACTCCGTTCAAGATGACAGCGTTGCTCCCGCCGATTTGGCGGGCAGGCGGGATGACATCGGTGGGATCGGAATCAAGTTGGACGCCGGTGATGCGATACTTTACATTTATATTCCTCGTAAAGGTATCTTCATAGTGATCGTAGTAGGCGCGCAAAAAGTCCTTACCCCTGGGGAGCGCCTCTGTATGCTCCTCACGAGTGAACTGCTCGGCATCACAGCACTTTTCAAATGCGGTGAGCAGGTAGTCGCGCGACTTGTCCCCGGTATCTTTGAAGTGTTTGAAAAAGTACGACAGTGCATTGTGGATCGCATTACCAAACATCAGCGTTTTATTTTTGCCCGCGGGGATGCGCACCAGATTTACATAAAAATATTTCCACGGACAGTCGAGGTAGTTGTTGAGCGCGCTGACGGAGATGCCGTAGTGCTCGAGCGAGGCATGAATAAAGTCGAGTAGTTTAGAGTTGTCCTGGTTCCCTTTTTTGTCATCCTGAGCTTGTCGAAGGATCTCAAGTCGAACAGCATCAGCGCTTGGCATTTCAACTACTCTCTCCTGCTTTAGCTCTGTGCGGATCTCGGCGATGAAGGGTGTCGGGAGCAGTGGATCGCCCTTTGCATCGCTGGTCGCGTAGCTCAGCGTCACTGATTTGCGCGCGCGGGTGAGCGCCACAAAGAACAGCCGCTTTGCATCGTCATCATTGCTGTCACCGTCATCCTGAGCGGAGCGAAGGATCTTCGCGTCCCCTCTTCCAGTCATCCCTCCCGACATGACGGGAGTGGACTCCATGTATACGCCATCAGGTAGTTTGAACAGCTTCGCCCTCCCCCGCCCTCCCCACACATTTTCCTGAGCAAAAGGAATATACACGTGATCAAACTCCAGCCCTTTGGATGCGTGCACGGTCATGACTTGGACTTTGCCTTTTGATGAGAGGGAGACAGCAGCTTGTACCTTGATACCATGTTCGCGCACCTTTGACAGATAAGTGAAAAAATTCGCCAGTTTCCAATCTCCCGCATGATCCAAACTACTCATCGTATCGTAGAGTGTGCGGAGTGCGGCGATGGAGGCGAGTGAGTCATCAGACTGCAGTATCGAGGTGAGGAGCCCGCTCTCCTGCACTACCTGGTGGAGGAGCTGGTGCAGGGGGATGTTATGTGCTGCCACCGACCATTGTCCTATTTTTTTCCCAAGATCGATGATCTTTTTACTTTCCTTCACGCCTACTTTTTCGAGTAAGGCATCTGTGGAGAGGAGATCATAGATATTTTTGCGCCCGCGAGATGCGGCCTGGCTCAGCTTGTAGACATCCAGCGGATCCAGTCCAAATATATCGATGAGGAGGACAGGAAATATCGGCTCCTCACTCCCATACTGATGCACTGCAGTCAGGATGGTGATGAGTTTTGCGACGGCAGGATCCTCAAAAATATTTTCACTTGCATCCCGATGTGCGGGGAGTCCGTGACTCTCGAGATAGGACGCGATCTGCTTGCCCTGCGCGCGGGTGCGCACGAGGACAGCTACCTCGTGGGCAGGTATTCCGTCAGCCAAAATCTTTTTGATCGATTCGGCCATCGTGGCGAGCTGAGTGGCGAGATCGGGAGTGGTGAGTATGGTGATCGGACCGTCTGGATGAGGCGCTCGCGAAGCGAGCGCCTGACTCTCCTCCATTTTCAAAAGTTCCAGTGCCCCATCGAGTATGGTCTGTGTCGAGCGATAGTTTTCGCTCAGGGTGATGAGCTGTGCCTCAGGATAGATCTCTTTGAATGATCTAAAGTTTTCGACTGAGGCGCCCTGAAAGCGAAATATCGCCTGCTTCTCATCCCCCACTACAAAGATATTTGGATTTGTATCAAACGATCCGAGGAGGCGCACGATTTTATTTTGTGCGTTGTTTGAGTCTTGATGTTCGTCGACGAGGATGTATTGATACTGCTCCATCACGCGGAGCCTGAAGTCCTCATCCTTTTGGAGCTTGTCGAGTGAGTACATGATGAGGTCGTCGTAGTCGTAGAGGTCTGCAGCATGGAGTTTTTTTTGATAGGCTGCGTAGAGCACGCTAAGCTCTGCATTTTTTTCGATGCGCTTCAGTTCGTCTTGATAGATACCTTTGAGTTTGCCTTTGGCTCTCGTGCTCTCCTTATCAGGTATCGCGTCAAATGCTACCTTGTCCTCAGCGACGAGCTTGCCGAGCTCATCTGGTGTGACGCCCTCGCGCTTCAGATCTGATATCGCGCGCAGCGCCTCAGGGACATAAAAGTACGGCTTGCTGTAGGGTCTGATGTGCTCCCATGTGCCGCCATCGAGCACCGCCTCCATCGCCTCGACCTTTTGGATATCATCAGCGAGTTTGCGCCCCAGTATCTCCCAAAAATCATCAGGATGCTCGGTGATGATGTGCTGACAAAAGGAGTGAAAGGTGAAAATGTTCGTCATGTACGCTGCATTGCCGATGACCTTGATCAGGCGCTCGCGCATATTTGCAGTCGCAGCGGTCGTGAAGGTGAGCGCAAGGATGTTAGAGGGATTGACCTGAGTTTTGAGCAAAATGTTTGCGATGCGCAGCGTGAGGATCTGCGTCTTGCCGGTCCCTGGTCCTGCGACTACCATGACGGGTCCCTCGATCGCATCGACTGCGTGCTTTTGTGCAGCATTGAGGTTTTTATACTGTGAGTCAAAGACAGCCGTATTCATGAGGGGATTGTAGGACAAAATTGAGAATTATTAATGGGGAATTGAGAACGAAGAAAAAACGTTTACACAGTCAAAAGATCCAAATTCACCGCATTGTCATTCCCGCGAAGGCGGGAATCCAAAGACATCACACAAACTCCCCCCCTCTGGACCCAAGTCCGACGGACGGAGTCCGGGCGTAACCCTACGGGCGGAGCCTCGTCCGTGAATTTATCCCGCTCTGCGGGACGAGGGGGAATGCGAACCAATGTGATCAGGGGGTGTCTGAGCCAGAGCCTATATACTCCGCTTTATTTGGTTGTTGCACACTCGACTGTCTACCGTATTTAGAAGTGTATAAAGTGGCATGTGATTTGTGATGCTGAAAATATGCTACACTGGCCAGATGATGCTGACTATATCCGTACCTGTACTATATCACTTGATTAAACAATCATATCGATATGGTTATGTTGCACTGATTATATGCACGGTCTCTGCGATTATATGGATGCTTCCTCTCCTCGTCCAGGATGCATTGGCGAACTTCAGATCACACAAACAAAAGCGAACCAACAGGGACCTGTTTCTCATTGTACTTAGCACCCAGTCGATTTTATTTGCTATTTCAGCAGGATTCTACATTGTCGGCACTATCTTTTCTTTAGCAATGAGTATATTCATACAGTTTTATGATGTTGACAGAGGGATGGATATATTCATACAGTTTTATGAGGTTGCAGCAGATATATGCACGCTTTCCCTTGTCCCATTGATCTCTTTTATCATCTACTCTATCCTCCACTTCAAACCTACAAAAATATCCCGTAAACTCTTTTTGATCATTGCAACTGTCGTGGGGATATTTGTACTCAACGCCATCACCGTGATTACAACTCCGCATAACGGCCCACCAGGTTTCGATTTCTTGGCTTATGCGAGCCCTATTCTTTTGCTCTTTTTGTTTGTATATCTTATACGTGTCATGCTCCAACCGTCAGGACCAATGCAAAATGTATTGAAGTTTTCCTTCACATTGTGTTTGGGTATGGCGGTGTCTTTTGCAGTGCTTTTGGCTCCACCCGTCATCTATGAACAAGTGATATCCAAAGGCAAATTCTGTTTTGGTATATCATGTCCGATAAATAAAGAAGGCATAGACAGAGTACAAAAGCTATTGCAGTCGACAGATGACATGCTCAAAAAGAAATAAACACAGTGGATAATTAGTTGCTATACTGTTTCATATGTTACTCAGTGTCATGCTCGGATTCGCCATATGGTTTGTGATTCGTATGGTGCTCTCAGGTTTTTATGTAGTCGAGCAAAATGAGCGCGCAGTCAAGACGATTCTCGGAAAAGCAAAACGCCTCGGCAAGCTCACCACGTTGGATGACGCATCTTTGACTGAGTCACTCCGCGAGACCGAAAAGGACAGATACATCTATCCTCAGCTGGAGGTCATCACCCCCGGCGGGCCCTACTTCAAATGGCCCTGGGAGCGCATCCACAAAGTCCCCGTCGCGACCCAACTCGTAAATATCGCCTTTGATCCCGAAAACACGCAGGTCAACCAGGGCAACACCGCGCTGGAGGCCGTCACAAAGGACCAACTGAACATCAACCTCCGTGGCGAGCTGCGGTTCACGATTTCAGACCGCAACCTCTATGCATATCTTTTTGGCGTCCAAAATCCGATCGCGCATATCATGGGATACTTTGTCGCCATACTCCGTGAGCGTATCGCAAACTTTGAGGCTCCACTCAAAAAGGACCTTGCGGGCAAAGAGATCTCCCTCATCGACACCTATGGCATATCGATCAACGATCTACGTAAAAACCTCGGCGATCTAAACCAACACATGGAGACGGAGTGTGCCTCCTCCCCTGCACGCTATGGCATCTCACTCGACGCAGCGCTCATCACCGCGATCGAACCTCCTCCCGAGGTCGAGTCCGCACTTGCGGCGATCAATACCGCTCACAACCACGTCTCCTCAGAGGTGAGTCTCGCCCAAGCATCTGCAGATCAAAAGATCGTCCAGTCGAGACGTGCGGTCGAGATCGAGACGCTCAGAGCCCAAGCAGAAGTCCAGATATTGGGCGATCTGGCAACCCAACTCAAAGCCACGAAGAAGCAGGGCAAAGATACACTCACCGCATACATGCGTAACGTGAGACTTTCACTCCTCTCAAAAGCAAAACGTATCATTCTCGAATCATCAGCATAACTATGGAAAACATATCTACCCTAACCATCATCGTACAAACACTTGTCTTTTTGTTTGTTGGTGAAAAGGTGATTGTATCCCTCGGCAAATTGTTTGGTATGTACGACATCATCCATGAGCGTGAAGCGCGCGTGTATGTGCTTTTTGGAGAAGTATTGGGGGTCATTGATGAGCCTGGTCTCCATCTGCTCTGGCCAAAGCTCGGATGGAAGGCATGCGTAGTAAACATCTTTGGTACGAGCTATACCCGCTCGCTCCGTCTCGATCAAGAGTACTTGCGAAGCATCCCGGTAAACTCTGAGGAGGGAACCCCTATGGGTATCGGTGTATGGTATGAGACACAGATCAGCGACCCAGTTGCCCATATCTTTAAAAATGCGAATCCGCGTGAATCACTCAGTGTGAGTGTGAAAAATGCGGCGATCAAAAGTCTCAGCAATCTCCCCCTCTCAGAGATGTTGGTGAATCGACATCACATGAGCAAGATCGTACGCGAGGAAGTCTCCGCAGACTCAGTCGAGTGGGGCTATCGAGTAGGCTCCGTCTATATCCGCAAAGTACATTTCCGTGATGCAAATATGACCAGACAGATCGAGGAAAAAGTGGTGAATCGTCTTCGCCAGGTGACCTCTGCCATCCAACAAGATGGAGTCAATCAGGTGAACATCATAAAGAGTAAAGCTGATCGCGAGGCATCCATCGAGTTTGCAAAAGCGTCGACCATCCGTCCACAGATCGTCGGCACCGCTCTTGAAGAAATTGGAAAAGATGAGGAGGTGCTCTCGACACTCTTTGAGATACTCGAGGCTCAAAATATCACTGCCTCCCCCACCGTCGAGCTCACCCTCGTCCCTCCCGGTTCAGCCAAATCTGGCCTCACCTCCCTGCTGGCGAGTAGATAAGAGAGCTCAGAGAGCAAAGCTAAGAGCTAAGAGCTAAGAGTTTTCAATTTACTCCATGTGTCATTCCCGTGCACACGGGAATCCAAAGGCGCCACACAGAACTCCCCCTCATTCCCTAATGAGGGGGCAATACGAGCTTCAGCGAGTATGGGGGTGTCAGTCCACACGTTACACCCCCCCTTCCTCACTTCGTTTCGGAATACCCCCTCGCTTCGCGAGGGGGAGCCAGACATGGATCCTTTGGTGCGAACATGTGACTATTTACTATTGACTGTAAACAGTAAATAGCCTTTAAGAACTTTAAGAACTTTATGGACTTTACAAACTTTATAACCTTATAAACTTTATAAGCATTGTCTTTCGTTTCTCCCTTGACTTCCCTTGTCGTACTTTGATACACTGCGACATCTCTCATCATATGCATTCTCCATCTAAATTTCTCTATTTCTCCATCATGCACGACTCCCCCTCGTTTCACGAGGGGGCAATACGAGCTGATGCGAGTATGGGAGTGTCAGTCCCATCGCTACACCCCCACTCCACTCCGTGTCGTCACCCCCTCGTTGGGGAACGAGGGGGAGCCACGCATAGATCCGCAACTTCCATACTAGCTATCAACTTTGCTCTCTTCGCTTTACTCTGCTTCAGCGCTTCCCCCGTCTCTGCTCAGATGAAAATAGGCTCAAACCCTACGAGCATCACCGCAGCTACAAATCTCGAGATTGAAGGTACTGGAGGAGTAAAAACGGTATTTTTACAAAATGGAAACGTCGGTATAGGGACGGTTGCACCAACTGCCTTACTTCACTTCAAAGCAGGCACAGCGACTGCTTCTACGGCTCCACTCAAGTTCACCAGTGGCACACTTCTCACCGCACCTGAGGCAGGCGCAGTGGAGTTTTTGACGGATGCATACTATGGCACTATCACTACAGGTGCAGCACGAAAGACATTCGCATTTCTAGAGAGTCCTTCATTTACGACTCCCACACTTGGTGTGGCTACCGCCACCTCCCTCGCGGTGCCGAAGCTTACTAGCTCATCAGGCGCCATGACCATGACTCCTGCCGCAGGCTCAAATTTTAATTTGGTTCTTTCTACAACTGGTGATTTTGCAGTAAATACCAATCAGTTATATGTAGATACCAGTACAGCGAACGTCGGTATAGGCACAACGAGTCCTGGAGCTGCTTTGGATGTGACCTCAAGCTCTACGACAGTAAACGCTATGGTCATAAATGCAAACAGTATCAGAACTGCGGGCTCGGGACTCAGTGTGTCATCGACAGGCATCACTTCTGCAGGCACTTCCACAAATGCCGCGGGTATCACCGTCACCATGCCCGCAGCCACCCTCAATACACTCAGGTATATGAGATTTTCAAACTCAGCGGGGACAGAAATCGGAAGCATCAACAACACAAACGCCACCACTATAGCCTATGCCACCAGCTCTGACCAGAGACTCAAGATCGACACTGGCAAGTCTGCTCGTGGACTCAACGCACTCCTCAATCTCCCTGTACACAACTTTAGATGGAAGCAGAGTGGCACCGTTCAAGATGGATTTTTTGCTCAGGAGCTCTATCGAGTCTTCCCTGATGCGGTCACCGTGGGATCAGATGAGCTCGATGCATATAGCAACCCTTCAAACCCGTGGGCCGTAGATTATGGCAAGGTCACTCCGCTCCTCGTCAAATCAGTCCAAGACCTGAATACGAAAACAGATGTCAGTATTGCAGGACTCCAAGCTCAAATCGATCGCCTCGCAAGTGATAATCGAGAGCTCCGCGCCCGTGTGACCAGACTCGAATCCCTCCTCGAAAACAAATAGCTACACATAGCTGAGAGAGCAAAGCTGAGAGCCACAAGCTGCAAGCTGTAATGCTATAAAGTTCGTAAAGTCTATAAAGTTTGTAAAGTTCCATGTCATCTTGACCCGCCGAATCGGCGTGGAAAGATCCCTGTTCACTAGATCCTTCACTTCGTTCAGGATGACCGATCACATGACATCTTAAGCGGAGCGTAAGCGAAGTCGAAAGATCCAAAGGCGCCACACACAACTCCCCCTTCTGCCGATTCGGCAGAGAGGGGGTGCACAAAGTGCGGGGGTGTAGATGGTTGATTGCGTTTGTCCAATCATTACACCCCCACTTCACTTCGTTCAGTTCCCCCCTCACTTCGCGAGGGGGAGTCGGACATAAATACTTCGCTCCCTTACTCCCTCCCCGAATGGGGAGGGGGAGCTTTATACCTGTCATGCACGTGCACTATGATCCCGATACCACTGATCGGGAATCTGTCAATGATTCTTGATATACTCACTAGATATGTTCAAGGCTCCTAAAAATCTGATATTTACGGAGCATGCAAAAGCAAGACTCCAGCTCCGTGGATATTCCCCTGAGAGGGTGATTGAGCTGTTGGGCGAGGTGTATCGCATGGTGCCCGATGCTCATCATGTATCCAGACACAACTACTACGTCCTTTTGGAAAGCTCAAAATGTCTGTGTATCGTCACAGAATCGCTCGGCGCAGAGACTCTCGTCATCACTGTGTTTGAGATCGCACGAGCGCGCGTTGATAAAATATCAAGTATACTAGTGCCATGAATATCACCTACGATCCCCAGTCAGATGCCATGTATATACAGTTTTCGACTGTCGCTCCCACTCGTACGGAGCAAATCTCTGATGATGTGATGGTGGACTTCAAAGATGACGTGCTGCCGGTGGGTGTCGAGATACTCTACGCATCGGAGAAAATCCCCCCCAAAAACCTCAGCAGCGTGACCTACAAAGTCCTCGATACTCCACGGAAAAAGTGACTCGCGGACGCGAGCATCCAAAGTCATAAATCACCTTACCTTGTACATTGGATCCCCTTGTACAAGGGGATGACGAACAGTTTGTCATTCACGTGAATTTATCCCGCTTTGCGGGGCGCGAGCATCCAAAGGTGCTGCACAGAACTCCCCCTTCTGCCGATTCGGCAGAGAGGGGGTGCCCCGCCTCCGGCGGGGCGGGGGTGTAGGTGGTCGATTGCATTTGTCCAAACAGTACACCCCCCGCCAACAGCTTCGCAGTCTGGGCGGACAAGCCACTTCACTTCGTTCAGTTCCCCCCTCACTTCATGAGGGGGAGTTTGAGACATTGACCGTCACTTTATAGACTTTATGGACTTGGATCCCGGGTCACACGGCCGCGTATGCCCGGGATGACCCTGCGGGGTCACTTTATAGACTTAGATCCCGGCTTTGCTCTATTGTTGCTTGACAATCATCCTACCGCTATGGTACCTTGAGTGTGTTGATACTTTTTCGTTCACTTATGTATAAAAAGCAACTAGTTTCCCTCGTGTTCACACTTTTTATACTCATATCAGCACAATCTGCTACTGCAGCCACGGTGAACTATGACAACAACACCACCTCATTTCAACAGACCGACTGGGTCAAAGAGTGCAAACTCCCAAAGTTCAACACCGCACTGGGTCCTCTGACTGCTGCTAAAGTCACTGTCCGCGGCGAAGTGCAATCCTACCTCAACTATGAAAATAATAACAACGCCCAGCGCAGTGTAAACCTCAATATTGGAGCAAAACTCACGTATACAAAGTTGGACGGAGCATCTTCTGCAGCAGTAGCAACTGCATCGTTTTCGAATCCATCAGTATCAGCGCGTGATGGCAAGATCGACTATGCAGGTGCATCAGGATTTAAAATGGGTCCAAAGACAGGGAGCGGATTTGATGTGGTGACCTATACCTCCTCGCCGATTCTCAGTAGCCTCTCAGGCACGGGCGATTTTAGCATTGCGGTGACTGCAAATGACTTTATGTCAGGTGACGGTACCGCAAATGCAGATATCGTGACTCGCTCTGATGCAAAGTACGGCTGTTCAGTCGAGTATACCTATACGGCACCGACCCCGACTCCGACCAATGCACCCTATGTGTGCAATGACGCAAAACCTACGTGCAAACCTGATCTCTTTCAGGTCGATGCAGGAGCAAACTTTGCCAAACTATACATCAATCCCTGCCGTGAAAACTGCCCCAAGATCCAGATATTTTATGGGCGCACCGAGTCTGCAGATGAGTACAGCGCTGAGATGAATCCTCCCACCACAGGCGGAGTATTTACCTATACGATCAGCTCACTCGCACCTGATACCAAGTACTTTTTCAAAATCAAATGCATGAATGGCTGTGGCACCGGTGATGCCGGAGATATTTTGAGTGCCACTACGTCGAGCTGTATCACGAGCTACTATCGTGTCGGCGCTCCCCAGAAGGGTGCGTGTGGTACTGGAGGGAGTGACACTATCGCCGCAGCTACGACTCCGGGCTCAGTCCAGGGAGCCGTGACCACGGTGACTCCAAAGCCATCTGGCACGGTACTGGGAGCTACTTCAAAAGGCAGCGTACTCGCCGCCGCAGGGAGTCCCTATATGTGGATGACCGCGGTCATCGGAAGTGCGCTCATCGCTTTTGTGGCGACGCTGAAGACCACTTCGTTCTCCGCAGGATTTAAGTCAAGAAGACGAAGGGGATGAGTTTGTAAAGTTTGTAAAGTTCATAAAGTTTGTAAAGTTCCATGTCATCTTGAGCGTAGCGTAAGCGAAGTCGAAAGATCCACAGGCACCACAGATGTCATCCCGTTGAAAAACGGGATCCAAGTTCATAAAGTTCATAAAGTTCCTAAGGTTTGTAATGCTTTTAATGCGAATAGATAGGATGTTTGAACTCTACAAATAATACAAACTGAGAGCATGAGAGCTTTATAGCTTTCAACCTGATGAACTTGTTTTCCCCATGCTATACTTTTGTTATGAAATTCACCAAAATCGTCTCAACCATCGGACCTGCATCAGAAACCCTCGAACAGATCGAAGGACTTATCAAAGCGGGAGTAAACGTCTTCCGCCTAAACTTCAAACACGGCGAACCAGCCAAACACGAGATGTACGTACATAGCATCCGTGAGGTATCACAGAAGCTTGGGGTGGTGCCCTCGATCATTATGGACCTCCAGGGACCTTCATTTCGCCTCATTCTTTCTACCCCCACCATCGAGCTCAAAAAAGGCATGCGGGTGAAGCTCGGTACTCCAGACTTTACCCTGACTCATCCCCACATCATCCCACTCCTGCAGGTCGGAAACGAGATCCTCGTCGATGACGGCACGATACGATTCACGGTGGAGGAAGCAGGTGAGGTGGTCACACTCCTCTGTCATACGGATACGATCATGAAGACGCGCAAGTCACTGAACATCCCCGGTGTCGATTTTCCCGTCGAGCTCCTGACCGAGCGAGATATCATCGGCGTCGATCTGGCAGTGAAAAATCAGCTTGATTGGGTTGCGGTATCCTTTGTCAGAAATGCTCAGGATATCAAAGATGTGCGTGCGAAGTGTGCAGAGCGAGGCTACACAGGTCCCCTCATCGCAAAGCTTGAGACACGACAGTGTCTCGACTTTCTCGAGGAGATCGTACGAGAGACGGATGCAGTCATGGTAGCGCGTGGTGACCTCGCCGTCGAGAGTCCCATCGAGCGTGTCCCGCTGCACCAAAAGTGCATGATCGACCTGTGTCTAAAGTATGATAAGCCAGTCATCGTCGCGACACAGATGATGTCGAGTATGGAAAAAAATCCATTCCCTACGCGTGCCGAGGTGTCTGATGCCGCAAATGCCATCTATGACCGGACCGATGCGATCATGACCTCAGGTGAGACTGCAGCTGGTGTGTATCCTGTCGAGACGATACAGATGATGTCAAAGATCGCCGAGTTTCATGAGATGGAGGGCAATCACTACATGTCACGTAGTGTACATATGGAGCTCTTGGACAAGCCATCTCGTATCGCTCATGCAGCATACAAGATCTACCAAGACTATCTCACCACCGGTACTCATGTCAAAGCATTTGTCGTATTCACAAACACGGGCCGCATGGCGCGCCTCCTCTCTCACTATCGTGCGGATGCACCGATCTATGCGTTTACTCCTTCAGTGAGTATCGCCGGACGACTCGCACTGAGCTATGGGGTATATCCACGCATGCACGACGAACCTACAGGTGAGGTATCAAAAGACCAGGTGTCAGAGAGTATCGAAAAACTTAAAAGCGAAGGCCTCCTCAAAAAGGGTGATGCGGTCATCGTCACTCACGGCGACTACTGGGGCGCCAAGGGCGGCACCAGCTCACTGAGGATAGTGGAGATTAGTTAGAAGACAGTAGTCATAAAGTCCTTAAAGTCTATAAAGTTCATAAAGTTTGTAAAGCGACGAGCAAAGCATGTCATCTTGACCCGCTGAATCGGCGGGGAAAGATCCCTGATATATGAGATTCTTCTCCGCCCGGGGCGGATCAGAATGACTGTGTATTTGTCGTTATCGTAATTATTGACGATTACAATCTCTATGAACGTATCCGTTGCACAGAATTAGGGAATCCGGAGTGATAAGAGTATCAGTGGGTTCTTGGAAAGTCCTCACCCTGAGTCGGGGTGAGGATTCATTACTGTGGAGTTACAAATTCAAAATAGTAGCTCCACTCTCCTTTTTCCTCGGAAACTTCTTCGTTTCCCGAGGACCCTTTTGAGTGAGCTCTCTCGAGCTCCTTTTTCTTTAATTCCATTGCAGCCTGTGCTGCTTCTTTGGAATCAAAATTTCCCTTTGTTATCGGGAATGTAAATACCTCACTCATGACTTCTTCCTCCTCCCAGCCTTCGTTGGAAACAGGCTGGATTCTAGTTTGTTCAGTACTCAGTACTGCCGCTGGTCGACACGTGGTATGCTCGCCTACTGATATCGTCATGGCTGCTTGTATATGCTGTCATACAAGTCAGCGGGACGACAGATCAGTCATATGCGATAGTGCCGAAGTGGATTTCGTCCACCACACGACCCGGACTCATTTATACCCATCTGGCGATGGGTATAATTTCAGGCAATCACATTCTCTCTCAGAGAGAGAGAGTTTTGTCAAGAGCATATGCTATAGGTAATTTGGTATTTACACCCCGCTGGTGTTTTCAAAATTCAGACTAAATGTAATATCGGCATGTCAGGAAATAAAGGCGCCAGATACAACTCCCCCTCGTTCCCCAACGAGGGGGTGCCCCTCCTCCTGAGGGGGGGTGTAGATGACCTATTGCATTTGTCCAAACAGTACCCCCCCACTCGCCTTTTGGCCCGTTGCCCCCTCTCTGCCTCCACCGATTTGGCGGATCGGCAGAAGGGGGAGTCATGCACCTGTGTGTCATACACGTGAATTCATCCCACTTTACGCTCTACGCGTTCGCTTTGCGCTCTACGCTCAGAGCTCATGCCCTATAATACCCTCCATGTCCTCCCCTATCCGCAACTTTGCCATCATCGCCCATATCGACCACGGCAAGTCGACACTCGCAGACCGTCTACTGGAGATGACCAAGACCGTAGACCTCAAAACAGGTGAACAGCAGTTCCTCGATCGAAATCCTGTCTCACGTGAGCGAGGCATCACCATAAAGCTCGCTCCGGTACGCATGAAGTACGTGATGGATGGAGTCGAGTACATATTGAATCTCATCGATACACCGGGCCATGTAGACTTTTCCTACGAAGTAGATCGCACCCTCGCCTGTGTAGAGGGTGTGCTCCTTCTCGTGGACGCCACGCAGGGCATCCAGGCGCAGACGATCGCCAACGCGTACAAAGCCATCGAGAAAAATCTCGTCATCATCCCTGTCGTGAACAAGATCGATCTACCCAGTGCCGAGGTGGACAAGACCAAGCTCGCCCTCATCGAATTCTTAAACTGCAAAGAAGAAGAGATACACTGTGTATCCGCGAAAACTGGAGTCGGCGTCGAGGGACTTCTCCGCGCGTTGATCAAAGTAGTACCTCCCCCCCAGATAAATCTCAGCGATCACCCAAAGGCGCTCATCTTTGACTCGTATTATGACGCGTACCTCGGAGTCGTTGCGTTCGTTCGTATGTTTGAGGGCTCGGCCACCGAGGGCGTTACGTATAAGCTCTGCATATCTGGCGTGAAGTGTGAGCCTCCTGAGATCGGACATTTTACTCCTGACCTGAAGCGTGTCGGCGCGCTCCAATCAGGTGAGATCGGCTATATCGCCACCAATCTCAAGAATATTCGTGATGTCTCAGTTGGAGATACGATAGTCCTCCAAAAGTCTCCAGACACGGCACTTCCAGGCTACAAAAAGGTCAAGCCGATGGTATATGCGAGCATGTTTCCCACAGATACGGATGACTATCTGAACTTCAAAAAAGCATTGGAAAAACTCTGTCTAAACGACGCAGCACTCGACTATCAATCGATCTACAGCATGACCCTCGGCGCGGGGTTTCGTGTCGGCTTCCTCGGCTTGCTCCATGCTGATGTCGTGCGGGAGCGTCTCGAGCGGGAGTTTGACCTCTCGATCGTACTCACCCCACCTCAGGTCGAGTTTATCAAAGAGGGAGAGGGCATCTACAAAGAGCCCATCGTAAAGATCATGATCATCACCCCTGCTACCTATGTGGGAGCTATCATGGAGCTTTGTGAGCAGTACCGGGGGAAGTTTCAGACGATGGACAACAAGCACCAGGTGAACATAATCTATCACATGCCGCTCTCTGAGATGATCTCAGACTTCTTTGACAGGCTGAAGTCTGTCACCTCAGGATATGCGAGTCTCGACTGGGAGTTTGTGGACTATCAGGTCGTAAAGGCGGACAAGCTCCTCCTCCTGCTGAACTCCGATCCTGTCGAGGAATTTTCTGAAATCGTCGTCGCAGAGCGCGCATACGAAAAGGCGGATCAGCTCTGCAAGCGTCTGCGTGACCTGATCCCTCGTCAGCAGTACGAGGTGAAGATCCAAGGACAGTTTAAGGGTAAAATCATCGCCAGCGAGCGCATCGCGCCCTTCCGCAAGGATGTGCTCATCAAAAATAGCAAGGTGGTCGGCGCCGGAGATGTAGGACGCAAAAAGAAGCTCCTCGAAAAGCAAAAAGAGGGTAAAAAGAAGATGAAGATGGTAGGCAAAGTCGAAATCCCCAAGGAAGCCTTCCAACAGATGTTTAATAAGAAGGGATAAGAAAATAGTTGAAAGTCTATAAAGTCCCTAAAGTCATAAAGTCTGTAAAGTGACCCCGCAGGGTCATCCCTACGGGCGGAGCCCGGACATACCCGACAGGGAGATCCGGGATCTAAGTCTATAAAGTCCGTAAAGTGACGAACAAAAGCATGTCATCTTGAGCGGAGCGTAAGCGAAGTCGAAAGATCCCAAAGACTCACGCAACCATGGGATCTGGGATCCACAGGCACCAAGTACGACTCCCCCTCGTCCGCGAATTTATCCCGCTCTGCGGGACGAGGGGGTGCACGAAGTGCGGGGGTGTAGATGGCCAGTACAGTTTATCCTGATTTTTACACCCCCACTTCACTTCGTTCAGTTCCCCCCTCGCTTCGCAGGGGGAGTTTCAGGCAAAGCTCATAATGCAGAGTAAGGCGGATCAGATAAAAAAACCACGTGCATGACGTGGATGATATGCAGATTTGAATTGGAGACATCTGGAATGTCGATGCCCCCAAAACAATAATACAATTATCCTTCGGATTCTAATTTTGCGAGCTCACCTAATATGTAAATGGCTCCTTCTACATTTCCAGTATCCAATAGCAACTTTGAATACTGGCACAAAGTCCTTTCGGCTATATCGTAGCCCTCAATCAGGCCTAGATTGTAGACTTGATTTAACAAACCCACTAATTTCAGTTTTTTCTTATATGCTCGAAGCACACCTCGAGCGGTTTTTGAGTTTTTTCTCTTAATAAATTCTGCGTACTCTTTAGTACCCCGAATTAGTATGGAGGTTGAGTCATTTTTTTTAACTACCTCATTTGCTTGCTCAACGCATGTTTTATCTACAATTTTCATGATTTTCCTTGGTACCGTCTTGTTTTGGTTTGAGACGATACACATCTCAACCACAACAACTTGTGGTCATGATGCATATCGTCTCAGACATTCCAGATGTCAACGTGCGCGTTCTCCTCCTCTTTGTCTCCAGCAAATGGAGAAAAGCTGATTCGAACTTATAGTATTTTCTCAGAGAGAGAGAGAGAGAGAGGTTTGTCAAGGGCAATTACTACAGGACTATACCCAGCAGGAGGATGCCGGCAGGGATGGCGATGATATACCAGGGGAGGAATCCTGAGACGGGTGGCTTTGGCTGAGGCGAGACGGGAGGTGCGATCGCGAGTGTAGGTGCGCCAGGCGCACAGTCGACTGCAGACACGCAGCGATCGAGATCCTGTCCACTCACTTGGACACAAGACTGACTCACACACGCGTTGTGACAGCACCTCGTACCGTTTGGAAGCGTCGTCATATCAGCGCAGAGTCCTCCATTATCTGAGATGCCACAGATGCCACACTTCGCATCGCACTTATACCCAACTGAGGCGATGGGTCCCGCACATCCTGCGTCACTCGCGCACGAGTCGATCGCATTGCCAGCACGAGCAGTGCATGCATTTCCTGCACATGCCTTGTAGCAACAACGTGTGCCATTTGGAAGGAGTCCCCCCTCATGACAAAGTCCGGCGACATCTTTCCATCCACAGACACCACACTCGGTGGGTGCACAGACCGGGCCAGGAGTTGGCGAGGGAGCTACAGTCGGAGTATTTGTCGGTTTTGGAGTAAGTGTGGGACTTGGCGTCAATGTACCAGTCGGGGTATTTGAGGGAGTTGGAGTTGGGCTGTCAGTGGGGGTAGGGGTATTCGTCGGCGTGGCAGTGAGCGGGACAGGACTCGAGGTCGGAGGCTTGACTGTCGGTGTCAAAGTCGCATTGGGGACAGGGGTATTGGTGATGGTGACCCCTGGTACTGGAGTAGCTGTCTGGGTGATGCCAACGGGTGGAGCAGCGCATGAAGTTCCAAAATCATACACGGCTCCTGCACCGCTGGTTTCCCAACCTATCTCAACGGGTAGAACATCAAGTTGAATTCTTCCGCAGGTATCAGTAGGAAGGGTACCTGAACCATTATTGAAGGTATAGGGCACCTGAGATTGGGAGGTAGGATTTGTGGTCAAAGTACCTTTCTTTATAAAATCCGCGGAGCCTTCCACGCACGGGTTATCCTGATTTTTATAACCCGCGGTCCCGGATGAGTTCCTGCAGCTAAAGTAGTCCATTCTAAAATTAATGGGTGCAGAAGGACACTTCCCTGTATCGCATTTAAGCTCACATCCCCACGTAGGAGAGGTAGCGGATATGCTTGAGATACTACAGCTTGCACAATTTGTAGTAACATCACTGGTGCATTTCCTGATGTCGCCTGCGACCACGTTCTGTAGATCGCTTGAAACATACGCCTGCCTATTCTCACTATCTCTCGCGGCGATCATGACAAGCATGATGGAGATAAAAAGGAAAATGATGGCGAGGCCGATGCGCGTGTATTTCATTTGATTTCAACTACCTTTTTGTATTCTTCGACAAGCTGAGCAACGGGAGGCTTGCCCAGATCGTCCTTTTTATCGAGTGCAACTATCAAGACTCCGAGGTCTTTGTTTATATCTGAAAAGGACTCGAGCGGTTTGGATACATTTATTTTCAACTTTGCAAAGACCACCTTGTCAGGTTTGAAATATTGTCTGAGGGCCGCCCATTCGAGTAGGCTCTTGTTGACTGTAGTGGAGAGCTGGGTATCGGTAAAGTTTGGATACTGTGCACGAGCGCTGGCAGTGAGTTTTTCTGTGTTTATCTCGATTTGACCCATGCTTGAGTATATTTTTTCGGCAACTATAGGGGTCGTAGGTACGACTGATGGCTCAATCGCGGAGATCACTTCGAGGGTAGCTTTGTTTGTCACCACTTGCTTTGCTTGTGAGCTGTCATAGAGGTATCGCATGCCATAAAAGGTGAGAGACATGAGGAGGATGGCCACCGAAAATGGGAGAAATACTTTGTCAAATGAAAACCCTTTGGTCTTTGGTGCAGCGGACTTGGTAGGGTCAGGAGGAGCGCTCAAAAATCTCGCTAAATCTACGGGGGTAAAGTTATGACTCATACCCCTACATAGTAGTAAATGCGAGCGCAGAAGTAAAGCGATACGGGATCAGAGTCCATAAAGTCTATAAAGCGACGGATAATGTCCCAAACTCCCCCTTCTGCCGATCCGCCAAATCGGCGGAGGCAGAGAGGGGGTAATCCCGTCCGCCGATTTGGCGGACGGGATGGGGGTGTAATGATCGGATTGACCCCCCCATACTCGCATCAGCTCGCAAATTTCAAATCAAGGATCAAAGCTGGAATCCCACATATTTCAGGCATGATATGGAAGCCGATATGCGTATGGACTACAACACGATGCCGGCTATCAAAATTAAGACAGGCACTGCAAGCATCCACAGAGGTATGGGAAGTCCTGATGCGAGCATCGTTCGATTTGGTTGTGCTGTCGGAGGATTTGGAATGCTTTGGGGGGTCTGTTGGTTCATGATCGGCTGAGCCACGCTCCCCACAGGCACGGATGACTGGGGGGGTTGGCCTGCACCTGCGACTGCGGGGGTGATATACGAGAGAGATGCGACTGATGTCGTACACGACGCGCCGAGCTTGCATGAGTCTACCCCGTCTCCGACGAGCTGCATGCAGCTGCTGTTATAGCATCCAAGATAGCAGCAGCGCTGACCGCTGGGCAATATCCCACTGTCATGACAGGAGCCGTAGCTATCCAGCCATCCACAGGCTGAGCGACACTGCTGAGCAGCACAGCGTGCGATCATAGTCGGGGTGGGGAGTGCTGTAGGTGTTGGGAGTGGGGTCAGCGTGGGCGAAGCGGTAGGAGTCTGAGTCGGAGTAAGTGTGCCTGTGGGAGTGGGTGACGCAGTGGGGGTCGGCGTGTCAGATGGTGTCGGAGAGTTCGTCGGGGTGCCTGTGGGAGGGACAGGGGTACTTGTGGCTGCAGGTCCGGGAGTAGCGGTTGCCTGGCCGATGGGTGTAGGCGTATTTGTGGCTGCGCCTGGAACAGGTGTCAGTGTGGGAGTAGTGTTTGTGCCACCAGTCGTACCATTTCCTATACCTGGCTGCGCCCCCGTTGCGCTTGCGGGTGTACAGGAAGAGGTGCCACTCGGTACGTGCATGGTACTATCACCACAACCTGACAGATCGTTTGCAACCGCACCTGTCACCGTAAACTCCAATGTTTTTCTCTGAGACTTTTCCTCGGGCACATCAAGGGGTTCATTTGGCTCAACATCTGTGGGTCGACAAGGAGCCTCGACAACTGAAACTTCAAATTTGACAGGACCATTCACCAGTCTATTGAGATAGCTTCGATTAAATACGCGACTGGTATCATCGCATCGATTAAAAATCACCTTATCATTTTGTATTGCGGTATACAGCATGGCATTTTTGAAATGAGCCTGTCCATCATTGCTACAATACTTTGATCGATCTGAAAAATTGAGCGATACGCTGAGGAGCAGTCCTCCGGCTTCAGCACCTGCGACGGTAGGAACATTTAACACTGCGCCGCCGACATTGTGAGTAAATGCAGTGATGAGGTCTGGCAATGTGGACGCGGGAGCAGGAAATGCGGCCTGGACTTTACAGGATGAACTTGGAGGTGGTGAAGAGCTAAACTCATAGCGTGCGATGGTGAAGCCTGGTACTTTGATAGTGTTGTTAGTTATAGCAGTTGAGGTTGTTGGATTCCTTTTCACTTCACCAGCCGCGCTTGAGAGACTTGGCGCCGAGATCGTGTCGGTGACGAGGCTCGTAAGAGATATAGGATATGAGCTAGGCAAAGAGAGGGTCACCGTTTGTTCGGTCTGCAGTGGATTTACTACGAAAAGGTATTTTTTACCATCAGCACCTGCGGCATAGAGTGTACTCACGGAAGGTGTAGGGTTTGACTTGACGCTGTCGGCATAGTTTGCAGTGTAAAAAGTGCCTCCGGCCACGACATTGGTCAGCGGATATACATCTTTGTTTACCGGCTGATTCAATTCGTTTATATTGTGCACTATAGCCACCTCGGTTCCGTGTGCAATAAACTTTATGAGTTGTTCAGTGAGAAGTAGCGGGTGACGGAATGTATATGCAGTACCTGCCATTCTGTTACCAGTGAATGTATCAAAGTTCCACTCAGTGACTATAAGTGGTTTGGTATAGAGTTTTTTGTGGGCATCCACATAATCTGTTCCAGATTCATTTCCACGCAGTTCATCGGGGTAATTGTATGAAAATCTGTGTATAGAAATAAAATCAAAGTTTGCCGATTCAGCGTTGACTGCATTGATCCATACTGTTTGACCGCTATTTTGTGCTCCTTGGAATACTATCTTGATCGTTGGATCCACTGATTTCATTGCCCGCGCAAATCGAGCAGATACCTTTGCATAAGAGTCATCGCCTACTTTCCCCTCGAGTTTAGGCCCCCACTGCTCGTTGCCTAGCTCATAGTACTTTATCTTTCGGCCAGCAACTGTCTCTTTTCTGACTATTTCTTTCGCATTGTTTATTAGCGCTTCTTCATTTAGACCAATTTGTGATGTTTGGCCACAAGGGTTGGCATACTCCCATTCTGATCTGTTTACATTGATCGAGTAAAGTATGTCTACATTATTTCTCACCGCATAAGTTCTAAGGTCATCATAAGAAAGACTGTCATAGTTGGAAGAATTAAAGATGATTTTATTCTTACTCGAATCATGTGAATCTGTGGCACATCCTCCGGGAAAGCGCACGACCGTAGATCCTGGATGATGTGGTTGGGTATTGGATGGTTGTTCGACAGCTACTCCTTCGTGATAGTTCTCCCCCCAAATATATTTGCTGATGGAGGTGCCAGAGGCTTGGGTACCACTCGCTACAGACTGTAATGATTCTTGATCGGGTGCAGGAACCTGTGTCGTCACCGCTGGTTTTGTCTCGCTGGTAGGCCTCAAAGCCATGTATAGCACAAGGAGCGCAACGACCACGAGAAACACTCCGGCGAGTGTCTTTTTTGAAGGTATCTTGAGAGACCTGTCTTGCAACATAGCATCATTATACAGAATATGGAGAGGGGAGCAAAGTTAAATCAGTCTGTGTGCGTAAAGTGACGAGCGAGAGCGAGTCATCCCGGACATACGCGTGAGTGAGATCCGGGATCTAAGTATGCAAAGCGACACATGTCATCTTGAGCGAAGCGTAAGCGGAGTCGAAAGATCTCATATAGAGATTCTTCTCCACCACGGCGGGATCAGAATGACTCGGTATAAATCGTGCTCGAATGTGTTGAGTAGCAGAACAGTTAAACTTGCACAATCTCAGCTGTAGGAAAGTACTTTTTCATATATGTTTTTTGGCGCTTCGCGTACTTGCACTCGGAAGCAAGCCACTGCTCAGTTGCGTGCTCAAGGGTAATTGCGCCACTCAAATACTCAAAGAGTTGTGTGTAACCGAGCGTCTGGAGACCAGGCATCTCAGGGGTATATCCCTGTGTGAGAAGGTGACGACACTCCTCTATCGCGCCGGCAGCGAGTCGCGTAGCGACTCGCAGAGAGAGTCGATCGCGAGTTGCCTGCGGGGATTCATGCAAGAGGATCTGGATTTTGTGGGGCACACCTGGAAACAAAGTCACTTTTGTATCAAGTGGGGAGACGTAGGAGGGATTTTGAAGTTTGGAGAGGAGCGAAAGGAGGCGGTGAGGATTTGCCCGGTCACTCTTGTTTAGATTTGCGAGTGCAGTCGGATCGATCGAGCCTATTTTCATCTGCATATCTTCAACACTCCCCGCCTCGTCAGTATTGATGGGAAGCTTCATTTCTGGCTCGCAGCTCGTAGCTAGTGATTCTTTCATGTGCAGGAGATAGTGCGCATAGAGTCCTGTGCCACCGATGATGATAGGTGATTTGCCTCGGGCGATGATGTCGCCGATGATTTCCCTTGCTCTCATCGCATATTCATGCGCGTTGTATCTGGCTGACACATCGACCAGATCTACCATATGCATCGGTATATCCGTCGGATTGTCAGTTTTACCGGTAATGATGTCGAGCCCTGTATAGACTTGGCGACTATCACAATTGACGAGCTCTCCACCTATCTCATGCGCGAGCCTGACGGCTCGCGCTGTCTTGCCCGTCGCGGTCTGTCCGAGGATGAAATGGATCATATAAATTCAAAATGCAAAAGGTAAAATTTAAAAGGAAAGATTTTCGATCTACAATTCTCAGTTTGCAATACGATCTACACATCTTGAGTCACACTGAGCATGACGAAGTGTGACACGTCATGGTTCGTCAGGCTCCGCCCATAGGCTACGCCCGGAGGGCTCACCATGACGTGTATGGTGCCACTCTTGTTACGACCTACAAATAATCTAAATATAAATTCCAAATTCTAAATCCTCCCAGTCGGTGGGGCGAGGGTGGGAATCCAATGACTTCACTTGATCATTTTTCACACTGGATCCCGTCCCGCCATGGCGGGACGGGATTGACAGACAAGTGCGACGGAGCCTCTATAAAATTTGAGCCAAATAAACCTTATAGTCCAAAAGGGATACCTTCGGGGCATTATGAACTTTATAACATTATAAACCTTACAGCTTCATTACCTTTTTTTCCGCAGCCTCTACCACATTTGCAAACATGCACGTTACGTCGATAGGACCGAGGCCACCGGGGGTACCGGTATACACACTCGCCACCGAGGCTATATCACTCTCCTCATAGTCACCTTTTAGTATGTTTTGGTCACCAATTCTTTCTTGGCGGAGTCCAAAGTTTAGGAGTACTACTCCATTTTTGATATTGCCTGCATGGATCACTCGCTTCCCTACTCCACTTACGATGATATCGGCACTACGATAGATCTCATCTGCACCTACTGTCTGCGAGTGAGTCATCGTGTATGGGATCTGCATCGAGTCAAAGTACCGCGCGACAGGAGCGCCAGATGTGGCTCCGCGCCCTCCTATCACCATTTTCTTTCCCCTCAGCCACTCGATGATGTGTGGCTCGAGTGTAGCGGGGAGCTCAAAGTTTATTTTTGTCTGATCGTATGCGAAGGAGAGACCGATGAGCGCAGCTTGGACGAGGGGGAATAGGTATGTATCATTTGCCACTCCTTCAATATCCACTGAAGCATCAATATGTGAAAAAATCACCTTCGGATCAAACCCAGCAGGCAGCGGTTGCTGGATCAGCACACCATGAGGGTTGGTCTCCTCTATCTTTGCGCGGAGTCGTTCAATAAGCGACTCGACACTCGAGACCTCATGATCCTGCCAGAGTACGAAGTCGATCCCTAGCTCGCCAGCGATTCGTCGCTTGATACGGATATACGATTCTTGTGCGGGAGAATCACCGATTATTACCGCCAGGAGTCGAGGATGCACTCCTCCTGCAATAAGTGAGGTGACTTTGGTGGCGAGGGTGGATTTGAGCGCTGTATTGATCTCTTTGCACGGCATGAGCATGGGAGAAGTATAGCAGAAGTGAGTATAGGGGCGGCTGACGCCGCCCCTAATGCACCTATTTTATATTCCAAAACGCCTATCTTAGATCAATGTCGCGCTGACGATGATCTCGTCTTTGCTCTTGATGCGCATGAGGATGACTCCCTTGGCGGTGCGTGAGCGAGTAGGGAGCTCGGTCAATGCGATCTTGACCACCTGTCCTCCACTGGAGGTGATGACGACCTCGGTGTGATCTTCGCCGATCATACAGACTGAGGCAACCTGACCAAACTTGTCGTCTACAGGTGCGATCTTCACCCCTTTGCCACCGCGATGCTGGTCCTTGAACTCAGATATCGCCGTGCGTTTGCCGATGCCACGTTGGCCGATGACCATGAGGGACTTTTTCATATCTGCTTTGGTGATGACCTCGGCTGATGCGATACTATCGCCCTCCTCTACGTCCATACCACGGACTCCCATGCCAGCGCGTCCGATGGATCTGACTTCTTTTTCGGGGAACATGATGGCTTTGCCCGCATTTGATACCATCATCATGTTGGCGGTGCCGTCGGTCAGCTTCACCCACTTCAGCTCGTCACCCTCATCGAGTCTGATGGCTATGAGACCATTCGTCCTGATATTTTTGTACTCGACGAATTCACTCTTTTTGATCGTGCCGTTTTTGGTAAACATGACTACATATTTATCAGTACTCTCGACTGCCTCGGTCTTTGCGCCACGCGACTTGGCGATATCTGGCTGGAAGGTGAGGATGGCAGTGACACGCTCCTCTGGTCTGAGGGTGATGAGATTCACGATCGCCTTGCCTTTGCTCGTGCGTGATCCCGCAGGGATGTCCCAGACACGTGTCTGGAAGGTACGCCCAGTGTTTGTAAAGTACATGACAAAGTCATGAGTCTGGGCAGAGATGATATTGAGTATGTCATCAGTCTCTTTGGTCTCCATACCGGTGACTCCCTGGCCGCCACGATGCTGTGAGCGGAATGTATCGCCTGGGACATACTTGATATATCCATCTTTGGTGAGTACCACGAGGACGTCTTTGTTCTCGATGAGCATCTCATCTGAGAGCTCGCCTGGCTTGGATTTGACCACTTTGGTTTTACGTTCATCACCAAACTGTTTGCGGATGTCGCCTAGCTCGTCTTTGATGACGCCGAGGATCTTCATAACATCTTGCATGAGACTCTCAAGTTTTTTGATGAGGGCAGTCAGCTCTTTGAGCTCGTCTTCGATCTTGCTGCGCTCGAGTCCGGTCAGCTTGCGGAGCTGCATGTCGAGGATGGCCTTAGACTGTATCTCTGAGAGCTTGAACTTTTTCATGAGCTTTTCTCGTGCCTCTGGCTCGTCCTTGGACTTTTTGATGATCTCGACTATCTCGTCGATGTTATCAAGGGCGATGATGTATCCCTCGAGGATATGTGCGCGCATCTTTGCCTGGCGCCACTCATACTCGCTGCGGCGCGTCACAATATCTACGCGGTGCTTTAGATAGTACTCGAGGATGGGCTGCAGTCCAAGGGTCTGGGGGACACCCTCCACGAGCGCGACCATGTTTGCGGGGAAGGAGGTCTGAAGCTCAGTGTATTTGTAGAGATTATTCAACACTTGCTTTGGCGTGGCATCACGCTTGAGCTCTATGACGACACGGATACCTTCGCGACTAGACTCATCGCGCAGATCTGAGATGCCGGTGATGCGCTTGTCTACGACGAGCGTGGCGATTTTTTCGACGAGATTTGCCTTGTTTACTTGGTACGGAAGCTCGGTGATGATGATTGCGGACTTGCCACTTTTCATCTCTTCGATATCGGCGACTCCACGGACGATGACTGAAGATCGACCACTGGTGTACATCTCACGGATGTCCGCGGCACCATACACGATGCCGTGGGTAGGGAAATCAGGACCCTTCACAAACTCAAGGAGCTCGTCGAGCGTGACTCCATACTGCATGCAGTTTGCCTGGTCGCGTGCAGTCGCATCAAATGGCGTTATGCCATATCCATCAGGGATCACCTTTGGTTTTGGTGCAGCTGCCTTGGCTTTTTCAAATGCTTTGTAGGCTGTTTTGTCCAGTTGTGCTTTGTCGATCATGTACACGACTGCATCGATGAGCTCGTTCAGGTTGTGTGGAGCGATCTTCGTCGCCATACCCACCGCGATACCTTCAGATCCCATGAGGAGGAGGTTTGGAAGTTTCGCAGGTAGGTACTCTGGCTCGTCAAATGTCGCGTCAAAATTGTCTCGCATCACGACGGTATCTTTTTCGATATCGAGGAGCATCTCCTCAGCGATTCGATTCAGCTTCACCTCTGTATACCGCATCGAGGCTGGTGGATCGCCGTCTATGGATCCAAAGTTACCTTGGCCTTTGATGAGCGGGTAGCGCATCGAAAACTCCTGTGCGAGACGAACCATGGCCTCATATACAGGTGCATCACCATGTGGGTGAAGCTTACCGAGCACATCTCCGACCACGCGTGCCGACTTTACAAACCGCGCTCCTGATGAAAACCCTTGCTTATGCATCATGTAGAGGATACGGCGGTGTACGGGCTTTAGGCCGTCACGTACATCTGGCAATGCGCGAGATACGATGACAGACATGGCGTAGTCTAGGTATGCGGACTTCATCTCATCAACGAGTCCGGTTTGGATTATGGTTGTCATAAAAGTACTATAGTTGTAATGCTATAAAGTTTGTAAAGCTATCATGCTCTTTGAGCGCTTGAGTGATTATGAGACTACGGATTTGCGAATATATGTAATAAATCCTGATATAAGTTTTGAAATGACGAGCGATGCGGAATTTAACTTTATAAATTGCTCTTCAGTGATATATTTTAGATCTCTTCCAATGCACAAAAGCGAACGAATTTCTGCGCATGAACCTTTAGCAATATACAAGAATTGCGCAAACTCTTTATTACTCTGTCTCTCATATCCTTCGGCGATATTACTCATGACTGAAACAGCCGCACGTTGAATCTGGTCTTTAAATCCAAAGTCCTTATTCAGTCGAAAAAGTGCATATATATCTTGGGTCAAGATGCGTGCATTTTGCCACGCAACAATATCTTCAAATTTCTCAATCTTCTTATTCATAGGATAATTTGCACTCGTATCATCAACACAACCTCAGAACTTTAGAAACTTTATAGCATTATAAACTTTACAAACAATGGATCATGCACTCACCACGCTTTTCTTTATCTCTTCATACGCTGCTTCTTTGCCCACAAACTTTCCTGTCTTTACGAACTTTCCCTTTTCAAGGAGTTTGTAGGTGTCAAAGAAATGCTTGATCTTGAGCTGTGTGGGCTCATCAATATCTGATATGTCATTTACATGCGCATAAAAAGGATCAACCTTGGAGACAGGTACTGCGATGATTTTGGCGTCTGGGCCTTCTTCGTCTTGCATCTCGAGCATACCGATGGGACGGACTTTTATACCTGTACCTGGGGCCATGGTAGAACTCGAAATGACGATGATGTCTGTAGGATCTCCGTCACCTGTCATTGTGCCGGGGATAAATCCGTAGTTAAACGGGAACATATTTGATCCATGGAGAAAACGATCTGCCATGATGAGTCCCGTGTCTTTGTCGAGCTCGTATTTGATATCTGATTTTTCAGGAATTTCTATGATAGCAAGCACGATTTCTGGCGCCTTGTCTCCGGGGGAAAGTTTTGAAATATCCATAAGAATAGTCTTTAGTCGACAGTCGTCAGTCGACAGAAATTAGCTAATACGACTTAAGCTTTTTGATAATCCTGTTAAAATTTTTGCAATCTCCTCGCACTGCATGAGGAGTGACGCACACTTATTCTCCTCGATATAGTTCAGCTCCTTGGCAATCTCCAACATTGACTGTGTCTCATAACACGATCCCATAGATATATCCAAATACTGAGCAAACTTCTTGTCTGAGAACGCAAATCCCTCAGCGATATTATTCATGATAGATATAGAAGATCGTTGTATCTGATCACGAAATCCAAAATCCTTCTGAGCTCTAAAAATCAGATATATATCGAGAGACACTGCTTTTGCCTTTTGCCACGCGATGATGTCTCTAAATGATTTAATTTTCATCTTTGCTGACTAATGACTAATGACTAACGACTAAAGACTAATGATTGTCGACTTGTGAATTTCTAAATTGTTTGACTAATGACTAACGACTGTCGACTGTTGACTTCTATACGTCTAGATTTGCCAACTTCGCGTGCGTGATAATGAACTTCTTTCGTGGGGGGACTTCGTCACCCATGAGCATCGCAAAGACCTGATCTGCCTCCTGTGCGTCCTCTATACCGATGAGCTTCATGCTTCTATTGATCGGGTTCATCGTCGTTTCCCAGAGCTGTTCTGGGTTCATCTCTCCGAGACCCTTGTAGCGCTGGACAATCACCGTTTCTCGATCAAATTTTTTGCCGTCTTTACTGGATGCTTTTTCCCATTCATTTATCACTTTATCACGCTCTTCAGGTGAAAATGCATAGGACATCTTCTTGCCATGCACTACCTTAAACAGCGGTGGCTGTGCGATATACACATGCCCCTTGGCGATGATATCTGGGAGGTGGCGGAAGAAGAAGGTCAGGATGAGGGTGCGGATATGTGCACCGTCAACGTCTGCATCGGTCATGATGACGACCTTGTGATAGCGGAGCTTCTGATAGTCAACCGTCTCGCCGATACCCATACCCAGAGCGATAACGAGATCTTTGAGCTCCTTGAATCCGAGGACTTTATCGAGGTAGGCGCGCTCAGTATTCAAAATCTTTCCACGCAGTGGCAGGATCGCTTGGACTTTGCGGTCTCTCCCCTGCTTTGCAGATCCACCTGCGGAGTCTCCCTCGACGATGAAAAGTTCAGAGAGCACCGGATCCTTTTCTTGACAGTCGGCGAGCTTGCCTGGGAGACCAAGTCCCTCAAATGCACCTTTGCGCAGCACCGCATCTTTTGCTGCTTTTGCAGCGAGGCGCGCGCGTTGGGAGAGCACCATACGCCCGAGTATCTCTCGAGCGACTTTTGGATTTTCTTCAAAATACACATCTAAAAACTCATTTGTTGCAGATTGCACAAATGGCTGCACTTCTGAATTGCCGAGCTTGCCCTTCGTTTGTCCTTCAAACTGCAGATTCATCGAAGACATTTTGAGATAGATGACTGCCGTCAAACCCTCACGAATATCCTCGGAGGTAAATGCTTCCTTGTACTCTTTTTCTGAGAGGTTTTTCTTTGCATAGGTGTTTATGACTCTGGTTAGTGCGGTGCGGAAGCCCGTGAGATGAGTACCTCCCTCATGGGTATTGATCGTGTTTACATAAGAGCTCACATTTTCAGCCATGCCATCGTTGTACTGGATGACGATCTCGATCTCTTTGTCATCAAGTGATTTGCGGAAGAAAATAGGATCATGGAGAACCTTTCTCCCTCTGTTAAAATCATTGATCATCGAGACGATGCCTCCATCAAAGAAGTAGCCAGTTTTTTCATTGAGTATGAGATTCTCGATCTTTAGATCCAAACCTGCATGGAGGTACGCGCGCTCCTTCATCAAGCGTTTGAATGCGGTGTAGTTGATCTCTATGGTTTCTTTGAATATAGATTTGTCTAGATAAAAGGATACCGCAGTACCTTTGCCAAAGGGATTGTTGAGCTTTTGCTTTTTGGATGTGGTGACGGGACCGAGGGGGAGCCCTCGTTTGTACTCCTGACTGTAGTACTTGTCTCCGCGGGTGACTTCGGCGATAAGATGGTCTGACAATGCGTTCACGACCGATGCACCGACTCCATGAAGTCCTCCGGAGATCTTGTATGCTGAGCCTTCAAATTTTCCTCCCGCATGAAGCTTCGTAAACACGAGCTCCATCGCAGACACTTTCTCCTTGGGGTGCATGTCAGTCGGGATGCCACGGCCATCGTCGTAGACAGTATAGTAGCCACTTTTCTCACAGTTCACCACGATATGCTTTGCAAATCCCGCAAGGGCCTCGTCGACTGAGTTGTCCAGGATCTCGCGGAGACACTCGTTTACGCCGAGCTGACTGGTCGAACCGATATACATGCCTGGTCTTTTACGGACAGGCTCCAGACCTTCGAGAACGACGATTGATGATGCTCCGTATTCTGCCATAGTATAGGTATGCGAAAGTGGTAAGAAACAAACTGAAATGGAAAAAAACTACATCTCCACGGTACACATTTGCAGTGCCTTTGTATTTATGAGACGGTCCATAGTAACAAAAATTGACCCTAAATTCAAGGGGACAAAATAGGTCAGGATTTGATCACATGTTTGTAGAATAGGATATATTTTTCTCCCAGACACTCGCTAAAGTTGTGCCGTCGAAAAAAGTCAGGCGTTGCCGTGACGACAAACACCTGTTGGTTTGGCAGTGCCATTTGGGTGAGCACTTGCATGATCTGATCCGCATATCCTCGCCCTCTATGGTCAGGATGCACGATGACTGAGCGCACCTCCGCGATCCGGGGTGAAAAGTAGTCAAAACAGCCACAGGCGACGACCTGACGATCTACTTTGATGACGCGCCACTGGGATAGCTGGACTTCTATCTCATCCTCAGTACGCGGGACGAGATGGGCGGGGTCTGCATTTATGAGTGCTACGATTTGTTTGATATCAGAAAAATCTGGTGTGACGACGTTCATATGGCGGTGAAAAATTGATGAAGGTTGAGAGAGAAAGGAAGGATAGCCTTATCGGCGGATGGCGTAGAAGTGCTCTTTAGAACGTATCAAGTACATGGGGAAAGTATAGCGTATAACGCATAGCGTAGAGCGTATAACGATAGGGTTATACTGTTAAAAGTCCGTAAAGTCTATAAAGTGACGAGCGACAGCGACTTGTCCCTGCCCGCAATGCTACGCATAAGCGTTGCAGGCGCGGCGCCGATGAGGCGAAGTCATCCCAGTGATGGTCAACCAATACGATGACGATTTTTTTACCTGGTCATTCTGAACGGAGTGAAGAATCTCATGTGTATGTGTCCTTGGGATCTTCCTGCCCGCCTTGCACTCGCAAGAGCGAGGCAGGCGCGGTCGACTTCGCATACGCTACGCTCAAGATGACATGTATGGTGAAAACCCATTCTATAACCGATATGATTGACTAGTACAGAGATGACGGCAAAAAAATCCCCCGACATACGGCGGGGGATTTAGATCTCCGGTCCGCCGAATCGGCGGACCGGAAGACTGTGAATTATTTTACAGTCACTTTTGCACCGGCTGCCTCGAGTTTCTTCTTGGCATCCTCTGCTGCATCTTTTTTGACATCTACGAGGAGTTCTGCATTTGCTGTCTCGACGAGTTTCTTTGCATCCATGAGTCCAAGCTCTGGCTTGATCTCACGAACGGTTTTGATGACGTTGAGCTTGTTTGCGCCCGCATCAGTGATGACGACCGTAAATGCGGTCTTCTCCTCAACTGCTGCACCTGCTGCTGCACCACCTGCGGCGGGAGCGGCGACGGCTGCTACTGCAGTCACACCAAACTTTTCTTCGAGATATTTCGCAAGGTCTGCTACCTCTACGACGGTCAAAGTCTCGATCTCTGACGCGATTTTTTGGAGTTTGTCACTCAGTACTACGTCTGCCATAAGATAAATAATGAATAATTAATAAATAATTAACAATGAATAAATAAAAATAAATACTGTTAGCCTTTGTTCACGCGTGCTTTGAGCGTGTTTACAAAATAATTCATAGGGAACTTGATAGCATTGTCTACGCGTCCGATGGGACTCTTGAGCGAGCCGATGACCTTGCCGAGCAGCTGCACACGACTGGGCAGCATAGCGAGGCGCTCCACTCCAGATTTGTCATACGCTACGTTGTCAAGGAATCCGACTTTGAAAAATACCGACGCTTCCTTTTTACTAAACTCGAGGATTGACTTCAGTACTCCCTGTGCATCATTTGACAGATGGATGAGAGCGGTGGTATTTTTGAGAGGGAACGCCTTTTCCTTTAGGGTCTCGAGTTCTTTTGTGTGCTCGATAGCCTTTTCGAGGAGTGAAGACTTCACGACAGAGAGACGAGTGCCAGTGGTGGCGAGCGTCTTGCGGAGCTTCTCCAGGAGGATATGAGGAGTTTTATCAAAACCCAACAGAGCGATGTTTGGGTTTTTGCTAAGGTTTTTTGATAGTTGATCGACTACCGCGATTTTTTTGGAATTTGGCATAAGTTTACTCGTCCAGGAAACTGATAATATTCAGTTTTATTATTCACCTATGGGGCGAAAACCCGAAGTCTGTGTAAACACACAAACGATTTGTTTTTAGAGTCCTGCAAGGAGATCTCGGAGAGACTTGGTCTCTTTTTGATCCTTACCTGACCCTGTCTTCTTTTCTGCTACTTTGGCTGCGTATACCTTTGATTGCTCCATCTTCTTTTGGAACTTTTCTACTTTACCCTTCGTATCGATGAATCTCTGCTCACCAGTGTAAAATGGGTGACATTTATAGCACACGTGTACTGAGATGGACTGCTTGGTCGATCCAGAAAGGAAAGACATACCGCATCCAGTGCATGCCACTTTGATACCTTCTTGAAATGTGGGGTGGATGTCGCTTTTCATATCAGAAACACCATTATATCCTGAAATCGTCTGTTTGCAATGAGGATTTGAGCTTAGAGCTGAGAGCTAATAGCTTCCGCCAGAGGCGGATCAGCCTTTGGCTGAGAGAGTTGACAGTTGATAATTGATAACGAAGAAATTGGAAATAGAGAAATAGGTCCGCCGATTCGGCGGATTGGAACTTTAGTCTTGGGACTTGGCCTTTATCACTAGTGTGTCTTCAGTTATCAATTCTCAACTATCAACTATCCATTGTGTACTTAGATTCCTAGAAATATCTCCTCCCACTTGCCCTCCTCGATGATGCGGTCGAGGTTGTGCCAGCTTTTACCCTGGCGATGATCTGTCAGGCGGTTTTGGGGGAAGTTATACGTGCGTATCTTCTCGGACCTATCGCCCGAAAGCGCAGCATTTTTGATGAGAGAGTTCGTGACGCCTTTCTTTTTCTCCTCCTCCAGCGCGTAGAGCTTCGCCTGGAGCAGGTCCATAGCGATCTTCCGATTTGCCAGCTGCTCGCGCTCGCGACTGCAGGTGACGACGAGTCCTGAGGGCTTGTGGGTGAGGCGGACCGCAGTCGCGACTTTATTCACATTTTGCCCTCCATGACCGCCCGCACGGAAAAACTGCCAGTCCACGTCTCCGGGAGGTATGATCACATCGGACTTTATCACTTGTGGCAGCACGATGATGACGCAGGTGGAGGTATGGACGCGTCCCTTCCGCTCGGTCGCGGGGATTCGTTGCACGCGATGGACACCAATCTCATTTTTAAAAAGCTCAAATGCATTGGGCCCCTTGATCTTGATCGAAAAGTCGTCGTACTGGCTCACCTTCATGTCATGCTTATTCGCAAACTTCGTATATGACTCGATGAGATCCTGCATCCAGATCTTTGATTCATCACCACCCACGCCAGGGTAAAACTCGATGAGGGCGATGTCAGGGTTTAGGAGCATAGGGGCGGGAAGAGAATTTACAATGCGAATTTACAATTTACAAATAATATCAATTTAAGTAGAAATACAAATAGGTAAAAAACACAGTTTTCAATGCAAATTTACAATTTGCAAATAATATCAATTTAAATATCAATACCAAATAACAAATATGGACAAAGTACTCAAGAACTATTTAGATTTGTCATAGATTGCACCCATTATCTTGACCAGCTGCTGGGACTCGTCAATAAGCTGGGTTGCTGATGTCAATAAGGGTTTATCAAGTTCCGTAGACACTAGGAGTTCGAGCCAATACACAGTCTCTTTTGCCTCCCGTTTGCTAATCTGTATTTTATTTGCAAAGTCACGTTTACCAGTCGTCTCGCATGCTTCACAATAGTTGGCACCTATCGATGTGCCTGATCTGAGGACATGATCAATGATGTTTTTATTCAAATAGGTTATCTTAACCAGCTTGCATAGCTGCAAAATATTTTTTGAAAATGTTTTGGTTCTATTAAGTAAGTTTGGAGGTTTTGTGCTTGTTTGAACTTCCATTTTTATTTGCATTTTCATTGACATTATTTGTACATTGCAGATTGCAAATTGTACATTTGCCAAAATATTTTCCTTCTTCCCTCTTTAAATTGCTATTCACATTGACATTATTTGTACATTGCAGATTGCAAATTGTACATTTGCCCTACCTCATCTTCTCCACCACTTCTTCCAATGTGACTGTTATCTGGGATCTATTCGATAGGTTCTTAAGCTGCATGGTCTTGCTCGCTTCCTCCTCAGGTCCGGCGACGATGGCATAGGGGATATTTTTGGCGATCGCATACTTGAGCTGTGCCTCGAGTTTGCGAGTACTGTCTGCATACAGCTCGACGCTCACTCCCTTGTCCCTCAGATCCCGACAGGTGCGCGCAGAGTATGCGATCTGCTCGGGTCCAAATATCGTGACAAGGACTTGGGTACTACTACCGAGATCTTTAGGAAACTTGTCCAAATCCACGAGGGCATCGATGAGCCGATCAAATCCAAATGCCATCCCGACCGCTGGAGTATCGTATCCGACGAGATCTTTGACGAGATTGTCATAGCGCCCTCCCCCACCGACTGATCCCCCCGCATACTCAGGCAAGATGATTTCAAAGATCATGCCTGTGTAGTAGTCGAGACCTCGTGCCAAGGTAGGCACAAATTCCATCATAGCCTTCCGTACGCCAAGCGACACGGCTGTATCGATGATAGCCTGAAGTGATGTGGAGGGTATCGCGTTCTGAAAAGATGCAAAGAGCTTGGCCGCTTGACCTGCACTGACGCCCTTTTCGCGGAGCTCGGCGATCACTTCATCTGAGGATTTCTTGTCGAGTTTATCGATCGTTTGTATCACTGAAAATATCATGTCTGTCGCGATCCCCGCACTGGTGATGGACTCGATGAGCTGGGAGCGATCATTCACCTTGAGTACAAAGGGGATGTTGAGTCTGGTGAAAAACTGCGATACGGTGGCGAGCACCTGCGCGTCTGCGACTGGGGCTGTTGCTCCGACGACGTCGATATCACACTGAGTGAACTCACGGTAGCGACCCTTTTGAGGCTTGTCTGCGCGCCACACGGGTTGGATCTGGTAGCGTTTGTATGGAAATATGAGATCATTTCGATACTGAGATATGACCCGGGCGGTAGGTACCGTCTGATCATAGCGGAGCGCGATGCGACGTCCTCCCCGATCTTCAAATCCATAGATGAGCTTATTTGCCTCCTCGCCATACTTGCCCAGGAGGAGCTCCTCGTATTCGAGTGAGGGCGTCTCTAGGGGCTCAAAGGCATTTGTCTCAAATACTTCGCGAAACTGGGAGATCAGCCACGCGCGCCGGCGGGCATCGATGCCTATAAAGTCACGAAAACCTTTGAGAGTCTGGTACATAGGGAGATATTATAGCAGTTTCGATAGATCACTTATTCCAGGTTTCATTATAATGTGTTCCTTCGTTGTGCTTGAATCCCTGTTTGTCGAGGATTTCACGTGCTGATGGTGGGTGTTGCGTTATTAGAGGGAAGTAGAGCGATGATTGGCTTGGTTTCAGTCTATCGTTATCCGGGCTGATTGGACTGCTTCTAAGTTGCAGATCTCCAAGATCTCTACTAGAAACACTTACATCAACCACTACAACTTCGTGTCCGATGCAATCGGTCCCACTCGGTGTCAACACAAACTTAAGAGGTGATGTAATTGAATCCGATATAGTAGTCAATATTTTGCCGTTAACTTTGGATTTACCGCTGGGCGCTCTCTGAGTTCCTCCTGTTGCATGCACAAAGCACTTGGCGTTGTCAGGCTGACTTAGCGTCACGTTTGTATTAGCATCTCCAGGAAGAGGCAGGCCGCTGCCAGACGATACCAATTTAACAGCATACACTGGACCATTCTTTTGTATGGTGTGGTACACAGGCGCTTGTGCTTTTGCCATAGGAATTCTCTCCTCTTCAAACTTATTGACATATTTAATCAGTTGAACATTGGAAAGGGAATTAATATCTGATAAGATAGGGTTTACAAGCATGCCATTTATGGATGGCTCTGCACGTGAAAGAACGCCAAGCGCGTATGGTTTTTTTTGAATTTTGCCTTTCACCATTTCTTCGAAAAATACAATACCGGGTGCGCCACTGTCTCCACCGGCAACATTACCATTCCTATCGCTGAGGCATATCACTCCAACTCCACTAATACGATTGCCACAAGAGGCAATGGATCCAGTGTATGTCATTGATTCGTACGAAGAACCCCTTCCGAACCCGGTAAGATACACATTCGCACCATATGCTGAAGTATTTCTTTTGGGGATTTTGATCAAGGGCGCGACTATTCCACGATCAACCACAAGCACAGCCATGTCATTTTCTGCACAACCTGGTAGTCCTTTGGGGATATCTAATTTACAAAGTGTTTGGCTTGGTTCAGGCGATATGATTACTCCACGTATAGCGGTCGTTGTAGATCTTGGACTAAGCAAATTTCCGTTAGGGCTATATGAGTAAGTTCCGGGTACGGGTAGTTCTATCGCTTCAGGTTCGCCATTGACAATGTATAGATCTGGGATACAGTGGTACGATGTTAGTATGTAATCATAAGTTTCCCCTCGCCGTAGGAGAGAGCCAGTACAAGGCCTGCCATTGATCAAAACTTTTCCAGAAAATCCATAATTTGACATCTGTTCACCGCCATACACTTCAGGCCCCGATGCGCGATTTTGTGTAGGTACAGAGCCGGATGGGAGATCGCCCTTTTCAGATATAACATTATTGATTGGACCATCCGTGGGTGGAGGGGTGAGCAGAGAAAACGACGTTAGCATTGCAGCAAATAAACTACCTCTGCGTCCTTTTGGCTGAATTGATGGCCTGAAGCTCACTTTGTCTGGACTTCTTCTCCATGATTCCAACATACTGAAAGTATAACACAAAAACCTATAGTGTATAATTAGTATATGGCAAGTGAATGTCAATATGGGCAAGAGAGGAGCGGAGGTTGTGGTGCCAAATGGGGTCCACTTCCCTGTTGTGATCCAAGCCCCAAGCGAATAGTCTCGAGAATACTGTCAGTTAAATGCACCTGTTGCTTTTTGTAGCAGAAACGGTGTATGATGATCCAAGATGCATATCAAACTTGTCATCTTTACTGTCTGCATACTTTGCTTTACTTATTTTGCTTCTCCTGTCACTGCAAATTGTTGGAGTCAGTGTGGAGTAGTGGGACAACGCGAAGATGGTTCAGATATCTCCTGGTGCTGGGATACGTGCAACGGCGGATCGTATCCGACGAACGATGGGTATCATCAAGGAAGTGCGGAAGCAGGTAATGGTGGTGGTGGAGGGTGGGTGGATGGTAATGGGGTGGGTCATGATGGTGCAACGGGACCACTGGGAGGGTCTGCTCCAGTGACTGATAAGCCACGTGATAGCCTATCTCCGATGAATGCCAATGATGTTCTGAATTGCGCGAGTGGTCCTCCATGCTCTGCAAGACAGCAACAGGAAGCATTAAACAAGGTTCTCAATGGCAGTGGTGGATATAGGCAGCCGCTGAATTCATACGAACTAGGTTCACTTTTCACTCAATTGAAAGACATCGATGGTAACGGAGGTCTGGACCCAACCGTAATTGCAGATATTCAAAACGGTTCAATAATTCCTGCAGTGCTGCCCAATACGCCCCCTAGCACCACATTGAGTTTTGTTCTTGTTCCCGCCTGGGCCATTATCCCCCCAGCGGTTATCGCTGCGGGAGGTGGCGGAGGAGAAGCTGCTCCCCCCACTGCCACCTTTTCAGATTGTCGCAGATGTGAAAATGGGAACCCAAAGTCAGAACCGGCGCTATCAGGTACTTGTGATTCAAAGAATCTAACATACTGCGCTGACTACGTGTTGCCCGAAGTGACTCCTATTGTTGAATATCGATTCCCCCTTTGTTATGCATATGCCATTGAGAAAACACCCATCCTAAAAATCGCAACCCGTGCTCATCCAGTCTCTTCTGCCTACCTATTCTCTCTCGCTGATGATGCAAATGAGAATGAAAAATGTATCATCGAGATGGTTGGTCCCGATGGTACTCCTAATCCAACAGTTCCCTCAGACAATGACTTACAAGTCGTAAGATGTGACATTACAAAAAAACCGATACGTGAAAGACAGGACATCATCATTTCTAGCAGTTCACTCCCTGCAAACGGCTATAGGAGCCCTGCATGGGCGGATAGAAATATTGCCGACCTGTCTACGTGTACAAATCTCAGAACCACTACTGATCCAACCACTGGAAAATCTACGCCATCAAATAAAGTAACTATTGAAACTTACGGCCAGCAACTTCTCGCCATCGCCCTCCCCTTCTCCTCCCCCTGGATCAAGGTGGCAGATGGGACGTATGCGCGCAGCGCAATCGCAGGCACCTCTTCACTCCCTCTCACCAACTATCTCCCTGGATTCACCGCTCCGTTCAATAGTGCTGATGTAGATACTGAAGCCAGTATCCCCCACTTCCTCACCGGGAGCGGAGCAGGTACCGTCGCAGGCACCGTTCAAGTAGGATCAGCAGCCACCGTTTCTGCCACCAACTGGAAAGCAGATGTCTACACTACCACCTCCTCCAACTCCCCTACCACTCTCTACAAACAACTCATCCAAAAGAAAGTATACAAAGAGTACCCCGCAGCGTCTCCTCCTCCTGCTGCATTAGTCCTCTCAGACGAGATCACCATCATCAACGATGCTACAGAAGCTGGATATACCCTCTCCTCACTCACCTTTTCTCCCACAGATGCCAAGACCTCATATACTCTCATCATCAAAAATGGTTCCTCACTGGGTAACCTCACCATAGATACTGCCTCCCTCAACCCTTCAGGATCACCCGCACTTCTGCTGATCGCAAGCAAGATCACTCTGAAAGACCCTGCAGCGACTACCATCGGTGCGGTGATCGTAGCTGACCTTCTAGACACAGGTACCGGAGATGCACTCCATATCATCGGCAATCTTTCCCTCTCTCGTCCTCTGGTACACCAGAGAAAGCGAACCGACTCAGATGATCGGAAGCCCACCATCTTTGTGCAGTATTCTATCGACTCATATCTCTCTCTTCTCCCCACCCTGGGATCCTCCTCGAGAGAGTGGAGCCAGGTGGAGTAATGAATAATTGATAATTGATAATTAAGAGCTAAGAGCTTATAGCGTAGAAAGGAGAGTTGAGTGTGCCGGGAAAAAGCTACAAGCTACAAGCTGCGAGCTGCAAGTTGCAAAGTTACACAGTAGTGTCATTTCTGCATTAGTCAATCATATCGGAGAAAGAATGGGTGTTCACATGCTCGTCATCTTGACCCGCCGAATCGGCGGGGAAAGATCTCATGAGCAAGTAGATTCTTCTTCGCCGAATCGGCGAATTAGAATGACCCGCCAGCAGCTTCGCAGCTAGGCGGGCAAGCCACTCCAGCAGCTTCGCAGCTAGGCGGGCAAGCCACTCCAGCAGGTTCGTAGTTAGGCAGGTAAGTACTCGATGCAGGGTGCGGGTTGACGTACGTCAACCCGCACTGGCACACCTCATGATCTCATTTCAATAGTTCAATCGCCTTATCGAGCTGGATATCAGACTTGCGTGCGTTTACAGTATTTTGCTTGTCGATCTCAGTATTCACCACTTCAGTCTCTGGGGTGATGCCTTTGCCGTTGATCCAATCACCACCAGGGAGTACCCACTTTGCTACGGTCACATGAAGTCCGGCGCCGCCTGAGAGCTCAAGCACCTCTTGGACTGAGCCTTTACCAAATGACTTCTCACCTACGAGCTTTGCGCGCTTCTGATCACGGAGAGCCCCTGCGAGGATCTCTGCAGCAGATGCTGAGCCTTTATTTATCATGACTACTACTGGGATTTTGGGTAGGACACCGACACGCTTCACGCGATAGTCGATACTTTTGGAAAGTGATTCTTGTTTGACGATGAGCTCGCCCAAGGGGAGGAACTCTGATGAGATGTGTACCGCTGCATCGAGGTAGCCACCAGGGTTGTCCCGCAGGTCAAGGACCATGTTTGACACCTCGCCTGATGAGTACTTCTTTGCTATCTCCTCGCTCACTCTCGTCCACTCTGCGATCGTATTGTCTCCAAACTGACTCATCTTCACGATGGCAGTCTTATTTTCATATGTCACCTCAAAGATATTTACTTGGATTTTGTCGCGTATGATCGCGATATCGAGCATCTTGCCGTCACGAGATATCTTTAGCGTCACCGTGGTGCCTGCGGTACCGCGGATCTTGCTGACTACCTGGGTGATAGGCTCACCTTTGATAGAAACCCCGTCGACTTCGACGATCGCATCCCCTGCCTTGACACCTGCTTTGAGTGCAGGAGAGTTTGGGAGTGGCGCAATGACGACGATCATCCCTTCTTTGGTACCCAGCTGCGCACCGATGCCCTCAAATCGTCCTCCGAGAGACTCTTTTGATTGCTTGTTTTCCTCAGGAGTGAGGAAAAAGGTGTAGGGATCTTCGAGTGATGCTACGACTCCCTTGATGGCGCCATAGAACATCTTGTTTTTATCAAGCTTTTCTTTGTCTACAAATTTACTGTCGAGCTTTTCCCATGTCTCCCACATGAGATTGAAATCGATATTTTTATCATTTGAGTCAAGCTGTCTCTGCATCGCCTTTGAAGGGAGCGAAGAGCCAGATGCTGATTGAGATTTATCTCCAAAAAGAGCAGGAAAGTTCGTACTGAGGAAATTTTTATTTTGCCCCAAACGATAACCAGCTACAAACAAAAATGCACAGAGGATAATCACAAAGAAGTTATTCATTTTCTTTTCTGCTGGATCAGTGTTTGGAGATTTTGAATGTGAGGTCTCGGCATCATGAGGGATCAGATCGTCAGGACTATCGTAGACATAGGTATTTTTTTTGGATTGCATGGGAAGGTAGTTATTTATAAAAGGTAAGTCTCGTCTCAGATGGGTTAGCGTACACATATGCAGGAGCAAAGTCAACGATATCTGCATATGTTTGAGGTTTTTTGAGGGTATATGTGGTGATATGAGAGGGTATGTGGGTAGGGGTAACAAACGCAAGTGCCTGGAGTGCTTCGCACTTTGAGATGCTGTAGTCATCCAGAGAGTCGGCGACGACGATGTTTGAGGCGATGTCCTCCTGTTTGAGTACCATCATAGAGCCTGATACGGGGAGTACGACTCGTCCACCGAGGCGGTCTGCGATAGGTTGTTCGAGCTCTATCTCAAGTGTTTTTGTTACCTTCACGGTGAGCTTTGAAGGCTTGATGCCCGCTATCGTCCCTTCGGCCATGGACATGATGCCACTTGCGCTGGTATCAGGCTGTACTTGCTCATATACGATCTCTCCGGTCACATGATCGATATGGGTGATCATGCCATCTGCATCGGCGACATATGTTTTTGAGGAAAAGAGGGATTTGCTCTGAGCGATTACTTCACCTTTTCTGATGACTGAGCCTACTCCCTTTTTGATGTGTTTGAATATCTGGCTCGGGTTAAATCCTACTATCTTTGCGAGGGGTATCGTTTGTGGATAGATGGTAGGGACCGAAATCTGGGCGAGACTGGTGAGGAGATTGATTTTACTACCCTCTTTTACGAGGATGTCCCACTCAGCAGGCACGTCAATATCAAAGGTTGCCATGAGTTCAGTATAGCGCAAAACTCAAAACGTATTGCGAAGAATTGAGCAAGAGGAAATAGAGAAACTAGAAATAGGGAAATAGGAAATAATGAAATAGGGGGAAAGATCACAGATATACCTAGATCCTTCACTCCGTTCAGGATGACTAAGCAAGGTCATCTTGAGCGAAGCATAAGCGGAGTCGAAAGATCCCACACAGTATCAGATTTTTCTCCGCCCAGGGCGGACGAGTCCTCCGATTCGGCGGACAGGCGCCGGGATGACAGCAGTAAGGCACGATCTGCCTTTGTCATCACATTGGTTGACTAGTACAGGGAGGACGGATCTGTCAGAACAACAGCCTTATAAACCTTATAGCATTAAAAACTATATGTCCCCAGCGTGCCCAAGATTACTGCGCTTGGTAGGAGATGGTGGGGATGAGCGCCAGATAGCGGGCGTATTTGATAGCCTTGGAAAGCTTTCTCTGGTTTTTTGCGTTTACACCACTGCGTTCACGTGACACGATACGCATACGTGCAGTGATAAAGTTCGTGAGCGTCTCTACATCTTTGTAGTCAGGGACGGTGTTTAGTTTTTCAAAGTAGTCTGGTTTTTTCATAGGTATAAATAATTAGAATGGGATATCATCTGGGTTAATTGATTGGGATGATGGTTCCTTTGGTTGCTCAACTTCTTGGGTAAACTCTTCAACTGCAGCTGGTGTTGACTCGTTTGCTTGGTCGGGCTTTTTGCCCTCATTCATACTCATGAGGATGAAATCATCCATCACGATCTCGGTGATATAGCGCTCTACTCCTGTCTTGTCTGTATATTTGCGTGAGGTCAGTCTGCCTTCGACGTAGACCTTTTTCCCCTTGTGGAGGAGTTTGCCTACGAGCTCAGCAAGCTTTGCCCATGCGACTATGTTGTGATACTGCACATCTTCTTTGATTTGACCTTCTGCAGTAGTCCAACTTCTGTTGGTTGCTATCGCAAATGTGGCGACCGCCGTGCCGCTGGAGGTAAACTTTACCACCGCATCACGGGTGAGGTTGCCTATCAACATGACTTTGTTGAGTGATCTGCTTGACATGCGTGTATAAAACAGCCCTTTGGCCGTATTTGTATGCTTATTCCTCTTGACTTAGGATGAGATATCTAATGGCTACTTTTGCATAGTTGAGCTTGTTTTTGAGGTCGGTGATGGCACTGCCTACGATCTCGATGGTACCAGTGTAATAAAAGGCCTTGCGGAGCTTGTTGATAGGATACGCGAGGTCTCTCTGACCCCATTTTTTGGTTTCGGTATAGGTGCCTCCAGCTGAGGTAATGACGTCTATGACTGCGGGCGATTTGTCTTCGGTTTCGACGAGATAGGTGATTTCGTACTTCATGAACGGTGCTAAATGATGTAACTGATGGGCTTATGATACAGTGCAGATGCCATTTTTGCAACCGATTGACGCAATCCATACACTATAGATAATGGATAATGGAGAGTTGAGGATTGTGCTAGTCAACTATTTCGATGACGATTTGTATCTAGTCATTCTGAGTGGAGCGAAGAATCTGAAGAGTCTGCAGGATGAGATCTTTCCACCTCACTCCGCCGAATCGGCGGAGTGAGGAGTCAAGATGACTCGAATTGAGAGAATTACGTATTAGCCTATCTATGGGGATTCCTGTATTATTGACGGGTATGCACTTAAAATCAATTCGTCTTGTATCCAAAGAAGCAATAGTGCACTTTCTGATGCTTTTGATCCTCGTCGCACTCCTGATCTACACTCGATTTGTAAATATCGGGTGGAGTCTCCCCTACCCCATGCACCCTGATGAGCGCAATATGGTCGATGCGATCTCGCAGCTCCGGTGTACACATGTCAGTGATATACCTCGTTTGCTTATGAGGGAGTTCCAGATCACTTGGCAAGGAACTCAAGACACTTCGAGCCCCACGGTATATTTGGGGCATATGCCATGTTTGCAGCCTACTTTTTTCGCGTATGGTCAGGTCACGCTATATATAGGACTCGCCCTTGCAAAGATAGTAAGTATGAAGATGAGTATCACAAATGCGCCACTTGATTTTGGTGAAATTGCCCTGGCATTGAGAATCATCAGTGCTACTGCCTCAGTCTTCACCGCAATCGTACTCTACAAACTTATTCGAGTGCTGTATGTAAAAAAATTGACCCGCTTCGCCATCTACACCTCCCTCGCAGGACTCATATGTGTTCCCAGTGCTATACAGTTTGCGCACTATGGCACCACTGAAAGTTTGCTCGCACTTTTATATGTACTTAGTGTCTATTGGTCTGTGCAACTCTATCACTTTCCCAAAGTCTCATTTATACAGGTCGTCACGTTGGGTGTCGTGAGTGGGCTGGCGATCGGTGCAAAACTCTCGGGGGTTATCACCGTGGGGATACCACTATTTACCCTTGGACTGCGGTGGGTAGAAGAATGCGTGCGGATATATGGGGTGCGGCGAGCGCAGCTCGCCGCATATGCCGACCCGCCAGGTGATACCCCACCCTCGTTTCTCACACGCATCGCACTGCGATACAGTATCAGCGCCACGATACAGATGATGGTGCACGTCCTCGTACTCATCATCGCGACAGTTTTGGTCGCCGTCATTTCATCTCCGTACAATCTCATCTCATTCAACGAGTTTGCCAGCAGCATGACCTATGAGACAGGTGTCGGGGTCGGGAGTGTCATACCATTTTATACCCGCCAATTTCTCCTGGAGCAGCCACTCTCCTTCCAACTCGTGCGGGTCTTACCCTACGCACTGGGAGCCATGATGACACTCCTTGGCATCGTAGGATTTCTCTTTGTCAGAGTGAGATCGAGTGCACATACGATCGTACGATTTGCGACCGTCCTCGCATTCGTCGCAAATGGCTTTTTATATGCGAAATGGACGCGATTCCTCGCACCCATGCTCCCCCTGCTCACTCTTTTTGCTATTTTGATGTGGCTGCGCCTCATCGACAGCGCAAAGCAGCTTGCCAAGTCAAAACGCCCGATCGCCTCATATGCTCTGGGACTACTCTTTTGTATCATGATCGTGCCAGGGATCGCATTTGTGCAGATATATACCAGTAGAGATGTGCGCATAGCCGCATCGGCTTGGATGTATGATCATGTGCCCAGTGGCTCGACTGTGCTCTCTGAGACTGCAAATGTGATCGATATCCCCATCGATGGCCCTGGCGCAGTCCGTCCGTCTGGATACAACATCACCAACATCTCATTTAACTTCTATGATCTCGATGATAGTCCCACACTTCAAGCTGAGCTGAAGCGACACATCGCGAGTGCTGACTATATCAGCGTCCCCTCCAGGCGGATATTTTATAATCACTCGTGTCGACCTGTGGGCAAGGTCGTTGATCCTGATGTGGATCCTCGCCCACTCCATTCACTTGCAAAGTGTGCGTTCCTCCGTGCGAAGTACCCGGCGCTAAATACGTATTATGATGATCTCTTTAGCGGCAAGCTTGGCTTTGTACCTGTGGCGCGCTTTGCATCGTATCCTCGTCTGAAGATTTTTGGGTATACACTCATGGAGTTCCCAGATGAGATCGCTGAGGAGACGAGCACGGTCTTTGATCATCCGGTGATACGGATATATGGGAGGGTTGGTTCAAAGCCAAAAAATGGTGGTTGACCATGACTGCATATATCTGTATGATCTATAAGTGTAAGTTATTATCACTTTCATATTTCTATGCGCAACCCATATATTCTCACTCCGCTGGCCATACTCGTGACTCTTTTTTTTGTACGCCTATTTGGATTTTCGATCCCGATCCATACCACCAGTACGACGATGACCACGAGTGAGTTTAGCATGGTGGGAGAGGGCAAGGTCGATGTGGTGCCTGATATCGCCTATGTCGATGTGGGAGTCGTGGTAAGTAAGGCCGCGAGTGCAGACCTCGCCCAAAAGCAGGTCGATGAGGTACACAATGCCATAGTGACTGCAGTGAAGGAGCTTGGGATCTCTGCTGAAGACGTCAAAACGACCAACTACAACGTAAATCCCAACTACGACTATACTGATGGTGCAAACAAAATAGCGGGATACAACGGCAACGCCACCATCTCCATCAAAGTCATGGACAAGACTATCACTGGCAAAGTCACTCAAGCAGCGGTAGCTGCAGGAGCAAATGAGGTGCAAAACACTCGATTTGTAGTCGCTCATCCTGAAAAATATCGCGAGATGGCACGAGATAAAGCCATAGAAAATGCCAAAGAGCAAGCTGAGAAACTCGCCAAAAAGCTTGGGATCAGACTCGGTGCGATCACGAATATCTCTGAGTCAGGGGACGGTTCGCGCCCAATGCCAATTTACGCGATGAAAGCATCCATGGATTCAGGTGGCCCTCCTGTTGATCTGCAGGCTGGAGAGGAGTCGATCACCTCACGCGTGACGCTGTATTTTGAGAAGAGGTAGCAGAGTGTATTTTTTCATCAGAAGTAGTTCACTTCCACTCAATCACTGATTTTTTGTGCATCATCAGATACTCATTTGTCTTTCGAAAATGTCCGTTCCCGAGGAAGCCACGGTATGCGGACAGGGGCGAGGGGTGGGGAGACTTTAAGACGAGATGCTTGGAAGTGTCGATGAGCACGTCCTTCTTCCCCGCAAAGCTCCCCCAGAGGAGAAAGACTACATGACTTTTCGATTTAGAAATTGCTTGGATCACCGCATCGGTAAAGGTGTGCCAGCCATGAAGTGCGTGGGAGTTTGCCAGTCCTGACTCGACGGTGAGTGAGGCGTTTAGCAGGAGGACGCCTTGGCGGGCCCAGCGCGTGAGGTCAGGTGTGGGCGCGCAGGGCCCGCCATACTCTGACTCTATTTCCTTGTATATATTCTGCAGTGAGGGAGGGATCGGATTGCCGGGGAGGGATGAGAAAGAGAGACCGTCCGCGACTCCTGGGGTGTGATAGGGATCCTGACCGAGGATCACGACTCGCACCTCCTCGGGAGGACACTCATCAAATGCTCTAAAAATATTTTTTGGTGCAGGGTACACTGATTTGGTAAGGTATTCGGTTCGAATTTTCTCTGCAAGAAGTTTGAAGTAGGGCTTTTCAAACTCGTTTTTCAGAAGAGGCTGCCAGTGGGGGGAGATTTTGACATTCATGGTAAGAACATTAGTTTATAAAGTCTGTAAAGTGACGAGCATCAGCGACTTGTCCGCCGATGAGGCGGAGTCATCCCGGACATGCCTGCCTGCCGGCAGGCCCGTCAGAGAGCTTGCCCCGCCATGCGGGGATCCGGGATCTAAGTCTATAAAGATATGTGCATGTCATTGCGAGTCCTTCTCACCATGGTGAGAAGGCCGTGGCAATCCCATACATGGAGAGATTGCCACGTCGCTCTCTAATGCATGCTCAAGTCTAGCTCCTCGCAATGACATATGCAATATGCGCAAGATGAAATTACAACTTATACCATCAAGACCTTTCAAACATATTCACCACCTCAATCACGTAGTCCACTTCGTCCTTTGTCATCTGCGCGCTCAAGGGGAGGGACAAGATCGAATCACAAAACCTTTCAGCGTTAGGCAAGGGACCATGGTGATAGGTAAAGGCTTTTTGCTTGTGCTGGGGTATGGGATAGTGGATGAGTGAGGTGATGCCATGAGAGGACAGGTGAGCCTGGAGCGCATCTCTTTGTGGATGCGTGACCACATAGAGATGATAGGAGTGAGTAGCGTTTGGAGTCTGCTCCAGGTGTATCACACTGTGTATCTCTACACGATAGCGAGATGCATACTCATTGCGTATATTTCTCCAGCCGATCGCGTACTGCATCTTGATGCGCAGCATTGCTGCTTGAAACTCGTCCAGTCTGCTGTTTATACCCCAATGATCGTGGAGATAGCGTGTGCTCTGACCATATGCGCGTAACGATCTGAGTCGAGCTGCACCATCTGTGTCATTGATGGAGACGAGTCCTCCATCACCATAGCCACCGAGATTTTTGGTTGGATAAAATGAGAATGCTCCTGCATCCCCCCATGCTCCCGCTGGCTTGCCTGCGTAGGTCGCGCCGTAGGACTGCGCACAGTCCTCGATCACTTTTAGATCATTGCTCGATGCGATCTTTGTGATTTCTTTCATATTCACCATCTGGCCATAGAGGTGGACCGGAAGTATCGCCTTTGTTTTTGTCGTTATGGCAGACGGTATTTTTTTATGGTCGATGAGTCCAGTGGCTGGATCAATATCCACGAGTACTGGTATACATCCTGCTTGTGTGATCCCTACTACCGTAGCATACGCAGATACTGCACTGGTGATGATCTTGCTTCCTGGCTCTATGTCAAGGGCTTTGATAGCGAGTGTGATCGCATCGGTGCCATTTGCCACACCTGCTGCATAGGATACACCGATAGATTTTGCAAATCTTGTTTCAAATTGTTCAACCTGGGCTCCGAGTATGTAGTGCCCTGACTCAAAAAATCTGTCACATACCTGTAGGAGCTCATCACGAAGCTCTGCATATTCTCTATCAAAAAATTGAAAAGGTATGTGTTTCATCTATATCTCCAAAATAGCAACATGCCGGAAAGGGTCTCTCTGGCAAGCTGTAGTATAGTATAGTTTGATGTGCCATACACTCTCTCGTGATGAGACACCTCTACCTCTGCCCATCGTTGCGTCTGTCGCTTTAGATGAGTGATAAGGTCCTGAATGATGGCAGCGCCTGTCGCACGAGGATGCCAATCTGCGAGGAGCGAAGTTTTGATGAGTCGGAAGTCACAGTGAGGATCTCTGATAGGGAGTCTGAGTATGTATCTCACGAGCCGAGCATAGAGCCCACCGGCAAGTACACGCATATATGAATCTTGGCGATGACTCTTGTATCCATTTACCACCTCTGCTCCGGTTTCTGACTGCGCTTTAACTAGTTTGAGCAAATCTTTCAGATCATACTGCGCATCCCCATCAGTATAAAAAACCCATTCGGATTGAGCCATTTTTAGTCCGGTAGCGATCACCGCATACCCACGCCCTGATCGAGACTCATCGAGGATTTGTAGGGAGGGGTGTGTGGACTTGGCAGATAGTATCTTTACATAAGTGTCATCACTTGAGGGGCCTCCATGTATTGCTATGACAGGGAGCTGGGAGGTGACCTGGGGGCCGATGAGGTAGGCGTCGTCGAGCATCTTGGTGACCGTACCCGCATCATTAAAAAAGGGTAGGACAATAGTCAAAGAAGTGAGTTGGTGAGGTATACTGGCCACCATATGGGTAAGGCTTTGCGAATATGCGCATTTCTCGGACTCGGACTGTGGGTAGTATATCTATTTTTATATAATTTGGGCGCTTCGCCATTTGAAAACTGGGACGAGGCATTTTATGCAGATGGGATACGCTCAATGGTTCGTTCCCACGACTTTATCATACCTTACTGGAATCAGGCAGTATTCATAGACAAGCCTCCCCTCTACTACTGGCTTGGGGTACTTTCCACATCGATTTTCGGTCTCACTGAGTGGGCTATCCGACTACCCTCAGCGCTCGCAGCGATGCTGACTGTATACCTGTGTGGGTGGTATATGTATCGACGGCACGGCATGCTTTCCGCATTTGTCACGATGCTGGTACTCGTAGCCAATGGGCTTTATATATATCGTAGTCGGGGAGCGAACCTAGATGGAGTCGCTACGTTGTGGATAGTCATCAGTTTTATAGTGATACACAGCAGGTCGAGATATATGCCTGTGCTGTACGGAGTATGTGTGGGATTGGTGTACCTGACCAAGGCATCACTCGCCTACTACCTCGTGCCAATTTTTTGTATCCATCTAGCGAATCAATTCCTTATGCATGCGCCTCGTACAACACATGCGTTGCGAGATGCATTGACTCAAATCTTTTACTGTCTAGCCAGTGCGATATTGTTGCCGACTATTTGGCTCCTCAGTGCGTATGCAGTGCAAGGGTGGGAGTATGTGCGCTATTTTCTTTTTTCATCAGATCAAGGCACTGCGCGTTTTTCATTTAAAAATGCAAACTTAGAATACATCAGATATATGCGTGAGTCAGTGGGTATTTGGTTTGGTTCGGTGGCACTTGTTGGATATCTGCATATGTTTAGGGATGTGAGGAGACATCTCATCCCCATACTCTATGGCATGCTCCTTTTGGTTATGCTTTCACTCAGCCATGTGCATGCAAACTGGTATCTCCTGCCGGTGCTTCCCTTTGCAGCGATGGCGGTGGGATATAGTGTACGAGTCTTGCGCGATAGATACCTCCGACCCCGTGGCGAGGTGCAGGCACTCCTGATCCCCATGATCGTCCTGACACTCTTTCTTTTTCAGTACGCACGCATTTACCGTCGGATCATAACTCATATTTTCACAAATCATTCGACTGTTTCTCAAAAGATCACGGCAGAATATGCGAAAAGGATCACCCGTGTTGACGAGCAGATTGTGCGTTTGGATGATCTCTATCCAGCCACTATCTACTACGCAGATCGCAAGGTACTCATATCAAAAGTCGGAGCGTCCGATTTTGTAGATCCGTACATACCCAGAAGTGCACTTACAAAGCGTATGCAGGTGGGTGAAATCCAGGTGATCCTCGGCAAGCGTGATGAGGTGGAGAGAGTACTAAAACAAGCAGGATCAGGCAAGATCGTCTTCGAGTCAGGTGATGAGGCGGTAGGAGTGGTGGGTAATTAAGATTAGGAAATAGGGAAATAAGAAATAGAGAAACGGAGAACGGGAACGGAGAGTCTATACATCGACCTGTGTTATCATGCTTGCCCCTGCCCGCAATGCTACGCATAAGCGTTGCAGGCGCGGCGCCGAATCGGCGGAGTCATCCCTCCCTCCGGGCGTAGCCTACGGGCGGAGCCTCTGGACCCAAGTCCGACCGACGTAGTCCGGGCATATCCCTACGTGGGCGGTGCCTGATCCCGCCTTTGGCTGGGGAAAGATCTTATTCAGCAGATTCTTCTCATACCTCATGTTTCCCCACCTCTATAGACGTTCAGATTTGTATTTGCTACTATGTATAGCGTAGTACATCATTTACACAGTCCATGAACCACCAAGATCTCCCCTCCTATCTCACCAAGTCCAAATCTATCCCTCGGCGGACTCTTGATATCATCAAAGGTGTGGCTGTCGTAGTATTTTTTTTCGTTGCCACACTAGGTATATCCATCACACTTCAGACCCAGTACAACATCTCAGCGCCGGAGCCTCGGGCAGCTGAAACTCCCGCAGCATCCACTCCTATCAAATCACCTGCGACGGGATCGTCCTTGCAGATTGCAAATGAAACCACTTTTAACTTAGGTTGCACGTCCACCTCAACTGGCCCCTATTTTCGGTATGTTTTTGCACAATCTGGTAAAGATTTGTTTTATATACATGATGATTGTCAATTGACTCTAAACGTTGGCAAACCTGGAGATACAAATAATGAACCGTGCCAGATAGCCCTCTTTTCTCCTGGTCCCCTTGAGGTGCGCGTGCAAAAATACAGCGATAAACAGCGCACACAACCGGTAGGAGATGAATCAAAAAATAACTACACCCTGACAGGGACGAAGTACACCGCTACAGTAACGTGTGATCCGATAGCAGCTCAACCAACGGTGCCAGTGGTTACGGTCATTGCCGGGGGCCCTACTCTCCCCGTGATCTTGCCTCCCGCTACCACTCTGACTCCTCCGGTCACCACGATCACGAGATCACTCACTCCCACCATCCCCAGTACCATCCCCAGTACCATCCCCAGTACCATCACCACCACACCCGCCCCTACGCGTCCTCCCACCACTGGTTCTTCATCAGGATCTGGTAGTTGTAACCCAGCTAAGTGTGGTATCTGTGGATGGACAGCAGCAGATGGGATGTGTCGATGGGATGGCGCGATGCCTGATGGATCACTCTGTTGCTATAGACAGTGTCAAAATCAACGTTGCGCAGTGCTGTCAGGTCGTCCTCCGGTGGTACCCACCACTCCTCCCTCCTCATCTTCCGCCCCGAATACCTCTGTGCCTGCCGCCTCACTCACTTGTACCAGCGACGTAGACTGTGGCGCACCCGCAGCTGTCCCTGTAGCAGCCAAGCCACAACTCAAGTGTGATGCTACCTGTGGCGCATGTGGGGTGTCTGATATGAGTAATCGCTGTGTCAGTCCCTCCGATCCTTCAGTAGCATCCTCAGGACTCAACTGTTGTGCAAACAAAGCCCTCACTGGTGTCACCAGACTCCCCACCACTAGTGGCGCAGACACCATCCTCTATATCCTCGCCGGTATCTCCATCACCGCAACGGGGATGTATGGGATCATAAAAACGAGAAGGGCTAACTGACAGTTGAGAACTGAAAACGCAAAGCCTAAAGCGAATAGCGAAGAACGTATAACGAATAGCGAAGAATGGAGGCATCTGAGAAATATTTTCATCCTTGTTTCCCCTCCATTTTCCTGCTATCCTGACTGGGTATGTCTCAGTCTGATCTCCATCACTTTTTCTCCCCCAAATCAGTAGCGATCGTGGGAGTATCGAGTGATTTTCACAAAGTCGGCCACCTCGTCGCCAAAAATATGTTGCTCCAGGGCTACATGCACGACCTGTACTTCATAAATCCCAAGGGAGGACGCATCCTCGGCCGCGAGTCACTCACCTCACTCTCAAAGCTTGACACCCCTGTTGACCTCGCCGTGTTTTGCACACCTGCTGATGTCACCCTTGATGAGCTGGAGCGGTCGACAGACTACTTTAGCCATGCAGTCATCCTCGCGGCAGGATTCAAGGAGGAGCATGGTGATGAGCAGAAGAAGCGCGAGGATCGGCTTCGCGCGATCCTCGCGCGCAAACGCATCCGCGTCCTCGGTCCCAACTGTGCTGGGTTTGTAAATACGATCGTAGGACTCAACTCTACCTTTTTGGTAGGTCCCACCAGCGAGGGCAACGTAGGGTTTATCTCGCAGTCCGGTGCACTCGGGAGCATCCTCATCGATACCTTTGCCGCAGATGAACAGCTGGGATTTTCATATTTGTTCAGCCTGGGAAATAAATCTGACATCGATGAGTCAGACACACTCGAGTATCTCGCGCAGGACAAACATACGGCTGTCATCGCGTTGTACCTAGAGGATGTGCATGATGGTCACCGATTCGTCAAAGCCCTTTCTGACGCTACGCGTCACAAACCAGTGATCATCATCAAAGCGGGCGCCAGCACCCAGGGCGCACAGGCGGCATCATCTCATACCGGCAGTCTTGCGGGGGATGATGTGATATTTGACTCGATCGTGCACGAGTGTGGTGCCATCAGGGCGCATTCGATCAGAGAGTTTATGCATCTCATCAAGATGGCGAGCTATCGCGTAGTACCCAAAGGTCCAGAGATACGGGTGATCACCAATGCGGGTGGATGTGGTGTGCTCGCTGCTGACGCGATCGAAAAAGCTGGCCTCCATCTCGCTCATCTATACGTACACGATGGGGTATCCACAGGAGTTGCAATTCCAAATCCACTGGATGTACGAGGCGATGCAGATGCCGCAAAGTTTGCTTCAGCGGCGGTACTTGATCCCGCTGTACACATAGATGGCGCGATCATCATCGTGACCCCACAGGCAAACACCCAACTTGAAGAAACAGCAAAGCTGTTGGTCGGACTTTCTACCACTCTCCCCTATCCGATTTATCCCGTATTTCTCGGATCTTCGTCTCTGGATACGGTTAGAAAGATTTGCGAGTCAAATCGCGTGCCATTTTTTACCGATCTGGATGAGCTCATATCATCACTAGGCATGTATGCAGAGCAAGCTCTCAGACCAGCACCCCACCGGATGGAGCATCGTACTCACCATGCATATGTACCTCCCCAGTTAGCACGCACCCTCCCCCTTGCGGAGTCCTATGCTGCACTCCAAAAGGCAGATCTCCCGATGCTTCCCATCAAGCTCGTACATACTCCGACTGACTTGCATCGTGAGCTGACGGGCATCCACTATCCGATCGTGATGAAGGTATCCTCGACCTCGGTATCTCACAAGAGCGACGTGGGCGGAGTGCGCGTTGGCATCACCTCGAGCAGCGACGCAGAGCATGCATATATGCAGATGAGTCAGATCGAGGGATTTGAGCATGTGATGATCCAAGAGCAGGTGTCAGGGTACGAGCTCATCATCGGCGCAAAGCGAGATCCTCTCTTTGGCCCCGTCATCGTCATGGGTCTTGGGGGCGTGATGACGAACTTGATCAATGAATCGGTGAGATTCGTATGTCCACTCAGTCAGGACTATGTCCAGTATGTCATCAGTCATTCGAAGCTGAGTGCGCTCGTCTCAGGATATAGAGGGGCTGAAGCGGTGAATATGGCACAGCTCTATGATCTGCTTTCAAAAGTCGCACACCTTATGACTGCATCAGATCGGATCCAGGAAATCGATCTCAATCCGGTGATGATCCAAAAAAATGGCCAGCTCATCGCAGTGGATGCGAGAGTGGTGGTGAGTAATTAAAAATTATTAATTAAGAATTAATAATTGAGAGTTGGAGCCAGAGGTTTTTCGTGGGACTTACACAAACCGTGGGACTGCGCGCAGATAGTCACTGTACTTTTTACCAAAAATTTTCTTCAGTAGCTGTTCTTCGATCAGGATCTGGGTATATATGAAGTTATAGATCACAAATATGAGCAGTATAAAGGCGCTTTTGAGCGCGATCGCAGTGCCAAAGTTCATGAGGATCATGCCTACATAGATCGGGTTGCGTGAGTAGCTAAACGGCCCATGAGTCACGAGCGCTGACTGTGTCTTTTCATCGTGCTGAGCAGGCATACCCCAGCTTTTTCCCATCGCAAATTTTGCCCAGCATGCTACAAATACCCCCACTAAAAATATGGTGAGCCCTATTGACCTGATGGGCACATCAAGCTCGAGGGGAAGGGGAAAGAGGAAACCCGAGAGGAGATGCATCGCATTGCTGAGTGAAAAAAGCAGTGGAACCGGCCGCCACATAGTCAGCCTTCGCCAGTGAGGCGCAGTAAAAATCCATACAAACCCTGTGAAAAGAGTGCCAGCGGCGAGAAAGATGAGTGAAAAATAAAACGTATTCATAGACCTCTGTCCTAGGATAGAGGATGATTATACTCGTCTACACATCGAAAGCAACAACCGGGGGAATCTACAATTTCAATTTACAATTCACAAATAGTCACAATTCGAATTTGAATTGAAATTAATACCATTTGCAGATTGCAGATTGCAGATTGCAAATTGCGAATTAGTTTCTACCCTTCACCGCTCTACTCCCCTCTTTGGTATCGAGTAGTTTGTATCCTTTTGACTCTATTTGTACTCGGATGGAGTCTGCAGTTGCGTAGTCTTTTTGTTGTTTTGCCACAAAGCGCTTCTGTGTAAGCTCGACGATATCTGCTGGTATCTCCTCAACTATGGTGAGTGTTGATTGGATTCCCAGCCCGAGCACCCTATCCATTTTGAAGGCCTGATCAGGATTTTTGACTTTCAAGAGTACTGAGAGTGCGACTGAAGTGTCAAGGTCATTATCTATAGCTGTCGCAAACTCGGTATCGAGTGTAGGATCTGCTTCGCCTACCTCTCGCAGTCTACGGATAAAGCGAGTATATGCAGTCTGTGCTGCTTCGAGTGCTACCCACGTGAAGTTCATCTCATTTCTATAATGTGTTTGGAGGAAAAGGAGTCGAAGTGCCATTGGGTCAACTCCTTTTTCTACGATATCATCGATGGTGAGAAATTTTCCTAGTGACTTGCTCATCTTAGTGCCTTCCACAGTCAGAAAGTTGTGATGCACCCAGTATTTAACAAATGGATGTTTCCCGGTTGCCGCTTCTGACTGAGCGATTTCATTCGTATGGTGCACAGGCACGTGGTCAATGCCTCCCGTGTGGATGTCGATCTGATCTCCCAGGTACTCTCGGCTCATCGCACTACACTCGATGTGCCACCCAGGAAATCCATCGCCCCATGGGGAGTCCCAGTGCATCGCATGATCAGCAAATTTTCCCACCCGGAGGAACCACAGTGCAAAGTCTGCAGGGCTTTTCTTGTTCGTGTCTTCGACTACTTCGGCCCTGACTGCAGATTTTTTCTCGTCCTGTTTTTGTCCAGATAGTTCCTCGTATTCATTGAACTTACTTGTGTCAAAATACACTGCCTCACCTGTCTGGTAGGTGTACCCATTCTTTTCCAGTTGCTCGATCATCTTGATCATGCCTGGGATATGGTCTGTAGCCTTGCATACCACTGTTGGCATGAGCACATTCATCTCCTTCATCGATCTAGTGAAAAAGTCTGTATACATCTGTGCGACTTCCCAAACTGTTTTACCATATTTTTTTGCCCCTGTCTCCATCTTGTCTTCGCCAGTATCGCCATCACTCACGAGGTGACCAACATCGGTGATATTCATGACATGCTTCACCTCGTAACCTGTATAGGTCAATGCACGGCGAAGCACATCATCCATCGTGTACTTGCGGAGGTGTCCGATGTGGGTGAAGTCGTAGACGGTAGGGCCACAGCAGTACAGTGAGACATGGCTCGCGGGCTTCGCAAGATTTGTAAACTGTTCCACTTTGCGGGTGAGGGTGTTGTAGAGATGCATGTGATTGCATTGTACTAAAAGTGCAGCTGAAAATGCTATCATTAGAGCCTATGCGCCAAAGGGATCACACAATAGACTTGTTACGTGGACTCAGCATCCTCCAGGTCATCTACATGCATGTGACGCCATACTTTGGCTCACTCCCGATGAGTGCCTGGGTCACAAACTGGGGACAGGCTGTTGTGCCGATCCTCCTCTACTGCTCACTCTCGGTATTTAAACCTATCACAAATTTATCGCTTCAATCCTATCTCTCAGTAGGATACAAGCGTATTCGCAGGCTCATTGTGCCCTACTATATATTTCTCATCCTCTACATCGTGCTCACGTGGGCGCTGGGCAAGCCAATGTCGGCGCAGGATTTCCTTCTCAACCTCACGGTGACAGGTGGGATCAGCTACAACTGGCTGGTGCTCCTCTTCATCATCCTCGGATGTATGATACCGTGGTTTCAACATGCATATGAGAACCATCGGCGCATGTGGATCTTCGTGTATGTGATCACGGCACTCGCAGAGATCTGGGCCTTGTACAATCGTGCATATATTGGCCCGTCGTATCGCACGTGGATGCTACTCCTGTGGATACCATTTATTCCTACGTTTCAGATCATTGGCGAGCTCCGGACGCGAGCGCCAAAAAAATTATTTTTTTTGGCGCTCTCCCTCGCAGCTACGTTCTATATTCTCTATCTCGCCATATCTTCGACCTCGATGAGCCTGCATATGACCCCGCACAAGTATCCACCCGATATCTACTACTTCCTGTATAGCATCGCGGTGGTCGCAAGCGTGATCTGGGTGACGCCCCTACTCGCCCGACTCCTCCCCAGATCGGTGAGCTCAGTCGTGAACTACTGTAGTCGGATATCATATGAGCTGTATTTTGCACATATTTTAGTGCTCACGTTGCTCGATGTATCCTTTCCACGGCGTGATATAGCGCCAGCACTTTTTACGGGTCTCGTATTTGGAGGAAGCTTTGTCCTTGTATGGATAGGACAGCGGATCATGAATCAGATCAGACCATCGTGACGAGATACAGGAGCACTCCGAGCCCTACTGCGCAGAAAAATACTGCAAAATGCAGATCGTCTTTGTGATAGCCAGGGTAGAGATGATGATTGTGAGGATAGTGTCCAGATCGAGCCACCGCTACCTTTCGAGATGTTTTTTTGAGACTGACTTTGACTTTTCTCATACTACTCTGATACTATCTGATTTGGTCTGTGGTTGTCAAGCGCATCGAGCTTGAAGCTTGCCACTGGCATTAGGTATACTGACCCTGCATATGTCCACGAGCCCTCCAAAACTGAACCCCGATCAACTCAAAGCAGCACGCCAGCAGATGGCGAAAACTCAATTTGAATCAAAGCCTGAAAAATCATCAGACAAATCTGACCCCTCTGTAGCCGCGCTCAAGCGACTCGCCGATCCAAACGAGTGGCTGAGACAGCTCTATGGTGCTCCTGAGCCTGCTACGCAAGATGAGCATATGCGCGATACCGAAAAGGCGCAAAAACAAGGCAAACAGTCGAGTACTCCGTTGGATATGAAAAAACTGGGTGAAAAGCATGATGCACAAGACCTCCAAAAAGCGCGCGAGCAGTTTAACTGGTACAAGTCCGAGACTGATAAAGTGATCCATGAAAATAAAAAGAAGGAGCAAGAAAAGCAGCGTGCGATCCAAGAAGAAGAGCAGAAAAAAAAGAAAGAGGAAGAAGAGCGCCGTCAGCAGGAGCAGGCAGGAGGCGACGAGCCTACGGGCAAGCAAAAAGGTGTCCTCGGTCAACCGCGCCGCAAAGCCACGACCGATCGCAATCCTGAGACGAAGGTCAGCGGGTCGAAATGAAATGACTAGATTTTTTACACCCCCAGTTCGATTCTCTCGCTTCACCCACCCTGTCTGTCATCCCGGGCTTGCCTGTCCACCGAAGAGGTGGGACCCGGGATCCATGCCTGACAAATCTTTACACCCCCAGTTCGATTCTCTCGCTTCCCTCCCTCGTCCCGCAAAGCGGGATGAATTCGTGAACGAGGCTCCGCTCGTAGGGCTACGCCCGGAGGGGGGAGCCCAGCCACATGGCTCATTTGGCCACATTCATCAGTCGGAATGAGGGGACTTGAACCCCTGACCTCACGGTCCCGAACCGTGTGTTCTACCATCTGAACTACATTCCGAATCACACCGTTCTACCATCCTCCAGGCGTCATCCGCCCTACGGACAGAGCCTGAACTACATTCCGCATTCTTGTTCTCCACTGATTGAGTATCAAGTAAAAGATCGATATATTGTCTCTGCAAATATACCACAGAGCAGCCTATCCAAACATCATGATTGTATTCACGTACTTACTCCGCTATATTGTCTTCTATATGAAGCTGATGTCATCCATACGAACTATATTTGCTCGCTCTGTACGTCCGAGTGAGCAGCTCATCCGTATCGCCTTATGGTTACTGATCATCTACCTCTCCTATCTATTGACTGGGTGGTACGTCACACGCGATGATACTTACTTGCAGTTGCCTGATGTCACATCACCCATTGCACGACTGTTTCCTACTGCCACACCCACCAGTACTCCCACGATGACACCCTATCCCACATACCCTCCACCCACTCCGACACCCACTCCCTCACTCATAAACCCCACGGTGCTGCACGATGATCTCTATCTCTCCTATATCCATCACGATCATACCGCAAAAACATCCACCTTCACTGAGATCGATTTTCTGACGAATACGAAGGTGGATCATGAGTTGCCATATCTTAATTCCAACTCATCAGTCGATGGACTGAGATATCTTATTTCACCAGACGGAATACATTTCTTTCGCACGTCTTGGAATGTGATCGAGATTGCAAATCTAAGCGAAGGATCAGTTGCTCAGTTCAAACTTGTCTATAAATTACCAGACTCCCTCTATTCCGGCCCCTCCTCACCTACTCTCACTGGCTTTCACTTTGACAGTAATGCCAACTTGCTCTTTTTTAAAATTCTTTTCCCATTTGAATCTAGCTGTCCGAGCGAGTGTTATACCGAAATCCATACGGTAAACCCTAGCGGCATTGAGAGAACAATTCACACTCATAAATATGATGGGGATATCATCTCCTTTGATGAAGTTCATCGAAACATGTATCTTATTGATAGATGTAATTTTGCAGAAGTACAATTTATTAATACTACTGTAGAGCAGGCAGCTTCATGTAATCGGTTAGTACGGAGACATATGGATTCTTCTACTAGAGTTGAATTAAAAAACATCTCAGTTGGCCATAGTACACCAGTGTTCGATTCGCAGTATCGCTATGCGTATGTGACCAGTAATACGATCGATGAGTCCAAACTCAGATATGACGAAAAGATTTTATACGATAGTCAATTATTCCAATACGACCTTCGTTCGTATACCAAACGCCTTCTCTTTTCTCTCGATCAAACCTCCTCAGCGAGTGGAACTTTGCATGCAGACCTAAATTCTCACATCATAAGCCCCCATGTCGTGCAAGATAACAAAATAATTTTCAGCTTGTTGGATCGGCAATACCCACACTCAAAGACAGGCATAGTCTATGCGCTCGATATCGAATCACAACAGCTCGAGCGCCTGCCCATCGATTGTATGGGAACCACTGTGACCCCCAATGGATATACTCTTTGCGAGGACAACGCTATTGAAAACATACACGCGGGTACCAAGATACAGCTGTCCAAGACTCCGCTTGATATCGTCGCATTTGAGTCGGGACGCCGACTCGTTGGCGGGAACCCCTGACATCACGGTCCCGAACCGTGTGTTCTATCATCCTTTGGGCGTCAGACCTTTACGGACTGACCCAGTGTTACTTTCTGCTGAAAGCAAATGTACCACAGCGACATGATTTCAAATATGTGTATTGTATTTGTATCCACATCATGATTGTATTCACGTACTTACTCCGCTATATTGTCTTCTATATGAAGCTGATGTCATCCATACGAACTATATTTGCTCGCTCTGTACGTCCGAGTGAGCAGCTCATCCGTATCGCCTTATGGTTACTGATCATCTACCTCTCCTATCTATTGACTGGGTGGTACGTCACACGCGATGATACTTACTTGCAGTTGCCTGATGTCACATCACCCATTGCACGACTGTTTCCTACTGCCACACCCACCAGTACTCCCACGATGACACCCTATCCCACATACCCTCCACCCACTCCGACACCCACTCCCTCACTCATAAACCCCACGGTGCTGCACGATGATCTCTATCTCTCCTATATCCATCACGATCATACCGCAAAAACATCCACCTTCACTGAGATCGATTTTCTGACGAATACGAAGGTGGATCATGAGTTGCCATATCTTAATTCCAACTCATCAGTCGATGGACTGAGATATCTTATTTCACCAGACCATACACGTCTTTTACGGGTATCAAGCAAATCGATCGAGATAGCTGATATTAGCCATATTCCCTGGTCTTCAGCGTCATTCAAAGCTGTATTTGGTCCAAGTGATCTCCTTTGGTCATTTACTGCTCGGTTTGACAGTGCAGGAAATGTATTTTTTCTGGAGGGATTTCCTTCTATTGAGGGTAGGGTTTGTCCGGAAAAACCAAAATACTGCTATATGAACATACATATGGTTAATTTGGAGGGGAAGGATATCATCCTAAATGATCACACGAACCAGAACCAGAGGTTCCAAAATGCACAAGAAATAGTCGCAATTGATGAGTCACGTCGTGAAATATATCTGGACAATGGAGGCTTTACTGCAGAGGCAGGATTTATTCCACTTTCGCGCGCACGCATAGACAGTCCTGATGAAGAAGAGCTTGGATACATTTATGGTGACGGATGGGGAGCTGATCACGTTTATGATCAAACACATGAACATATGTATATAACAAGCGATCTCACTGACGCCATGAAGCTTCTCATTCCCCGTGGGACAAAGATATTTGAATACAGTTTTCGATCAAAAGTGAGGCACCCCATTTTTTCGCTTGATACACCTCTTTTGGCTGATGCCAATCATTACTATGAATGGCCTAAAAAATCAATCTCGCTCTTACCCATTAACTTCAAGAATAAATATAACGGCAAGAACATATACTTTAGCGTGTTTGAAGATGTATCCAACGATTCTGTATCAAATACAATCTATGAATTAGATACTGTGACAAAAAAAGCAAAACCTATCCCCATCGATTGCTTGGGAACCACTGTGACCACCAATGGATATACTCTTTGTGAGGACAACACTATTGAAAATATACACACGGGTGCCAAGATACAGCTGTCAGAGTCTCCGCTCGATATCGTCGCATTTGAGTCGGGACGTCGACTCACGGGAGGCAAAGATATGTACGGCTTAGAACCTATAAATCCAGCTAGCACCGCATCTGATCCTCGTGTAGCTTTTGATATACCAAAGGTCATGGCGCAGGTCGATGATTCAGAGGTAAAAAGCGTGAAGAGAGTCACTTGCGATAAGGACCTCTCCTATTTTGACCCGACTCAAAAAGAGCTCGTTTACCGGAGCTCTGCCCGATCCCCGGTGCCCCCAACACCTACCCCACTAGTCAGATCACGACTGGGGGAGGAATTCATTTCACGACGTGCATATCCCCAGATCTACGATGTGGTACAGAAACTCTCTCAAAAGGAAAAGCTTGGGACTGATTCATTTTTCAGATTTTGCAAGATTGAAGGAGGGGTTGACTTTGTCCTCTTTGGAAATAATGACTCTTTGGGTAATACCTGGAAGCGAGTTGATCTCCCTCTAACTGATCCCTACACTGCAAAGGAAACCTCTATCAAACTAAATCAGGTATTCGAATCAAGCACGATTGTGTATTCAGATTCTGACCGATATATCCTCTATAGTCAAGGTGGAGATGTTAGTCTCTTTCGCAGACTCGAACTCATCGATCCACAGACTCGATCTCAAAGGAGATTCTTTTCCTGTGAGCATTACAAACAAGATGATAGCGAGTTTATGTGCGACTACAGTCGCACACCTTGCAAAGACATATACAAGGGCAGTGCCGAAAACATAAATGATGTGGCCTTTCATACTGACTGCACAGTCTATCGCACTGTCCCCTGGATCGAAGTCAGAGAGTCACTCAAATGACATGAGCTCACGCTTTCCCCAGTCTATACCTCCCGATCTCAGGCACGAGTCGAGCGATCACGAGTGCAGAGAGTACAGCAAGGAGCCCACCCGCAAACACCGAGTGCTGCACCCCCAAAAGTGTCGCCAACAGTCCCGCCTCCATCTCTCCGAGCGTCGGTCCACCTCCTGAAAAGATCACATGTATCCCCGACACGCGTCCCATCAGATGATCAGGAGTATTTATTTGCCTGACGAGCATCCGGATGTTCATGCTGACAAAATCCGCCGCGCCCAAGAGGGCCAAAGTCGCACATGACACCCAAAGAGTCGATGTGTAGGCGAAAAGCATCGTAGCGACTCCTACGCAGCCGACACTCCATATGAGCACCTTCCCCTGTCGATGCTCATACCATGCAGGGTTCACGACGATACCAGCGAGGATAGCTCCTGCCGCAGTAGCAGAGTGCAGAAAACCGAGCCCTGTTGCTCCAACGTGGAGTATCTGATCCGCATAAAGCGGAAAGAGAGACTTTGCCATCGCAAAAAATGATACAAAAAAATCCAATATCATCGTGCCAAAGATGAGCCGCTTCCCGAGCACAAACCGCATCCCGCTGATCAAAGACTGGATCCCACTTTGATCATGTACCTGGACTGGAGGAGGTGGAGTGCGCATCATGACGATACAAATGATGAAGGGGATGAAGCTGAGTAAATCAATAAAAAGGATGGGGAGGGGTCCCACAAAAGACATGAGGAGGCCGCCAAGTGCCGGGCCCAAAAGTACGGTGGACTGCCACATAGTAGATGAGAGCTGCACTGCATGTCCGAAGTGCTGCTTCTCGACGAGATGTGGGAGGAGCGACTGACGTGCGGGCCTCCCAAAGGCACTGACAGTGTACTCGATAAATACAGTCAGGTAGATCATCCATGGACGTAGAGCACCACTGAGTGCAGCCACGAGGAGTATGCTTGAGAGGAGCGAAAGTATAATCTGCGCACTTAAAATGATCCCTTTTCGATCGAAGCGATCTGCGATCCCTCCACCGATAAGTGAGAATACGATCATCGGGATAGCGCGCATGAGCCCGAGGGTACCGAGCGCGAGTGCGGAGCCCGTCATCTGATACAGCATCCAGGTGAGTGCAATTGTGGACATCTCACTGCCTGTCCATGAGATAAAGCTCCCGATCCACAGGAGGCGAAAGTCACGATAGCGGAGTGCGATGAAGCGAGACATGGAGTGGAAAGTATACTCCATCACTCTATCCCCAACTCAGCCTTTGCCTCCTCGCTCATCATCGACTGGTTCCATGGAGGATCCCAAACAAGCTCGATATCGATCTGATCCGCAGTGTACTCGAGTAGTTTGAGGGCGCGGACCATATCATCATGTATCGTGCCAAAGAGTGGACAACCTAGGGAGGTGAGGGTCATGACGATTTGCACCTTTTCATCTGTGGGGAACTGTATATCATAGATAAGTCCCAGGTCAACTATCGATATCGCCAGCTCGGGATCGATGACTGATTTGAGACATGTTCTCACCTCATTTGACGTATGTAGCATGACAAAGAGTGTAACATATGATATACTATCTCTACTTCGCTGACGAACTGCTATACTCACTTACGAGCAAAACTTATTTAAGTCTCAAAGTCTCATGCATATCGAATACGAAGTAAAAATAGTTCAGATCGATCCCGTAGAGATACGTCGACGATTGGCGTCTACGGGAGCCATCTGTACGAAGTCTGAAGCGAACTACCGTCGCTTTGTGTATCACCTCCCCACCTCCGCACCGACCCAAAAGGGATTTATTCGAGTGCGCGATGAGGCTGGAGAGGTGACACTTACCTATAAATCTCATGGGACCACGATCGATGGTACCCGTGAGATCGAGCTCCATGTGGATAGTCTAGAGGGAGCAAATGAGTTTGTATCCCAGCTAGGTTGTGTACAAAAGTCGTATCAGGAGACACGGCGTGAAGTATGGGAGTATCCTGACGGCGGACAGGTGATGATCGATACCTGGCCATGGATCCCCACCTTTATCGAAGTCGAGGGTGAGAGCGAGGCTCAGGTGCGAGACATGGTCACGCGTTTAGGGTATGATTGGAACGATATACTGATCGGCGGAGTAGTCCAGGTATATATGCATCACGGATACGATATAGATCGGGATACAGTGAATAACAAAACACCTCGAATCACGTTTGATATGGAGTGTCCATACAAGAAGAAATAGGGAAATAGGAAATAAAGTAATAGGGAAATAGAGATACAAAGAAATAGTGCAATTTTAAAGATCTTTCGCTTCACTCCCGCCGATTTGGCGCCGCGCCTGCAACGCTTATGCGTAGCATTGCGGGCAGGGGCAGGCAAGATGACACACACGTCATCCTGAACAAAGTGAAGGATCTTTACGACTTAGATTTTTAGAAGAGTTTACCAGGAAATGAGGACTCAAAAGCAAGTTGTCATCCCTGCGAATTTATCACGCTAAGCGGGAGGCAGGGATTCAGTCTGAGGATGATAGTTATGTTTACATTTTGAATTTTTTTCACTCACGTTATTGAGTGATTGTTAGTAGTTTATTTTATTTTTTTATGAATCCATTTAAAGTTCGTTTTGTCCCGCTTGGCGGGATCATCGGCGTTACCAAAAATATGTATCTGTATGAGTTGTACGAAAATGATCAGCTCAAGGATATCCTGATCGTCGACTGTGGTATCGGCTTTCCCTCTGCTACAGAGCTTGGCGTAGATCTGCTGATCCCTGATATCCGCTATCTCCTTGATAAGAAAGACAAGATTCGCGCGCTCCTGCTGACCCATGGTCATGAGGACCATATCGGAGCACTCCCCTACCACTACGAGGCACTCGGCAAGCCTCCCATGTACACGGGCAAGCTCACCGCGATGTTTATCGAAAACAAGCTCGCAGAGCGTGAGATCAAGCCAGATCTGACTGTCGTGAATCTGAACCAAGAGTATACCTTTGGTGGATTCCGCATAAAGTTCATCCAGACAGCTCACTCGATCCCCGATACTCACCATATCATCATCTATACCCCACTCGGGACCATCTACCATGGTCAGGACTTCAAGATGGATCTGACACCTCCGTATGATGCGCCACCAGACTTTTACGAAATGTGTAAAGCGGGCCACGATGGCGTGCTCTGTCTCATGTCTGATGCGCTGGGCGCATTTCGTGAGGGACTCACGTTGTCTGAGAGCGTCATTGGAAGCTCATTTGAGGATGAGATGCGCAAGACCAAGGGGAAGTTTCTTATGACTACCTTTGCGTCAAATATTTCTCGTATACGTCAGTGTGTAGAGGCAGCCATAAAGTTCAACCGCAAGGTGATATTCCTCGGACGCAGTATGAGTAAAAATACTGCAGCCGCTGCAGAGATTGGATATCTCCCCGTTCCTGAAAAGCTACTAGGTGATGAACACGAAGCCATGCGACTTCCTCCAAACAAGGTGTGTATCATCGCGACTGGGAGCCAAGGACAGGATGGTTCGGCGATCTCTCGTATCGCACAGAACGAGCACAAGACGGTAAAGGTGCTCCCGGGCGATAAGGTATTCTTTTCCTCAGATCCTATTCCTGGAAATGAAGAGGTGGTGTATGGGATGATCGAGCAGCTTTCACTCCGCGGTGCTGAGATCATCTACTCCGATACATCGGAGCAGATCCATGCGTCAGGACACGGCAATATCGATGATTTGAAATTACTCCTTCGATTTACGAAGCCTCGCTATGCGGTGCCTATCGGCTCCACCATACGCCACCATCAGCAGTATCAAAAGCTTTGTATGGATCTCGGACACAAAAAAGAAAACGTATTCTTGCTCAACGAGGGCGAGACTATCACGTTTGAACCTGGTGGCAAAGCCTCTCGCTCAGCCGTGCTTGAGACTGACTCGATCTATGTTGATGCATATGGAGTCGGTGACGTAGGGAGTGAAGTCCTTCGAGATCGTCAAACACTCGCCGCAGAGGGTATCGTCTTGACCTTACTCCAGATTGATGGAAGTACGCGCAAGGTCGAAGATCCGCGAATCATCTCACGAGGATTCGTCTATGAACAAACCGAAGGTAAGCTCCTCTCACATGCATCAGGCATGGTCCGTGATGCACTCACTCAAAAACTTGCAGCAGTGGGACCACGCGAGGCAAGTATGGAAGTCGCGAGCATCAAAAAAGAGGTGATCAAGACGCTCGAGAAGTTCTTTATGAATGAGACCGGGCGTCGACCGCTCATCATCGCCGAGGTTATTGTGACGTAAATCAGAGCAAAGCTAAGAGCTTATAGCTAAGAGCTAAGAGCGCATAGCTCCGAAGGGGCCCCTTTGGGGCGAAGAACGTTGAACGAATAGGCCTGGTCCCGACTTGTCGGGACCAGGCCCTCACTGACTCACTATTTACATACTGTTCTACTTCCATACTGTTCTACTTCCATACTGCTCTACTTACATACTGTGCTACTTACATACTGTCCTACTTACATACTTACCTTCTTCGCACTTAGAGTGATCTTGAGAGGTACTTCATCCGGTATCAGATTTTTCTTCAGCTCATCCAAGCTAAAGAACGATTGTGATCCAAATTTGATATCAAACTTTGACCTGTCGATTACAAGGTCGGTAGTGCCCGTGACCATCCCCTCTGGTGTCTCTTCTGAGGTGACTGTAAAGGTTATGGGATTCGTTTTGCCTCTTACGGTTAACATACCAGTGGCTGTATACGTTGCACCTGTTTTGTCGGTGACCTCAGTTGGGGTATCAGGTACGGCAGTAAACTCTAGAGTTGCGGTTGGATAGGTTGCCACATCAAAGAAGTCCGGTGACTTGAGATGACCGATCAACTTAGCATTTGCAAGATTATCGAGAGCTACTATCGAGTCCATATCTATCACTACTTTGCCCATCACCGAGTCTCCTTTGATAGGATCTATCACTTTGTATAACTCGCCTGATTTGATGGCTACTGTGCCGTTGTGTTTCCAGTCTACGATGAGCTTTTTCTCACTACTCCACTCGATTTTGGAGGTGCTAGGATCAACTGTATACGTTATGGCACCCTCTGGCACCTTCATAGCCGATTCGACTTGGGCGGTAGGCTTTTTTACCATGAGACCTGCTGGTTCTGGCACCTTTTCGACTACTGGTTTTTGAAAGTACTTGTATGCACTGAGCGCGAGGAGTGCAACGAGTACGACTGTAAATACTGGCTTCATGCGATTAGATAAAATAGGTAATGAGGTCATTGTACTGACGGCTATACATTTTGCAAGCTGACTGAGGATACGAACGTGTTAGAATGGACAGCTATGGCTCAACTCCCGCTCTCGCTTCAAAAAATCTCACTCTTTCTCCAGCGACTTCCTGGCATCGGTGAAAAAACTGCCAATCGACTCGCGTTCTTTTTTCTCAGACTCCCCGAGGAGGACTTGCGCGCATTTGGACAGGTGATCGCGGACCTAAAGTCCATGACCAAGCGCTGCAAGCGTTGTCAAAATCTGTGTGAAGGGGGCGAGGTCTGCGCGATATGTGACGACCCAAAGCGTGATCAGCAGGTGATCACGGTCGTAGAGTCGGTGCTGGACATCATCTCATTTGAAACCGGCGGTATTTACCAAGGTTTATATCATGTGCTCCATGGCAAGATCGATCCACTCAATCGAGTGAGCCCTGACCAGCTCACGATCGATCAGCTTATCATCAGACTAAAGGATGAGCCAGTCTCTGAGATCGTCATCGCTACCAATCCCGATATGGAAGGCGAAGCCACAGCTATGTACATCCGCGATCACGTATCAGAGGTGCGCAACTCAAAAGGGGAGGAAGTAAAGGTATCCCGTCTCGGCTACGGGCTCCCGATGGGAGGCAATGTCGAGTACGCCGACTATGTGACGCTCAAAAAAGCGATGGAGGGAAGGAATCAAATGTAATTACGAATATCTAATTTTAAATTTCTAAATCCAAACAAGCTCTAAATTCCAAATTCGCAATCCACCGATTCGGCGGACCAAATAACCTTCAAATTTCTAAAATCATAACATACAAACCAAGTCATCTTTCTAGCTGCAATCAAATCTCAACTCAACTTGTGCGGCATGTCATTGCGCCTGCCCCTCGCCTGCCACGCTTATGCGTAGCATTGCGGGCACGGCGCCTCTGGAGGGAGGCTAGATTGCCACGTCGTCGCTAAAAGTGCTCCTCCTCGCAATGACATACGTCGACATTTGCAGTATTTACTAAGGTGAGTTTTCAATTCTCCATTCTCCATTATCAATTATTCAGGCTCTAGACCAGCATTCTCATGCTAGAATCTAGATATGGATTGTAATAACGGC
>JBAXII010000004.1:0-80232 GCA_037138475.1 bacterium | reverse complement strand
GTATATGCTAATGACCATTAGCATACTTCACAATATAATTCACGAGAGACCAAATTGTAGGACAGCGGGTTCAAACCACATCGTTTGCGCAGAGCCAGGGAAAAGATTTGCCATGATCGCATCAAGTTGTCTTCTGTCAGTTTCAACTTTTTGAGAATAGCTGAGTTTGAAGCTCACGTAGGATAAAAAAATGATTGACAGTCTCCCCTATCACACTCTTGTGCTACAAAAGTAGAAATAGATTGTTAGGAATAGACCTCGCTAAAAAAGTAGAGGGCATCGCATCTACAAAAGTAGAAATAGATTGTTAGGAATAGACCAAATGGCAACATGGAATCTAGGCGATGATCTACAAAAGTAGAAATAGATGGCAGCGGGCCACGCCAGCAACTTCGTAGTTAGGAAGGCGAGCAAGGGATGAGAGTGGATCCCATGGTTCGTCAAGCTCACCATGACAAGTGCCGTGAGACTTCGATCGTCATGCTCGTGTACATGCTTGCCCGCCTCTGGCGAGAGGTGATAAGTAAGTAAAGACGTGGATCCCGGATCACAGGTATGGCATCGGTCCGGGATGACATACAAAGACGCTGGGATGGGAGTACGGATCCTGAAACTAGTTCAGGATGACCCTCCAGCAACTTCGTAGCTAGGAGGGCAAGCATGCAAAGAAAAAATAAGAGGAAGGAAGGAAACGAGAAATAGGAGAGATAGATGCGAGTTAGACCACGGACACGTAGCTTTTGTTGTGGCGGATGGTGAACTTTACCTGACCATCTTTGAGTGCCATGAGAGTAAAGTCTTTGCCTTGGAGTACGTTCTCACCTGCAAAGTACTTGTTCCCACGCTGTCTGATGATGATGTGGCCTGCTTTGGCAGCCTGATCACCGAAGATCTTCACTCCAAGACGCTTGGAAAACGAGTCTCGGTTACCTTTTGTTGCTTTTTGTGCTTTTGTATGTGCCATACACGTTTAAAGTCAAATTATACAGAAACGATCTTCAGCTTCGTGAGGTGAGGGCGGAATCCCATGACCTTGCGGAAACGGACCTTTGCCTTGAACTTTGCTACTCTGATCTTGTTTCCTTTGCCTGTCTCGACTACTTCAGCTGTCACCGTCTCTGAGAGAGCAGGTGCGCCGAGCTGCAGTGTGGAGCCATCGAGTGCGAACTCTGCAAGCTTCACGAGCTGGACTTTGGAGCCCACTTCGCCTTCCATGCGATCCACCGTGATGATATCACCTGACTTCACCATGTACTGCTTGCCGCCTGTTTTGACTACTGAGAGAGTGTTCATGAGTGATTATTATACCCTACAAATCGGGCGAAACAATACTAAATGGGATAGCTAGGAGTTGATAGCTAAGAGCTTAGAGCGAATAACGGATAGTTGATAATCGAGAGCTGAGAGTTATCAACGATGTGTTTGAGAGTTGGAGGTTATAAACGAATTGCGAAACCTATTCGTGATAAGCAACAGATTAGTTGAAGTTGAGGTGATTATCGGTTACCGATTCTTATATCAGACGTTGCTAAAGTATGATTTTGAACACATACTATAATTTATGCTCCTATTTGGGTTTTCACCTCAAGCATCCTTTGCCGCATCGTCGAGAGCTTTGCCTGCCAGGTAGATCCCAGATCAGACTGCACACGTCGAATTTGATCATATACCATCGCTGGATCACCCTGAATATCTTTTAAAAGTCGTTGTGCATAGAGCGCATAGAAATTTGCCGCAATCTCTTTTGTGCTCTCGCCTCCTGCAAGTGCACTAATCTTCTTCAGGTCTAGCAGCTCATAGGACTGAGGATACATATCACATATACTCTCACCATATACTCCTATCAAGTAACTCACAGCATGCACTTCGGCTTTACTCAGATCAGTAAGTAGTACTTCTTCGATGTCGGAAAATGGTTTTGAATCATCCTCAAGTGCAAGCGTGCGTAATTGGTTTGCAAAATGAAAGTCAAGAAAAGCCCTATTACCTGTCTTTTCTGCATATGCTAATCCTGCAAAAAGACTGTACGTCTCGCTCAACGTATGCAAGAAGCGTGCTTCTGTGCCATTGAGAGTTATGTTTTCATAATGCTTATTGACATTTTGCCTAAATAGCACATGCTCAAGCTCATGTATATAAGTAGGATCCTCGCATTGAGCTATTCCCACAAGTACCTTTTGGCACATCTGTCTGCTCACTGCAGCTAACTCTTTCCCTAAAGGGGTCAAGGGAAACCCTCTTTTGAATCTGAATTGATCAAGTTTTTCCAAGAGAGTTCTTGTGCCCAGTGCTTGTTGCAGTGCGAGGTACGAACTTTCATCAAGCGACTTGAGTTCTCCCAAGTCAACTGTGCATAGGAAATTTGGACCTCTTGGTTCACAGTTTGTTATCAGGTTGAAACGATCACATATTGCCTTCTGTGTTCCTGTCACAAACATTTTTGGATAATGAAGATGATTAAATATACCCTCGTAATGCCTTCTCCTTTTTTCATTTGAGAGGATTATTACCTCGCGTGTCGTATGGCTTACTTCATCCTCCTCTCCGAACCCAGCATTAATCATTGGCTTCTCATTTATGGAGGCATAAATCTCAGACTCTCCTCTACGCACAATTGGGATTTCGTCAGATCTGAATTCTGTCATCTATATGATGATAGTGCACATCTGGTAAGAGTGCAATTTTGAAATCTCATACTAGGATCAAATAATCGCAACTGGTTCTGCTCGAAGGGCTCGCTACTATCTTTGCAGATAAACGCCGTGACTGTCCCGCCACGGCGGGACGGGCATGCGAGCGAGCATAGGACACACTACGAACTCAACACCTTCAAACTCGTGCCGACGGTGAGGGCATTTACTCTCCCATAGAGGCGGATCTGATCGGCAAACTCCACATACTCCGGAGGGATCTCGAGGGCTACCTGGTCGGCGATCCCGATCTTTGCATCTTTGCGGAGGGCTTGGACCTCGCGGAGCACATCTCTGATCTTGCCTTCGCGAGCGAGCTGTGCCTCGGTGACGACGACTGGAGTCGCAGGATATGCCTGGGCACCGCTTATCTGGATGTTTTTGATATTCAGCTCGTCGAGCACGACTTGCCAGAGGGCATCTGAGAAGGTCGAAGTATCCCCTTCGGTCTGGATGTCGAGTGACGCGAGCGGCTGGCGGACTTTCCAACTGTTGGTCTTGCGGATATTGTGTCCAGCTTCACAAAGTGAACGAGCTATCACGGTATTTGTCTCGAGCTCGGTGTCGATAGAGGAAGTCTCAACGTGTGGCCATGACTCAAGGTGTACAGACTCACGTCCGGTCAACTTGCGATAGAGATACTCACTGTGAAATGGCACAACTGGTGCGATGAGTCGCAAAAATACCTCAAATACCTCTGTGGTCGTGTCATAGTACGCGCGCGCATCGGGGGTAAGGTCTCCTGATCCTGCACGATCTCGTGATCTGCGCACATGCCACTTCGACCAGTCATCCACAAACTCAGAGATGAGCGCGACGGTCACGACGGTATCGTACTGCTCGAGAGCCTCAGACACCGCCTGCACCGTCGAGTGTAGCTTTGACACCAGCCACTTGTCTAATACATTCTCACTCTGGATCCCGTGTCCTTTCGGTGATGGGTCATTTTTGCCTTTTACATTTTGAATTTTGAATTGGTCATATCCGTCCACCCCCGCATACATCTCGTAAAAATTCCATATGTTTAGGAGTGGGATGATGAACTTGCGGAGCTGATCACGGTACTCTTGCTCTGAGATGTTTATATCCTCGCCCTTGGTGATGGGTGAACCGAGGAGGTACAAGCGCAGGGCGTCTCCTCCATACTTTTCGATGACTTCACGGGGATCAGGATAGTTTTTGTAGTTTTTGCTCATCTTACGTCCATCTGAGCCCATGATGACTCCTGTAACGGACACATTTTTGAAAGCGGGTCGTCCATAGATACCTGCAGAGATGACATGCAGGACATAAAACCACGCACGAATCTGTCCGGTGTACTCGGATATAAAGTCTGGAGGGAAGAAATCCTCGAGCTTCGCGTCAGGGTTGAAGGGAAAGTGACGCTCTGCAAACGATGCGGAACCTGCCTCGATCCAACTATCAAGGACTTCGGATACGCGACGCAACTTTTTGGTAGGATCGATCTTGCTGGGTATGAGGACTGTATCGATCACAGGCTTGTGCAGATCATCGAGCTTCATCCCTGATGCCTCTGAAAGCTCAGCGATAGAGCCTGGTACAAAGCGCTCCACCTGACCATCGGCATGGGTGTACTCCCAGACGGGGACGGGAGATCCCCAGTAGCGACTGCGCGAGATGCACCAGTCTGGCGCGCTCTCCATACTCTTGAGAAATCTGCCGTATTTGAAGTGATCCGGATACCAGTTCACAGACTCGTTCGTCTCTTTCATCACTGTTTTTAGATTTTGGATATTCACATACCATGCTTCTTGGGGATTGAAAAAGAGCCGCTCATGACAGCGCCAACAGTGTGCGACTGAGTGCGAGTGCCCGGGTTCCTCGTGAAACATGAGTCCACGATCAGTCAGATCTTGATTTACGAGTTTGTTCACCTTGAGATAGTAGACACCTGCCCAGCCGTTTGGATTGTCTGGGGTGAGTTTGCCCTCATCATCGACATTTCGCACGATCTGAATGCTATCTCTGGTCATGACCTTCAGATCCTCCTCGCCATACGGAGCTATCGTGACGATACCGGTGCCCTCAGTCGCGGTGACAAAGGTGTCGGCGACGATCACATGCTGCCTCTTGCCCTCAACTCGTTTATAAAAATCAAAGTGTCCCTCATAGGTCATGCCGAGGAGCTCGCTGCCCTGTTTCTCCCAGACTACATTCAGAGTTGATAAGTCCACGCCTTTTTGCTTAAAAACTGCTTCGAGCGTACTCTGCGCGAGGATAAAGCGCTCGCCATCATGCTCCACACATACGTACACGAGGTCGGGATTCACGGCGAGGGCGGTGGTGGTGAGCTTCGTCCACGGTGTCGTCGACCACGCGAGGAAGTAGGTTCCTTTCGACTTCTGACTTTCGACTTTATGGACTTTAGGACTTTCGACTAATTTGTACTTGTATGTGTTAGCCGGCTCGGTCACATCCTTGTAGTTCTCTCCTGCATCCATGGCGACCTCAAAGTTTGAGATCGGCGTGCTGCAGTGCGGACAAAAGAGAGAGACACGGAGCCCTTTGTAGATGTGATTTTTCTCGTAGAGCTGTTTGAATACCCACATGACCGACTCCATATACTCCTTGTCCCAGGTGCGGTACGCATTTTTGAAGTCAGCCCAGCGCCCAATATGGTCGATATACCACTCCCACTCACTGGATACCTCCTGTACGTACTCTTTGCATTTTTCGATAAAAGGTCCCACTCCTACTTTGTTCTCGATCTCTTTTTTGGACTTCAGTCCCATTGCATTTTCGACTTTGTTCTCGATCGGGAGTCCGTGTCCATCCCATCCCCAGACTCTCCTGACGCGATATCCCTGCATGGTCTTGAACCGAGGGAAGACGTCCTTCACCACGCTGCCGACGATATGTCCGTAGTGTGGGAGTCCCGTGACAAAGGGAGGTCCATCCAGGAATGTCCATGGCTTGTCTGCGGGGCGCTCCTCGACTGAGCGCTCAAATATCTTATGTTTCTTCCAGTAGTCGATCATGTCTTGCTCGATCCGAAAGTATGCAGAGGGCTCAGGAGCTTTGGCAACAGGTTTGGCAGGCGTATGTATATCAGACATAGGTGGGATAGTATACCGCATGCGCCATTCGATATTCTCTCAATCTATAGCACGTCCTTGTCATCGCTGTAATAGTCAACTAATTCAATGATGATTCCTGCGCGGTCATTCTGAGTGGAACGAAGAATCTCATATATAAGGGATCTTCCTGCCCGCCTTGTGCTCGCAAGAGCGAGGCAGGCGCGGTCGACTCCGCTTACGCTTCGCTCCCGCCGATTTGGCGGGCAGGCAAGATGACACGTAGGGGAGCTAAAGGCTCCTCCTCGCAATGACATAGGATGAACGCTACCCAAACTTCCTAAACATCACGAGGGAGCCTAGGAGCGTAGCGAGACTCGCCATCCAAAAGGTGATTTTGATGGGAGAGGGGTCCTCGATAAAAGCAAATGCGATCTGAAATGCTGCTCCTGCCAAAAAGAATATAAAGGTGTACTTCGTATATGCATAGAGGATCTCAGCCTGCTTTACCTGGTACTTCGTATCTATCGAGTCCATAAGTGTCTGACAAAACTCCTTTGCGTACACAAGCTCCTCTCTGATATGAGTGCGCATATCACCGATGGGTGAATCTTCGTAGTTGCGGATGTAGTTCTCGGCTTTGCCGATCAATTTATCTTGGTTGTCTACGATGAGCTTGAGCGTGGAGATGTGGATCAAGCTATTTGTGAGATGTCTGATCACGACGGACGCATCGACTCCCGAGGTGTACTCACTTTTGATGGCCTTTGTATTTAGGAGGACATGCTCGATGATGCGTGACTCATCATTCAAAATGATGTCGAGGAGTTTTTCTAAAAATGTGCCAAATGATTTGAACTCTATGCTCTCTATCTCATTTTTATACTTTGTAAAAAAGTGCTGCGTATCAAATGCAAATATAGTAGATCTATTCGTCGCTCGGTCATAAAATATATTCACCTCAACCGACTCTATGGACTTTCGTGACGCCACATACTCAGGCACATGGAAAACTAAAAAGACCCATTCGGCTTTTCGATGAAAGACTACCTGGATGTTGTCCCGCTCGATATATTTGGGTATCAGACCATCTATGTGAGGATGTTTTTTGTAGAACGCGCTTATATCCTTTTTCGTAGGATTGGTGACTACGTGCAGTGACATATACACAGTGTATCACAACTCAGACTAATGAAAATGATTCAGGATAAATGGCTAAAGAGGAATGCGAATTCGGTACATGAAAAATGATTCATAATACATGGCAAAGGAGGGATGCGAATCCGGTACATGAACAATGATTCAGGATAAATGGCTAAAGAGGAATGGGAATATAGATAGCGGAGACTAAGCAGTCTTACTCAAGATTTGGGATTGCTACGCTTCGCTCGCAATGACTGGATTTGCGATGGGAGAATAGTACCTTCTTGGTATATAATCATTGTATGACACCGCACAAGAGTGTATTTATCGTCGGCATAAAGGGAGTGGCGATGACGGGCATCGCGACGATACTCTCTCAGATGAAAGTTACGGTGCACGGCTCAGACACCCTCGAAGCTCAGATCACCGACTCCGTACTCACCGGACTCGGCATAGATATCGTGCCGCTTGATCAGGCGCTCCCCGAAGGCACTCATCTGGTCATCTACTCAGCAGCACATGGCGGAGCACAATCGATCCAAGTGACTGAGGCGCGTACAAAGGGTATCGCCATCCAACATCAAGCAGAGTGGATCGCAGAGTACACCAAATCATTCACCACCAGTATCGCCGTATGTGGCTGTCATGGCAAAACGGGGACGAGTGCGCTCCTCGCCTATACACTGGATAACCTGGGCGCAAAGGTGAGCTGGCTCGTAGGCACCTCGGGATTTTCTGGCTTACAGGGAGGGCGCCATGAACCTGGAGCAGAGGTGTTTGTATTTGAAGCTGATGAGTATGCCCTCGCACCTCCTTCTGACCTGACACCCAAACTCGAGCTCTACTCCCCTACTCACATCATCTGTACGAATATCGACTTTGATCATCCTGATGTATATCGTGATCTGGCGCACACCACACAAGTGTTTCGAGATTTTTTTAAAAAAGCATCGTGGGTATACGAGTGCAACTCCACGAGTATCGAAGGAAATAAAAAGGGGATCGTAGCGGCACTGCACCAACTAGGATATACAACTCACGATATTGAAAAAAGTATGGAGGGATTCGGCGGCGCGAAGCGCCGCCTCGAGCACTATGGTCACCATCATGGTGTTGACTACTATGATGACTATGGGCATCACCCTGCAGAGATCACGGCGACGATCCACGCTATCCGCAAGCTCCATCCCAACCAGAGACTGCTGGTCATGTTTCAATCACATACCTACTCTCGCACTCAGGCTTTGAAGAATGAATTTGTCGATGCCCTTTCTCATGCTGATCAGGTATATATCGATCAGATTTTTCCGAGCGCTCGTGAGAAACCAGGTGTCGAGAAGATCACTTCACACGATCTCGAACTGATCGCACAGTCCAAAGGCTACTCCCATATACATGGATATGGGACGCGCACGAAGCTATTGTCCCAGGTACAAAAGGATCGAAAGTCTGGAGATGTGATCCTCGCCATCGGCGCGGGCGATATATACAAGGTGATTGACGTACTAGTTACATCAAGCGTGCTATGAAACATATTCCAAAGGTCATCAATTCTCGAGTGGCATACGAGAACGCTCACGTCAAATGTGTAGTAGATACGCTCTCCAGAGACGGCAAAACGTGGGAGCAAGCGTATCTCGCGAAGCCAATACCTGATATCGATGTGAGCGTCATCCCCTATGAAAATGGTGGCGTATATATGCTGAGGCAGTATCGTCATGCAAACAGATGCGAACTCTGGCAATTTCCTGGGGGCGGCGGAGAGCCTGATGCATCTATCATTGAGTCAGCACATCGGGAGCTCACTGAGGAAACCGGCTTTGTTGCGGGTCAGATGGAGACTATAGGACTCACCTATAATGAAGCGGGGCTCGTAAACCTCAAAACTACGATTTTGGTAGCGACAGATCTCAAAAAGGGTGAGCGGAGGTTAGAACATACAGAAGTCGGGATGGAGATGCATTTCTTTACGATCGCAGAGATGGAGATGATGATCGAAGCTGGCGAGATACAGTGCGGTTTTGCACTCGCAAGCTGGACATTTTTTAGGAATTATCTGCAACAGCAAAATATACAATGATTTCAAAAGTTCAGTGGAGTGGTTTCGAGAAACAGCACGATGTTGTGGGTTGCTTTATTAGTGTGAATGGTGCGTTTCTCATACTTCAAAGAGGTATGCACAAGCCTCAAGGTGGAACATGGGGGATACCCGGGGGTAAAGTTGAGAAAAATGAAAGACTGATAGATGCTGTCATCAGAGAAACGACAGAGGAAACGGGTTTAGTATTTACACCAGACAAAATCCGCAAACTGAGTGAGTTTTTTGTAAATATTGGGACCTATGACTTTGTATATCATGTATATGAGATCAAACTTGAAACAATCCCGACTATCCAGATTGATTCTACATCCCACACTTCATACAAATGGGTGACTCCAGAGCAAGCCCTTGTATTGCCACTGATTGGGGACCTTGACACCGTTATTAAAGAAACTTACATCTTGTAGTACTCTATAGAGGCTTGTTTCGGATACAATACAGGTATGGGTATCTCTCAAAATCATCCAATCGGTGATCTATTTACCTGGAAAGTCCAGACAACTGCAAAATACTTTGCGGAGGTGCACTCCTTGGATGATTTGCGCAGCGTATGCAGCTCAGATGAGTTCAAATCATCTGCAAAGCACTATGTCCTCGGACGTGGTGCAAATACCCTGTTTGCAACACCTGCATATGATGGGTTTGTGATCTTGATGGGTATCCTGGGGATGACCATGGTCCACGAGGATACTGAATCCATCACCTTTCGAATCGGTGCAGGTGAAGAATGGCATGGCACCATAAATGCCCTCATCCAAAACTACGGTGTGGGAGGGATGGAGAATCTCGCCTATATCCCCGGCACCTTTGGGGCGGGTCCGATACAAAATGTCGGCGCGTATGGACAGACATTTGAAGATGTGTTTGTGGAGCTAGAGGCATATCACACAAAGAAACAGGAAATAGAGATATTTGGAAATACTCATGCTCACTTTGAGTATCGAGGTAGCTACTTTAAATCACGCGAGTTTCTTGATACCTACATCATTATCTCTGTGACAGTTCGACTCGAAAAACCTCATGTCCATGCGCTCAATACCTCATATCACTCAAACTACGAAAGCCTCAAAAGTGAACTCCAGGGAAGAGGACCCTTTACACCACTTGAGATTTTTGAAGCGGTCACCAGACTGAGAAAAAAGAAGCTTCCCGAGGTGGGTGAGGTGGGTACCAACGGCAGTACGTTTATAAACCCACTGGTATCGGGTACAAAGCTTAAGGAGCTCCTTTCAAAGTTCCCCCAACTCCAATACTATCCCGCACAAAAAATGCAGTACGTAGATCGAGCGAAGCTCGTCATCAATGATACTGAGACATACAAAATCGCTGCAGGGCATATTTTTGATGTGCTTGGATGGAAAGGGAAAGTCGTAGATGGCGTAGGAACCTGGAAGAATCATGCACTCGTGGTATGCAACTATTCGGCTACGACACCTGAGCCTATAATCGCGTATATCAGTGCGATGCAACAGGATTTTCAGCAGGCAACAGGTATACTGATCCAGCCCGAGATTAATATCATTCGCTAATATTATGCAAGACTCGTATATCATCCATGGCGGAAAACCATTGAAGGGTCAAGTCACCCTTTCTGGCGCCAAAAATGCCTCGATCAAGCTCATGATCGCATCACTCCTCTTTGATACGCCTGTCGTGCTTCATCGTGTCCCTGCAAACGAAGATAATCAACATCTTCGAGATTTATTTGCTGATCTGGGCGTCTCGGTGTCGTATGAAAACGGTACGGTCACCATCGATCCACGCACCATACACAAAAGCGAAGTGAGTCTGTACCACGGCTCCTTGATCCGCTCATCATTCCTCCTGTTTGGACCACTTCTCCATCGCTTTGGTCGGACGCGAATACCTAATCCGGGTGGATGTCGTATCGGCGCGCGCCCTATCGATCGTATCACTGATGGTCTCACGGCCATCGGCATGGACATCACCTATCACTCGGAAACTGGCTACTATGATGCGTCTGCGCGCCAGATATCAGATGCTGAATATACCTTTGCAAAATCATCGCACACCGGCACCGAGGCACTTCTCCTCTATGCGGTGAAACGAACTGGTACTACCACTATCCATCATGCGGCACTTGAGCCCGAGATAGATGACTTGATATCATTTTTGAACGACGGCGGTGCGCAGATCACGCGTGAGGGCACTGATTTACTCATCCGCGGAGTCTCAAGCCTAAAGCAATCCCATCCTCACACCGTACTCGTTGATCGGAATGAAGCAGTGACCTTTGCAGCACTCGCCTATGCGACGCGTGGCGATATCACTCTCACCAATATTGATCCTTCACTCATAGCCACATTTACCCAAAAGCTCTCTGAAGCAGGAGCGCATGTGGAGCTTGTTGACGAACATACCATGAGATTCATCGGCGATCGTCGTCTGAAGGCCACCGATATCCAAACTGCTCCTCACCCAGGATATATGACTGACTGGCAGCCACAGTGGGGATTGATGATGTCTACCGCAGAGGGAGTGTCTGAGATACATGAGACTCTCCTCGAGTCACGTCTGAACTATGTCCAGGAGCTGCAAAAAGTGGGAGCAAAGATGGAGCTTTTCCAACCCGAAGTAGCAAATCCACTCGAGCTCTACCAGTTCAACTATGATCCCGCTGGGTCATACAAGCAAGCCGTACGAATCACGGGAGTTGATCGTCTGCATAATGGCGTTATGCAAATACACGATATCAGAGCGGGTGCTGTGGTCGTCATGGCCGCGCTCTCAGCTGAGGGCGAGTCGGTCATCTATGGCGCGGCCCAAGTCGAGCGAGGGTATGAAAATCTGGTGGAAAAAATCACATCACTTGGTGGGTCAATCCAAAAAATATAACGTATGATGATAGAGTAGTCATTATAAATTCATTTTTGACTATGCATTCTCCCCATTCTGAAGATAATTTGAGCGCTCATGTTCCACCAAATCCTCCGGCTCATCATGTTTCTGCTGTAGCATCTGATCCATGGGCTGTCGAAGTGCTCTTGAAAAAGGCTTTTGCCAGAACAAAGTCGCGACTACTGTCGATAATTCTCTCATCACTTCTTTCCATGCTCATCACCGGAGGTGTGGTATTGGTTACCTCACTCGTATTGGGCATACCACTGTTCGGCCTGTACGGTTCGTCACAATATGCGCTCGCTGTCTCGATGACGGGTCTGGGACTCGTAGCACTATTTGCGGCGGTGATCTATGTCTCTGCATGGGGACAACTCGCCACCGTGTACCTCATCACCAGTGAGTCATCTGTGGGTGTCATGGCAGCCTGGCAACATGTGAGGCCTCTCGTATCGCGTGGCTTTATCGCCATGTCGATAGTCTCACTATTTCTCCTGGGGCTGGTGCCACTTGGCTTTGTCACTTTGTTTATTCCTTTGATGATATGGAATGTACTTTTTGCTTTTATACCGTTTATTCTCGTGACCACAGGTAAGTCAGCCTCAGAAGCAGTATGGTCAAGTAAGGACATGGTGCTTACACGGTTTTGGGGCATTTTTGGGAGGACGGTTCTCATGATTCTCCTGCTACAGGTCGTTGCATTTTGCATTGGGCTTGTTCTAGCTATCTTTACGGGCCAAACTGATTCCGCTGGAGGAGGAAGGCTGCTGGCTAACTTGTTGAATGTAGCTATTAGTTACTTAGCCGGACCATTTACACTTGCGTTCGCATACGAGATGTACAAGCTCATTGCAGTACCTCACACTGCCAAAGTCCCCCGAATCTGGATCATCGCATCAGGAGTAGGCATAGTGGTGATGGTGATCGGAATCATCTCAATGATCTCGTTTGCTTCAACTGTGGATTGGAAAGGCATGTCAAAGAGAATGGGTGGCATGATGAATGAACAGGGTGCAAAGAGAGGTGACAGGTATGGACGTAACCCGTATAAAGACGTTGATGTCGACACTATGATGCCTCAATACGATTCACAGTGACATTTGCTCGCTGGGATACTGACGCTGTAATAGTCAATCATATCAGTGACAAAATTACTGCTTGTTCAGTGCCCGTTCAGTCATCTTGAGCGAAGCGTAAGCGGAGTCGAAAGATCTCATGCAAAAGATTCTTCTCCGCCGAATCGGCGGGTCAAGATGACAATTCACGAAGATGCCTCTGTAAGAGCACTCGCTCGTCATTTCTTCCTCAAAAACGCAGGGACTTCGAAGGGATCGTTGTCGAGATTTACATCTGCCTCAGCTGTGTCAGAGGTGATTTTTGCTACACCTCGCTGGAGATTTGCATTCTCAAGTTGAGTGGCGACACCAGCTTGAGCGAGTGTCGAAACCATACTGGCCTCTCGTCGCAAATCATTGTTTAAGCGGAAAGCAGAAAACCTATCATCAAACTTTGTGGCGATGAGCGTGACCTTGATATGACCCTGCAGCTCGGGCCTGACTGTAGCGCCAAAGATAATGTCAGCATCAGCATCTACCGTCTGTGAGACGAGATTTGCAGCTTCATCCACCTCAAGCATCGTCATATCAGTTCCTCCTGAGATATTGATGAGCACTCCTTTTGCGCCATTGATAGTCGAGTCGAGAAGTGGCGATGACATGGCCTCTTGCACTGCCTTGACGGCTCGTCCGTCGCCCGATGCGACTCCGATACCCATGAGCGCGGTACCTGCCTCTGTCATGACCGTGCGCACATCTGCAAAATCTACGTTGATCAGTCCTGGCTCAGTGATAAGTTCTGCGATCCCGCGCACTCCTTGATGAAGCACACTATTGATCCGGCGGAATGCATCAATCATCGAAGTTTTTTGATCTATGATCTGAAGCACTCGTTGGTTTGGTACGACGATCAGCGTATCTACATGAGTTTTTAACTCATCTATCCCTATCTTTGCTGCAGACATCCGCTTTGATCCCTCAAAGAGAAATGGCTTGGTGACGACAGCGATACTAAGGGCACCGCACTCCTTTGCGATTTTGGCCACGATGGGTGATGCGCCAGTGCCGGTACCGCCACCCATGCCTGCCGTGATAAATACGAGATCTGCGCCCTGTATCTCCTCGCGTAGTTTTTCCATGGATTCCTCCGCGGCCTTTGAGCCCACATCGGGATTGCTTCCACTTCCCAATCCACGCGTAAGCTGATCACCTATTTGTACTTTGATATTTGCTTTGGTGTTTAGGAGTGCCTGTGCATCAGTATTGACTGCGATAAACTCCACCCCCGCGATGCCACCTTGGGCTATCATGTCCTCTATGGCGTTGCAGCCACCGCCACCTACGCCTATGACTTTGATATGTGCGATCTGACCAGTAGAAGGTTTGATAAGCATATGTTCACGGCAAAAACTGCTGAATGAGTTTTTTAAATTTTGCGAAGACTCCACCTGATTGACCTCCTGCAAATAGACCTTTGAATGATCGAGACTTTGATTTCTTTGTCATATTTTCTTGTTCTGATGCATTCATGAGTAGTCCAATCGATGTGGAGTATCGAGGATCAATGAGCTCAGTGCTCATGCCTGACATAGTGACTGCTGGCACTCCAATGCGCAGTGGCATGGTGAGGATTTTGCGCGCGACTTCGATGAGTCCGATCGTCTTTGCTCCGCCGCCGGTGAAAATCACCCCAGCTGGCAATGATTTCAAGTATCCAACCTTTGCGAGCTCATCATGGATAAACTGTACGATTTCCTCGATGCGTGCGGTGATGATGCTCTCGTATACTGCCTTTGAGGTAAAATCAGCCACCTCTCCACGCTCCAAAAAAGAAGAGATATCAGGAGGTACGAGCGCTCCGCGAGGATCTGCAGGTGCGCAGTTATCAGACATAAATACTTTGAGTTGTTCTGCTGCTTCGAGCGGGAGGCGAAGACCGACTGCTAAGTCACTCGTGATATGTCGCGCTCCAATGGGGATAGATGCAGTATGGTGCAGAGCTCCTTCGAGATAGACTGCCAGATCGGTCTTGCCAGCTCCGATATCAACCACGACTACTCCGAGATCTTTTTCTGAGTCAGTCATCGTGGCTTGTGCAGACGCGTCCCCAGTGAATATATATCCTCCATTTTGCACATCGACTGTTTGGAAAATGCGATCAAGATTGCGGATATTGGTAGCAGATGCAGTGACGAGATGGCAGTCGACCTCGAGACGTACTCCAGACATGCCGATAGGGCTACGGATTTCACCTTGGCCATCGACGGTGTACTGCTTGGGCGATACAAAGAGGATTTGTCTGTTGGGTGGTAAAGATACTGCCTTGGCAGCCTCGATGACTCTCTCTACGTCATCCTCTCCGATTTCACCTTTGGGATCTGATATAGCCACGATGCCATGCGAGTTGAGAGATGAGATGTGGGGACCACCTATGCTCACCACGATGTCATCTGAAGCGACGCCAGCCATGCGCTCGGTTTTCTCAAGGCACTCCTCTAGGGAGCTGGTGACTTGCTCTATATCGACTACGATGCCCTTTTTTACCCCTCGTGAGGTCACGGTAGCATGTCCGAGAATCTTGAATTGTTTGAGCTTTTCATCTCTCGTGGCGATGATCGTCGATATTTTTGAGGTGCCTATATCAATAGCAGTCAACGTGGGGACATTTGCCATACGTACACTATAAACAGTTTGCTTCCAAAAATCAAATGAGGATGACAGTCTACAGCCGACAGGCTATAAAGTTTGTAATGTTTTTAATGTTATAAAGCTTTGGTTTGACTTTCGCATCCGGTGAACCTGATATATTTTAAATTTTACCTTTTGAATTTTGCATTATTTTTACTCGACGATCACCTTATCAAATCGAAAATCGATCTTTGAGTACTCTTGAGTGCCACGCAAGAGGAGTTTGAGGATATCTGGCAAAAAGCCAAGTTGCTTTTGCATATCTGACTTTGCTGAAAAGAGCAGGTGAGTACCACCTCGTATCACGTCAATGTACGCAGAATCTTGTATCTTGATAGTTATATCATGTATGCCAGACTTCAAGAATGCAAATGATATCTGAGTAGCAAATCTGATCTCAGAATAGCCGATGGTCGTGCCCAACTCATAGTCAGAGGTGACTAATTTTTGATAGTACGTGATGACTGGCAGCTTTTCAGGTCGGGTGAAAACTGACTTGACTATTTTGCCTTCGCTCGTCAATAAAATATACAGGGTATCATTTATATACAGAGCTGCAGAAGGTGCTGATTCAGAGATTTCGAGGAGGATGGTTTGCGGGTATTTGCGTGTTATCTGAATCGAAGAGAAGAGTGGATTGGCTGCGAGGAGGAGCTTGGATATCTCCTCATCTGAAGTGAGTATCATACTCCGCCCTATCAACTTGTTTGCATCCTTCACTACTATTTGAGGATTACCCACTGAGGTGATTTCCACGGTTTGGACGGACAAGATGTAATTTGCAAAAAATATGACTACTGTCGCGATAGTCGAGATGATAAAGTACAAGATGATGCGACCAATATCGTTGGTGAGCATACGCTCACTGGCTCCTTGGAAGGATAGTTTTGATCTCACAGACGTGAATATCGAAGCAAGTCTCGAAGGTGGAGCGGTCTGAGATGGAATAGGGGCATTGCGGGACTTGAGATACTGCTCAAGCTTTTGCTTACGTGTTGATGATCTCGGTGATGATTTTGCGTGCGGCGTCAGGTACATACAATGGGAGTAGTGTATGATATTTTTCTACATAATTCGAGGGGTTCTCAAATACCTTTTTGATGAGGTCAAGAAGAGTCGCGGAGTCTGAGTCTTGGTCAAATATCTCTCCCGCTCCCGCTGAAGCGATCCTCACTGCGTGCTCTTTTTGCTCGTCGCGCACTGACCAAGGCAACGGAACGAGGACGCACGGCTTCTGAGTAGCAATAAGCTCAAAGAACGTATTGGCTCCCGATCGTGCCACTACCACGTCAGCAGTCTGCAGCGCATATGCCCAGTCACTGGTTGAGAGATGTGGCACGGGTATATATCTCGATCGTTTCTCGATGGGGAGTGATTGCAGTGTGTCCTGTGCTGTCTTCTCATCGCCATACTCGTTCACATTGCCTGTCTGATGAACCACCGTACAAAAATCCACGAGCTCACTCACGATCGAAAAAATGTGCTTGTTGAGTGAATGTGATCCTAGATTGCCACCGCTTATCAGCAGAAGTGGCTTTTGGACTTCGAGTGATGGTGCAGACGAAGTATCAGGATGCTTGATCTCACTACGTATCGGGTTTCCCGTCCAGATATATTTTGGTCCTCGTTTCACGTGCTCAGGAGGCGCAAATGAGAGAAATACTTTGGAAGCAAAAAGTTGTATGAGTTCATTTGCACGCCCCGTCACGGCAGTTTGCTCATGGGTAAACACAGGTATGCCGAGCCATTTTGCAGCACAAGCGACGGGAAATGCGATGTATCCTCCAAACGAAAGTACCGCGTCAGGACAGACTCGATCAAGTATTTGTTTTGACGTACGTATCTGAGCCGGGACTTTGAGGAGTGAGGAGAGTCCGCGAGCGAAATCAACAGGAATAAATTCGATGCCTCGAGATTGAGCCTCATCAAACTCATAGGTATTATTTGTCTCTCGACTATTTGCGCGCTGTCGTCCTACCATCACCACCTGCACCTCAGGGTGCGAGGTGTGCAGTTCATCGATCACCGCAAGAGCAGGAGTAGGATGCCCTCCGGTGATGAGAATCTTTGAAAGTTTCATGTTTTGGGCGTGATTTGCCTACTAAATCGTGCGATGCTGATCGATATGCCTATGAGTATATACGATATCAACATATTTGTGCCTCCGTTGGACATAAAGGGCAGTGGCACTCCCGTGAGAGGCGCAAGCCTCGTCATAGCGGCCAGATTGAGAATCGATTGAAGACCAAAAAATATCAAGATGCTCGACGATAACATAAATCCAAATCTATCCCGCGTCTGCATAGTCACCCGGTACAGGTAGTACAGGAGCAGCGCATACAGACTGACGAGACCAACCGCTCCCACAAAACCCATCTCCTCCACGAATATCGCAAAAATACTGTCAGTGTGAGCCTCAGGAAGAAACAAATACTTTTGTTTTGATCCGCCAAAGCCCAGACCCAGTAGTCCTCCATTTTGGATCGCTATCATGATCTGTCTGACGTGGTAACCGATGCCGAGCGGATCCAAGTCTGAATCAAACAACACCCTCAAACGATGCAGACGATAGGTAGCAGACGATGCAGTTATCAATGCTCCCACTACAAATAGGGGGATGACCCAGAGTAGCTGTCTCATATCGATGCCCGCTATAAAGTAGATCCCCAACGCAAGTCCAATGGTGATTATGGCGGTGCCCATATCAGGCTGAGCCATGATGAGCACCGCAAGCCCGACAAGCAGGAGAATAAAAGCGATGATGCGTTGCTTTTCTCGGTGTCGAAACCATGCCGAGAGATAGAGAACAATCGATAATTTTGCAAACTCAGCAGGCTGGAAACCAAATGGGCCCAGGTCGATCCATCGACGCGCCCCATTTATCTTTGAACCAATCCCTGGGATAAGCACTGCAATCAGTGTGATAAAGGTGAATATCATCGACGGCATGGCAAAAATATACAGCCGTCTATAATCAAATCGTGACAGGATAAACATTGATATGACGCCAAATAGGAACCAAACTGCTTGCCTTTTTATAAAAAATAGCGAGTCATCATAGGTGGTGAGCGCACGGATCGAAGATCCTTCAAATATAAAGTAGAGTCCCACTAAAGAAATAAGAATGGGCACGATATATAGATTTCGATACCATTCTGACGGAGTTTTTCGACGCAGCATCAAAAGATTATAGCAGAGATCGCCTTGTCAAATGCCTGTCCCCTATCGAATTCATTTTTAAATTGTGCAAATGAGGTCGCCCCTGGGGAAAAGAGCAAATAGCACTGCTGATGTAGCTCGTCGGCTGATTGCAGCGATCGCTGTACCAGCTGAGTAAAATCCTCATACACCTCGCCGCCGACCTTTTCACGAACTTGATCCGTAAATGTCCCTGGCATGTGAAAGATCTGACGTATCTGTGCATGCTGTCTTATCTCAGCGATGAGCTCATCTACAGGCAGATTTTTTGCCTGGCCTCCCATAATGAGAACTATGGGCTTGTCAGTAAATGTGCGAAGGGCGGTGATCAGTGCGATAGGAGTAGTTGAAGTCGTATCATTGATGATCTGTACTTTATGATAGGTGCCAATGAGTTGTTGACGGAAGGGAAGACCTTTAAAGTCATTCAGTTGCTTCTCGATGTCATCGGCACACCCCTCACCGAGTACTGCGATGCAACACGCTCTCGCACAGGCACGGTTTTGCGCATGATGAGAACCGGGGGGGAGCTCACGTCCATCGATATACACATCGCCGGGTTTTTGATAGGCAAATATGGCGTCCTTGTCATGCAAATACTCACTCATGGTTTTGTAATAGTTCAGATGATCAGGATAAAAATTCGTGAAGACTGCGATGTGGGGCGAGATGTGCTCCTGGTGGAATCCAGACAGCTGCCAGGATGAGAGCTCAAGTACGACAATGTCATCTCTCGTTGCCACATCAAGGAGCTCGAGTGCACATGTATCGGGGACATTGCCTGCAAGGTACACCGTACCCATTTTGTACAGTGCACTCAGTGCGTGATAAATCATCATGGTTGTGGTGCTCTTTCCTCTGGTGCCCGTGATCCCTACAACTTTCGCCTTGGTATGCGTTACAAAGAGCGCAGTCTCCATGGTGACATACACTCCTGCATCCAGCGCAGCCTGTATATATTGATTATCCCAACGGACAGAAGGGCCTTTGATGACTATATCAGCAGTGGTAAAATCAGTCAGTTCGTGGCTTCCCAGCCTATAGGTGATGGACTCAAATTCTTCAAGTCCTTTGATGGACTTTGAAAGCTGTTCGGCAGATTTGAGATCGGTGACGGTGACTTTTGCGCCGTGCGACGCACAATACCGTGCCACTCCTACTCCTCCACCTTGGAGGCCAAGACCCATGATGGTCACTTTTTTATCAGCGAGTTGTAGCGCTTGTGTCATAGGATAGTTATCTCAAAAAAGATGCTGCCAAACCAAGCAGCGCACAGATGACCGCAAAAATCCACATGCGAAACACAACTTTGGGCTCCTGCCACCCTTTATTTTGCAGATACAAATGAAATGGAGAAACAGTAAATATCCTTCTGCCCAGAAATCTTTTTGAAAGAAGTTGCACTCCGGAAGTAAATGCTTCGATCACAAATATTCCTCCAAAAAGGAGGAGGGCAAATGGTTTGCCGAGTATGAGTCCAATCACTGCAAATACCGCACCAAAGGCGAGAGAGCCCGTATCTCCCAACCAGATGCGTGCGGGATAGACATTAAAATACAAAAAGGCGAGTATCCCACCAAGCCACACAGAGATAAAGAGCGATGTGGGGACGTCGATGATGCTCCGTGCGACGATCCAAAACCCGATGAGAGAGATCATCAGCACTCCACAGGAAAGCCCATCCAGGCCGTCGGTGATATTCACCGCATTACTAAAGGCCACTATGACAAATGCTGCAAAAAGGATGTAAAAGTAGGAGAGATGAAATGTACCCAAAAATGGAATATGTACCAGGTCTATCTTCAGTACGAAAAATAAAACAGAGGAGATGATAGTAGCGAGGATCATTTCTATCACTAGCTTTTGTCTCATGCGCATACCAAAAAATTGGCTTCTCTGCCAAAAGAAGATCTTTGAAAGATCGTCATACAAACCCAAAAGTCCAAATGAGATCATGGCAAACATGAGAGTAAATATTTCAGCAGAAAGTGCAGGATAATTTGAGGTGAGCTCACGTGCAAACCAGAGATTCACTAATATGCCTACTGCAAAAAGGAGTACGGTGACCACAATGACTAATATGCCGCCTCCGACTGGAGTACCCACCTTGTGCGCATGATGTCTATCAAATATAGGAGTGCGAACACCAAACGGATCAGTGGTCTTTTGATCCATACGCTGCATCTTGCGATGGTACAAAAAGTTGATAAACGGAATGAAAAGAAAAAACTGAGTCACAAATGATATGACGGTAGCAAAGAGATAAAATGAGTTGTCGTTCATATGATATTCAAAATGTACGGAAGAAATATGTAACATGCGCAGATAAATGACCCGACAGAGATGATCAGCATCGCGCCTGCAGCAGCATCTTTTGCATGCTTGATATCATCACGTCTCTCGAGTGATATGCAGTCTAGGGTCATCTCGAGTGCTGTGTTGATCGTCTCAACGGTGAGTCCGAGCGTGATAAGGAGTAGCACGACAAGCCATTCAAAGGGATGAATCCCAAGATATATCCCACCAACCAGTGACAGGATGCTGAGGAATAAGTGCACCTGATAATTTGGCTGCGTTTTCAGTGCCCACACGATTCCACGAATTGCATGACCAAAAGATATTTTGTGAGCTGTGATCCTGTGATGAATATGGTGATACATACGAACGATGATTAAATTAGTATGCTCTCAAGTACTGCTTCGAGTTTGACTGAGTCGTGTCTGATGATGCTGTGGGCAAATTTGGATGCAAGCACTTGGTTGGACGAAATATATGCGGACTTGTCAAGAAGAGGCGCGGATATGATCTTGCCAGAATAGGAATCTGACGTGAGGTCATTCACGACTGGGGACTCATCATGAGATACATACTGCTTCAGCATCTCAGGATCAAATGGCTCACTGTTGACGATGCATATGTCTGGCTGCCGCCCAAAGTAGGTGGCCATATCACGAATGTGATCGGTAGCTGTATAGTTGAGAGTCTGTGATGACTTGGTCATCAGGTTCAGGATGTAGACAAACTTCGCAGGGGAATGTTTGACTGCTTCACGTATGCCTTCCATAAGAGAGATGCTGATGATGCTCGAGTACAGATCGCCTGGACCTGCGATGATATAGTCAGCACTTGCGATGGCTTTGATACTAGCGCTATTTGCAACAGTTGGGGGAATTGCCTCCGCTTTTACGATATTCCCGCCGTCAGGACTCGGATCATCCAGGAGGGTCTCTGAGTCTACTATCCTGCCAGTGTTGTAGGTCACTTTGATATTTGCATTGGTGAGAGCTGCCGGATATACGCGTCCGACGCATTTCATGAGATAGTGCAACTCATCCAAGACTTCATCATAATTTTTTGATACTTTCTCCAGTGCAGAGATCATGATATTGCCAAAGCTGTGACCAGCAAAATCACCACTTTCAAATCGGTATGAGAATAGTTTACGCCATAATTCGGGCGCATCCGAAAGAGCTACGAGGCACTGTCTCAGATCACCAGGAGGCAGTACGCCAAGCTGATCACGCAATCTCCCCGTTGAGCCTCCGGAGTCCATCATAGTCACGATAGCTGACAGATCGACGTGGTGCTTTTTGAGCGCGGATATAACGAGATACGAACCCGTTCCACCGCCTAAAATGGTTATCTTTTTCATCTGGTACAATTATAACAGTATATGACGAATCCTCTTGTGGTACTTCTCGCTGGAGGTCAAGGAACCCGCTTTGTTCCCTTTGTGACCAACAAGACCATTTGGCCTTTTCTTGCCAAACCATATCTATTCTACACCCTTGATTCTCTTGCAATTGCAGGAGTTGAGGAAGTGCTCGTCATCGCAAACACTCACAACCAAAAAGTGATTTCAACGTATGTAAATCAGTCCCTAAAGATTCGCTCCATAGTCCAACCTGAGGCACTGGGTATGGATGATGCACTCAAATCTGCAACTGTAGAAATATCAGGGAGATCAATCGTGGTGATAAATGGCGTCGATTTAGTTGAACCATCGCTATTTCAAGACTTTTTCAAGTACATCGGTGAGAATCAACCGAGGCTTTTGAGTGCAGGTTTTGAGATGAAGGAGCTACTTCCCCTCGGATACTACAAAATTGAGAATGGAAAAGTGACTGCGACAGTAGAAAAGCCAACACAGGAAGAAAAACCCAGTGACATTGCTCGATTGGTTTGCGATTATTTTCAGGACCCGGACGAATTTATTTCACTGTTTGACAACTATACAAATACCGACCAAAAGGACGCACGCTACGAACAAGCTCAAACAATACTTTTAAGCAAATATGGTTCTGATTTGATCACGTATACGGGCAAATGGAATAAGCTCAAGTATCCGTTTCATGTGCTGGATGTGATGTCTCGATTGCTTTCAGAGCAGAAACGTACCATCCCATCCACCGCACAAATCCACCCCACTGCGATCATTGATGGAGACGTGGTGATACACCCTACCGCAAAAATCGAGGCTCATGCCGTCATCAAGGGTCCCGCGTATATCGGCAAGGACGTAGTGATTGGCAATCTCTGTCTGGTCCGTCAATCAACGATCGAGGAAGGTACCACAGTTGGCTTTGGGAGTGAAGTCGCACGGAGCTATGTAGGGCCCCGATGCAATCTCCATCACACATTTGTGGGCGACTCTGTTTTAGAATCTGAGGTAAATATGAGCTGGGGCACCGTGACTGCAAATCTACGATTAGACAAAAAGACAGTTCGTATCACCCTCCCTAGTGGACAGGTGGTAGATAGCTTGAAGGAAAAACTGGGTGCACTGATAGCAAAAGGTTCGTTCCTCGGTGTCCAAGTATCCACCATGCCGGGCACCCTGCTCGCCGCAGGCACCAAGATCTCCCCCGCCACTGTGGTCCCCCCACAGAAGTCTGCGTGAAGGTAGAGTACATGCTCACCTTCTGCGCGAGTCGCATCATGCCTTAATGCGTGTCATTGCGAGGATCCGCCAGCTGGCGGAGACGTCGCAATCTCCCGATGCATGGGATTGCCACCCCGCCACAGCGGGGCAGGCTGTCGTCACAAAAGCAAAGACCGCATGTGAACAGAGTGGTCAATCAGTCTCTGACCATTTCGGTGATGCCGCCGAGATGGTCGATATCACCCTCTGTGACTGCCACCTCCACTCCCAACTTGAATTATCTCCCACCCAAAACCCCCGGTTTGAGTAGTACAATGACCCATTATTCCCCCGTGACCAGATCAGCATGTCAGGTGAGACCGATATCATGCATATGAGTGACGCAAGTTACTATGAAAACACTTCCCGCACCTCCAGGCAACACCTTCACAGAGTTTCTGCTCTATAAGACCTCAGATGGAAAAGTGAAAGTAGAGATCTTTTTGCATGATGCAAACATCTGGCTGACTCAAAAAAAGATTTCAGAGTTATTTAGTGTCACAGTGCCGACGATAAATGAACATCTCAAAAATATATTTAAGTCTAAAGAACTAGATGAAGAGTCAGCTATTAGGAATTTCCGAACAACTGCCACTGATGGCAAGAAATATGACGCCAAGTACTACAACCTCGACGCTATTATCTCTGTAGGATACAGAGTGAACTCTGTGTCGGCTACACAGTTTCGCATCTGGGCTACTGAGCGACTCCGTGAGTACATCATCAAGGGCTTCACCATGGACGACGAACGGCTCAAAACTCCCAACTACACTTTCGGTCAAGATTACTTCGAGGAACAGCTGGCTCGCATAGCAGACATTAGGAGCAGTGAGCGCAGATTCTATCAAAAGATTACCGACATATACGCGCAGTGTAGTGTAGATTATGACCAAAATAGTACCGAAGCCCAGCATTTTTTTGCTACCGTGCAAAACAAGCTACACTTTGCCATCACAGGTCAAACTGCCGCCGAGATCATCAGCGACCGCGTCAGCAGTACGAAGCCAAATGCAGGTCTCACCAACTGGAAAAATGGTCCCCTAGGAGCCATCAGAAAGACAGACGTCGTAATTGCAAAAAATTATCTCAACAAGGATGAGCTTGCAGGTCTCAACAGTATAGTAGAGCAATATCTCATCTTTGCCGAGTCACAAGCCAAACGCAAGCAAGCGATGTTTATGCTCGATTGGGACAAAAAGTTGAGTGAATTTTTGAAACTCAACGATCGTGACATCTTGGGAGATCTGGGCAACGTGAGCCACGCAGTGGCGGAAGCTCTCGCGCTGGAAGAGTACGATAAATATCGCGTCCTGGAGGACAAGAGGTACGTCTCTGACTTTGACGAGTTTGCTGAGAAGGCGTCCAACCTCCTCGACTCCAGAGAGCCAGAATGATCCCGATTCGGATCCACTACGTGTCATCCTTGTAATAGTCAACTAATTCGATGACGAATATGTGTAACCTCACTGGTCCGTCATCCTCGTGAACACGAGGATCCAATGGCATACATGAGGCTGTTTAGGTGTACGGCTCCTTTAGATCCCCGCGCACGCGGGGATGACATACATAAGAAATTGTCACCGATATTATTGACTATTACAATCCTGATCCACCTCCGCCGGTTGGCGGATCGGCGTTTCAGGATCTTTCATACTCTCATCGTAACCTCTTAGTATGTCATCCCTGTACTAGTCAATTAATTCGATGACGATTTTTGCTTGGTCATTCTGATCCGCCGATTCGGCGGAGAAGAATCTCACATATCAGGGATCTTCCTGCCCGCCTTGCGCTCGCAAGAGCGAGGCACCGCGCCTGCAACGCTTATGCGTAGCATTGCGGGCAGGGGCGCGGTCGACTCCGCTTACGCTACGCTCAAGATGACTGACCGGGCACTGAACCGCAGTAAATTCTGTCACCGATAGTATTGACTTTTACAATCGGGAGCGAAGGCGGGTCATCCCGGACCGATGCCATACCTGTGATCCGGGATCCACGTCTTTACTCACTTACCAACTCTCGCCAGAGGCGGGCATGTATCGAGATGTCATTTGATTAGTATTACCATTCACATTCCCATTATTTGTAGATTGCTTGTCCCGCACTGCGGGACAAATTGCGTATTGAGAATTCTCCTGATTGACTTTCCTCAGTTATTTTGTTTCGGGAGGGTCATTTTTCTTCTCTCCCTGACCCCAATACTCCTTATACTCCGCAGAGGTCATGGGCAGCTTGATAGGCAGATCATCGATCGATCTATGATGTGCGAAATACTGATATATCCGCAGGCTCATATAGCCAAACAGCCCGCACAACCCCACAAAGACCGGATACATCCAGAGCTCATACGCACTAGAAGTGAACCGATAGAACGGATTCACAGCCAGGAGGAACAGAAGTACAAAGAAGTCATAGGTGATCAGAAGTGCGATCTTACTATCATTTATCTTGTCCATCATATGCCTCAGTATACTCCAGCTTAAGCGAGAGCTCGTAGGAGAGTACTATAGACTCATACCATTTAATACCCTTGAACTGCACTTTTTTCGGTACAATCCTCCCATGACCAAATCCATCCAAGATCTCGCCGACGACATCGTAGCATTTCGTGACGCACGCGACTGGAAACAGTTCCATAGTCCCAAAAACCTCTCCATGTCACTCGTACTAGAGGCGACAGAGGTGATGGAGCACTTCCAGTGGAAAAGCGAGGAGGAGATACAGAAGTATGTCGCCACCCATCGCGAGGATATAGGCGAAGAGCTTGCCGATACGCTCTACTATATACTCCTCATCAGTCAGGATCTGGGCATCGACTTGGTCGACATGGCACAAAAAAAACTGATGAAAAACGAGGTAAAATACCCCATCTCCAAAGCCAAAGGCAAACACACCAAGTACAACAAGCTGTAGATTACACTATGCCTGATTGAGTAGTACAATTACATCAATTAGTTACTCATGATTATCTACCAGCAATCAAAGGATGCCTTTCTGCACGATGTGATTGCGGGCGACATAGAGGAAACCATTCTTCAAGCATTCCTCAAACAAACTCATCGCTCTACGAATAAGAGCGAGGTCGCCTCATGGCGAGAATCACTAAGCTATATGGAGCGTGTTCTTGCTGACAAATCAATCCCGTATGACTCTCAAGTCGCGATCGAATATCATCTGCCTCAGACAAGCAAGAGGATTGATTTTATGATTACTGGCGAAGACCATGAGGGCACACCCCACATAATCATCATTGAGTTAAAACAGTGGAGTCATGCTAATGCGACCAAGAAAGACGCAGTGGTTGAAACTTTTGTTGGTGGTGGAGTACGCGAGGTCAGTCACCCATCCTACCAAGCGTGGTCGTATGCGTCTCTTCTTCAAGACTTCAATCAAACAGTATATGAGGACCAGATTTCTCTACAACCATGTGCATACTTACACAACTATTCGGAAGACGAAGTTATATCCAGCGATTTCTACCGAGCACATATACAAAGGGCGCCACTTTTTTTGAAGCATGATGCCCTCAAGCTGCGTGAATTCATTAAGAGATTTATCCATGTAGGAGGTAGCAAGAACTTGCTTTATCGGATAGATAATGGAAAGATCAAACCATCAAAGAGTCTTGCTGATAGCCTTGAGAAAGTTGTGATAGGTAATGATGAATTTGTGATGATTGATGACCAAAAGGTAGTATATGAAACAGCGCTTGCGCTCAGTAAAATGGCACAACCAGAGCACAAACAAGTGCTAATAGTTGAAGGTGGACCAGGAACAGGAAAGTCGGTGGTTGCCATCAATCTCCTAGTTGAATCTACAAGACGAGGATTGCTCTCTCAATATGTTACAAAAAATGCAGCACCTCGTGCTGTATATGAGAGCAAACTCGCACGGACTATGGGGAGGACTCGTTTCGGTATGCTTTTTACTGGGTCAGGATCATTTTTAAATGCGCCTCAAAATGCATACGACATTCTGATAGTCGACGAAGCTCATAGACTAAATGAAAAATCTGGACTCATGCGTAATCTCGGAGAAAATCAAGTAAAAGAAATTATAAAAGCTTCACGTTGCGCCGTATTCTTTATTGATGAGGATCAAAAGGTGACATTACATGACATTGGCACACAGGAGGAAATCACACGATGGGCGAAGCAATTTGGCTCATCAGTTCAAACCATGAAGTTGGAGTCACAGTTCCGCTGCAATGGCTCAGATGGGTATCTCGCATGGGTTGATGAGACGCTACAGATACGTGAGACTGCAAATACCTCACTGGCTGAGATAGATTTTGATTTTCGCGTGATGGATTCTCCATCGCAGCTTCGCGATGCAATCTATGAGAAGAATAAAGAGCATAATAAAGCTCGCTTGGTTGCGGGGTACTGTTGGGACTGGGTGAGCAAAAGGGATTCAGGCTTGATGGACATCACATTTCCTGGTACTGACTTTGCCGCACAATGGAATCTTTCTTCAGATGGCAACTTGTGGATACTTGCCCCCGAGTCAGTGCATCAGGTGGGGTGTATACATACATGCCAAGGGCTTGAAGTTGATTATGTAGGAGTAATCATTGGTCCAGATTTAGTCGTCCGTGGTGGCAAGGTTATCACTGATGTGAGCAAACGCGCCAAGACAGATGGCTCTGTCAGGGGCGCAAAGACACTTATTGCACGTGATGGTGCAAGTGCAGTATCTCGACTTGATTCTATCATCAAGAATACATATCGAACTCTTATGACTAGAGGGATGAAAGGCTGCTATGTTTGGAGTGTCGACGAAGAGACAAGAAGGTATCTGCAGGATACCAAATAACAGATAATTCTGTCTAAATACCCCATTTCCAAAGCCAAAGGCAAACATACTTAGCACAACAAACTGTAGCTACCACCAAGCCCAAATCAAGATTACAATTACGAGGATGAGCAGCCTATCACCACCCCAATATCGCGAGACCTCTATAGCCATACTTCAGATTCTGTCAGATCACGGCTTGCTCCACCAACGCGCACTTAGTATGCTCGTCCGCGGTACATACCACTGTTATCTCCCGCAGACACAACTAGTGCAAAAGTATAAAAACAAAGTACTTAACCATGTTTTCATTAGAAAAGTTAATATGAACTAATATGAAGCACAATTCAGACATTGCATATGTAGAGAACTACAAAACAGATACTGTTTATACAGGAGAATTTCCTCAGGGAAAATACATCTCGATCATTTCTGATTCACCGACAGAACCAGTTGTAGAGGATGGTGAAATTATTGCTGCTGAGAGCTATCGTACAAAAATTACAGCAACATTTATCAAAAAAAAAGATGCCATTGATAGGCTTGAATTTACAAAATATCAAGTAGCGAATGGTGAATTGCAATCTGATCCTCAGCAGTTCAAATTTCCACTAGATGAATTATTGACACTAAAAACATTTCTTGAATTTTTAGATCGATCTGACTTGAAATCTATTGCATCACGGCAAATTGTTTTTGGCGAAAGTTTGACTTTCGATGATGATCTTGTAAGGAAAATATACACACTTGCCAAAACATCCAAAGGCAAAGACTTATTGAGAAGCCTAGTAGTCCAGCTTATGGATAATACTGATGATTTTGATGCTGGAGAAATAATTAAGTTCGGACTAACACCAAACAGATTAAAAAAAAGACATCAAGAACTCGATGCTTTTCAGAGGGTTATTGATGATCCGAAGATTCCAGAAGTTTCTGGCGTTCAAGCCGAACTAAGAAAAATTCCATGGATATTTGGGCCAGAGTATGTCTCTTATGATTATCGTCCTGCTGGAGAAGCGGGAATCCCTGATGGACGATTGAAGCGAGTTGATGGATTGAGCGATATTCTTGAGGTAAAACTTCCAAAAGCTGAAATTTTACGATATGATCACGGCAGGCACTACTTTTCGCCCGCATGCTCTGAAGCATTAGGACAACTTACAAGCTATCTTGAACATTATTTTTCTGAGTATCGAACTAGTTTTAATGACGAAGACGGTATTGAAAAAACCGATGATGATCTATGTCGCTATTACAAGCCAAAGGGGATTTTACTTATTGGACGAAGGAAAAGTGCTGGTAGAGTTGGTGCAACTATGAAAGCTGCAGATAATGAACCTAAGTATTTGAGACGACTTATGTCATATTTTCACTGGATAGAATTGATCACATATGATGATCTTATTGAAAGAGCAAGAAACGGACTGAATAATTTATCGAAATGATATGAATTTCACTTAAAATACTACAGTAGTCAGAGTACACTGTTAGCATTTTGCTAAATGTTGTTTTCAATAGTATTGAAGATAACCGTCGCTCCATGTTTTAGGCTTAGCACAATCTGTCGACAATCTCCAAGTAAGTCTATGCGAATAATAATTGTGGCAATCAATGGATTGCCTGCAGCAATATACCTCCACTTTGCACAAGCAAAAATTTTGACATGCTCACAAAGTTAATTTAGCCTCAAAACCAACTATAAACTCCTACTATACAGCCATCTTATTAGCTATAATGCTTAGGTGGTAAAGTCAAAAAAATTGCATACTTTTATAGATTTATTCGCAGGAATTGGTGGATTCCATATTGCATTTAGCAATCTTGGATGTGATTGTGTATATGTTTCAGAATTTGAGAAGTATGCCAGACTTACATATGAGAATTATTTTAAACCAAGGCATCCTAATCTTTTTAGGATTCCTAAACACTTTGGTGGAGATATTAAGGAAGTCACCACTTCTGATCAGTGTATTGTTGATAACATACCTGAATTTGATATTCTCACTGGTGGATTTCCTTGTCAGCCCTTTAGTCAAGCGGGCATCAAGAGGGGATTTATGGACAAAACAAGAGGAACGCTATTTTTTGATATTGCCCGAATCCTTGAAGTCAGAAAGCCTAAAGCATTTTTTATTGAAAACGTCAGAGGGTTATTAGCGCATGATGATGGTAAAACCATTTCCCTAATGAGAGAGGTGCTCCATAAATTAGGATATTCATTTCATCATAAAGTTATTAAGGCGTCAGACTTTGGCACTCCTACGCACAGACCCAGGCTTTATATGGTAGGTTTTCGAAATGATGCTGACCATCATATACAGTTCTCATTCCCAGACCCAATACCACTCAAACTGACCATGACAGACATACTTGGAGGAAAAGTAGATAAGGTAATAGGATACACTCTGCGAGTTGGTGGTGTGGCTTCAGGAATTAATGATCGAAGGAATTGGGATGCTTATATAGTTGATGGATTAGTTCGAAGGATTAATGTAAAGGAAGCGGCAAGGCTAATGGGCTTTCCAGAAGACTTTACTTTTCCTGTTTCTGATAGACAAGCTATGAAACAACTGGGTAACAGTGTAGCTATTCCAGCTATTCAAGCAACTGCTGCTAAACTATTAGAGGTTATAGACCATGTAAGATGAGCACTACGCCGATAAAGGTTAATAAAGGTGAATGGAGCGAACTTTATACTTTGCTCAAGCTTCTTGCCGATCAAAAATTATATGCTGGAGACGAAAACCTAAAAAAGTTGGAGGACATTTTTTTCCCTATTTTAAAAATATATACTGCTAAGGGCACTGTTAAGGAATCGGCATTTGAGCTAGACGATAGCGAAGATATAAAAGTTATATCTGTCAATTCTGCTACATTTGTATCAATAAAGCGAGCTTCGATAAGAGATCGCCTAACGAGAATATTTAATTGCATTAAGGCTGCAAATGTGTCAACTTTTGAGATACCACTTGCAGAAGAACTTCTTGAGGAGTTGGGTCACCCAGAGATTAAAGGTTACTCAAACAAGAAGTCTGACATTGTACTTAAAATACATGACATAAATACTGGATATAATCCAGAGGTTGGTTTTAGCATTAAGTCACGCGTAGGTGGAGCATCAACACTATTAAATGCAGGTGATGCAACTAATTTTATCTATGAAATCGAGAACTTAAGCATTAACCCAGAGGAAGTTAATTTGATAGAGACTCATTCAAAAGTTAGGGATAGATTGTCAAAGATTTATGATTCAGGTGCATCGTTGAAATTTGTGAAGGTAGAGAGCGCAATTTTTGAAGAAAATCTTATGAAAATCGATTTCCTTCTACCTTCATTAATTGCGCAAATGTTAATAATTTATTACAGTGGCACAGCCAGTACTTTGCCAAGTATAAACACTGAGTTGGAAAACAGCAGTTTCACTCTCATACCCAATCACATCCCACATGGTGGTTTTTATGAGTTTAAATTGAAGCATTTCTTAATGAATACAGCGTTGGGCATGACCCCTGCAACTCGATGGGATGGCTTGCTTGAAGTTCACGGTGGATATATTGTGGTAAGGGAAGACGGTGAGATAGTTTGTTACCACATATATAACCAAGATGCCTTTAGAGATTATTTATTTAAAAACACTCGTTTGGAAACGGCAAGCACATCTCGGCATGGCTTTGCAAAAATCTATCTGGAAAATCGCAAAACATATATAAAGCTAAATCTACAAGTTCGTTTTATTACCTAATAAATTATTAACAGCAATACCCATTCCATTCTACTGAAATGATTCCATTCAGGTTGTTTCATGAATTACATCTCATTCCAGCCCTGCTTGAATTAGTCTAATGCATTTTTCTCGCTGCATATTTCCTATATCATTCCATAACCAAGGAAGATTATACTTTTCTTTCTCAAATTAGCACCTATCTTCATATTATTGTGTATTAATTCGCACTTCTGCATACAGTCTCCATACTAGATCCTGCAGTATAAACTCGTATCGATGCGATCAAGCCTGTAACTGATGGTAAAAAACGTAAATATTAGCTGTTTTAATACACAATTTACGTTTTAATTGACAAATAGCGTAAATGATAACAATCAAGTACGCGTGAATGCGTTACTGCTCGTGGCTCCCGAGCCTGATAACATTACAAACTTTATAGCTTTATAAACTTTATGGACTTTATGACTTTGCACTCTCTGTTTCCCTCCACCATCAATTTCTCCATTTGGAAGTAAGTCGAGAGTCGATAGTCATCAGTCGTCAGAGGTGCTGACTCGTGTCATTGCGAGGATCCGCCAGCTGGCGGAGACGTCGCAATCTCACACATGTATGGGATTGCCACGGTCTCTCGCCAAGGCGAGAGAGCCTCGCAATGACATGCGTGCGTAACGTGAGTGACTAAGCATGCACATATCTGTATTGGGAAAGTAGTGGACAAAGTCAAGCAATACACGAAATCAAAATTCAGTGACCCAATTCAGGGGGGGAATAATATGGAGGTTGATGGGCGGGAGAGCTCATCTTAGGAGCTTTAGGAAGCTTTCCTTCTCACTATAGGGATACTCTGTGGTGCCTCGACAAAGGGTGGACTCATGAGCTTTGCCGGTGGCGACGAGCACATCGCCCGCACGCGCGATCGCCACCGCGAGTCGCACGGCATCCTCCCTGTTCGGGACAAAGGTAAAGGTTTTCTTCAATGGAAACTGTATCATGTGCTCCGGAGCCACCTCAGTAAACCCATGACGATTCAATCCAGTAGCTATCATATTCGCAATGGCACGAGGATCTTCATCACGATGATCTTCCTCAGTGAGTATGACTACATCGGCATACCCTGCAGAAGCATCACCCATCAGGGGACGCTTGGACACATCACGTTTGCCTGCAGAGCCAAATACATGTATTAGTCGGCTAGTTGGACGCTTCGTACGAATCGCAGACAAAGCTTCCGAAATGGCGTGAGGAGTATGGGCAAAATCTACAATCACTTGGTATTCACCACTGAAGATAGTTTCCATACGGCCCGCAGGAAATCGAAACGACTTGAGTGCATGTGCAAACTGAGCATCAGTGATACCTAGCTGTGCACAAATACTGTACGCAAGCAAAAAGTTGTACTTATTGTATGCCTCGAGGGAGGTATCAAATCGCTTAGAGATATCAAGCTTTCGATCAGATTTTTCTGTCAAACTATATGTGCGCACTATACTATTGGGACAGTACATATCTCTATAATTGATCAGTTTATTTTTTATTTCGAGTTGATCTGCATTGATAAATGTTACCTTTGAAAGAGATATGAGTTTTGCTTTTGCGCGGATATATCTGTCCATAGTCCCGTGATAGTCAAGATGCTCATGAGTGATATTCGTGATGCCAGATACATCAAATCGGAGAGGGGCGGCTCGATGCTGATCGAGTGCATGAGAAGTAATCTCAAATACCATGTATTCGTCTCCATGTGCTACCGCTTGTGCGAGATATTTTGGTATCTGGTGAGGATCAGGTGTGGTGACATGGAAGCCTGTATCTTGCGCCTTGCCTCCAATCACGGCGGATATCGTGGTGATCATCGAGACCTTCTTGCCTGAGGATTTGAGTACATGATAGATGAGCGAGGAGGTAGTAGTCTTTCCATCAGTTCCTGTGACTCCGATCAGCTTTAATTTGCTTCCAGGGAGGCCATACAGCACATGCGCTGACCAGGCGACTACCCAATGGTATACATTCTTTAATTGTCTCCACATGGACTAATTATAATGAATAATTAAGAATTAAGAATGAATAATTTTCTTGTATTTAACTCACCTTACGCATACCGCATATGTCATTGCGAGCAGGAGCCATTAGGCGACGACAGCCTGCCTCGCTGTGGTGGGGTGGCAATCCAATGCATCGAGAGATTGCGACGTCGCTCCCTAGTGAATGTTCAAGTCTAGCTCCTCGCAATGACACTGACTATACATGGTGCGCTTTTAATACTCAGGAGGTATCCCAAGATACGCAACCAATTCTTTTGCAAGTTCGAAAAAGAGGGGGGCTGCAGTCTCAGATCCCCAGGAAGATGAAGACGGCTCCTTGACTACTACCAAGGCTATAAACTTTGGGTTGTCAACGGGAGTGAACCCTATAAAGGATGCGATTGTCTTTGATGTGTCATACTTTCCAGCTACTGCAATCTGAGCAGTGCCTGTTTTGCCACCAAATCGATACCCGGTAGGTTTTTGCCATTTGTATTCAGCATGGTCGATCGTGTATTCGAGCATGCGGCGCATGATCTTGCTGGTGCTCTCGCTGATGACACGTCTCACCACTGTCCTCTTTTGTTGATAGTTCGTATGAGTTCCATCTGAGATGCGCTCTACCACATATGGCTTCAAAAGCTCTCCTCCATTGATCACACTCGAGAAGGCAGTGATAAGCTGGAGTGGGGTTACTGCGAGGCCCTGTCCAAAGGTTGCAGTCGAGTAGTCGATCGGATACCAATATTGCCGTGGCTTGATGCCGCTGGATACCTCACCCTGGAGATCGATGCCTGTCTCACTCCCGAGTCCGTACTTTAATACTGCTGTATACACGCCTTCGGGTTGGAGTTTCTGACCAATTTGTACCATGCCTATGTTGGATGATTTTGCGAGCACATCGCTAATAGATATGGATCCCCGAGACTTGCCATCCCAGTTTGCTATCGTGTAGTCGCCGATGGATAACGTAGTTGGCTCTGGAAGGACTTCATTTGGCTTTATAACCAGCGCATCAAGAGCAGCACTCACTATCAAAGGTTTAAAGGTAGATCCTGGCTCATACACATCAGATATGGCTGAAGTGCGGAATGTTTGCTCGGGATACTTTGAAAATTCACGCGGGTCATAATCTGGCAGACAGGAAAGTCCCAGAATCGCCATGGTTTGGGGGTTTGCCACGATGATGCACACTTGTTTTGGTAAAAAGCGGTTCATACCCTCAACTGCCTTTCGTTTGACTATCTGTTGGACTGATTTATCCACGGCGAGATATACGTCTCGTCCATCCTGACTGTCAAGCTGTTCCTGCGTGCCCAATAGCATCGGGCGAGTTGCTACATCTCTCTCACCTATATATACCCCGGGGAGCCCACGAAGCTCGTCTTCGTAGTATCCTTCGAGTCCATAGTACCCGACCGGACTGCCGTCTGCCTTTTTCCCCACAAATCCGATGAGGGATGCGGCAAGTGATGCCTCTGGATACTCTCGCTTCAGATGTTGCTCCCAATAGATACCCTGCAGGGGAAGCGTTCGAAGCGCAAGTAGTTTTGGAGAGGATACATCATCGGCGATGTGTGCCCAGCGAGTCGAACCTTTTTCCAACCGAGCGGAGATGCTTGCCTCGGGGACGGAGAGCACCTTTGCGATTTGGGAAAGTTGATCCGTCGAGGGGTGAAATAGCTGTGGATCAACATGGATACTGTAGCTCACCAAACTACCCGCAAGCAGCTCACCATGTGAATCATAGATGACACCCCGTTTGGCAGGGATTGAACGTTTTTGTAAGTAGTCTGCGTTATCAGCTGCTTGATTGGTACTAAAAAACTGTATCCGAAGCAAGGACAGGAGGACCAACACGTACCCCAACATGTTACCAATAAATACGATTTTGACCTTGTTCATAGAGGTGGTGAGTTTAGCGCGCTGCTACCTCGACGCTGTGTATCCATCGAGCCGCAATCACGGGAGTAGTATACCCATTTGCGCCAACGATTGTCGAAAGCTCATTGAGTGATGATTGATGAGTGAGCTCATCTTCGAGTTTGAGTGAGTTTTGTTTGAGCGTTGCGATTTGACGTTCGTAGTACATAGCTTTTTCAGACATCTGCATGGCCCCGATATGCACATACATATTCATACCAAGCAAAACGAAGGTGCAAATCCCTAGCATGATTCTTTTGGGTGATATGTATTTCATATTAGTTTGAATAATGGGTATAAACTCGTAATATCGCCGATCTTTCGAATGATTTTGATGAAACGTTTTTTCCTATCACTTTTGCCACTTCTTTGATCCCTTTACCTCGTGCCCAATTTTTGATCAGTCTATCCTCGCCTGAGTGAAATGAGATGATGGCGATCTTCCCATCCTTTTTCAATATTTTTAAGCTGCCTTCAAGTCCTGCAATGATCTTTGTGTACTCATCATTTACCTCTACGCGCAATGCCTGAAATATCGCTGCATAATCTGATTTTGCCGCAACACTCTCAATCGCACTTATAAAGTCACTTACTGTCTGAACCTGATGTGTCTTGCGATATGCGACTATTCCTCGTGCCAATTTTGGCGCGTAGGTAAGCTCTGCATAGCGCGAAAACATCGTTTCAAGTTCTTCCTCTGTATATCCACCTACCACATCAGCCGCCCTCGTCGTCCCCTTTTGTTTTGCCAACGAATCTATTACTAGATCCAGCGGCTGATGTGGGAATTGGAATGAATAACCTTCGCCTTGATGTATCTGATTCATAGAAAGCCCGAGATCAAAGAGCACCGCATCAACTGGTGAAAAATGGTGATCTGGTATGATGGTCGAGATGTCCGCGTAGTTTCCGCGTACCAGTATCAACTGACTATTTGCCATCATTGCGTGTACCTTTTGACTCATCTGTTGCGAATATCTATCAATCTGTGCCTGATCTGCATCGAGAGCGAGTACAGTGGCTCCTGCGTCAAGCATGGCCTCCGTATGACCGCCTTCTCCGAAGGTGCAGTCAACGAGTTTCATTCCTGGTTGTATGTCAAGGTGCGTGAGAACTTGTGTTATCAGTACTGGCGTATGCATATCTTAAAAACTCAGAACGTATTCGAAAAAATCTACTACCTGTCTCCATAGTCCCTTGTGTGTGCTCATCTGTTTCTTGGACATAGTTAGGTAATAGTTTTTTTGTAATTTATCCACTTTGTATCGTCCCACAGCTCAAAATGATCTCCGACTCCTACTACTACCACCTTTTTGTCTAGGCTCGCATACTCACAGAGCTGCTTTGGTATCACAAATCTACCTTGCTCATCTATCTCTACATAAACCGTTGATGCAAAGAGATTTCGTCTTTCGCTCAGCTTTGCGCTATCTAGGATCGAAACGGCGAACAATTCCTTTGCCTTTACCTCATACTCCACACTGTCATATCCTGATAGACAGCGATCAAATCCTCTGGTGAGTACAAATGATGTGCCTTTGAGTAACTCTCGAACTTTCTTTGGGAGGACTACTCGTCCTGGTCCTGAGAAGTTCAATTGATATTCACCAAGAAACAACATATGTATCCATTCTTCACCATTTGTCACCATCTGTCAATAGGTAAATGCATATCGGCAAGACTGAGCTTCTGTGACAACCCAAATCAGATTACTATCATTGAAAGTTGGGTTAAGAAAGGTGAATCAGTATCTATTTCTTATTCGATTGATACGATATACAATAGAAAGAGATGAAAAGACTTCTCACGCGAACCAAAGATTTCGTATTCGCCCAACAGACAGGTATCCTATCCTCAGCGCTGGTAATCTCAAGCATGTTACTCCTCGCGCGTATATTTGGCCTCATGAGATTCCGCGTCATGAACAACTACTTCTCAAAAGAGGAATTGGCACTCTATCTCGCTGCATTTCGTATCCCTGACTTTGTATTTGAACTGCTTATATCAGGTGCACTTTCGACTACATTTATACCTTTTTTCCAATCATTTGGATCGGACAAGAAAAAGCAATCTCGCGTCATATCTAGCTTAATCTCTGTAATCTGTTTTATGCTCGTGTTCCTCGTGCTGATTCTGTATATCACCATGCCACAAGTGGTAAAGTTGACAGTCATAGGTTTTAATGACGCGGAGCTGCTTGAGGTCACCCGCCTATCTCGCATACTGCTCGTCGCACAGCTTCCCTTTTTAGTCTTGGGAAACATATTGACTGGACTTTCACAAGCGTATAAACGATTTTTACTCCCCGCATTTGCACCGGTTATTTATAACATCGGGATTGTGGGATCCACGATCATTCTGGCACCCCAATTTCACCTTGACGCCGTCATCATCGGAGTAGTGGTAGGCTCAGCACTCTTTTTCGCCTCCCAGCTCCCTGCACTCTTTACTCTCGATTTTCAACTGTACCCCACGTTCACCTTCGCAAAAGAGGTATATTCGTTTTTCAAAACTATCACTCCGCGTATTCTGACTGTTCTGGCAGCACAAATCGAGGCGACGATCGATCAGACACTCAGCACGTTGATCTCGACTGGTGCCTATACCATCTTTTACTTTGCACAACACTTGCAGTTACTACCCGTATCCATTATCGGCATGGCTTTTGGACAGGCTTCGCTCCCCTATCTCGCTGAGATGTACCAGTCCGACAGAATCAGTGAACTAAAAAAGGTCATTACGGACTCACTGAGCAATATGTTCTTTGTGATGATGCCAGTCATGTTGTTCTTTGTGGTGAGTCGCACTCCACTCGTGCGGTTGATCTATGGAGGCCAACGGTTTGACTGGACAGGTACGGTACTGACAGCTGAAACTATGTCATTCTTTGCACTCTCTATCCCTTTTCATAGTTGCTACTATTTTCTCACGAGATGCTTTTATGCAGCGCAAAATAGCAGGACGCCCTTTATCGTTTCGATTTGCTCCATAGCGTTCAATGCTATATTGAGTTATATCGCAGTAGGATATATGGAACTGCCGGTATGGTCACTCGGACTCACCTTTAGCTTTACTATCATCCTGCAGACTCTGACGCTTATATTTTTGCTTCATATTCAGCTGGGGGGACTTCTCCTGATGAGCTTCCTCAAAGAGTTTGCGAAAATATCTGTTGCGGTGCTCATGGCACTCGTGGTGATGTATCCGAGTCAACGCATCCTTGATGGGCTCATATTCGACACGACTCGTACGATAAACCTCGTATTGCTTATGCTCTCAACAGGCACCATTATGACTACGGTGTACCTTCTCGCGTGCTGGTTGCTCGATGCGAGTGGATTATTTTTGATAACTCGACTATTATCAAAGGTAGGCATTCTGAAAAAGGACGATATTCACGAGCTGTTGCCAGTGCAATAGCCCATTACTACTTTATAAACACTATGAAAAAAATCGTATTTATATTTACATTCGTATTTGCCATCCTTGCAGGCTCTGTAGTGGTCTACAGAGAGGGCACGTTGCCTGTCAACCGCGAAGACACCAGTCCTCTCACCTTTATAGTGCGCAAGGGAGACTCAGTAAATACGATCATCAATAATCTCGCCATGGAGCGCCTCATACGCAACCGCATAGTGACCTATGGCATCATCAAGCAAATGGGCATCGATAAAAAAATCCAGGCAGGCAGCTTCAAGCTCAATCGTGCCATGGACAACTTCGAAATCACCAAGGCGCTCACCAAGGCGACCGATGACGTATGGGTCAGTGTTCGTGAAGGACTGAGAAAGGAAGAAGTTGCAGATATTTTTGCAAAAGATCTGCCCAGCTTTGTAGCTTCTGAGTTTATCAGCAAAGCTGAGGAGGGGTATCTCTTCCCAGATACATATCTCGTACCCAAAAGCGCAGATGCTGATTTTATGATACGACTTATGAAGAATACCTTCAAGGACAAGCTTTCTGAAGACATAGTAACAAAGTACAAGGCTCTAAAATTGACCGAGAAAGAGTTGGTGATCCTCGCCTCCCTCGTGGAACGTGAGGCTGTCAGCTCGCTCGACCGCCAACCTATCGCATCGGTACTTCTCAGAAGACTTCGAGAGCCTATGAGACTGCAGGTCGATGCAACAGTCCAATATGCGCTTGGCTATCAAAATGATTTGAAGAGCTGGTGGAAGAATCCTCTGTATTTTGAGGATCTTGAGGTCGAGTCTCCATACAACACCTACCAGCGTGATGGACTGCCAAAGGGACCCATCTCAAGTCCTGGACTGGCATCAATACAAGCAGTTGCGGATGCTGATCCCAACACAAAATATCTGTTCTATGTCCATGATAGTCAGCGAAATGCACACTTTGCTTCGGATATAAACGAACACAATGCAAATGTAGAGAAATATGTAAATGGAACTAAGTAACTTACAACTACCGATTGCAAATGCACTAGTATGCCCTACGAATCATCAAACGTAGAGCGCAAAGAGAGTATAATCACTTCAAATGCAAATACGGACGTGGTCACTGTCAAAGCTAATTGTTGGGGTATTTATCACCTCAGGTTTAATCTACTATTTTTTTCTCCGTTCAAATACGGGGAAGACTACTTATCAAACTGCAATTGCTGAGAAAGGTAGCTTGATCAATACAGTCTCCGAAAGTGGATCTATCACGATAGGGAGTATATCCATAGCGTCTCCATCGACAGGTGTAGTGACCAAGCTCTATGTTCAAAATGGCGATATAGTCGTCCAAGGTCAACATCTGTTTTCAGTTCAGTCTGCTGCCACTGCCTCTGAAAAGGCCAGCGCCTATGCGACATATCTCTCAGCACTCAGTTCTCTCGCAAATGCGAAGAGCAGTAAGCAGTCGCTCGACAGTGCCATGTGGACGCAACAAAAGGCTGTATTGGATGCAGAGAATGCGTGGAACTATAAAAATGCTAACAGCATTAATCAGTCTACAAAAGTTGCATATACTGACCTAGAAAAACTTAGTATTGATTCGAGTCTCACTAATGCACACAAAGCATTTGACGCTGCTGAGCAGAAGTATAAGGATGCAGATAGTACAGTCCGAGCAGCAGAGGCTCAGCTCAATGCTGCATCTCTCGCCTATCAAGCTACTCAGAATGCAACCGTCGTGGCACCCTCAAATGGTACTGTAGTGAATCTTGCTGTAGATATTGGCAGCTCGGTGACTGCTTCTGGTGGATCTTCGTCAACTACTGTTGCCACCTCGGCTCTATCTCTTATCAATCCACAGAGTATCCAAGTCAAAGTGCAAGCAAGCGAGGTGGATATTCCAAAAATTGCAGTTGGTCAAAAAGCTACGATTACAGTGAATGCGTTTGCGGGCAAAACATATGTTGCCAAAGTCTCTCGCGTAGATACGATAGGCGTCGCAACATCCGGAGTCGTGTCATACTCTGCATATCTTCAATTTATTGAGACTCCTGCTGATATAGCACCAGGCATGAATGCAGTTGCAGTGATCCAGACTAGCAGAAAAGATGGTGTACTAAAAGTTCCACAGACTGCAGTGAAGACGGTAGGACAAGATAAAACAGTTCAAATTCTGAATACAGACAAGCCGGAGACAGTCATAGTGACTACAGGAGATACCTCAGATTCTGATATTGAAATACTCTCAGGATTAAAAGTTGGTGATGTCGTTGTCACTCGAACTATCGCACCCAAGACTACTACTACCTCAACTACCTCGCCGTTTAGTGGCATAGGAGGGGCTCGTGGAGGAGGTGTCAGATGAATACGTGCTCCCACATCATTCACTGCTCGCATCTCACTAAGATTTACAAAACGGACGTGATTGAGACTGTGGCACTTAACGATGTTACATTTGATATCAATAAAGGCGAGTTTGTAGCTATTATGGGACCTTCAGGGAGTGGCAAATCCACTCTGATGCATATTTTGGGAGCGCTTGATGTGCCTACTTCGGGTAAATATGAGATCGATGGAGTTGCTATTTCACATCTATCTGAAGATGAATTGGCGCACGTGAGGAACACGAAGATTGGATTTATTTTTCAATCATTCAACCTCCTCCCTCGCACCACTTCACTCAAGAACGTGATGCTGCCACTTCGGTATGCAGGTATTCCTTTAGTAGAGCGCGAAGCACGAGCAAAAAAATACCTTGAGATGGTCGGGCTTGGACACCGACTACACCATACAACCAATCAGCTTTCAGGCGGACAGCAGCAACGGGTGGCCATTGCGCGGGGACTTGCTATGGATCCTGCTCTGCTTCTCGCAGATGAGCCGACCGGAAACATTGCGAGTGCACAAGCTGAGGAAATAATGGCTATCTTTCAAGAAATACATGCGCTGGGTCACACTATCGTCATGATTACTCATGAGCCAGATATTGCTGCATATGCGGGTCGCATCATAACGATACGTGATGGCAAGATCACGTCAGATGTACAAAATAAGGCAATTAAAATGGATCATGCAAGAAAACTAACCAACTAAATAAACCATATAATATGCAAGAATTCAAAGAACTCGTAGGCGAAAGCCTCGGCACACTGACAAACAATAAGCTTCGTACTGGACTGGCAGTCCTTGGTATCGTTATTGGCATTGGAAGCGTGATCGCACTTATTTCGCTTGGCCAAGCCAGTCAGCAGGTCATACAATCACAGATCCAATCGCTGGGATCAAATTTGCTCACTGTAAATCCGGGAGCAATTAGTCAAGGGGGAGTGCGAGGAGCACCAGGCGGCGTGCAAACACTCACGCTGGAGGATGCAGAGGCCATAGCCTCGTCTTCTGAGGTCACCACAGTAAGCCTCGTGTCGCCCGAGATGACCAGGCGCACGCAGCTGTCCACGGGTAAAAAGAATACGAATATCCAGGTCGTCGGTGCGCTGGCGACCTATCAACAGGTTCACAAAACCACCGTAGATATAGGTCAGTTTATCAGCGATATTGACGTCACCTCTTTAAGTAAAGTTATGGTCTTAGGTCCTCAAGTAGTCACTGATTTGTTCGGCGAAGAAGATCCCATCGGACAATCTGTCCGCATAGGCAGCACTTCACTTCGTGTCATCGGCGTCACCGCAGCAAAAGGTGGAACTGGATTTCAGAACCAGGACAACCTAGCGTATGTGCCACTTTCGACGGCACAAAATATTTTGTTTGGACAGTCATACCTCGGCTCTATCGCACTTGAAGCAAAAAACGCTGAGGTGATGACTGATGCACAAAATGAGGTGGGATATTTACTTCTCAATAGACATAAAATCAGCGATGTAACTCAAGCAGATTTCTCAATATTCTCTCAAGCCGATATCCTAAATACTGCCACACAGACAACGGGGGTATTTACTGCATTACTCTCAGGTGTAGCAGCTATCTCACTATTGGTTGGGGGGATCGGCATCATGAACATCATGCTCGTAACTGTCACTGAGCGTACTCGTGAGATAGGCTTGCGTAAAGCTCTTGGTGCCAAAAAGAAGACGATTATCACTCAATTTCTCATCGAATCGATCATACTTACATGTGCAGGTGGAATATTTGGCATTCTGTTTGGAATCATGTTGTCATTTGGGTTCTCGTTGTTTATGTCCTCTGCATTTGTCATATCAATGTCTGCTATAGTACTTGCATTTGGAGTGTCGATGATGATTGGAATAGTCTTTGGCTGGTATCCCGCAAATAAGGCAGCAAACTTGCAACCGATAGAGGCATTACGATACGAGTAAGTTAGATAAGTTGGTTTGCATTTATAAATTATTTTTTTCAAACTATGTCAAAAAAAGCTCTATTTTTGAGTGTAGGCGTTGTGGTCGTTGGAGTTGTCTCATTTTATGGCGGCTTGCAGTATCAATCATCTATCCGCACTTTTACTCGAGGCAATGTGGGTGCAGCAGGTGGAGCACGCAGTGCCCAGGGCCGTCCGGTGAATGGTGAAGTAATTAGCATGGATAAGGACAGCCTAACAGTGAAGTTGCTCGATGGGAGCACAAAAATTGTAAATATTTCACATGATACGACGTATACTAAAACAGCATCAGCATCTGCTTCAGAGGTACTGGTTGGAGTGAAACTTGGAGTGTTCGGACAAACAAATAGTGATGGATCTGTATCTGCACAAAGTGTACAGATTAATCCGCAACTGCGAGGGATTGGAGCAAGATAACAGTGAGTGAATTGTTTGAAAAACTTGATTGTTACTTCCTTGTACACAAATTCTACCGGAGGAGCATTGACACTTCACACATCCTATTTGGGAGGACTTTCATTTGCTGGTTAACTTTGAACATTAGAAACCTGCAGAATCACTTGGGGGACTGGTTGTCACCGAAGATTCTATTGGGGTAGAGTTTATGGTCACCTTGCGCGGCTTTGCACCCTCAGCTGCACCTACGTATCCTGCCTCATGGAGCTCATCAAGGATACGTGCTGCACGTGCATAGCCTACCTTCATCCTCCGCTGAAAGAGTGAAGCTGAGGCAGTATCTAGCCCACGAATGAGCTCGAGCGCCTGTCCAAAGAGTGCATCTCTGTCCCCTCCCCCTTCTCCCCCGAGCGATCCCTCTCCTCCCACAAAGTCTTCTTTTGGTGCGACAGTCACATCTTCTGCATATTGCACCAATGGATTGTGCTGTTTGATAAATGAAACTATAGTGTTTACCTCTTTTTCAGATACAAATGGACCTTGAATACGTTTTGGACGAGGAGAGTCTGGCGCTGAGTAAAACATGTCGCCTTTACCAACCAAGTGCTCAGCCCCAGTGGAGTCCATGATGACCTTTGAGTCGATGCCTGAAGCCACGTTAAACGCCAATCTAGTGGGTACGTTTGCCTTCATGAGTCCAGTGATGACATTGACAGATGGCCTTTGGGTCGAAAGTACCAGATGTATACCTACTGCGCGAGCTTTTTGCGCTATGCGCACAATCAATCCCTCAATGTCAGCCTTGGCAACCATCATGAGATCTGCCAACTCATCAATAAAGAACACGATGTACGGCTTTTTCTCTATGCCGGGAATAGCATTGTAGCCCTCGAGATTGCGCACACCCACCTCTCGGAGTGCTTTATATCTATTTTCCATTTCAGCAACCCCCCATCTAAGTGCATTTACCACTTTGCTTGGTTCGGTGATGACCTCAGTGAGAAGATGTGGGATGCCGTTGTAGCCAGTCAATTCTACCTGCTTTGGGTCGATGAGCACAAGTCTGACCTCGCTTGGCTTGGTACGCATGAGGATCGTGGTGATCCAAGAGTTCACTGCGATTGACTTACCCGAGCCAGTCGTACCTGCAATGAGTACGTGTGGCATCTTTGAGATGCTTGCAGCCTGTGTCTCGCCTGCCACATCTAGACCAAGGGGCACGAGGAGTGGGTCTGGGTTAGACTTGAATACTTTGGTATCCAGCAATCGTTTGATGGTGACGAGTTCTGATTTCTTGTTTGGTATCTCGATGCCCACGAGTGATCGTCCGGGGATCGGAGCCTCGATACGAACGGTACCCGTAGTTGAGGCAAGTGCCAGCGCGAGGTTTGAGGACTTTTTCATGATTTCAGATATATTTGTGCCTACGGCTACCTCAAGTGCGTACTGAGTCACCGTTGGCCCTGGATTCACCTCAGCCACACGTGCCTTGATCCCAAAACTACGAAGAGTATTTTCGATCACACCTGCGTTCAATGTAGTATCTCCTCGATCTGCAGGTGAATTTACATCCTTCAAAAGGTCAAGAGACGGAAAGACCCACATTTGTGACTGTGCTGAGGAGACTGGATTCACATGCATATCATCAGGCCGTGGGGCAATACGAGGAATGGATACCTCAGCAGTCTTTACTTTTGGTTTTTTGCCATCAGTGATAAATGAATCTTCAACGGGTATGACAACTGGAGCTTCAGATGACTTTGTCTTCTTTGCGGGCGTCGCAGCAACTAGTTTGTCGCTGATGTACTCACCATCGATAGAGGGAGTGGGAACTTTCTTCATATTTTTCTTGTTTGAATCTCTCGATGATGCAAACAGTGATTTTATCCACATCATCATCGTCTGTGGCTCGATGTCGAAAAAGAGGACCACCCCAATGATAAGCAGCGTGATGAAAATCAGCCTGCCTCCAAAACCTGAAAAGCCATCATAGATAGACTGCTGCATAGCTGAACCAATGACACCTGATCCAAAAAGCCCCAACACCCCTACGAGCGTGATCGCGATGCCTGATGAGGTGTGCCAGTGGATGACGGTGACCTTTTTTGTGTTGAAGCAGTGACCTGCAAGGAGAAAAATGAGGAATGGGATCGCGACCGATGACCATCCAAATATGGTAATCAAAAACTTGTTCAGTTCAAACAGGAATCTCCCCGATAGTGCGTCAGGACTGAACACCTGAAAAAATGAGAGAGTACAGATAGCTCCTAGTACTAACAGACAAATGCCAAGCACCGTGATGCTGACTCCTGTACGAAGTGATGCTGAGAGTCCACTTTTCCGTCGCGACATGAGTGCATGGTAGCAAGTTTTGGAGGTAAAGTCAAAACGACTCACTGGTTTGCGCTGAAGCGAGGCAGAAAACAAGCCGCCACGTCAAACGTGGCGGCTGAGTTGCACGCACCTTCGCTTAGCGGCGAGGTCCGTTCGTAAAGTGCCCACTCCGACGTGGACCACGATCATTTCGATCTCCCTGATGTCCTCCATATTGAGGTCGATCTGAGAAACCTGCATCATGTCTCTGTCCACCGGCTTCCTGAGGAGGAGCTTGGAATGGAGTAACAGGCTTGATATTTATACGGCCCATTTCGTCTATCTCATAGACTTCGACTTCCATATCGTCGCCTACTTTGACGAGATCACCTGCATCACGAACAAATCCGGTTGCAAGACGAGAGATGTGCACGAGGCCTTGTTTGCCTGGCAATACTTCGACAAATGCTCCATAACTCTCGACACGTGTCACCTTGCCCGTAAACTTTTCACCGGGAACCAATTCGCGTGTCATATTTGCGATAAATGTCGCACACTCATCGACTCGATCTTTGTCGACACCACTGATGATGACCTTCGCATCATCCTGGACGTCGATCTCAACTCCAAAGTCTTTGATCATGGCTCTGATGGTTTTGCCACCAGGTCCTATCACTTCTCCTACTTTTTCAGCAGGTACAGGAACAACGACGATCTTTGGCGCATACTTTGATACGGTCGCACGAGGTGCTGATATAGCAGCTTGCATAACAGCAAGTATTTTGAGACGTGCAACACGAGCTCCTTCCAGTGTCTCTTTGATCATCTTGTCAGAAAGTCCAATACCTTTGACATCGAGTTGGATAGCGGTGATACCTGTAGAGGTGCCAGCCACTTTGAAGTCCATCTCACCAGAGAAGTCCTCAATACCCATGATATCGGTCAAAATGATGTAGTCATCATCTGAGTTGCTGACCAAACCCATCGCGAGTCCGGCAACAGGGGCTTTCAAAGGCACACCTGCATCCATCAGGGAAAGGGATGAACCACAGGTAGCACCCATACTCGTGGATCCGTTTGATCCAAGTACTTCAGAAACTACGCGGATGGTGTAGGGAAACTCGTCCTTTGAAGGGAGCACGGGCTCTATGGCCTTTTCGGCGAGCGCACCATGTCCGATCTCGCGACGATTGGTGAATCCAATACGACCTACCTCGCCTACTGAGTACGGAGGGAAGTTGTAGTGGTGCATATAGCTCTTTGAATCCTGACCATCTGGGCTCTCGAGTAGTTGCTCCATACTAGGATTCCCTAGGGTGACTATAGAAAGCACTTGTGTGTCTCCACGTCCAAAGAGTCCAGTACCATGCGTTCGTGGCACGATACCTACCTCAGCTGAGAGCTCACGGATTTGATCAAGTGCGCGTCCATCCAGACGGGCTTTTTTGGTGATCATAAACTCTCGGATCTGCTTTTTGACTATGTAGTCTATGGCTTGGGCCACGATCTTGCCGTCAAACTTCTCAGGATGCTTCTCCTGGATGGCTTTGACGAATCTATTCATCTCATCCGGATCATGGTTCTCCTTTTGAGCTTTGGATTGGATAGTCTCTTTGATACGATCTCCAAACTCGCCTGAGATGATACTCATGAGCTCAGGGTCAAATGCTGACTCAGGGGTGACATCTTTGGGCATGCCGATGGCAGTACGAATACTTTCGATAAACTCTACTACCTTGGCATTTTCCGACTTTGCGAGCATGATACCGTCTTCGACTAATTGTTCACTGACGATGTTTGCTCCAGTCTCTATCATATTTACATGATTTTGGACTGAGGACACCACCAGATCGAGTGATGAAGCTGCTTGCTGCGCCATAGTTGGGTGAGCCACGAGCTTGCCCTCAACAAAACCTACGCGAGAGGTAGCTGTGGGCCCATTCCACGGAGCTGGCGAGAGATGAAGCGCAGCAGACACAGCGATAGCGCCGAGTATGTCTGCGCTGGTCTCCCCATCAACTGAGAGGAGATGAATGACGACTTGGACCTCTTTGCGGTATGACTTTGGAAAGAGTGGGCGGATCGTACGATCGATGACACGACCCTTCAATATGGCCTCATCGGTAGGTTTACCTTCGCGCTTTACCCAGCGAGAACCTTTGATGATACCGCCTGCGTAGAGTTTTTCGACAAACTCTACTGAAAGTGGGAAATAGTCAATATCATCACGTGTCTTGCCAATGGTGACTATGGCCAGAAGAGTGGTCTCTCCCCACGTGGCATGGATCGTAACTGTTGATTGACGGGCGAGCTTGCCTGTCGAAAGGGTGAGCGTTTTGCCACCGAGTTGAAGCGACTGTGTGTGCAGTGTGTTCATAAAATATGAGAAAATATAAATAAATAAGTACTAAGATAAACAGAAGACAAATGAGTCGTGTGAGCTAGTTTGTGTCTGCGTAAAAACAAAATTGAGGGAGATTTTAGAAGTTGAACCAGGCACTTAGCTGCTGCTCAAGTGTATTGTTCAAATAATAAACTTCTAAAATCAATTATCACATCATCTCACGTGGCTATTACTTTTTCAAGTCTAGTTTTGTGATCATTGCTTGATATCGGGCATCATTGAGCTTTTGTAAGTATCCGATGATACGACGACGCTTTGCGATGACTTTGAGGAGGCCACGGCGAGAATGATTGTCTTTCTTGTTTTCACCGAGGTGTTCTGAGAGCTTTTGGATCTTTTGAGAAAGGAGTGCTATTTGCACTTCAGGAGAACCTGTGTCGCCTTTGTGTTGGGCGTATTCGTTGATGATAAGATGTTTGTCTTCAGGGAGTGTAATCATAGGTACGAGAGAGATTATACAACACGCTTTAGCTGATTTCCACTACAACTTGTGTCAACCTGTATGAGTCTGATACAATCAGCACCTCTCTCCCTTATGCACGCTCCACACTCTCACCACCAGGCAAATCACACTGCGTTGGTTACTGTTCATTCAAAAAAGCGGTCACACTCTCGGCTCGTGCTGTTTTTGCTCTTTGCGATCGTTATCGTGTCTCTGTTCGTGAGTGCCAACTACTACTTTTATAAAAATATCATCCAGGATCTGCCAAATCCAGAGAAGCTGCGAAACTTCCAATCCACTCCCCTATCCTCACATATATATGATAGAAATGGCACCCTCCTCTACGAAGTCTTTAGCGATCAAAACCGCACTCCCGTAAAGCTGGCTGATCTGCCTGTATATATAGGTCAAGCTTCAGTAGCCATAGAAGACAAGGACTTTTACAAGCACTCAGGGGTTTCGCTCATATCAGGAGTCCTCCGTGCTGCAAAGGAGACATATATCAATAAAACTGGTGTGCAGGGTGGCTCTACGCTCACTCAACAACTGGTAAAGCTCGCACTCCTCACCCCCGAGCGAACCTGGAAGCGAAAGATCAAAGAAATCATATTGGCTATGTCTGTAGAAAAACGGTTCAGTAAAAATGAAATCCTAGAGATGTATCTCAATCAGATACCCTATGGAGGTTCCGCATATGGCATCGAAGAAGCGGCGAACTCATATTTTAATAAAAAGGCAAAGGATCTGAGCATCGCCGAAGCAGCGCTCCTTGCGGGCCTTCCCCAACTGCCAAGTACCTACAATCCCTATGTAAATCCCGATGCTGCGATCAGACGTCGAAACGAGGTGCTTCAGAAGATGAGGGAACAAAACTATATAACTCCAGCCCAATACACCGAGGCATTACAAACTCCCCTTGCCACCAATCTCCAACATGTGGACATCAAGGCCCCACATTTCGTATTTTATGTCAAATCACAACTAGAGGACAAATTTGGATCACAATTTGTGGGTACTGCAGGACTACATATTTACACCACTCTTGATTTGCCCTTACAAGCAAAGGCAGAGGAGATACTGCAAAGCGAACTGGAGCAAGTGAGATATCTGAATGTGGGCAATGCTGCGTCTCTGATCACGCGACCGGTGACTGGCGAGATATTGGCGATGATTGGATCGTATGACTACTTTGCTTCTCCTTCGGGTAGCTTTAATGTCACCACAGCACTCCGACAGCCAGGATCGTCTATAAAGCCTATCAACTATGCCATTGCCCTTGACCGCGGACTGATCACTCCTTCTAGCGTGTTGTTGGACAATGCAACATGTTTCAAGTCGCCCCAACGGCCCTACTGTCCACTCAACTATGATCGAGTTTTTCATGGGCCCATGAAAATCAGATATGCGCTCGCCAACTCAAATAACGTGATTGCAGTGAAGGTGCTTTCGATGAATACCGTCGATAGTTTTATCGCTTCATCATCAGCATTTCTCATCGACTCTTTTCAAGTTGATCCAAGCAGATATGGACTTTCACTCACCCTTGGTGGTGGCGAGGTAAAGATGACAGAGATGGCTCAAGCATTTTCAACGTTTGCAAATCGAGGGAAGCCACGAAATCTCCAATCCATACTCAAGATCACTGATTCAAACGGCAAGGTATTGTATGAGTTTCAGGACCCAAACTATACACTCGATATACATGCACCTCTCGAGATGCCAAACTATCTCGCTATGGGTGGCAAACGTGCCATATCTGAAGAGGCCGCTTATCTTATCTCTCACATCCTCTCAGATGACAATGCGCGCAAAGATGCCTTTGGACGTGGATCTAAACTAAACATCAAAGGATACGTACCCGTCTCAGTCAAAACGGGTACTACTGATGAAAAGAAAGATAACTGGACGATCGGATACACTCCTAACTTTCTCGTGGCAGTGTGGGTCGGCAACAATGACAATACTCCTATGAACCAGCTTCTCGCATCTGGAGTGACTGGGGCTGCTCCTATCTGGAACGGCATCATGACCTCAGTACTTGAAGGTCAACCTGTCCTATATCCCGTCAAACCTGAGGGAGTGGTAGGAAGACGTGTATGCAAAGACGGACGTCTCGAAGGAGCTGATGGAGGCGCCTGTGGTGATACGGAATATGAATACTTTATAGCCGGCACTGAAAATGTGAGAACATCTCGTACCACACGAGGGAAGTTCTGGGTCAACAAGGACACTGATAAACCTGCCAAGGCAGGTGAAGAAAACGCCGAGGAGCGTGAAAAAACAATACTTAAAGACCCCTTCTCGGATGGATGCCTCGACTGTGCCCAATAGTACTTATGCATCTACTCATACTCTACGGTTCATTGACTGGTAATACGCTTCTCGTGTCAGAGCATATGCACGCATTTCTGACAAAAAGAGGACATGCAGTAGACTTGGTGGATCAATCGTTCTGCGAATTTGAAACGCTCAATGCCTATGATTTTGTACTTATAGGCGCATCAACATGGGGCGAAGGTGATCCAAATCCTGCAACTCAGGTATTTATCGAACAGTTAGATGCGCTTGAGAGAATTGAAATGAAACGTGTTGCACTCTTTGGCCTGGGAGATAGTGCATATGAACATTTTTGCGGTGTGGTAGATAAGCTCGAGAGCTCACTTGCTCGTAAACAGATAGTGTTATGTGCACCTTCACTACGACTCGATGGATTTCCCGATGAGGTGATGTGTGACAAAGTAGATGCGTGGCTGGACCGAGATATCTTACCACAATTGTACACAATCGCTGAGTTGCCACTGGCCGACAGCAGTACGAGTGATGCATGATGCAAATCCTTCGGTGCCAAGCGATTTTGCCATGTCCTCAGCGAGTACGCGCATGTAGGCTCCCCCGTTCGCACAACGTACCTTGATGGTCACTTGCTGAACAAGGCGCGGCGTAGATATCTCAACCCACGCATCTACTATCTCGTTTTGGCGAAACTCACCATGAACCTGAGGCACCACTGATTGACACTCATGAGTCAAGTTTTGAAGTGGTACGAACTTTGATTCGATAATCTGTATTGATTCAACCGTGATGGGGTGGGTAGGTATAACGATCTCACCTAGCCTACCCTCGCGTGCCCAATAAAAGAGCGGCTTCCCGTTGACTCGGGTAGACGAGTATGGATGGTAGCGCTGGAGATATGTACCAACATATGGCTGGGCAGCAGCTTCTATCTCTGCTGGAGAGTAATGAGGCGGATCAAAACTTGATACAGTAGGGATACCCATCAAATCGCCCGTATCAGTCTTGATTCCAAATACTACATCAACCAGGTAGACTTTTGAGAAGTGTTCATATTCTCTCCGTTTATTGTTTTCCTCACCCACCAGTAGCAGGAGTACTCCCTCAGCCATGGGGTCAAGTCTGCCCGCGTAACTAATCACTACATCAGTAGTGTTGCGCTTTTGATACTGTCGCACACACTCGAGAGGAGTTTTGCCTCGCGGTTTGTATACAGCGATTGGCATGATTGTGTTACTGTACAAATGGAGCAAGTCGGTGAGTAGCCCATTGAGACAGTGAGATACCCATTTTATCCTTCTCACTCATTTTCGGATTTTTAGAAAGGGATTCAAATACGGAGCGATGAACGGGGTCTACGCCTGACCAATCAATCTCCGGTGAATGTGGGCTGATCGATGCCTCTCCATCTCCATTCCAATCACCTGTCTGAAAATACTGTACACGACAATCTTCTATAACCGCGATGCCATGCGCAAAACCAAAGGGAATCAAGAGCATATCCTCATAGGCTGCATCTGGGTCAGATTTCAACTCATAGGTACAGATCTGTCCAAAGGTGGGAGAGTTTTGACGAATATCAAGCGCAAGATCGATAATGTGTCCGGAAATAAGCCTCAGATATTTATCAAGGTTTGGATTTACCTGTATATGTAGACCTCGTATCGTGCCTGCGCTCGATACACTTTCATTCGCTTGTTGGAAGTGTTTGCCCCTGATGCAGCTCAACTCAGGGCGTGAGGTAAGATGTGACTCGCGCATAATCTCGGTAAAATATCCTCGTTCGTCTACAAATCGCTCTACTCTGACAACCTTTACATCAGGGAGGTGAAGGGGTGATATGGAGAGTATTTTCATAGGTATGAGTACTAAATTGGTGTGTGCCGGGGGGGAGAATCGAACTCCCGACCCAACGCTTATGAAACGTTTGCTCTACCACTGAGCTACTCCGGCAAAACTCACCCAAACTGGCTGAATTTTGGGTACAATAGGATTATATCATGTCAGCACATCTGCTCTCAATCAACATGGTGTCCTATAACACCAAAGATATCACTATTCAGGCGATTCGCAGTATCGATCGATCTCTCAAGAAAAGCTGGATTAGGACCCTTAGTCATTCAGATGTGGAGTTGGTGGTAGTCGATAATGCCTCAACAGATGGTACCTGTGAGGCCATTCACGCAATCCAAGGAGAGCTTTGCTTTGATGTGAAGGTGATCCGTCAGACTGATAACATCGGTTTTGGACGAGGTCACAACCTAGCTGCTTCATCATCAGATGGTGAATATGTACTCCTGATTAATACGGACACCATGATTGTGGAAGACGGTCTCTCAAAACTATTTTCTGTCTATCTCACCTATAACAAGCCAGTCTCATTCGAAACCGCCATCAAGTACGATACTTCTGGGCTTCGACGTCATTTTATAGGCCCCAAACTCCTCAATCCAGACCTTACTCCACAATCATCTGCAGGTGCATACTTTACTATTCCGACCATCATCGGTATGCTCTTTTTATTTGGGGACAGATGGGGTCTGACAAGATCATCCCCTGGTACTGCGACACAAACAGACTGGGTTTCTGGCGCATGTTTCATCTGTAAGAAGGAATATTTTGTTGAGCTGGGTGGCTTTGACTCACAAATATTTATGTATATGGAGGAAGTTGAGCTATTCCATCGTGCAGCAAAAAAAGGGATGACCATATGGTTTGAGCCATCGGCAAGAGTCGTACATATCGGCTCTGCATCAAGTAATAAGTCGTATCCTGTCATACAGCTTTTCCGGGGGTTACTCTACCTGTACAAAACTCACCATTCCCCAAAAGAGTTGGCTTTGGTACAATACCTACTTCAGCTTAAAGCTCGCATAAGTATCATAATCGGAATTGTTTTTGGAAAGCCCTATCTTGTTGAAACATACACTAGGGCTCGTGAGCAATTGTCTTTATAACCTATGAAAAAAATCATTCACTCGTTCGATAGAAATATACTCAGGATATTGACTGTTTTTTTCTTGGTTCTTATACCTCTGTACCCGAAGTTTCCCTTTATACGAATCAATGACACCTATATCTCAGTGCGTCTTGAGGATTTCTATGTTGCCTTTATGGCACTCGTGATGGTGGTACAGATCTATAGAAAGAAGTTTGTCGTGCAATCTACTTTTGCAAAGTATATCCTGCTATTTTGGGCTGCCTGTATGGCATCGTTCCTGTTCAACTACTTCATTTCCCACACGATTATGTTCCGAAACATAGGACTTGCGCATACACTGAGACGTGTCGAGTACATGATACCCTTTTTTGTGGCATATGCTGCTGTGGCCATGGAATTTGCTCAAACTAAGCTTGTTGGCGACCAACAATATAATCAGGTGAGAAAATACTTTAAATATGCCTTGGTGGTGGTGTTTGTCGTATCGTTGTATGCGCTGGGGCAAAAGTTTTCGTCGGTGTTTCAGCCTGTCAGAGACTTTTTTCAGTGGGGATACGAAGCAAAGATCGCAGTCTTATCTCCGGTATCATACTTTTTCTTTCGATTCTTTGACTTTCCCGCGGTCCAGACCATGAACTATGAGTTTGCAAAAGGTGCCCTGCTAAATCTTACTCCATTTGCGCGCGTTTCATCCACCTTTGCAGGACACTACGATCTTGCAGCGTATCTCGTATTTTTTATACCCATCCTTGCATCGTGGATAGCGGTTGGGAGACACCGACTCCGTGCATTTGTAACGTATTCACTTGCCATCCTCGTGCTTATCTTCACTGCATCACGGGTATCGTTTGCAGCGTATATCGTATCCATCGTTGTTTTTTGTATAGCTTCACGACAGATCAAGCTACTTGTTTTTACCACACTCCTTACCCTTGTGCTCATGTACACCAATAGTGATATGACTCAGCGTCTCCAGGATACGTTCAAACAGCGACAGGTATTTGAAAATACCAGAACGGGTGAGGTGACAATCGATCAAAATCTGGCTACCGACACTCTCCCCTCAGGTATCGGAGTATCTATAAATATCAAGGGGACCTCCAAGCCAATTTCTCAAGACAAAGCAGCCCTTGTAGTGTTAAAGAACATTCGAATAGAGCATGAAATAGATGAGGCTAGAAAAGGTGGCGTCACGCTCACTAGACAGCAGGCTGAAAAGATAGTGGGGGACAAGTACAAGGAAATGGCTGATATCATCGTCAAAAGTGTCTATGCTGGAGATACTTCTATGACTACACGTACTCAAGTTGAGTGGCCTCGTGCGTGGAACGCATTCCTCAGAAATCCTCTTCTGGGGACCGGTCCTAGCTCCATCACTGAAAGCACTGATGGGGACTACTTCAGATGGCTCGGTGAAACAGGGCTTCTCGGGACTGGACTCTTTGTATATATACTATGGCTAGTCTTCTCACGTTCGACACGTGTAGCGTTCTCACTCAAGCACTCTACCCGACTACTCTTTTTAGGCTTTTCTGTAGGCATGGTTGCACTGGGGATCAATGCAGTCATGATCGATGTGTTTGAGGCGTCAAAGGTAGCATTTACCTTTTGGACGATGGCAGGCATCGTCATGGCTGCGGCAGATCACCACTTGCACACACAGAGTCGCACCGTCTAGTCTGATATTTTTAGGTATACTCACTCTATGACATCTGTAGTCCGATATCGAATCGTGTTTGCTATGCTCCTGACGCTGTGCATCGTGTTTCGACTCTATAAGATCGATACTCCCCTCATCGAGTACCATAGCTGGAGACAGGCAGATACAGCTGCGGTCGCACGGAACTTCACTCGGTATGGATTTGATCTACTGAAGCCACGATATGACGATCTCTCGTCAGCTCAGTCTGGTATACCAAATCCACTTGGCTATCGCATGGTGGAGTTTCCATTGTATAACGCATGGATTGGATTGTCTCAGCAGCTCATGCCAAGCCTTTCCTTTGTGGCATGGGGACGGCTTATAAGCATCTTCTGCGCATGTGTCATACTCTATTGTACGTATCATTTTGCAGCTGAGTCGGGAGGCGAGGTGGCTGGACTTATTTCCGGACTCGTCTTTGCTACATTCCCTTTTTTTGTATTCTATACCCGAGTTATACTCCCCGAGGTGCCCGCTCTCGCGACTATGATGGTGGCTCTCTATCTGGTACATAAAAAGAACGTGTCACGAGTGTCTCTCGTGACAAGCGCGGTACTTTTTGCACTATCTATACTCATCAAGCCCACTACCATATTTTATGGTGTTGCCTGGGCGTATGGACTCGCGAGGTCCTTCAATCATCAAAAGCCATTCATGAGATTGGCGAAGGTCGGCATCATAGCTATCGTTGCCTGTCTCCCACTCGTTGCATGGAGGATGCATATCCAAAACTTTCCAGAGGGCATCCCTTCCTCAGAGTGGCTTATCGGATATGTAAATGTGGAGGGTGGCTTGAAGCCGATATTTATGCGACCTGCATTTTTTAGATGGATATTGTATGAACGAGTCACGCTTTTGATCATGGGAACTTTTGGCCTCCCACTGCTCCTGGCGGGACTGCTAAAGAAAACTCCCACGCTCCTCCCCGCATCGCTACTCCTATCCACCGTTTTGTATGTGGGCACGTTTCAGGGAGGAAATGTACAGCACGAATATTATCAAATCCTGACGCTTCCTACGATAGCACTGTATGCGGGTCTCGGGGCATCATACCTCTACAACCGTGTACATGGCAGTACAAGGAAATATTTGATGCTTGTAGCTTGTTTTACCCTATTGGGACTTGGGTGGTCGTACTCGTGGGACAGAGTTCATCACTACTACTACTCACTGAGTGATATACCCAAATTTGCAAAAGCAGTGGCGAACTTCGTAAAACCTGATGATCTCATCGTCACTGATACGGGAGGAGACACCACGGTGCTATATGCACTGGACAGAAAAGGCTCCCCCACGATATATGGCGGAGCACAGCAAATGAAGGATGATGGATATACATATGTATTTACGTACAATCACGAGACGGCACGCAACTTGCATAAGGATATTCCAACATCTACGATGCTTATCAATGACGATCGATTCATACTCTTGAAACTATGAGAATCTTGATGCTCACCCCATACCTCCCGTATCCGCCTGCATCGGGTGGGCAGATTCGCACCTACAACCTGCTCAAACATCTCAGTAAGTCCCATGAAGTGCATCTCGTGTGTTTATACAAGCGCGACGAGGAAAAGCAGCATGCAGATCAACTTCGAAACTATTGTAAAAAAGTCTATCTCTGTCGCAGGCCCGAAAAGCCATGGCAGGTCAAAACAATACTCAAGGCTATTTTTGGGAAACTGCCGTTTCTCATCGTGAGAAACTACTCACCAGAGGCAGCTAAAACGGTCAAGGAGCTCCTCGCCTCGCATACCTTTGATGTCATCCATGCGGAAACATTTTATGTCATGCCTCATATACCAGAGACTAAAATACCCATCTTGCTCGTCGAGCAGACCATCGAATATCGTGTATACAAACACTATACGGAATCACGACCATGGTTTATCCACCACCCCCTCAGAATCGACACCTACAAACTCAAGTATTGGGAGCGATTCTACTGGAAAAAAGCATCTCTGGTGGCGGCAGTATCTGAGTCGGATGCGATCGCCATTTCATTCCTTGCACCTGAGGTCATACCCGTAGTTATCCCCAATGGCGCCGGGGACGACATGTTTGAGATGGCGACTCGGAGACATGAGGATAATACCATCGCCACAGCTCCGCATTTGTTATTTTTGGGCAACTATTCCTGGCTTCAAAATATCGAAGCTTCAGATGTGCTCCTGGAAGCTATTTATCCTGAACTAATTCGTCAGCTACCCCATGCGAAGCTCATCATTGCGGGACAAAATATCCCTACTCGATATAAGGCTCTGATGTCTGATAGTATTTCTGTCGTTGATCTGATGCATGCGGATACTGAGGTGGTGAAGAAACTCTATTCACAATCACATATGTTTGTGGCGCCGATTCACGGCCCCGGAGGCACCAGGCTCAAGATCCTTGCTGCGATGGCATCACGTACTCCCATCATCACCACAGCAACAGGTGCTGAGGGACTGTCGTTGATCGATGGGGTTTCATATCTCCGTGCAGAAACAGCAGCAGACTTTGTGAGACAGATCAAGCGACTCGCTCGTGACACCAGTCTACATACAAATCTGACGACCAATGCATTCAAGCTCGCGAGGGAAAAGTACAGCTGGGAGTCAATCACCAAAGATCTGGTCAAAACATATCATCAGTTAACTGCACGAGCAAGCTAATATATATGTCATCTCTGCCACTCCATATAGGTATTGATATATCTCAGGTTGCATATACCGGGACCGGTGTCGCACGTTTCACCCGTGGCCTCATCGATGCAATATTAGAAAGTAAAACAGATCATCGATATACGTTCTTCTTTTCAGGTCTCAACCGGAGACTGGATCCAGAGATCGTCGCACAGATCACACACTCAGGACACACCTCTGTCCGCTGGTATCTCCCCCCGCGCGCGCTGGCATGGCTGTGGAATGAAAGAGGGATGCAATCAATCGGGACTCCTCTACCAGGACAATTTGATGTATGGATCAGCTCAGACTGGACGCAGCCACCTCCACAAATTGCGCACAAAAGAGTTACCATCCTGCATGATATGGTCTATGCACTCTATCCTGACACCGTAGATCCACTCATACTCAATACTCAGACACACCGACTCGAGCGAGTCGCCGTAGAATGCGATCTGATCATCAGCGATAGCAAATCAACTCAGCATGATTTTGAGCAAAAGTTCCCCTCGTTTTCGGGAACGCTGGAAACCTGGTATCCTGGCGTGGGTGATCTCCCACCTGCCGCGTCTACACTTCCCCCTCCCCTTGAAGCAAACAGGTACTTTCTCGCGGTAGGAAAGCTTGAGCCACGCAAAAACTATACAAATCTTATATCAGCATTTGAACAATTTGTTGAGTCTGATGCTCGCTACTCAGCGTACAAGCTGGCAATTGTGGGACCAAATGGCTGGGGAGATCAGCCTCACTCATCAAATCCAAACGTACTGTTGCTTGGACATGTATCAGATGAGGTACTGTCGAGACTCTATGCAGATACAACCGCTCTGGGTATGCCCTCGCTCTATGAGGGATTTGGATACCCTGTGGTCGAGGCCATGAAGAGTGGGTGTCCTGTCATCGCGAGTGATGTTTCCTCACTTGCAGAGTTGATAGCAGATGGTGCAGGTATCGGGGTGAATCCCAATGAGGTGTCCTCCATCTCAGATGCCATGATCAAACTCGCATCTCATCCCGAAGCTCGCACGGAGCTCTCAAAGCGTGGACGTGCCCGTGCCTCACAATACTCCTGGAACGACTATGTTGCCAAGCTGCTAAGTGCGTGCTCGACTGTCTAAGGGCTCGTACCAAAATAATCTATCCACCTATTTTGGTTTACGGCCCTTTGTGTCACATCTCACATATATGTTGTGTTCATAATTATTTTGAGATGTGGCCTAACTCCCCTTGCGCACATGCGTCATTGCGGGCAGGGGCAGGCACAATTGTACTAGTCAATACTATCGGTGACAGAACGGGTGCTCCTGAAGTAAGTCATCTTGAGCGAAGCGCAAGCGGAGTCGAAAGATCCCTGATACATGAGATTCTTCACTCCGTTCAGAATGACCAAATATGAATCGACAACGGATTATACGGAATTCCCTTAATTCGGTTCGTACCCAACTCCCCCTCGTTCACGAATTCATCCCGCTTTGCGGGACGAGGGGGTGATCCCGTCCCGCCATGGCGGGACGGGATGGGGGTGTAGAGATATGTCACACATGGATCTCGGGTCAAGCCCGGGATGACAGATAGGGTAGGATATGGGCCTTGCAGGAGTTTAGGGAATTCCGGATTACACGTATGACACCCATTCATTTTTCCTTTTACATTTTAATTTTTGAATTATGCGTCTCCTTGCAGTTGGGGTATAATTCCAGTACTATCAAGGTCGACCTATAGCTCCTATGAAACTGATATGTATTGACGGCAACGAAGCAAATGTCTCCATGCAAGTGGGAGTATCTGTCTATACACACAATCTCCTGCATGAGTTTAAGAAACACTCGAGTAGAGATTTGAGATTTTGCGTCTATCTCCGCAGTACGCCGCTGTTTCACATGCCCCGCGAGAGCAGCTACTTCCGCTACAAGATCGTATGGGGTCCGAGGGGATGGAATCGCATATTCCTTCCGATCCGACTGATGTATGACTATGCGAAGCAGCGCATACGTAAGCTCCTATTTCTCCCTTCGATATCCTTTCATGCCTTCTTTGCACCCGCACATTATGCTCCCCCCTGGCTGCCACCCGGATGCAAGCTCGTCGTCGCCGTACATGATCTCGCATTTCTCTTTTTTCCAAATGAATTCCTCAAAAAAGATCTGTACAAACTGACCGAGTGGACCTCTCAAGCGGTGTATCACGCTTCAGATATCATAGCGGTATCTGAAAATACGCGCCAAGACGTGCTCAAGCACTACAAAGTAGATTCAAAGTCTGTACATACGATACTCAATGGGTATAGATTCCACAAGATCACCACTCCCGAGATACCCTCGAAGCACTTTATGATCGATGGCAAAAAATACCCCCTCGTCACACGCGAGTATGTGCTCTATGTAGGCACCCTGCAACCGCGAAAGAATATAAAAACCTTACTGTATGCGTTTGCACTCTTTCACAAAGAGCAGCCACAACAACATCTGGTGATCGCTGGAAAAAAGGGGTGGATGTACGAGGAGATATTTGCAACTGCCAAAAAACTTCAAATCGAGCATGTGGTGCATTTTATGGGGTATGTCAGCGAGGTAGATCGCAACAAGCTGTATTCGCATGCGTTGTGCTTTGTACTTCCATCCCTGTATGAAGGCTTTGGCATCCCCCTCCTAGAGGCATTTGCAGCATCCTGTCCCGTCCTCAGTAGCAACAGCTCCTCGCTCCCTGAGGTCGGAGGAAGTGCTCCGCTCTACTTCAAGCCCGACAGTGTCCAAGAGCTCCTGGACAAGTTGCGACTCGTGGAAAAGGATTTCAAACTGACATACAGCATGGTCGAGCGCGGACTGGCCCAAGCACAAAAGTTCTCATGGGAGACCTGTGCCGAGGATACACTGGAGCTATTGCTGAAGTGAATCATCATGAGTAAGACAGGTATTGCTTTGTGTTGTCATTGCGAGCGAAGCGTGGCAATCCCAAGGCATTTGGACTCATATTAGAATTTAGATTATTTGCAGATTGGACATTGTAGATTGTAAATTCGTGTATGTCTCACATATCACTCATCACCACAGACACGATCTCATGGAACTCCCACGTCTCTCATCCCATGCAGTCATGGGAATGGGGAGCCGTGCGCGAAGCCGAAGGCAAGTCAGTAGTTCGATTTGTTTGTTCTAGTCATCCTGAGCAGAGCGAAGGATCCCTTCCATCAGTGACGAATGACGACTGTCAACTGTCGACTCATGACTCTGTTTCAATGACTGACGACTGCCGACTGTCCACTGTCGACTCAGTCTTTCAGATGACCCTCCATCCGATCCCCCACACAGGATACTCCATCGGGTACATCCCAAAATCATCCTGGCCCACCACTGAGTTTCTCCGCTATCTCAAAGGGTACTGCCACACACATCACATCTTGTTTGTAAAGTTCGAGCCGGATGTATTGCAAAATGCAAAATCTAAAGCGCAGATTGAAGGTTTGCAAGAGTCCTCACATCCATTGTTCACGTCGTGGAATCAAGTGCTGGATATTTCAAAGTCCGAAGATGAGCTCCTCGCCGCGATGCATCCGAAGACAAGGTACAACATCAAACTTGCAGCAAAGAAGGGGGTGACGGTGGCTGATATGAGTACTGATGAGGGATATGCGATCTTTGAAAAGCTCTACTTTGACACGACCAAGCGTCAAGGTTATCGTGGTCACCTCCCTGCGTATCATAGGAATATATGGAAACACCTTAAGGTTGAGAGTCATGAGCAGGATCAGCCACAAGCCACAAACTGCAAGCTGCAAGAATCAACAGATAGTCACCGGTCGGCAGTCGACAGTCTTGATTCGATTGTCATCCCGGCGAATGCCGGGATCTCAAATCCTGACACTTTGGATCCTCGCGTCCGCGAGGATGACTTAGATATTCGAAATTCGAAATTAGATATTTCCTCCTCTCCTGTCATTCCTGCAGACGAATCTCTCGCGGCTGGCAGCTCGAAGCTCGAGGCTCACATCCTCATCGCCTCGTACCAAGGCGAGCCCCTGGCAGCCTTCCAGGTCTGGCACTTCAAAGACACGATCTACTACACGTATGGCGGCTCCAGTGAAAAGCATCGGAACCTGATGGCTGCAAATCTCCTCATGTGGGAGACCATGCGCCTCGGCCGGAGCCTCGGCGCCCGCACTCTCGACATGTGGGGCAGTCTCCCTCCAGATCATGATGACTCTGATCCGTGGGCAGGATTTACCCGGTTTAAGTCAGGCTATGGGACAGAGTTTGTGCAGTATGCAGGCAGCTACGACCTCCCGTCCAATATACCTCTCTACCACGTCTATAACCTCGTCCAATCAATCCGCAACAGGCTCCTCTAATGCCTATTTGCCTTGACAAATCTCTCTCTCTGAGAAAATGTGGAATGGCTCTAAGAACAGAACAGTCTTTACAAGTTCGTAAAAAATCTCTCGATGGGAAGAATATTTTTTCGCTTCAAGCGGCAGCCTCTATTGATAGTGGTGTACCTGATAACAAAGCTGCAGACCTGATATGTGCGTCAGTTTTTAGCAGTTGCTCGAAATGCAAGCATAATAGTCGTAATTTTCGATATAGACCTGATGAACCTAATCCTTCTTCGTCTAGTCCTATAGCTTCTGATACGGGGCCTCATCTCTGCAACCCTACTGTTAATGTCGACATAGGGATTCCGGCAGAAGGTGTAGATAAAAAGCCAGTGAATATATTCGTGTCTAGTCAGTATCCAAATGTTAATCCATCCAGGAAAGCAATTTGCCTACAAGGTCCCGCAATTACTCGTTCAGAAAAGGATATTAGTGCTATTAGTAATGAATTGGAAAGAGTCAAATGTGCAATTCCTCCCACTTGCCCATTAATCAAGGAAGGTATTCGGATTCTTCAAGTAGAGTTTGATCAGGGTCCTGTCTCACCTTCTAACTCTCCCACGACAGCCTAACTCAAACTATCAGGGCAAGGATACTATAGCTTATCTTCGAATTGGGTGAACTTCTGCAGTATCTCAAGAATACCGCCTGGGTATGACCACATGCTATCCTTTCGGTTAACAATGTCGATGAGCTGAGCGATAGGAAACCAAAAGATCCTCTGTATCTCCTGCTTCTCGAAGCGAATATCTCCTATCTCAATAGGAGAATTATAAAGATACCGATATTGGTATTCAAATGTATGTGCACTCTTATATATTCCGATATGTTTTAGGCCTAAGAGCGTTGTACGTATCCCTAGCTCTTCATTCAACTCTGAAACTACTGCGGTCTCAATGGATTGGTCAGCAGTCACATGACCTCCAAAAAAACACTCGAGCATACCTGGATTTGAGTCCTTGAGTAGAGACCTCTCTTGACAAAGGATTTGCTGGTGGGAAGGGTCCATCACCAGGATGTGGACAGTCTGATGCCATATGTGATCACGGTGAGCCGCTTCGCGGCTCACCGGTGCTATTGGCTGATTATTTTCATCTACACAAAGTAGAAGCTCATCAGGGTTTATCATTTTGATTTATCTTGGTTCTTTGCAGGAAGCAAGGCCTTTTTGAGTATATCCTCTATCCGATCCACAAAGGTGAACTCGATCTCCTGCTTTACCTTTTCTGGCACATCCTCGTCATAATCCTTCTTGTTCTCCTTGGGCAGGAGGATACGCTTGATGCCTGATCGGTGTGCAGCGATGACCTTTTCTTTGACTCCACCTATGGGTGTGATACGACCGCGGAGCGTCATCTCTCCTGTCATCGCGAGATACTTGTCTACCGGGCGCTTGGTGAGCGCTGAGACGAGAGCCGTGGTGATCGCACCTCCTGCTGAGGGGCCATCCTTTGGTGTCGCACCCTCTGGCACGTGGACATGGATGTCGATCTTGCTAAACAGATCCTTTGACAGATCAAAGTCTATGTAGTGCGATCGTACATACGAGAGCGCCGCTTGACAGGACTCCTTCATCACGTCGCCGAGGTTACCGGTGAGCGTGAGTACGCCTTTGCCTGGCATCGTGGTGACTTCGATAAATAGTATGTCGCCACCTGCCTGCGTCCAGGCGAGACCGGTGGAGATGCCTATATAGTCCGCGTCCTCGATCATCTGCGCTGAGTAGCGCGGGATGCCGAGATACTTTTGCAAGTCAGCCTGTGCTACCTCAACTGGAAACTTTAACGTCTTATCCTCCACTATCTTGCGCGCGATCTTGCGCATCACATGCGCGATCTCTCGCTCGAGGTTACGCACTCCGGCCTCACGCGTATATTTGCGGATGATCTCGCGGGTCGCTTCCTCTTTCATCTCGACCTGACCCGGCTTTAGGGCATGAGCTGCCGTTTGCTTCGTGATCAGATAGTTTTTTGCGATGTTGTACTTTTCATCCTCTGTATATCCAGCAAAGTGGATGATCTCGAGACGATCCAGAAGCGCTGCGGGGATCGTATCGAGCTGGTTGGCTGTCGTGACAAAGAATACCTCTGACATGTCAAAGGGCAGCTCGAGGTAGTGATCTTCAAACGCATTGTTTTGCTCAGGATCCAGCAGCTCGAGGAGCGCTGATGCGGGATCGCCACGATAGTCGTTGCCGAGCTTGTCTACCTCATCGAGCATAAAGACAGGGTTGCGTACTCCTGCCTGCTTGATAGCCTTGATAAAGCGTCCGGGCATCGATCCTACATAGGTACGACGATGACCGCGTATCTCCGCCTCATCTCGTACGCCACCGAGGGACACTTTGACAAACTTCGTGTTTAGTGCTTTGGCGATGGACTTGCCGAGAGACGTTTTACCCACGCCTGGTGGTCCGACAAAACAGAGGATGTTGGGCTGCTTTTCCTTTGGTATGAGTGAGTCTTGCTTGATGGGAGTCGCTTTTTTCTTTTTCACCTTTTGCTCTTCTGCAGTAGGCTTTACATCCGCGTCCTCGCTTGCATTTTGAGCCTGGAGCTTTAGCACTGCGAGATACTCGAGGATGCGCTCTTTGACTTTCTTTAGGCCATAGTGATCCTCATCGAGGACCTTTTCTGCATAGGCGATATCGATGTTTTGGGGCGCTCTCGTGCTCCAGGGAAGCTCAACGACGGTCTCGATATAGCTGCGGAGTGAGGATGCTTCGGGGTTGAACTGAGACATACTCTCCAGACGCTTCAGCTCTTTTTCGATCTTGGACTGCACGTCTGGAGGCATCTTTGCATCGCGGATCTTTTCTTTGAGATCACGCGTGTCTTTTTCTCCTCCTCCCTTGGACCCACCTAGTTCCTCCTCGATCGTCTTCATCTTTTCTCTGAGGATATTCTCACGCATCGTGTCATCGATCTTGTCGCTCGTTTTCTTGGAGATGTTGTGCTCGATCTCGAGTACGCTGATCTCCTCAGCGAGCTTTTGGGATAGTTGCTTGAGCCGATCTTTGAGATTGTTTATCTGAAATATGCGCAGCCTCTCCGAGAGCTTCATATCCAGCACCGTCAGTACTTGGTATGAAAAGGTGTACGCATTGTTTATATACAGTACATTGATGAGAAAGTTCAGATCGAGGGTCTTGCCCATGTTGATACAGCGCTTGAGTTCACCCGCGATGTGGTGCACAAGTGCCTGCGTCTCTGCATCATCTGAGACCACCTCATCCACACGGATGACCTGTCCGAGGAGGTAGGGATCAGATTGGACGAGATTTACAAGGGTGACCTTTTCGACTCCCTTCACGAGGATCTGTGTCTCACCTTTGTCCCCTGGATTCACGCGCTCTATAGTCGCGATGACTCCCATGGGGAAAAGATCTGCGAGCTCTGGCTGATCTTTGGATGACTTTTGTGTCACTACGAGGATACGATTGTCTGTCTGGATAGCCTGCTGGAGTGCAGCGACGCTACGGGGTCTCCCGACTACGAGCACCGACTCGCATGAGGGCATGACTACGGTATCGAGGACGGGGAGCACAGGATAGAACGGTTGAGCGGAAACAGGTTTGATATCTGTCATAGATTAGCAGTGTACACAGAACTTTGCTAGATGTCAATGAGTTGGCACAAAGTAACCTGGTGATATTGTTAAAGAAAACAAATATGAATCTTGTAGCGGGATTGTATGTAAACTATCCGAACAATGTCACATTTGTATTCTTGAATTCCCTTGAGCGCTCAGTTGAAAGTGTAGATATCTAATGTCTCCGCTCACATAAATTTGCTCTTTGATCAGACTTACTCGGATCAATGATGATTTCTACGCTAGACATTGTTGAAAATGTTGAATCTATCATTCTCAGACATAGCCTGTGCATGGAATATTGTTAGCGGGACTGGACCTTCTGTCTTACAACCAGACTGCTTATCACCAATCTGAACTCTAGGAGTAAAAAGATCCCTTGGTAAGCTCTTAGAGTACTCGAATACTCTGCCTATAAACGAGTTTTGCGAACCCGTATCTCGAGATATTACTGAGTTATAGAGGGGGCCATATTCACTTTCAAACATTTCAGGTGGACATGGAACATCCGCTAGTGCCTGGAAATCCGGAAGTGACTCACTAAGCCACGGGGGTATATTTCTGTATGCCTGCCCATATGCTAGCAAAGCAGCAAGCTCTGCAGTGAACATGGGGGCTAGTGGTGTCAATAAGCCAGACTTATCAGCAAACTCAGTGATACCTGCATATTGTCGGACCTGTCGTCTAAACCGAACACTATCACGATTTGGCGCAAGGTAAGTATCGAGCGCATTCAAGGTGTCACCAAAGCCCCTCTCACTGACACATGCCGCATTTAACAATGCTTTTTTTGGACCTGCATCATTATGTTTTCCAAACATGTCGCGTTGTAAGGCATAGAAGAATTCTGCAGTAGATGTTTTATTATTCCTGGATCCAACTGCCTGGTTAACGGCATGTGCCTCGACTAAGTATTCTTTAGTTGCGCGTGGATCAGTAAGAACTCCAATTGTGTGAAGTGCTAACTCATCTGTAAATCCTGGAACGAGTGCTTCCATAGTTGGCTGCAACTGTTTGCCTCCTGGAGGCGTAAACACATATGGGTTTTCTTGTAACAGCTTTTGCATTGAAGGCCATGAGAAGACTTGGCCATCAATAAGCCGCTCGGCTGGGAGTTCGTGTAAAAGTGCCTTTACATGCCAATCCATGTTAGCGTTCTTCAATGCGTCAAAAATCTCTCTGTTCTCCTGACTTAATCTGCTCATACGTATATAGTTAAATATTAAGATTAAAAATGACAACTCCGTTCAAATATGCATCAACGAGATATTTTGAAATAATACCAGTATGTTGGGTTGAAGGGATATGTGGTGTCAATCATACCAAGTAGAAAAATATATGATTTATCAGTAAAATTTAAGGCTTTAGGGATATGTATAGCTTCTGGGGCCATTTTTATTTATTATTTATACTTATAATATAATACCAGATTATACATCAGGTTCAAAAATAATCTATATATTTATGAAAGTTGTACTATAGGATTATAAAGTTCAAAACGTAGCCTTCATGCACATTCCACTTCCGCGAAATGAGAAATAAAGCCGGTTCAGTAGTAAACGTGAGAGAGATCGGGATTTGGCTGGAGTGTACCTCCGCTGTCATCGATACAGGTGTTCTAATACCGATAGATCCACAAGGCGCTCGTGCATGTAGAGCGGAGTATCGGCGGGGAGGTGGGTGATGGCCTCGTGATACGGCACGCTCTCCTTCTTCTCATAGATGATACCGAGGGGGAAGCGCTCATGGGTCGACTCCATAGAGAGCTTTAGCGCGTCATCGAGGGATGCAGTATCTCGTGCAAGATCCAGGTATGTGACTCGCTCAAAGAAATAGTGATAGGTATTCAATTTGTTAAACGTCACACACGGCTGGAGGATATTCACGAGGGAAAATCCCTTGTGCTGCATGGCCGCCTTTATCATATCGGCGACATGGCGAGAGTTGTTTGCAAATGTCTGAGCCACAAATGTAGCACCTTGGGTGAGTGCGAGTGCGAGTGGATTCACGGGTACCTCAATACTACCCTGGGGAGTAGACTTCGTTCGCGTACCTTGGTTCGTCGTCGGCGCCGTCTGACCGGTCGTGAGTCCATAGACCATATTGTCATGCGCAATGACCGTGATGTCATGATTTCCCCGACACGCGTGGAGGAAATGATTGCCCCCTTCGCCGTAGATCGCTCCATCTCCCCCGATTGCAAGTACAGGACGCGTATGGTGGCCGAGCTTCATCCCAATCGCTGAGGAGATACACCTACCATGAAGTGTATGCATGCTGTTTGCATGCAGGAAGTCGTTCATGTTGCCTGCACAGCCGATATCAAATGCGACTAATATATCGGCGGGACCCAGACTCTGCTCGCTGAGTGCGAGCTTGATCGCGCGCACGATCCCCCAGTCACCACAACCTGCGCACCAGGTAGGCGTGTAGCCGGAGAGGTCTTTGAATAGGTTTGCTGGTGTTGGATTCATAGTTTGTTGCATAAATCATAAGTCTAGGCTACTGTCATCCCGTGCTACGACACGGGATCTACGCATTTGTGCTATTGCAGTGACCTGGATCCCGATTTTCATCGGGATGACAGAAGAGTCAGGATTCAATGCCTCACACACCTTTACTGCCCATTGGATCCCCGCCTCCGCGGGGATGACAGAAACAACATATTGATTTGTGTTCATGATATGGATGTGAATCGAATGACAATATCTTCGATGAGTAGCGGGCGACCGTCGTACTTCAGTATACAGTCATCCTTTGAGCGACCAATATCAATCCCCAGCTCTCCGCGGAGTAAGGTACCCAGCTGCGCCTCGCTGTTATTTTCAACCAGTATATACCGCTTCAGAGGATCAAAGAGATCACGGACTTTGGATGAGAGTGGATATACATGGGTAAAGTGCATGACGCCGACGTGGACATCGCGCCGCGCGAGCTCCGCGTGCGCGGCGCATACTACAGACTTCGTCCCACCCCAGCACACGAGCACAATCGGAGCTGACGAATCTCCATACATATGTGGCATCTCAAACCCCAGATAGCGCTCGCCAAGATAGTCCTGATCTCCGAGATAGACGTGTCTTTTGCGTGCACGTTTATCCGACTGTTTCACCACCTCACTCGCTACCTCAGTCGTATGAGTATCCTCAAGATGTTCGTATGAGTTGGCTTGCCAGTGGTGGGGAGATTGCACTCCCGGGATGAGCAACTCACTGATCCCATCTGAAGAATCTCTATACCTCAGATAGGGACTTTGACTCGTCTGCGATACGATTTTGCCCCTATTTGGTACATATTCAGTTTGGATCTTGCGGACGATCTCGAGGTCCACACTCTCATGGGACTCACTCAGGAGTTTGTCTGACAGGATGATGACGGGAGTCTGGTAGATATCGGCCAGATCATAAGCTTTGGTCGTGAGCTCGATCATCTCTCGTACATCGCCCGGAGCCAGGACGATCTTGGGGAACTCGCCGTGTCCCGCATGCACCGCACAGAGCAGGTCAGCCTGTGCAGTCCAGGTGGGGAGCCCCGTCGCAGGTCCGGGACGTTGGGCGATAAATATCACGATAGGTATCTCTGCGATCCCCGCATAGCTCACTCCCTCGACCATAAGGGAGAATCCTCCCCCAGAGGTACCCGTCGCTGTCCGCACACCGGTGAATGAAAATCCAAGAGCCTGATTGATCGCTGATATCTCATCCTCCACATGGCGTACGACCATGCCGGTCTTTGGCTGCCATGCGGCGAGCGTTGCTAGTACCGATGATGCAGGGCTCATGGGATATGCTGTGTATGCTCCAACCCCTGCCATCACTGATGCATACGAAAATGCGTCATTCCCCGTCATCACGAGCTTTTCCTTTTTATTTGCAATCGGTTTCAGGCGGTTTTGTAGTGCTTCAAAACCACTTTTGAATTTTACATTTTGAATTTTGAATTGATTCATGTGTTCAAACCCTTCCTTCGCCAATGCCTCGTTAAAGTCTATGACTCCCTGACCCTTTTTTGCAAAGTCTTCGATGATCATCTCTTGCACCTGTGTGAAGTCCCATCCAAGGAGTGCATAGGTGGCGCCAACTGATACCGTGTTTACCATCACTTGGTAGGCTTTGTGTTTGAGCTTTATAGCCCGATAGGGCATGGGGATGGCGATGAAGTCGCCACTGACTTTCACTTCTTCATCATCGTAGAGCACGATCGAGTCAGGAGTCAGTCGATCTTTATCACGATCAAAACTATCCTGTCGGAGCGCGATCAGGAGGTCTATGTCATGCTTGAGCGTAGAGACAGGGGTGTCTGATATGATCAGCTCATGAGACGTAAATCCTCCGCGTATCAGAGAAGGAAACTCACTGTAATCAAACGCGTAAAAACCCTGTCTGGTACAGAGACGGGTGAATGCATAGCCGATGGATGTGATACCAAATCCCGCTTCACCCGAGAGCTTCCACGTATAGTGCATAGATGGATCATTGTAGTGAATCCTTTGTACAAAATCCAATGTGGTTCTCGTACCTATTCAACTTTTACCAGCATATCTGTCCCTCATCTCCTCGAACGAGGAGATCCAAAGGCATGTATTCTTGTACATTGGATTCTCGCGTACGCGAGAATGACCGAATCAGCGGACAACACCGAGAAATGTTGAATAAGTACAGGTTCTCTATCTTGCAATATATGTGAGACACTCCTCCAAAACTCCATTTGGCACCACGGGTATGGTACTGTTTTTCAAACTGCTGATGTCGTACCACTCAAGAAAGCCACTTTTCGCATCATCAAAAAATGGTATTTTCTCCATTTGGTAAAAGGCTGGATCAACAAATCTCGCACTAAAGATAAACACATACTCATGAGTCAACACTCCATCATGTTTGAAAATATTTTCGATCATTGTCAGCTGTCTGACATCTTGTGCCTCCACGCCCAGTTCCTCGCGTATCTCTCGCTTGGCTGTATCTATCGCATACTCTCCATACTCTATGTGGCCTCCTGGTGGGCGGATAAACTTTGACCCTGTTTTGGTCTGCGCTTCGAATAAAAGGACTTTCCCCTCATGGAAGAAGAGACACATGGATTTGGCGACAAAAGTAGGACGAGACATAGGATGGTGTATAGCTTATAACGTATAACGTATAGCGAGTAACAAGTATAACAAAATACTTATGACTGAGGACTGTTGACTTACGACTTTTTTTCTATCGCTTTTTGTATCGCCTCCAGTGGCATGAGAGCACACTTGAGTCGGACTGGAGAGATCGAGATCGCGAGGAGCTTTAGCACATCATCTGCGGTCATGCGCTGAACTTCTTCGATAGTTTTCCCTTTTACCATTTCAGTCAACATCGATGCGCTTGCGGTTGAGAGTGCGCAGCCGATCTCCTCGAAGGATATCTCGCGGATATGTCCATCATGGATAAGCGCTTTGACTTGGATCTGGTCACCGCATGAGGGGTTGTCCATGTCAGAGGCCGCGTTGTAGGAGATGTTTGGGTCAAACTTTGAGTTGCGTGGATGACGGTAGTGATCCATGATCTCATCTGTGTATGCATTCATAGAAATGATTGACAAATACTTGTTAATCCATCTGCGAACGAATCGATATCCGAAGTACTATTATAGACGCCAAAACTCACTCTGCAACTCGCAGGGATGCGAAGATGCGTGTGGAGCGGCTGGGCGCAGTGATGTCCTGCACGCACACAGATGTCCTTTTGACCAAGCAGATCAGCCATATCATGAGGGTGTACGAGAGGCACGGTAAAGCTCGCCACTGCAGTCTTAGACCCTCCAAATTGAGGCTGAATGATCCGGAGCTTAGGCAAATGTTTTGACATGGTATGCTCAAAATACCCGAGCAGCTCTGCATCATGTCTCGCAATCTCGTCAAATCCGATACTCAGGACATATCTGATGGCCTCTGCGAGTCCGATCGCCTCAGCGATAGGTGGCGTGCCTGCCTCAAACTTGTGGGGGAGACCTGAATACGTAGTTTTTTTGATCGATACGCTATGGATCATGTCGCCACCGTATTGATACGGCGGGAGCTGCTCCAGCAGCTCCCGCCTCCCATACAACACCCCTATACCCGTTGGTCCATAGAGCTTGTGTCCAGAAAATACCAGATAGTCACAGCCCAGATCGCCTACATCGACTGGCATATGAGCCACCGCCTGAGCGGCGTCCACGATGCATATGGTAGAAGGGTTGATCTTTTTCACCGTCTGAATGAGTTGCTTTACCGGAAGCACCTCACCAGTGACATTTGACACATAGGGAAACGTACACATCTTCGTTCGCTCATTGATGATGGTCATACATGACTTCACCATATCATCAGTTGGCTCCATCACTACAAACTTTGCATCCCTTCGTAGTGCGAGCTCCTGCCATGGGACAAAGTTACTATGATGCTCGAGCATAGTGCACACGATCTCATCACCCGTATCAATATTTTTTTCAAGTGAAGACGCGAGGAGATTAAGCCCTTCACTTGCTCCCTTCGTGAAAATGATTTCGCCATCTGCGGACGCATGTATAAACGTGGCGACTGTATGACGCGCATTCTCATATGCCATCGATGCCTTGACTGATATCGGATACAGTCCACGATGGATATTGGACGAGTAGTCACGCAGATAGCCCACCACCGCATCGATCACGCACTGTGGCTTGAGTGCCGTAGCTCCCGAGTCTAAATATATAAGGTGGGGAATGGTTTGGTAGATGGGAAAATCTGAACGTCTCATACGCGTTGTGAATTGGTTGATAAAAATTCGACTACTTCAGCAAACTCGATAGACTGTGCACGATGTGATGCAGCGACGTGTTTGCAAAAGTCATATACTTTTTCATAGTCTATGGTCACCTTGTGATGATTCATCTCCAGAAATACAAAAGTCGAGAGCACAGCCATGCGCTTGTTGCCATCAAAGTAGGGATGGAACTTCACAAAGAAAAACAGATAACATGCTGCCTTTTCATAGATTGATTTGTACAGCTCTTGTCCTCCAAAATGTTTTTGAGGGGTCGCGATGATGCTCTCGATTTTACCACTATCTTTGATTTCATATCGAGGAAGTGGATCACCCTGCTCAAGCAGGTATTTGATCAAATCGGCACCCAAAATATCCAACGATTCAGAAGTGAGATAGGAGACGCTATTCGTGGGAGAGCTTACTGAAAAGCTTGCCGTAGCGCTGTATAACCGTACTACTGTGCTTTTTAAGTGTTCGATCAGCTGCCACAGAAACAGACCGCTTGGACGAAGCATTTTTTTTGCGGAGTGAACTGGTAAGTGATACAAATATATTGCGAACCATGGAGTGTAGTATACAGCGCATTCTCAGGCGAATACAAGAGCCATTTATAAAATGCAAAACGAATAGCGAATAATCAAATTGTAGGACTTATGCTATTTCGAAGATCTCAGAACTCATTACGATCCTATCGTTAGCTCCGCCACATGACATCTTGAGCGAAGCGCGAGCGGAGTCGAAAGATCCCTGATATATGAGATTCTTCTTCCACCACTGCGGGATCAGAATGACCTGACACAATCGACATCGAATATGTTAGTTATTGCAAACTAACAAACTCCGGCACAAGGACTTTGACACGTGATCGTAAGTCCTCGACAAATCCTTCGACGATGAGCTTCTTCGCATTGGACTCCTGAAGTCCTCGCGTCATCATGTAGTGGATCGACTCCTTGTTCACGGTGCCCGTCGTGGAGCCATGCGTACAAAATACATCGGGAGATAGGATCTCGAGATTTGGTTCGCTTGTGACTCGTGCCTGTGGAGAAAGAATGAGATTTTGGTTCTTCTGATATGCATGAGATCCATTGCAGTTTCTCTCTATGCGGATAAGTCCAGAGTAGTCCAACGATGATCTTCCGTCAAACACTCCTTTGATAAGGAGCTCTGAGTAACCTCCCGGGACGGTATGGTGCTGGACTGTTTTTACAACGTACTTTTCAGCTTTTTCACCTGTAAAAAGACCAAACAGATATACCTTTGCCTCAGCGTGTGCGATATCAAATACCAGCTCACCTGAGATATTGTGGAAATAAAATACATGGATCCCTGCAGTCGCTATCGATTGTGTGTATTGGCCGGGAGTGGTGATGTAAGTGAACTGGTTCATGGGTTAGTGCTTTCCGTCATCCCCTCGCACGAGGGGATCCAAAGGCATGAATTTCTGTACGTTGGATTCTCGCGCTCGCGAGAATGACAGGCATCATTCATTTTCAATTATCAACTATCAATTCTCAATTATTAATTCTTCATTATTCATTATTAATTACCCATCACCCCACGCTTCCTTCCATTTCTAAATTTATGAGTCTATTCAGCTCTATCGAGTATTCCAACGGTATTTCGCGTGTCACCGGTGCGATAAAACCGTTTACGAGTAGACCTTCTGCCTCGACCTTCGTGATCCCTCGCGACATGAGGTAGTGGAGCTTCTCATCGCCGAGTCTCTCGACAGTCGCCTCATGCTGCACCTCCACCTCACTCGTACGGATATCCATCTGCGGATACGTATCCGATCGAGAGCGATCATCCAGGAGCATCGCATCACAGCTGACATAGACTTTGGCATCGATGGCATTTGGCGCGACATGTACCAGACCTCTATAGGAGGTGCGTCCACCATCTTTGCAGATAGACTTTGATACGACGCGTGAGGACGTGCGTGGAGCTAGGTGCAGCATCTTTGCACCCGCATCTTGTATCTGACCAGCAGCAGCAAATGCGATGGAGAGCACCTCTCCTCTCGCACCCTCCCCCATCAAATGTACTGAGGGGTACTTCATCGTGATCTGCGAGCCGAGGTTGCAGTCTATCCACTCCATGTGAGCGCCCGCGTCGGCGCAGGCGCGCTTTGTCACGAGGTTATACACATTTTTACTCCAGTTTTGCACGGTCGTATACCTGCACCGTGCGCCTTTTTTTACAAATATCTCCACGACCGCTGCATGGAGTGAATCAGTAGTATAGATCGGGGCGGTGCACCCCTCCACGTAGTGCACATCAGCACCCTCATCAACGATGATGAGCGTACGTTCAAACTGGCCAAATTTTTCGGAGTTGATACGAAAGTATGCCTGCAGGGGGAGCTTGACCTTTACCCCTTTTGGCACATAGACAAAAGATCCTCCTGACCACACTGCAGAGTTGAGCGCGGCAAACTTGTTGTCAGCACTGGGGATCAGCGTACCAAAATACTCTCGCACGATCTCAGGATACTTCTTCAGTGCGGTATCCATATCACAAAAAAGCACCCCGACTTTACTCAACTCTTTTTGCACACTCTCATAGACCACCTCGCTATCGTACTGCGCGGAGACTCCAGCAAGGTGATTTTTCTCAGCTTGCGGTACGCCGATACGATCGTAGGTGTCTTTGATCTCAGCAGGCAGATCCTCCCAGCTTTTGACGGCGTGATCAGTGGGTTTGAGATAGTAGTACAGATCGTCAAAGTTTATTTTCTCGAGGGAAGGTCCAAATCGCGGCATCTTTTTCTTAGTAAAGATTTCATACGCGCGGAGACGATACTCCAGCATCCACGCAGGCTCATCTTTGATTTGCGAGATCGTGCGCACCACTTCAACGTCCAGGCCCTTGCGGGCTTTGTAGACAGGCTTTTCCGGCATGGAGAAGCCAAAGCGATAGTCGAAGTGTAGATCGTCAGGCATTGTGAGAAAATATCAACAAATTTCAAATTAAATTTCAAGTACAAATAGAAAACTTATTCTTTGAGACTGAGTTTTGATGTTTCTGAGATATCCATTTTGTCTCCTTTAACTTCAAGTTTTAAGTATCCGCAGTTATCTACTGACCACATCTCGCCGAGTGTTTTGTCAGAAAGATATGTGTAGATAGCACGGATAAAACCACCGTGAGTGACAGCAAATACAGTATCATTCGGGTGTTTTTGTGCGATGTCAAACACCACTTCTAGTGCGCGCGAGCGTAGCTCGCGCTGAGACTCCTCATCTGGCACTGCTTTGACATCCAATCTTTCATCTTCTGTCATCAGGCTCCAGTCACAAAACTTCGCCATCATCTCCTCGTGCCGCAAGCCTTGCATGCTCCCTTGTTTTTTCTCGTGCAAGAGTTTGTATTGCTCTGGCAACATATGATGAGTTGCGGCGATGATCTGTGCTGTCTCTTGTGCTCTAGTGAGCGGAGAATGGTAGATCTTTGTGACATCGACTCCCTTGAGAAGGTTGGCGACTTCTTGCGCCTGGGCTCGACCCTGGATGGTCAATACATTTGTATGATCATCTGCATTCCCTTGCACAATTTTTTTGGTATTTTTCACACTTTGTCCGTGACGAACTAGGTAAATTGTAGTCATATGTATATGATATTTGCTCTGTCATTGCGAGCGAAGCGTCGCAATCTCTCTGGTCATGTTTGCAACTTGTAATAGTGTGTTGTCATTGCGAGCGAAGCGTCGCAATCTCCCTGGATATATCAGCAAACAAGAGATTTTTCTCCTTGATCAATCTCTCCTTCCTCGCACGAGAATAATTTTTAATTTGCTTTTCTCTGGTGATCGCATCCACCACAGATCCAAACATCTCTACATAAATGAGTGTACTTACATGATACCTCCTGGTAAAGTCAGAACCTGTCCCTAGCGCGTGCTCAGTCAATCTCCGTACCAGATCATTGGTGACACCAGTATAAAGCACCGAGCGAGTACTGTTCGTCAGAATGTATACAAAATATACGCGACTCATACGAGATTGCGACGATCGTCGCTCGACTCGCTCGCAATGACATCACTTTTTGCTACATTTTCACTTTCACGCTACTAAAAACTTTTGATATCCTTCCCTTTCTATGGATTCGGCAAGGTCGGATCCCCCTTCGGCGAGGAGCAAGCCATCTTTGAGCACGAGTACTCGATCGGGACGGAGGTACTTCAAGATCCGATTGTAGTGAGTGATGACGATGATCGTCTTACCTTTTTTGTGCGCATGCAGGTAGCCTCCGATCGCCTTCATCGCATCCACATCGACTCCCGTATCCACCTCATCATAGATCTGGACAGGTCTATCCAGTATCGCACCCTGGAGCACCTCCATCTTTTTGCGCTCGCCTCCCGAGGCGCCCTCGTTTAGACTGCGTTGTAATAATTCTTCAGAGATGTGCAGCTCTTTGGCGATCGCCTTCGCCTCAGTGCGGATCTGAAGCGCGGATTTTTTTCCTTTGAGCGCGAGCTGGAGGAGCTGGGTGACACGTATGCCTTGGAGCGCGAGGGGGGACTGAAACGAGAGAAATATCCCCGAGTCCGCCCGCTCATTCGCCGCTAGTTCGTTGAGTTCTGTATGTTTCCCCTCATTTTCAATTCTCAATTTTCCATTATCAATTTTGTAAGAGTCGTTTCCCATGATCGTGTGCGCAAGCGTGGACTTGCCAGATCCGTTTGGCCCCATGATCGCATAGACTTGGTCTGACTCAAACGTATAGGTGAAGTCTCTCAGTATCTGCTTTTCACCTATAGATACCGTGAGGTTTTTGATCGCGAGCATAAGTGGGTGCATTGTACTAGAGTCTCATGCGCGGTTCACTGGAGAGGGAGTTCAGATCGATAGATGAAATAGTTCCTGCAGTCTGCATATAGGCAGCCACGCCGATCATCGCGGCATTATCCCCACAAAGATACTTGAGCGGGGGGAAGACAACCGTGCCTCCATGTTTTTTCATCAGTTGTCTGAGGAGGAGCCTGAGCCGCTTGTTTGCGATCACTCCCCCACCGACGGCAAGTGTAGTGATGCCCGTCTGCACGATGGCCTTGTCGAGCTTGCGGATCACGGTGTCAAACACCGCCTCCTGAAAAGAGCTTGCGATCTCGCGCAGTTGCGCCACCGGATCGACTACCATCCCCTTCTCTCCACGGAGAAAATACACGAGGTGCGTCTTCAGACCCGAAAAGCTCATGTCGAGTGTCGGGAGTCCGATCATCGGGCGAGGAAACCTGTAGAAATCCTTATTTCCTACTTCTTTAGCGAGTCGCTCGATGACCGCTCCCCCTGGATAGCCGAGACCGAGCATCTTCGCGGCTTTGTCCAGCGCCTCCCCAGCCGCATCATCCATCGTCTCCCCGAGAATGGAAAAATGATGTTCGCTCTCTCTCAGCTTTGCTCTCTCAGCTTTGCTCTCAGCATTGGGTTCGCCATGCATATTTTCACTTTTGACTTTTGACTTTTGACTTTGCACTATCTGCGTATGTCCCCCCGATATGAGCAGCGAAAGAAATCTATCAGGAATCACGCCGTCTGGATGACCTACGCTGTTTTGGACAAAGGGTGAGTAGAGATGTCCCGCCATATGATTCACAGCAATGAGCGGCTTGCCCCACTCCCGCGCGAGCTCTTTGGCCTTTGCGATGCCTACATCCAGCGCGATCGAGAGACCTGGTCCCTGGGTCACGGCGACAGCGTCGATGTCTTTGATAGAGTAGTATTCTAATGCACCAGGTGATCGATCACTGTCTGTGGCTTGTAGCTCGCCGCTTGCAGCTGTCTTTTCACTACTTGTAGCTCGCAGCTTGGAGCTTGCGGCTATTTTCCTGATCCCATGCAGCTTCTTTAGGGCACGTTTCACCACTGGGGTGATGCGTTTTTCGTGAGCGAGGCGAGCCACACCTGGGTTGATCCCACCCCATATCTTGTGTGAGGTGATCTGAGATGACACTACAGATACGAGTACACGCCTATCTTCTACGATGGCGACCGAGGTCTCATCTGCGCTGGTGTCGATGGAGAGTATGAGCATGATGGGTATTGTACTACGACAGACCCATTGTGTGCGTCAAGGTATTGAAGATTGTATTATACTATGAGATAATAACTCTGCCATTTCTCAAAATACTACCGAGGTGGTGATTGGCAGTATTGCAATAAATATATATGGAAAGTGGTAAAGAACGGCGAGGACCAATACCGAGTGTGTATGATAAGGCAAGGATTCTATCACTGCATACACCATCTGAACTCAGAGATTTTCTTTGTCATCCAATGCACAGATATTCTCCACATATCCAGATTGATCCCAGAACACTAGCTCTTACGTTGGGTCAAATGACAGACAAAAACAATAAACTTATTATTGCACGTCCAGATTTAAAAAGAATGGGACGCATTCCATAATCCAACGCAACGATTCAGTAAGCAGGTAGACTACCTGCCCT
>JBAXII010000003.1:0-81059 GCA_037138475.1 bacterium | reverse complement strand
TAATTCACTGTACCGATTTCTGTTACAAATTGTGAAAGTGCTGGTCTAGAGCCTTGATAATTGACAACTGATAGTTGATAACTCTCATTGTCATCCTGAATTTATTTCAGGATCCTTTCCTAGAGCAGTTCGGATTGAGATGTTTAGAGAGGCTGAGCCCATGTCAGATTTTGCCTTTTTACTTTTACATTTTGAATTGCGATTCGTACTCTTCGTATCCCTCCTTTTTCAACTCAGCAACGGGCACGAAGCGCATAGATGCTGAGTTCATGCAGTAGCGCTTGCCGCCCTTGTCGGCTGGTCCATCATCAAAAATATGGCCAAGGTGCGAGTTTGCATGGACGCTCCTCACCTCTGTACGCGACATAAAAAGTGACGAGTCAGTTTTCGTCTGGATATTTGCAGGCACGAGAGGCTTGGTAAAGCTGGGCCAGCCAGTGCCTGAATCATATTTATCTTTTGATGAAAAGAGCACCTCACCAGACACGATGTCTACATAGATCCCCTCAGCATGGTTGTCCCAATACTCATTTGAATATGCTGGCTCAGTCCCCTCCTCTTGTGTGATGTGGTACTGATTTGCCGTCAGTTTCTTGATCTGATCAGTGTACATAGCCTTTGAATTATCAATTATTAATTTTTCATTATTCATTTCCCCCACCCATTCCTTTTCGCCCCACGCCTTTTCCAAAAATGCATCTCGTCCTGAAGCGCGTCTGTAGGCACAGTAGTGTGTAGTTTTTTTGATGGTGTAGTCCTGGTGGTACTCCTCAGCAGGATAAAACGAGCCTGCGAAGGGGAGGACACGCACGACGATCGGCTGGGCAAATATCTTGGCGTCAGTCAGCTCCGATACCGCAGTCTCAGCGATTTGCTTCTGCTCCTCACCTACATACCAGATGACTGTCGTATAGCTTTCGCCTCGATCATAGAACTGACCTCCCCAATCGGTTGGATCGATGTGCCGGAGAAAGTGTCTGACAAGATCACGGTAGCTCACCTTGGTCGAGTCGTAGTCCACTCTGACGCTCTCCCGATGACCTGTCGTCTCAGATACGACATCGTCATAGGTGGGGTTTTTCAGAGCGCCACCTGCATATCCTGACAGTGCCTCCACCACTCCTTCGCGTTTCTGAAAAAGTGACTCCATGCTCCAAAAGCATCCTCCCGAAAAGTACGCAGAAGCTTTGGTGACAGGGACAAATGCAGGCATTTTGATGATAGCTTCCGACTCACACGATGGCGCATCCTTTTGTGCTGGAGAGGTTGTAGATGTATTATTTGTGTGGATGATATACAGACTCACGCCGATGACAGCAAGTGCTACCAGAAGTGATTTGAGGGGAAGGGATATGTGCATGTGGAGTAGTGAAAGTATACTTTATATATCTATCAATGAGCTATGCACAAACTGCAAGATGATATGATACCTCCATGCAAAAAATACGCTGTCCCTGGTGCGAAGATGATCCGTTGTATGTGAAGTATCACGATGAGGAGTGGGGTATGCCACTGCATGATGATCAGAAGCTCTTTGAGTTTCTGATACTCGAGGGGATGCAGGCAGGGCTTTCCTGGATCACCGTGCTGCGCAAGCGCGAACACTATCGAAAGGTATTTGATGGATTTGATGCAGTGAAAATCGCGCAGTACGATGAAGCAAAGATCACCTCGCTCCTCGCCGATCCTGGCATCATCAGAAACAAACTCAAGGTCCGCGGAGCAGTGACAAATGCGCAAGCTTTCCTGGCAGTTCAAAGAGAGTTTGGGACATTTGATCGCTATATGTGGGGTTTTGTGGGAGGGAAACCTATCACACACCAGATACACGACATGAAAGACTATCGATCCACTTCCCCCGAGTCAGATGCAATGAGCAAGGACCTCAAAAAGCGTGGGTTCACCTTTGTTGGCTCGACGATTTGTTATGCCCATATGCAGGCATGTGGGATGGTCAACGACCATGTGATCGGGTGCTTTCGATATGCAGAGCTAAGCTGAAGACTCATGCACGAGACTCCTACAATTTGTTTCTCGCAATACACCCCCATCCCGTCCGCCGATTCGGCGGACGGGATGACCCCTCGTTTGTGAACGAGGGGGAGTTGGGGGGGACTTGCAGCCTCCAACTATTCGTTATTCGCTGTGCGTTATACGCTATTCGCTTGAAGTTTCGCTATAATCCCCCCATGATTCTCTCAGACATCGATATCAAAAAAGCACTCAAAAAAGGTGATATTACGGTAGATCCTTTTGATCCCGCATGTATCCAGCCCGCATCGATCGATCTCCATCTAGACAAACACTTTCTCATCTTTGATACACAAAAAAACTATGTCATCGATCCCAAAAAACCTATGGATAAGATGATGAAAGAAATTGCGATTGGCAAAGATGAGCCATTTGTCCTCCATCCCGGTGAGTTTGCACTCGGCATGATCTATGAGGAAACGGGGGTGTCAGCGAGCTACGTAGGTCGACTGGAGGGCAAGAGTTCTGTCGGTCGTATGGGACTCCTCATCCATATCACTGCAGGATTCCTCGATCCGGGGAACAAGCTCAAGATGACCCTCGAGCTCCACAACGCCGCAAACATGCCTATCCTCCTCTACTATCGCATGCCCATCGCACAGATGGCTTTTGAGCAGATCTCAACTGCCTCAGAGCATGCGTATGGGAGTAATAAAAAGCTAAACAGCAAATACTTTGGTGACACCAAACCACGTGCAAGCCAAATGTGGAAAAACTTCAAATAAAAATACCCTACTTCATTCCATTGCGTCAGGTATAAAACGTACTACAATCCGTACATGAAAAACACCCAAAAGCTCGCAAATCTCCTCCGATACTACTCAATCGTGTCTACGACTGAGGCAGGATCGGGACACCCGACATCATGCATGTCTGCGGCAGACCTCATGGCTGTCCTCATGTACGAGGGATATTTTCGCTATGACACTGCACACAAAGAGAACATCTGGAATGATCGCTTGATCTTTTCCAAAGGTCACGCAGCGCCACTCTTCTACGCGCTCTGGGCAGTAGGTGGTGCATACTCTAAAGAAGATTTGATGAAGCTCCGTCAACTCGGAAGCGAACTCGAAGGTCACCCTACCATGAGGTTTCCCTACACTGAGGTGCCTACTGGATCACTGGGGCAAGGACTCTCAGTCGGTCTTGGAATGTCACTCCATGCAAAGCTTTATACAAAGACAGACAGTCGCACCTTTGTCCTCCTCGGCGACAGTGAAATGGCCGAAGGATCAGTGTGGGAAGCGATGGAGCTCGCCTCACACTATCACACAAATAATCTGATCGCTATACTCGATGCAAATAGACTGGGACAGCGAGGTGAGACGATGCACGGTCACGATCTCAAGGCATATGAGGATAAAGCGACAGCATTCGGATGGTGGCCTATTATCATCGATGGACATGATCTTGACCAGATCAGGGGGGCATATAAAGTAGCCCTGAGTGTAACGGATCGTCCAGTGATGATAATCGCCAAGACATACAAGGGGTATGGGGTCCCATCCCTGAGTGACAAGGAGGCCAAGCATGGTGTAGCAGTAAAAAAGGACGACCTCCATGCAGTTCTTTTTGAGCTTGGTGATGTGGACACCTCTCTGCTAGGTACGATATCCAAACCTAATAAAGTCGAATCTGAGAAGAAGTTTATTAACGAGTACGAGGCTCCTGTCTACAAAATCGGCGAGAGTATTGCGACTCGAGAGGCATATGGCGCGACCATAGGCGCAGTCACCCAATCAAATCCAGGCGTTGTCGTTGTAGACGCGGAGACGAGCAACTCAACCTTTGCTGATGCGGTCAAAAAGACTGCACCAGAACAATTCCTTGAGATGTATATTGCTGAACAAAATATGGTAGGCGTCGCAGTAGGCCTCGCAAGGCGCGGCATGACTCCCTTTGCGTCAAGCTTCGCAGCATTTCTCACCCGTGCATATGACCAGATCCGCATGGCTGGAGTAGGTGAATCCAATATCAAAGTGGTTGGCTCACATGCGGGAGTATCTATAGGAGAGGACGGCGGATCACAGATGGCTCTAGAGGATATCTCGATGATGCGTGCCGTATGGGGCAGCAGCGTGCTCTACCCTTCAGACGCAGAATCTACTCGACAGCTCGTTGAGCTCATCGCTCATACCACCGGTCTCACCTATCTCCGCACCACGCGTGCAAAGACCCCTGTCATCTACGACCCAGATGAAACTTTCCCTATTGGTGGATGTAAGGTGCATGGAGATGTAAAGGGAGCGACTGATGCGGTCATCATCGGCGCCGGCATCACACTCCACGAAGCGCTCAAAGCTCAAAAAGAGCTGACTGTCAAGAGCAAAAAGATTACGGTGATCGATCTGTACTCCATCAAGCCACTTGACGAGAAGACTTTAAACACACTATGTAAGAATACAAAAAAGATCGTGGTTGTCGAGGATCACTACCCAGAGGGCGGGATAGGTGAGGCGGTACGAAGCGTGCTGAAAAATACTGATGCTGAGTTCGTCTCACTCGCGGTCCGAAAGATGCCCTGCAGTGGTAAGCCTGCCGAGCTCCTCGCGTATGAACAGATTGATACATCAGCTATCGTCCGAGCTGTGGAGACAACATAATTCATGCATGATTATGGTCAATCTGATATCATAATCACATGTCGTCGATCAAGCACCTCGGCACACTCCTCCCTCTCAACTCACTCTCCTCAGAATCTCTGAGAACTGATGACTATTTTGGCATGGCAAGACTGTTTATCGATTGGCTCCATGTCACTGGCCAGACAATCTGGCAGATGCTACCACTGAATCCCACAGGTTTTGATCCAGAGATAGATTATTTCACTTCACCCTATTGGACTTTTGGTACAGGGATAAATCCTGCATACATCCAGTTTGATATGCAGGAAAAAATCGAGAGAATAAAAAGTAGCGATTACAACTTGTTTGCATCTCAAAATGCATATTGGCTCGATGGGTATGCTGCGTTTCAGACTCTCTGTGAACTGCACGGCACCGATGACTGGAGGCGATGGGAGGCGAGCTATCATAACCCTGACGAGGAGATGATACAACTGGTGAACTCCCGATTTGCGCGTCAAACTGACCAGATCAAACGAACTCAGTATGTGCTCCACCATGAGTTTGATCAACTAAAATCGTATGGCAAAAAAATGGGGGTGGAACTCTGGGGCGATCTTCCTTTTTTTCTCCCCATCGGGAGCTATCATTGTTGGAGGTATCCAGATGCATTTATATTGACTCCTTCCTACGAGCTCGAGTATGTAGCAGGATCTCTGGGAGGACGTAACTGGACCAACCGACAGATCTGGGGCTTCCCTCTCTACAATTTTGGCCACCCAGACACATTTAAGATCTGGGACGAACGCATGCATCATGCAATGACTCTTTTTGATCGCGTGCGCATCGACTCGGCAATACGCTTTTACGAATACGAAATGTTTCATGTTACAGACACCTCAAAAGATAAGATCCTGCAAGGACCAGGGACAGAATATATGACGCACTTTATGCATATGGCTACAGAGCTCAAGTCGGGAATATATATCGAGGATATTTCTGAGTTTAATATGAAGCTCCTTGAGGCTGCGGCCCACCGACTGGGAGTACTTGGTGTCTCGGTGATCACGCTTATGTTTTCACAAAAGTCTAATGAGGTACAGGAGAAAGAATTTCGACTCTTTGACGGACAGCCACATATCTACTTTAGTTCGACACATGATACGAACCCGCTCGCGGGATATCTAGCAGATCTGAATCCAAACCAATTAGCAAAGCTGGCAACTATTCTCAAGATCACCAAAATGCCCTACAGCTATGCAGACGTGGTACAGGGACTGATCCACCATACAAATATCACCATCATAGCCATGCAAGACTGGATTGGATCTACTCAGCGTATCAATGTGCCGGGCATCATCAGTGATAAAAACTGGAACTATCGGATGGAAGTGCCCATTGAGAAACTTCCAAAAGACATGGAATCCGTAAGCTGAGAAAGCTTCGAGCTGCGAGCCTGATAGCTTTTCATTTTTGATTCGTTATACGCTATACGTTATTCGCTATACGTTCTCAACTAATGATCACTCTACTACTACCATCTTTGGCCGCATGAAGAAGTTGAAGTCTGTCGCATGTGAGGCTCCCGCATAGGCGCCCATGACTGGCGAGACGAGCAGATCGCCAAGCTCCATCTCGGGCATGAGGATGTCTCGGTACATGACATCGATGCTATCACAGGTGGGACCAGCAAGTGTCGAGTGCTTTCGTGGTGCAGCAGGATTTTCCAGCTCCTTCATCGAGTAGATGAGATAGTGACCATGATCAAAGAGGATGCCTGAATAGCTATTGTACAGCCCATCATCGAGATAGTACATCATCTGACCATTGCGGATATTTTTGCCCATCACACTCGAGATGGCGACGACTGCAGGCCCTGCGACAAATCTCCCTGGCTCACTAAAGATCTCAAAATCAGGAAACAGGTCATCGAGCGCCTCGCGGATCGGAGCTACAAAGTCTTCGATGGGCATCGTGGGCTCAATATAGGTCACCGGCCACCCTCCCCCGAGGTCGAGCACCCTCAGTGTGTCGATGCCGGCAGCACGTGCCTGGTCCACGAGGACCTTTGCAAAGGTGATAGCTTCGATATGCTTGGCAGGAGTTTTCATCTGACTCCCCACATGGAAACTCAACCCCTTTATGTGGTATCCCAGCTCGTGTGCTTTTTTCAATAGTGCAAATGCTTCAGGAGGTAGCACGCCAAACTTTGACGAGAGATCACATTGTGCCTCGGGATTTGGAAAGGAGAGTCTCATGAGCCACTTAGTCCTGTCTTTGACTGCTGCATGCTTTGCCAGCTCGTACTCATTTTCAAATACAAAGGTGTCGTTGCCGAACTCCAGCGCATAAAGTACATCACTCGGTCTCTTGATCGGATGACTATGGATGCAGCGCTTTGGGTCAACCCCTGCCGCACGTACCACATCTACCTCGCCGTTTGTAGCAAGGTCAAAGTAACCATCTACTTCCATGAGTGCCTTTACCACCTCAGGATGAGGTAATGGCTTCATCGCGTAGTGGTGTTTTACGCGGGGCAAGAGACGCTGAAGTGTCTGATATTGTTCACGAATCTTTTTCAGGGAGAGGAGGAGGAGCGGAGAACCATACTGGTGTGCGTATGATTTGAGCTGTGTTACTGAGTAATGTTGGAGGAGTACTGCGCCTTGGGCACTACGCCAGCCAGGATCGTCGGGTTGGAGAGAGACAGTTGTCTGTGACATAAGATATATATATTATATTACTAGTTCTAGAAATCAATAGATTGTTTGGGTTTGTGCTATCAGTCTTTCAAAAACTGGATCTCGCCAGGGTAGATAAATGTTCTACCCGTCGCTCGTGCATACACTGCACGCATCGAAAGTATAAACCAGTAAAAAAGATATATGGATATACCAGGCAGCAACACAGTGGGAACCATAAGTCGAACAGATTCAGTTTGCGCATCCATACTGATACCCGCAAGTGAGACTATAAAGGGATAGGTGACGATGCCCACTGCACTCGTGAGAAGAGCCAAAAGTAGGAGGTAGATCGTAAATGAAAGTTGAAAGTTAAACACGTGGAGTGCGTCCATCGCGAGCTCATCTACCATCCGTTTTTCGCGTTGCTTCCATACCATATACGGTATGAGGAGGTTGCCAAAGGGGATCACAAAACCTGCTACGAAGGAGAGGTGCATGAGGGCATTTTTGATAAATGCCTTCTCTACGTGGAATGTCTGACCTGTCTCTGCGATCTGCTTTGCCTCATCAACCATAAATGAGGGGAGTCTGGTGGCGCGGACGCTCCCTGTCCCCGCGGACAAATCTACCTTCTGTGCTTTGGGTACTGAGAGATCGGGCAGGATGATATTTGACAAATCTGACATGGTATAACTATACAGAAAATGAGCAGGGTTTTGCAAGCATCTCTAAAAACACGTTTCATGTGCTAAAATAGTTCTCTGTTTATAGCCGAGATAGCCAAGATGGTCACGGCGGGCGCCTGAAGAGCGTCAAATGCGTGTTCGAGTCACGCTCTCGGCACCTATTTTGCAAACAAAGTCGATCAGATCGCGGGCGTAGTTTACCGGTAAAACGCCCCGCCACGGCGGGGAGACAGAGGGTAATCTATTCCTGGAAAGAAGTGAGTCAATGAGAAAGATAAAAGAGGTCTGAATGTACAAATCGCGGGCGTAGTTTACCGGTAAAACGTCTCCTTGCCAAGGAGAAGACAGAGGGTCCAATTCCCTTCGCCCGCTCATCAAGTGACAGAAACTGATAGAAAACTACTTCAAAGTTCATAAACTTATAATCAGTATGGAAAATACAGAGATTGAAAAAAGATTTTCTGTTAAAAATAAGTCTTCCTTACTGAAAAAGTTAGGTCATCTTGGAAAAGAGATTTTTGCGAATCATCAGGTTGATACCTACTATTCTCCATCTCACCGAAATTTCCTCGATGAAAAGCATCCATTTGAATGGCTCAGATTGAGGGATGACCAGGGTAAATATGTCTTCACATACAAGCATTGGTATCCCGAACGAGTAAAGGAAAGTACTCATTGCGATGAATATGAATCAAAAATCGAGAACATCGAGAGTTTTAGAAAAATATTAAAGGCTTTAGATTTCGAAGAAGTGGTGGTTGTTGATAAAAAAAGAACTGCTTATACAATTAAAAATCTAGAAGTTGCAGTTGATGACGTAAAAGATTTGGGGATGTTTTTGGAAATCGAGATTAAAGATCACTATGAATCAGTTGAAGATGGGATAGAACAGATTTATGCGCTTGCTAAAAAGTTAGGACTCGAACAATTACCCGAAGATCATCCAGTTAGGACGGGCGGCTATGCTTTGCAACTTTATCTCAAGAATAAAAAGGTAATTGGCAGAGTTTGAAAAAAAACAAAGGTGGGAGGAGGTTCAAGTTGAATACCGTCCCTAGCTCGTAAACCTAATATAATTGTCTAGAATACTAATCACCGGTGCATCTGGCTTCCTAGGAACTAAGCTCTTTGATCTCTACTCTGCAAATCCTGAGAATTGTGTCCTGGGCACTCACACCTCTCATCCTTTTCCTGGCTCAGCATATCTAGATGTAACAGATCACAATCTAGTTGATAAACTCATGCAGAGCTTCAAGCCAACTACAGTCATACATACTGTCGCACTCTCAGACCCCGACACTTGCGAACGAAAAAAGGACGCTGCAGAGCAAACAAATCATATAGGTACCAAGAATATCGTGTCTGCTTGTAGAAAAATAGGTGCCAGACTCGACTACATCTCCACGGTATACGTGTTTGATGGGATACAAGGAGGGTACACTGAAGACGACAAGCCAAATCCTATAAATTGGTATGGAGAGACAAAACGGCGAGCTGAAGACGAAGTCGCTACTCTACCACAATTTGGGATATTTAGATTTGATAAGCTCTATGGCTACAATGGTATAGGAAAACCAAATGACGATATTTCAAAGATTTTGAATGGACAGCCGTTTGAGGTGAACTCTGACCAGATCAGGCAGCCACTGTTTGTAGATGATGTCGCAACTGCTCTGCAACTCATACAAGGAAACTCAGCAAATGGAGTATTTCATCTTGCAGGTCCTGACAAACTCACCAAATACGAACTCACCAAAAAGCTTGCAAAACTGTTTGGCAAAGAAGAGTTCGTCATCCCTATCCCAGAAAAGGCACAGCTTGCAAGACGACCAAAAGATGCGACTCTCTGCTCGACAAAAATCGAAGAAATGGGCATGGTTTTTACTCCGCTTGCGACTGCACTGACAAAGATAGGCAAAGCCTACAAAGCAGATAGGAAGTAGAATAGAACGAACCGGGTTTTGTGCGTCAGCATGGAATCGAACCATGGACCCCCATTTTATAAGAATGGTGCTCTACCACTGAGCTAATGACGCAAACATTCTGACCCTCGCCTCCGCGAGGGCAAGGCTCACAATGACGCTATTGGCACTGGGGGTATTGTAGCAAAGAGTTGTGAGCCGTGAGTGGGTTTTGTGGCTGCCTGGAGCTGGCAAAGACGCATTAGAGCGAGATATGTCTTTTGATCTCGTCCCTGACTCCATACAGGATGCTTTGCGGGGTTGTGACATCCCAATCGGTTACATATTGTGTCCCAAAGCGTGCATCCTCAAATAGCTTGCCCATGAATGTCACTGGCTTCCTGTACCTCGGGACTACATGGCAGTGCAGGCGCGCGACTTTGTTACCTTGAAACGCATAGTTATACCAATCAGGCGCAAACGACAATGATAACGCCACTTTCACCTCTTGTAGTATCTGGAATAGCTCTCTCTGTTCGTCTGGGGTCGCATCAGTGGGATCTGATGCTGATGCTCGTTTGCACCATACGGCACATCTGCCAAGGTATCCTTGGTTAGAATATACCTCCAGTTTCCAATATTGGTATTCTTTTATCAGATGATCCGAATAATCAGTTTTCATACTTCACTAAGGTCGGCAAATGGGTTTGATTCAAATGTCACATGGTTGATGAGATCAAGTACTCGCTGCTTCTCAAGTCCATATACTTTTATATACAGCTCAACTACTGCCTCGTTTAACCTGCTCCCCCAATCAAACCCGAGCGCATCAGCAATGGATCGGAGAGTGTCGCTATCTGGGGTTTCGATTTCGATATATGGCTTCAGTCCGGGCCACTCATCGATCTCGATCAGAGAATCACCGAGTTTCCATGTCTAGCGCTTCGTTTCTTGATACGCGTTTTGGACGAGTCCTGTAGCTTTCAAGATGCTTACCGCATCATCAAAACTCGATACAGTTACGCATGTCTCTCTCTGCCACTCCTGTCCCTCATCAGGACGAGGGTAGTCCTTGGTACTCATGGTCACCACATCGCCCTCATCACGTACTCTGATATAGCGGATCTTCTTTTGGGCAAGTATGGGATTATGGTGACAGTCAAAGATCATCCGTTTCATCAACCGTTCAGGTTGGATACAATCGGCGCCGATTGATTTGAGTTTCTTACGGATATCCGCCCTGTCTACCGGGTAGAATTTTGCTTCAATTTCGTTTTGCATAGTTATTTAAATATAAAGTGACAATTCGCCTGCGCGAGAGCAAGGTTTATTTGATGCAAATACCTCTACAAACAGCCTGGACTCATTGTAGCAAAGACTTTGTTAGGAGAGCATCTTTTTTAAGTGCTGCAGACACACGGGAAGCTGGAGCCACCCCACAGAGCCATTCAAATGGCCTCCCTGGGGCACTACTTCAAGCTCTCCCTGAAGTTCATCCGCGAGTATGTGTGCATCAGCAAGCGGCACGAGCGGATCATCCTCTCCGTGAATGATAACGAAGGAGTTGCATCTGATACGTGCTTGTGCAAAATCAAATGGAGATTCGAAAAAGCTAGCGATCTGAGGGTTGTCATTGTTCTTTGCTGGACCCGATACGAGTACTGCGCCTGAGATAGCTTGCGCATTTGAACTAGTGAGATAGCGTAAAATCGCGGGCACACCCAGAGAGTGACCTGCCAGATATATCTCATCATCTTTTGTTACGTGTCGGTCTATCTCTGCGACCCATGAATTACATTGTGGTGCCTCGGGATGAGGCATGGACAGTGCACAGGCGTAGATATCGAGCTTTTCCAGCTCAGCCATGAGCCACGGTCTCCATCCACCATTTGGACTCCCTTCAAATCCGTGGATGATAAATACTTTTTTCATAGATTACTTTGGTGGACCCGAGCAGAATTGCTCAACCCGCACTTGCCACGCAACATTTGTGGCATAGAGCGGGTTAGTCCCGCTGCGGCGGGAAACTGCCTCCTCTCCGCCAAAGGCGGACAAGTGCAACCTGCCCGCCGTGCCTCCTGTGGTGGACCTGACGAGAATCGAACTCGTGTCTCCGCAATGCGAATGCGGTGTACTACCCCTGTACTACAGGCCCGATTGCGAGGCAGGCGCGGTGCGAATGCAGTCCTCCGAATCGGAGGATACCGTCTAACTCCGGGCCCTGAGCTTAATGAAAAATTAATAATTATTAATGAATAATAGGTAGCTTGCGTGTCTTTGCAATTTTATTTTGCATTTCAATTTATATTGAAACTATCTGACATTGCATATTGCAAATTGCACATTTGATCCCCCCTATTGTACCTTGCAAATTGTGTGTGCCCGAGGTGATTTGAACACCCAACCTTCGGCTTCGGAGGCCAATGCTCTATCCAGTTAAGCTACGGGCACTATCTACGATAAGATCCTTCGCCTCGTCCCAAAGGGACCCCTTCGGGGCTCAGGATGACATGTGACGCTATCCTACCAGAGTCAGTCCTTGTGGTAGTTTACGAGCCCGCCTGCATATTTACAACTGTAGACCTCCACTCCCTCACGTAGGATACGGTCTGAGCCATGGAACTTTTCGATGGTACCCGAGAACTCATTGGTGTACTTCCACTTCCCATCTGCGGTGTGATACTGCGCTGGCCCACGGGGCATCCATGCTGCATGCTTTTGACTCAGGACTTTGCGCAGATACGTCTCTGTCTCCTTTTGATGCTCATCAACGATGATGTCACCATAGTAGACCATCATCCATACCACATGACCACGATAAAATGCTACCTCGCGCCCCCCAAAGGGCTCTCCTCCAAAGTAGTTATCCTCCTTTTCCCAATCATCCAACTCCTTTGCGCATGTCGTAGAGCCATCCAGTTCGGTGACTTTGAATGTCTCGGTGGCGTATCCCGCATCTCCACACACAAGGAGAAAGTGTGTGAGCTCAGGTATCAGCCATTTTTTATCGTGGATATCAAAGCTGGGTGAAGTATCCATAATAGGTGAGTACGAGTAGTAATGCGCCGACGATCAGGCGGTAATATCCAAATATGCGCAAGGTGTGTAATTGGAGGTATTTGAGGAGCCAGCGTGCGGCAAAATAAGCTGAGATAAATGATACGATAAGTCCAACCAGGAGCATGTCTAAGTTTGAAGAGAGGTCGGCGGTGCCATTTACCTTGACGAACTTGATGAGGTCATATCCTGCAGCGGCGAGAATCGTCGGAAGCGAAAGGGCTAGGGAGTAGATTGCTGCATCAGTCCGGTGATAGCCCAGTAGGAGCATACCTACCATCACCGCTCCTGAGCGCGAGACACCAGGAACGAGTGCCAGTGCTTGGACGAATCCAATCATCACTGCCTGTCTGGTAGTAAAGTACGCGAGGCTTTTGGTCGGAATATGGCTCGCGCGATGGATATAGAGCTCCACGAGAAAGAAAACCACTCCCATCACCATAAATACAACCGTGGTCGCATACTCAGATACAAAGAGTACGTCTTTGATATAGTCGTGGAGCAGGAAACCAAGTACAAGCGATGGCACAGTCGATATGATGAGTTTGATATAGCGCTTCTGATCAGTCCATACTTGTTTGGAAAAGAGGAAAAAAAGGGCGCCAACGGCTCCAGCCTGGATCACTACTTCAAAGAGCTTGAGAAAGTTTGTCTGATAGATGCCCAGAAATCGTGATGTCTGCAAGAGGTGAAATGTCGAGGAGACAGGGAGGAACTCGGTGAGTCCCTCAACGATCGATAAGGTGAGGACGTGGAGGTAGTTCATTTGCGTTGGTAAGTATACTGATAATTTCCAGTTAATATCTTGACAAGTGCATCAAGGTCTCCAACTTTTGATAGACAATCAAGCTGTCGTATCCATGTTCTAGAAAGATTTGAAGGAAACTCACCCAAGAGCGTTCTTTCGCGTTGTGTGAGTGCTTTATCCTCTACCCAGTCATCCGTTCGTGAATACGATGGTTGTAGTTCATAGCAATAATTTTTGACAGGGTTCATAAAGAAGAGTCCTGCGACGCAGAGCACGACCATTGCTGTTGTAGTGAGAAAAAATGATAGTTTTCTTGCAGCTAAAGATACTTCGATGAGTATCCAGAAAATCCAAAGGAATGAACCAAATGTGGTCGAGGATTGAGATGATATTGCAGGGAAAAAAAACAAAAGCGGCATTCGCAAAAGAGCAAAAAATACAAACCAACCTACTATAGAAAAAATATAGGCACTTATCAAAAACCCCCCATAGCCCAGAAAGAGATATTTCTGCCGTAAACGATACAAAAAGATATATGCAAACATTGCTCCTAAGTATATCTTCTCTGAATCAGATTGTCTGCTCCAATGATAATCGCGCAAACGTGGTGTGAAGTATAATGTCAGTATGAAAGTCGCACTCGTCCATGATCAGCTCGCAGAATTCGGTGGTGCCGAGCGCGTCCTCATCTCCCTCAAAAAAGCCTATCCTGATGCCGATGTGTACGTATCGTTCATAGATAGAAACAAGCTTGGAATTCACGCGAGTGAATTCCGTGATTGGAAGATATTCGAGAGCCGCGCGCGCTACATCCCCTTTTTCTCCCGACTCTACTCTCCACTCCGTTTCCTCCTCCCCTGGATCTGGAGATCATTTGACCTCTCTTCATACGACCTGGTCATTTGCAGCAGCTCGTGGGGTATGAGCAAAGGGGTATCACTCATAAAATCAAAAGGTAAAATTCAAAATGCAAAAAGCGAACATCGCCCTCTCTCCGATTCGTTATCAACTTTCAATTCTCAATTATCAACTAAATTCGTCTGCTACCTCCACACTCCTCCCCGCTATCTGTATGGATATGATGAGAGTAGTTTAAAAAAGTATCTCGTCGTGAGGATCTATGCGCTCATCGTAAATCATTTTCTTAGGCGGTATGATTATGAGTCGAGTCAGACCATCGATCAGTTCATATTCAACTCAGAAGAGATTCGTCAGCGCTCGCTGAAGTTCTACAGACGGGATGGGGTGGTGGTACATCCTCCGATTAAAATTCCAAATTCTCCCGCTTCGCGTGACTTTGCAAATTCGCAAGTCCCAAATAATGATCAAAATCAAAGCAAAATATCAAGTCATTCGGATAAAGTTGCAAGTGGGGCATATTTTCTCACGGTCTCGAGACTGGCACCGACGAAGCACATCGATGTCATTATCGGTGCTGCAAATCAGATGAAGCTACCACTGAAGATCGTGGGCGTTGGAAGAGAGGAGGCATATTTGCGATCAATAGCGGGACCGAGTGTGGAGTTTTGCGGATCGGTACCCGATGAACAGCTACAAATCCTCTACGCAGGAGCGCGTGCATTCCTCTATGCATCTGTCGATGAAGACTTTGGTATGGTGCCTGTGGAGGCGATGAGACAAGGAGTGCCGGTCATCGCCTATGGCAGTGGCGGGGTCAAAGAGACCGTGTCTCATCTCGAGCGGGGGATCCAATACACAGAAATGAGTGTAAGATCTATTCTCCAGGCCATATCCATTTTTGACTCACTTTCACCTACCAAAATCAGCGAAATTCAGTCTAACGGGATAGCCTTTGCAAAGTCTTGTGATGAGGCTCATTTTATCTCCTCACTCCAACTACGCCTCAGCTCTGTTTGAAACTTATAGAGTACTAATTGCATATAGCCTAGTAGTTATCTATTATTTTTAGTACATGAAATACACCACTGTGCTCGTCATGGCTGCCTCAGTCGCAGTCTCAACCTCGTCAGTATTTGCTGCAGATGTCCCTCCACCACCTCGTCGCGAGGCAGTGATGGAACAGCGCAAGGAAAATATGGAGAAGCGAACAGACCTCCGTCAGGAGAATCAAGAAGAGAGGCAAAAGTTGATGATGAAAAATCGCGATGAGAAAGCTGGTCTTCGCAAAGAAAACCAGGGCGAGCGTGATGCGATGCGTAAAGAGAATCAAGGCGAAAGAGATGCACTTCGCACTGAAACCAAAAACAAGATAGATGCCGCCCGAGCAGACGGTAAGCTCACCAAAGAAGAAATGGACAAAATCCGTGACGAAGCAAAGGCTTCTCGCGAGACCATGATGAAAGAGAATAAAGGTGAGCGTCAAGAGCTCAGGAAAGAGAATCAAAAGGAACGACAAGATATGCGTGAGGGAAACAAGAAAGAGCGCGCAGATCTCAAAGTCACGAATCAAGCCCAGAGAAAATCTCTCGGTGAGAATATCAAGGCTTCCTGGACAAATCTATTTGGAGGGTGGTTCAAGCCAAAGGCTCCCACACCAACTGTTGCTCCAGTACAGTAAAAAGTAGTATTCCAATCCCCCACCATACGGTGGGGGATTTTTTGTGTGCATAACACCCACTCAACCTGGTGTACGTTATACGCTATACGTTATAAACTTTACGCTAATGGTCACTCATACCGTATCGCCTCGATGGGTGATAATTTGCTCGCCTTACGCGCAGGGAAGACTCCAAATACGATACCTATGCCAGACGATACCCCCAGTGCTATGGCGACTGATTGCCAATTGATATATGCAGGGAAAAAGCTCTGAGCGATAGCCACGAGGACAAAGGCCAATAAGATGCCGAGCGTACCTCCAAAGAGCGAGAGTACCACAGCCTCAACCAAAAACTGCCACAAAATATCGCTTTGATATGCGCCAAGTGCGCGCCGTATCCCTATTTCTTTGATGCGCTCAGATACAGATACATACATGATATTCATGATACCGATGCCTCCCACAATCAGTGAGATGGCTGCGATCCCAGTCAACACCGAGCTGAGTATCCCGAAGATGCTTGTCACCGCTCCTTGGATCTGCGATAGCTCCACAATCGAAAAGTCCCCTTCTTTGTAGGTGCGTTTGAGCGCCTGAGTGATAGCGACCTTGGTAGCATCGAGTTTGTTTGGGTCACGAGCTACGAGTACCGCCGAGGAAAACTTCTTGTCAGTGTTGTAGAGGAAGCCAGTCTTAAATGGAATGATGATATTGTTGTCAAAGTCTGGGCCTCCAAAACCTGCAGATCCAATCTTTTTCATAGTGCCAATCACGGTAAATGTATGCTGTTCCATCTTGACTGATTTACCTATCGCATTCCCCGCTTCGCCAAACAGCTTCCGTGCTATCTCAAACCCAAGCACTGCTACCTTTGCACGCTTTGAATCATCTTGTGAGGTAAACAGTCGTCCCACATCGAGTGAAAAGTTGCGAACAGGGAAAATATCAGTGGTCGACATGAGTAGGTCTGCAGGCTCTGTGATACCTTGCGCTACTGCTGTCGTGGAGCGTTGGACCGAGGGAAGGGCGTACTTGAGCTCACGAAGTCGCTTTAAGTCCTCAATATCCTTTTCGGTAAACCTGGTCACCGCTTGGTTTCCTCCCCCACCACGAAACCTACCATTGGCGAGGACTTGACCAGGGAACAATACCAGTTGCCCGGATCCAAGCGACTCAAACTGCTCGTTGATGGACTTTGTCAATCCCAGTCCAAAAGCTATGATGAGCACCACTGAAAGGACACCTATCAGGATGCCGAGCGAGGTGAGAAAGGTCCTGACTTTGTTGCGTCCAAAGTCATCGATGGCGGATATAAAGAGTGCTACAAAATAGTTCATGAGTTATTTTTTAACGGTTTCGAAATATAAGTCTTTTCATAGAGGTACAGCCAGGTGATCGTTTTTGAAAATGCTTGATAGATCGACTCGAGCCATCCATATGTTCCGTCTCGAAAACCTTGCTGCGTGATCAGCCTTCGTACGAGCTCACCTGTATATTTGCGAAAGAATGTGGGAATGCCGACGCTCCGCTTTGCATCATAGAGCAATGCTGATTCGATGTCCTCAAATACCGCTGTTTTGCGCACCATACCCTCAACATCGCCATGAAAATAGTGTATGAGCGGTGACTCGAGCTGTCCGCTCATGCCTTCGATCTGGGGTGTCGAGTGTATCCGTGCAGGCCACTCAATCAATGCGCTTTTCTTGATGAGTCTGATCTGATGATCTGGCCACCATCCACCATGTTTGAGCCAGGTGGATTTGCCAAACATATTTTTGCGAGGGATTCTGAAGTGTGTGGTAAGCTCATCTACCGTAGCTACAGTCTTTTTTATTTCTGAAGCAAGCTCTTGGGTGATGCGCTCATCCGTGTCTAGGATACAAACCCAATCTCCCGGCGCAAGTGTGATACCAGCCATGCGTGCTGGTTCTACATATCGAGAAGGTGGAAAGGAGGTGACTGTCGCACCGAGCTTTTTTGCTATCACGACAGTCTGATCAGTACTTTCCATATCAACCACCACTATAGAATCCGTCAACAAATATGCTGACTCAATGCACTCAGTGATGGGTGACTCATTGTTGTAGGAGTTTATGACGACGGTAAACATAGTGTTACATTTTTTTCCTTAGCTGCAGCTTCATCCCTCCGAATTGCTGTTCAGACACTATCGTGCTTACTCCATCCTTTTCTTTATACCATTTGTCGAGCCAATATCCTTCTGTATCAGGCTCGACTATGAGGTAGTAGTCATCCCTATTCTTGGCTGATAGCATATCTACGACTTTGTCCCCCACTATCTGCCTGCCATACCATGGCAAGAGATACTGATACGCTTCGCTCTGATTGTATGGGATAGTAAATGCCTCCCACTCAAACGATCTGAGTGGCGTAACCATCTTTGATATCATCTTGATCTGATCGCCATACACTTTCATCTTTTGAACCTTGTGGAAAAATATAGCATCTCGGGTGGTGAGCCTTCTGTATGTTTCATGCGTCATGCCAACCGACAGAAGTATCAGTGCACCTATGAGGACCCTTCTTGACATGTGATTTGATGCTATTTCCATGCCAAAAATAAATACCAAAATGAACGAAATAGAAGTTCCCGCATAAAACTGTTCCAGAAGATGGTTCTTCACCAAGAATGTGTAGGGGAAAGACCACAGCGTAAAAAGGAGCAGTAGTGATACCTCACGTGACTTTTTGAGTTCTACTGTGCACAGTATCACTATAAGCATGAGGAAGAAGAGGACAAATGGTGCCATTGCAAATTTGGTACTAAAGGTGCTCACCAGTTCAGAAAGGAGGCCTTCAAAATACAAAGAGAAAGCAGTGACAGGACTTGGCGAGGGCGCTGACGAAGTTAGATAGTGAAGAATACCCTTCGAAAGTATAAAGCTATTTTTGAGATCAAATATCACAAAAGGAGTATTAATGACTGCAAAGCCAGCCAGTCCTATAAAAAACCTTTTCGAGTATAGTGGTAACTTGTAGATAAAGATGCTGATCACCAAAAGAACACCTGCATACAATCCATGGAGAAGCTCAAAGTGAAATAGCAATGCAAATAAGATGAACGTAGGGATCCAATAGTAATCCTTCCTTTGCTTCACTAGGAGCAACAGGCTCAGCATAAAACATCCAACAACAAATATACTTGGTGAAACATTTGAGAGCCACCTTGCGTAAGACACAGTGATAAATGATGCGGCAAAGAGCAGCGACGCAAACAGCGAAAAAACTTTGGAAACTGAGAGGTTTCGTGCAAGTGCATAGATCACAAAGATGGTCAACGTATTAATACTTGCCAGCGCATAGGTGACATAGAGCGGATTGCCAGCAAACAAGAAATAGAGAATCGCAATCAAATAGTAGTACCAGACACCGTGGAAGATGCCATCAAGATCTGTTTTGGGACCAATCAACACAATGTCCTTGAGACTATATATGTCAGTTGCTTTGAGCGCATCACGTCCTTGTTCAAACCCGAAAAGTAGGTTTTGTTCGAGGGTAGCTATGCGAAGGAAAAATCCAAACACAAAAATTGCGCAAAGCGCAAAGAAGATCATCGTGTTGTCTTTATACCAAGCAGAAAATGATTTTTTAAACAGTGAAAGGTGAAAGGTCATGAAGTATGAAAAATTGTCAATAATTACTTTTGTTTGGTTTTCTGCTCGTATTGAGACACAGAGATTCCCTTAATGATTTTCTCACTGTTCTTGATCAAAGTAGCATCAATTGGAATATTTTTCTCTTTCCATTTTATCAGTCTAAATTCATATCCCTTCTGTTCCGGCTCGATGATATACCAACATGTGCCTTTTTGATACTCATACCGGGGAGTCTCAACAGTTCGTTTTAAATAATGATGCAGCCAGAGATAATCATAAGTGTAGGGTATAACTGGTGGCACAAATACACGTACGCAGAATATCCTGTCATCCTTCTGTCTATCGACTATGTACTGAACGATTGATTCTTGAACCATCAGCCCTGATTCCCCTGGTACATATCGGAAAGCTCCCACTAATCTTGAGCTAACCTGCAGGAACATTACACAACAGAGTAACACGGAAATAATCACATACATCTTCTTGTGTATGATTTTAGTAGCCGCCCAGGTCGACATGAACAAGAGCAATATGGCGAACTGAATGCCTTCATAATAGTAATTCCAAAAAGTATCTCTATACCATAAGGAAATCAGGAAAAGACCTCCCATTATGGACACAAGAAGAGCCATCCTGGTTGTATGCATCTCAAGTTCGTCATGAGGATGCGAGCGCCTTTTAAATAGCCTAAACAAGAGTATTATCGCAATAAGTGATATGAACACAGCAGCCAATAATGCTGCTCTGTCAGTCCCAAATGAATCCTTAAAAAAATATATAAAGTTGTGAATACGCTCATCAAGGACTTCGGGATATGTTCGAGGGGTAAATAGCTTTGGTTTTGAGAAAAAGGACAGGAGAATGCGTGTCTGCAAGAAGTTGTTCTTTAACTCAAAAAGTAGCCGTGGTGTAAATGGTATCAACAGACCGAATAAAAAATACACAGTGGAACTTTTTACTATGTATCTTTTAACTATAGCCACAACCAAGAATAGCAATGTCAATGGGAGCAAAAAAATGCCAAATGCCAACTCAAATTCTGCCACAAAGCCGACTGCAAGTCCAAAAAGAAATAGTGATAGAGGGATACTCTTTTTCTGCATATTCGGGAAGCGCATGAGAATAAGACAAAACAACATAAAAAAAGGCGCTGCAAAGATATTGTTTCCTGCAAAGATGCGATAGCTTACAAAGTAGTCAATCGTTGCAATATGTAAAGCACCCCACATAGCGATAATGACTCCAAAAAGCCGCCTCGTAGAGGCATAGAAAAATATGACTCCAATCAAATGCACGAGTAATATAGCTACGTAGTAGCGAATGGGCTCCGAGCCAAATAGTAGATATGAAAGTCCCGTGAAATAATACCACCAGGCACCATGAAAAAGACCGTCAACTCCCGTAGTGGGACCAATAAATACTGGATTATGGTCTACGACGATGCGAACACCGGAAAGAAAATCTCTTGCCTGATCATACGTATATGCAACATCGTGATACCATAATATAGGTAAGCGGACTACAATAAATACTAGTACAATAACTCCAAAGGCTAAATATTCGCTGTATCTTCGAGTTGGCTGTATCATTGATGCAAGTATATCAGCACACCCATGGATGTAAACATATATATATTTATATAGTATGAAGCTTAAAGCCTTTGCAATAACCTGTATCACACTAGTATTTATTGTTACAACAGCATTGTTTAGCCTGTGGAGCTGGGTCCTAGTCGATCCAAATTTTACTTTGGTTGAACATGCGGATTGGGCTGCATTTCGTGAATGGGCAGTACAGATAGGCTATCTTAACAGACCATTTTCATCTGAAGTCTTTGTATGGCTCGTAGTTGCTATAACCCTATCATCATGGCTACTCGCTTGGAGACCTCCAAAGTACATCTTTCTATTATCTGTCTTAATTGGGGGCGTTGCCGGCCTTCTTTCGTACCCTGCACTCTCTCACGACCTCTTTAATTACATCTTTGATGCGCGCATCTTGACGCACTATGGGCAAAATCCATACCTTCATAAAGCATTAGACTTTCCCCTGGATCCAACGGTTCGTTTTATGCATTGGACTCATAGAACATACCCCTATGGACCAACCTATTTGCTTTTGAGTCTCATACCTTCTATTTTGGGGATGGGAGCATTCTCCTTGACATTTTTGCTTTTCAAACTCTCCCATGTTCTGCTCTACTTGGCATCTGTCAAATCACTTTTAAGTATAAATAAAAAGGCTGCGGCCATTTTTGCATTCTCTCCCCTAGTCATTGTTGAAGGGCTTATAAACACACACAATGACTTTGTGGCGGTGTGCTTGTGTATCATTGGTATCAATCTCTTACATCATAAGAAAGCAATGCTGGGTACGATAGCACTCGTCACTAGTGGACTTATTAAGTACCTCACCCTACCCGTAACAATTGTCGCACTTGCACCTAGATACGAATCGGTTAGGGTGTTAGGAAGAAAATATTACCTCAAACCTGTATATCCTATTTTATCTTTGATTGGAGTCTCGGGATTGCTCTTATACCTCTTGACACATGGAGAGATACATCCCTGGTACTTCTTGAATCTTCTTGTTTTTTTACCCTACTTTACAGATATTTTTTTGTTTTCGTATCCATTTATATTGGGGCTACTCTTGAGCTATTATCCGTATGTTGCAGGAGGCGAGTGGGGACAGGGTGCAGATGTAGGAGTCAAAAATAGCATCATTTATGTTGGATTTTTTTTCAACATAGCTCTGTACTTTGCGTTGCGAATATACAAATACAAATCATATGAAGCTGTATCATAATCCTCATCTGAAAGTGTTGACAAGACGCGCTGCATACCTTCTTTTTGTAATCTTTTTCATATATGTGTATTCAAAAGGATTGCGAATTGGATACGAACGAATGTTTGTGACACATGACACATCTCAGCCTGCACGAATTGTCGAATTTATCCATAATTTGGAACAGGGCAATATACCCCCGCGCATATCACCGGAGTTTTCATTCCGTATGGGATGGCCCCTGTATACGATGTATGCTCCTTTTGCTTATTGGATCGCGGCACTTATTAAATTGATCACGCGACTAGACATCATCGACACGCTCAGGATGAGCTACGTAACTCTTTTAACGACTGGATTGGTAGGATCTTTTATATTTCTGAGACGCCATCATGGTATCGCTGCATCGTGCCTGGGCGCTGCACTCTATGCTTCGTCAAGCTACATATCTACAAATATTTTCATACGTGGGGCACTCGCTGAATCGTGGTATATAGCCATGCTTCCATTCGCACTTTGGGGCATCTCCCTTGCTGGAGCACATCGAACTCGCGCACTGTATCTGATTACGGGGTACCTTTGCGTAGGGCTTTTCATGATGACTCACAATAGCCTGGCACCACTCACCTTAACGCTTTTGTTTGCATATGCCGCAGTCCAAAAGAGAGCTATGAGTGCCTTTGTTGTATTGTTGCTTGGAGTGCTTATGGCTTCCTATTTTCTCATACCACTAATTATGCAAAATAAGTATACCCATGCGTATGAGATGTCAACCAAACTAAAACCCGAAACTCACTTTCTTTGTGCTTGGCAACTGTGGGACTCTGACATTGGGTATGGCGCATCTGTAGGCGGATGCGATGACGACCACATGCCCTTCAATGTTGGTAAGCCGCAACTTCTTCTCTTTACTGCATCTTTGGGAGTGTGTGCGATATTTTTTATAAAAGAAAAAAACAAAAAGAGCTTTCTTACTTCAGGTCTCTTTATTGCTTGGTCACTCAGCCTTCTGTATATGACGTTGTATTCCTCTTCATTTATATGGAAATTGTTCGATAAGCAGCTCGGGCTGATACAGTTCCCATGGCGGCTTATAGGAGTTTCCCTTATAGGCATTGCGTACACAATCTCACAGGGAACCGACTTGATTCTAAGTCGATCCAAAACCATGTGGCAAACTCCGATGAAGATAGGAATCATAGGTTTTGCCCTCGTGGTTTTAGTCTATCAATCTCGGTTTTTCATAAATGATCAGCAGACCGCCTCGGTAAAAGATTATATGGAATTTTATTTTTCAAAAGGCGCCCTCTGGGATAGGATGTCGTATGGCTATTTTGAGCTATTACCACAGTCAGTTGATGCCACTACGTACGAACGATACTCCCCATATGCAAATCCCCCAGCGCGACCCCATTTCTATGCAAACGGAGACACACTTCCTTTTGAAGTCGCAAAGGGTACCATGAAAGTTATTGCAAATAGTTCTTTTAAACGGGAAGCGATTATCACAAGTAGCGAGGGGTCAATATACGCGAATATACACGCACATCCCTCATGGAGAATAGCCATTGACGGTAGAGATGCGTCTTCATGGGACTTCTACACCAAAGGTGATGTAGATAAACTGGGCAGACCAAAGATTACCTTTTTTGATCGGAAGGAACACAAGGTAACTGTATACTATGCTCAGACAATCATCGAGATGCTATCAAATGCACTTTCAGTTCTATCAATTGGTCTAATGGCGTATTATGCCCATATTACAATCCATTCAACAACAGACAAAAAAGTCTCAGCATAGCTCTTCCTTATTATATCCAATTTCTATTTTTGGGTTCTTATGACGACCAATCAAGTTCCGACAAACCTGTTAACCCAGAAGCTCTCTGTGCCCCTCTTAGTCAGAATTGGACTACTATCTCTCTTTACAACTTTCCTTGTCTGGCTCCCGTTTATCACTCGATACAGTGGGCTCCCAAAGAATGCGCGGGTATTTGGTTTTGAGTCAATATATCGAAATTACGACGGGATGCTTTTCGTAATCCCTGCAAAGGGTAACTATAGATCTGATCAGATCGAGAAACTCAAGGTGCTTGATCTAAAGCCTTCATACTATGCTGCTCATACCCCAGGGTACCCACTGCTTATCAAACTACTTTCTCCATTTGTTGGCTATCTTGAAAGCATGCTTTTGATAAATGTGGTGAGTTCGATTGCACTAGGTTGCTTACTCTACCTATTCTATGTTCGATTTTTTGGTGCCACACGTCCCTTGCTTTTGGTTGCTATAACTTTGCTTTTGCCGCGTCTGTGGATACTGCGTAGCACTGGATCTTCAGAGATAGTATTTCTTTGTTGCATCATCTCTGCCTCGCTGTTGTTAAAAGAGAGAAAATATGCGTGGGCTGCGTTTTTTGCTGCATACGCATCATTCACGCGGATACATGGGATACTGTTTGGATTGGGGATATGTCTCTATGCAGCGAGTCAATTGTCTCGTACAAAAAAAATGGATTGGGGTACCTTACTCGTCGGAGCATCAGCGGTGCTCGGGTTTGGGGCTACGTGTCTGCTCTATCTACGTCAATATGGAGACTTTTTTGCCTACTTTCATACCGGAGCACTGGTGCCTTCTGGCATGATCTATTCACAATTTGACTCCACTGCCAAAGAGATAAAAACTTTTTTCCTGGAGGACTTGTTGGTTTACTTTGGACTTGTGTGGGTCTACATATTTGATGCCATTCAAAAGCACAAAAACTTTCTCTTTTACTTTGTGGTAGTGTACTTTGGATTTGCTCTCACCATCCAACACCGCGATCTTGCACGGTACCTGTTGCCCATCATGCCCGTTCTTATCGGATCATCCTCTTCGATATGGGAAAAGAAGTCCGTCCGACTTGCGCTCATTGCAGTGCTCCCCGCTGTTTATTGGTACGTCGTAAACTTCATGGGGTCTAATATGTTTTTGGATAGTATGAAAGCATTTATGTAACGGCATTAATGAAATGTGCATGCTTATTAAAATACAACGGGTATTCGTCGGCAATAAGAAGTTCATGAGTGTTAGTCTTTGATAATTAATAAAGTAAATGCATGCTACGAGCCATTCATTTCTATTGCATCGACGTCTGTGACTGCTATTGTCTTGGTTTGGGTTCCATTTATATTTCAATTGGCTCCGCCTTCTGGCGTTGCGTTTTTATTACTTCATTGTAGAAAAACTCATGTGACAATAAGCTAAGAATATTTTGTTATAGTTCTCGTTCCTGCATGCCATTCCAGCCTGAATCTTTAATGTCTAATAATTATTACTCCAACATAAGAACTTATATAATTATCTATTTATCTCTTCCAATATTCCTCTTTGTATTTTTTTGGTTGAGACAACCTTATATGCTGATTATGTTAGTAGGGTGTGCGCTCTCAACTTACTATGTAGTTTGTGTATATGCCGACAAAAAGTCTGATCAATCGTTAAATGTAGGCATTGCTCATCTGTCTGTCTTTGTTTTATCATCAGCCTTTATGGCTGTCATCTCAGGGGCAGGAGGATACATTCAACAGCCTGGTGACTGGACCAAACACAATGTAATCATCAATGACCTGGTTAACTACAGTTGGCCTGTGCAGTATGGTCCCTCAGCCTATGTCAGTGATACAACCCTTGTATATTACCTCGGGTATTACCTCATTCCAGGATTAGTTGGGAAATATTTCGGCGGGTGGGCACTCGCTCAACTTGCTACCTTTGTATACACATTCATTGGTATCTTTATTTTTACTATTGCGCTTTATCAGAAGGTACACAAATCTGTGCATGCCGTGTTCATCTTTTTTGCTCTGAGTGGTATTGATATCATTGGAAGTATATTACTATCGAGGCAGCCGCTTGCGATGGCAGCACTTGAAACATATGCGTATGGTTTGCAGATCCCTTCATTGGTAAGGCAGATCAGTTGGGCTCCTCAGCATGCCATACCCTCACTTCTTTTCGCCTATCTGATTTACTCCGACATTGAACATAAACTTTTGAGATATACATTTCTCTACTACTTTTCTATCTGTATATTTTGGTCCCCATTTGTCGCTGCTTCAATCCTTCTTATTTCTCTTCCAAATATACTGCAAAGTACTAGACTTATTCGCTGGAAGGATGCTGTCTTTCAATTCTTTCCTGTTATTTTTTCTCTAGTAGTGTTGCTATACTACAAAAGTCAAATTGGTGTATTACATGATCAAATAGGTCTGTATTGGATAACCAATGAGCCACTTGGTTTCAAATTAATCAATATGATTGTGTTCCTCATTGTGGATATATTGATATTTTTCCCATTGATATTTGCTATTCGGTCTAAAATCAACGATGAAGACTACAGACTTTCATGTGCCGCTATTTGTCTGCTATGCGTTATAGCGCAATTCCGATATGGCACAGTAAACGATTGGCTCCTACGCACTTCTCCAATGCTTCTTGCATTTATCTCTATTGTCCTAGCAAAATATTATCGGCATTTCTTCTCTGGAACAGCGCTGCTTCGGATAGTATTTTGTACAATCTTCCTACTCGGTCTTGTTACTACATTTTCACAGATTGTTGTGTTAAAAGACGTTAGTAATCCAGCTACAAACGAACGACCAGATAGAAACATGCTTTACGCACATATAAAGTATGGGGTCATCCATCAGCAGTACATGGGTTCTGCAAGCAGACTATTTGGTAAATTAGTTGGAAACTATGTCAACCAAAGTAAATAAATATATAGCAATCGAGTGGGTGATTGTTTTCATTATTTGTAGTATCGCATTGTTGATCCGTCTATATAATCTAAATGAATCGGCTATTTTCCTCTCCGACCAGGCTATAGATTCGTATGCAGTTAATAATATCATTCATAAGCAATTCACATTACTTGGTCCTCGCGCTTCGGTAGGTCAGTTCTTTAATGGACCTGCTGTCTACTATCTTATGGCCCCTTTCTTTTTGATCTGGAAGTCTGATCCTCTTTCGGGTGCCTACTTTCAAATATTTCTCCAGATTCTTACCATCCCATTCCTCTATATGGTTACCAAGCGATTTGGAGGTCATCGATCTGGCTACCTCGCAATGATTATTTTTGCAATTTCACCATTGTTCATTTACTATTCAAAGGCAGCGTTTAATGCCTATCCAGCCATCTTCATGACTACAATCATCATTTATATACTGAGTGGTTCCGATACAAAGGTCAAGCATTTTGTGCTAGCAGGTTTTATGAGTGGACTGCTAGTTCAAACTCATTACCTTCTATATATTTATGCATTCTATTACTTTATATATTTGCTCCATAGACGTAACGTAGTGAATACCGCAGCATTTATCGGGGGTGGCACTATTGGACTGAGTCCATTTATAGCTTCTGAACTTCGGCATGATTTTTTTAACATTCGTGCTATTGCCGCACACTTGATCTCAGGAAATGGAGAGAAGGTCGAACTCACCATTAGAATCAAGCAGTTTTTTTCATCTGTTTCCCAGTTGATAGGATCTCAGAACTTATTGGTTGGAATAAGTATATTTGTAATTGTAATCTTTGGCATTGCGCTTATATCAAAGTCACTCAAACATAAGATGAACATCTTCACATTCAGTCTCCTCGCTCTTTTGGTTAGTCTTGTCATCTACAAAGGCACAGTTCAGACTCATTATATTATTGGAATCTATATTATCATGATAATATCTATAGCAATCGTGATTGGTAGGGCTATTAAGAGAACAAAATATGCATATGTTCCCCTAGCTATTTTATTACTCTGGATACTGTATCAAACACATGCGAACTTTGAGGTTCCGCGTGAACAAGATCGATTCGGTCAACTTGACCAACGATATGCGGCGACACTCATAATCAGCCAGGTTGAAGAGTTCACTCGAACTGACACAACTATAAAATGGAATGTCACTCAGGATTTGCAGAAGGACAACAGGGCCATGCCTATCCGATATATTCTCAGCCTTACAACTGTATTGCAGCCGCTCGATTTTACTCAGTATCCTCAGGCAGAATACCTATTTGTAATAAAGAAAAAGTCAAAGAATTACATTGATATTAAAACGTGGGAAGTTTCAGCGTTTGTATCAAGAAAACCAATTGCAAGCTGGCCTATAAACAAGGATATCGAACTAATACTGTTTCAAAAAAATGCCGGCCAAGTTTCCCATTTCGATTGAACAACTTGACGTAAATGACTACTAATTATATTCTGCTACACTTCCCTAATTCAAAATGGACAATCGCACTAAGAAAGACAGGTTGGTTTCGTTGGATGGACTTCGTGGACTATGCGCACTCATGGTTGTCTTTTCTCACCTAAATATTGATAAAACAGTGGTCGATCGTGTAGCTCCAGGGTGGTGGATGCTTGTGCAGCCTTTTGTAGGAGCAGGCACATTGTATGTGGCAGTTCTCTTTGTCTTAACAGGATTTTTAATGAGCTCGATATATGACCGTGTTTTTTCGTGGAGTGGTTTTATGCAGAAAAGGTACACTCGCCTTTTCCCTCTATTTATAGTGGTAGCAATCTTTCAAACTTATTTTTACTTTCACGTCACGACACAAAAAGATCGCCCCTTTGCACCTGCCATTATCGCTCTATGCATCATGTTTGCGATTGTCTGTGGCACTATGTGGAGAGTCTATATAAAATATCGGACTAAATCTAGTGGCAAGGCTCTTTTTTATGGATTTTTTTCGATGCAAATCATCACCCTTTTTGCATATGTTTTCATTGTAATGAGGCAGCCTGCTGATTTTATTCATAGCAATTATTTATTCTTCAAATTGTTTACTGGTATGACTAATGTGACTCTAACTTTTCCGTTTGGTACATATATTCCGATGACGAACGGCTCATACTGGAGTCTCGTTCCAGAAATAATCTATTATGCTATCTATCCTCTGGTAGTAATACCCTATATAAATCTCATTCGCAAAACTCAAGCTAATCGAAATATCTGGTTGATTATCTCCCTGTGCTGTATATTGACTACCTTTACAATTGCTTTCAAAGATCTTTTGGGATTGAAGGGTCTCTATCCTCATTTTTGGTTGTATTTTTTTATAGGTAATATTCTCGCGGTGAAACTAGACTCTCTCCAAGCGAAGTGTGAGCAACTGGAGAAATACAAAGTATTTGATATTGTACTTACGTTATTTTCAATTGTTCCGTTTATAGCATTTCCTCTTCTCTCTTCTGTTGCAAATACACCAAACAACTCAATTCTATACATGATTTTTGCCCCTTTCCCTCTGCTGCTGACATTTAGCGCATTGCGCTCTAACTCATTGATATCAAGAATCTTAAGGACCAGAGCACTTGTGTTTGTTGGCTCGATTAGTTACTCCATGTATCTAACCCACATCATGGTGATTGAATTATTGAGAGGTGGTCCTACCATCTCTGCTGCTTGGAGTGTATATGATGTGTTCTCATATGTCGCGATGGCTCTCACCGGTTCTGTTTTGCTTGCTATCATATTTTATCAACTGCTTGAAAAGCCATACTTTGTTTCTCGAGCTCACCAGAAGTTAATACATGATCCGAATCAGTATGGTCATGCTTCTAGCAAAGGCTTTAAGTTGTTTTTTGCTCTATATATTTTATTGATATTTTCTGGTCTACAGAGAGAGTATTCACTTACTTCGACCACGCATCTTCAGTCTGATGCACATTTAGCAAACGCAGCAGAACTTCCAGATTCAGTTTCATTCTTAGATACAGATAGACTATCAATATATATTACTGCAGCAGATAATAATTTCGGTATACTTTCTATCCCAATACAGTATATGGGCACAAGAACTACGCAAAATAAAGGCGATTTAACAGGTGCTCACTCAATAACAGTAACAGTCAGCGATGAGACTACCGGAGTAGAAATCTCAAGGAATACCTATCTAGGTACCCAATTTGATGTTGAGCCGAAGCATTATCCATTTGGGTTTCCAAGACAGACTTCAAGCAAAAGAAGAGTGTATCGGGTGTTAATAGAGTCGTTCCGCGCTACTACTAATGACTATACCGCAATTTACGAATTGCCTTCTAATTTATTTGGGGTCTACCAGCTAGACAAGATGTCTCTTGTCCGTAGTCCTGTCATGTTTGCGTCAGTACTTTGGCACAAGGTATCACTCATGTTGATTGATCCTGACCTATGGATTATTCTGGCACTGAACGTCATACCTGTAGCGACTTATGTGGGTTATAAAAGACCAAGACCAGCTTACTAGTCACAATGCCAATATGAAGTTATTGTATAGATTGCAAATTATCACAATACCATTCTTATCCATTCTCATTATTTTTGCTAGCTTTGTATACATCATGATGCCAAGCATGGCTTATGGATTCCGTGAAAGATGTATCCTCGATCAATGTGGAATTTTTTTTACAAATTATTTCCGTGCGACAGATGACTTGTGGCACATGGCTCTTGCTGAGGTTGCATTCAGAACCCACCCATTCCAACTACCGATTTACGCTGGGGAGCAGCTTCAGAGCTATCATTACTTGTATAGCTATCTATTGCAGTCGATTTCGAAGCTGGGGGGTTCTGTGTTACTCGGGTATTATTTGTTTTTTCCTATCCTTTGGTTTATCGCTTTTACAGGTTTCACTATTGTTATTGCGGGTAAATTATTCAAGGAGCGTATCGCTATACCGATATTCTTATTTTTTTCTTATTTTTCTAGTAGCTTTTCCTATTTGCTAAGCATAAAGTCTCATGGATCATTTTGGAACGATATTGGATGGTTCAGCAATCAGCCTGGCGAATACATGATAAACCCTACCTTTGCACTTTCTATCCTGATTCTCCAAGTCATCGTCGTTGTTTTGCTTAGTTTTAAAAACTCATTGATGCAGGTCACGATGCTCGCTGTTCTTCTTTTTGCTCTCTGGGGATCGAAATTTTATGGAGGTATCATAGGTTTTGTATTTATCGCCATTTATCTCATCTCGGGCGCTATCCAGAAAAGGCGACCAGTGATTTCTCTCGGATTTCCACTTTTTACTCTGATATTGATAAGCATATTATCTATAGTATTTTTTTACAACCCTTTTGCAGCATCCAAGGGTGCCGTATTCCTTTTTGAACCTTTCAAGACTATACATCCTATTATTGAGGATCCTAATCTTCTTCCAATAGTCAGACTGGCGAGATTGCGATATATTCTCTATGGTCATCCTTATCTCTTCTTTCCAATACTACTTATCATTGAGTTTTTTACTCTTTGCCTGTATCTAGGAGTTTCTTTTGGCACACGGATTCTTGGCCTCGGATCTCTCTGGTACTCATCTAGGTCTATCCCTATTTATGCGGCAATATTGGGCTCATCAGTAGTCTCGATACTTTTCCCATCCCTGTTCACGCAGGTAGGAAGTGATTGGTTTAATACCGTTCAATTCTTTGGCTATGCTCAATTTCTGCTACAAATTACACTTGCGGGATACGTGACGGGATTGGCAACGAAAGGAACCCTCAGATCCAACATTGCGATGATTACGATAATGGTTATAACTTTTATAGGAGCTCTAAATCCAATTATGGAGTATGGCAAAGTGCTCTTTTTGCCACGAAGTAGTTCAGTGCACAAGATATTCCAACCCTTGGTATACATATCTCACAATGAAGTTGAGGCGCTCGACTTTTTATCAATGCTATCTCCTGGCACCACCTATACCTTCCCCTTTCGGAATATTGGTGATTCTCGACCCGCAAAAGAGCTATGGAGAGTGCATGATACTGCATATGTAGCTGCGCTGGGCAAGCAACAATTGTATGAGGCAAACGTACAACAACTTGATGTGCTCAGAATACATCACCAAAAACGAACAGAAAGTCTAAGTGACATTTCCAAAATCGATATTAGAAGATTGCCAATCCAATATCTTTATTTGCATAAGTCGTATCCAGGATATAAGAATTTTATAGTTGCAACAAAACCCTTTGTTCGACTGCTCTATGAAAACTCTGAGGTATCAATATATGAGAAACGAATCTAGACGTCTCCATTATGTGTCAATTAAATCCTCTTGTTGTTAGCTTGGCTTTTACTGAGGCCTCTAAGTCTTTTCTCACATAGAGACATGATGGTTTCTTATCTTTTAATAACTGTACATAGCTGGTATCAAGGATGGTTTTTATACTTTCTTGAGTGCTCTCTACATTGCAATCAGTTATAAATACTTCAACAGGGGGATCAGATGCTAGCATTTTTAGTACTTTGTTTTCGTAGAGTGGGATAGCATAATGTATTGGATAGTAGAATGAATCTGGGTACGAAGTTTTGCGATGACTCAGTGAGTATATATGAGAGGCATACCCAATAACAAAAATATTTTCGTCAGCACTTGTTGTTTCCTCTATCGCATGAGCATATGAAATATCCTCAAAGTATGAGATGTCATACTCTTGTTGTCTATCAATTTTTTTGATTAAAAAGGAGTTTGGGTAGATAAAATAAAGCACAATCAGCGCACTTATACTAACATACAATACATAACGAGCCTTCGTGAACAAGAGGTCTGAAAAGTAACATATAGAGACAAAAAGTAACCCTATCCAAGGTATCAATCTGTAGATAGCCCAAAACTCCTTTTCTGGGGCGTGAACACGTAAAGAACTAGTAAATAGCAGCACAAGTATATACAGTGGTACTAAGATGTTTTTCCGCGACCTGAATCTAAAAGGTATGCAATATGCACCTATGAGGGACACGCCAATAATGCAGTACGAAGCTAGAATCAGTTGGAAATGAGATGAGCCAGAATCAAAGATGAGTGAGAGATATTGAAATGGGAGAGAAAACGTACCCCACAGCCCAGACTGATTTGAAATGCTATTGATGTCATGCTGAAATGCCATCCTGTTTATAGTTATCATTTGAAACAGCCACTCTCTTTGAGGTACTAGCAGGATTGTGATGAGTGTCAGCAGGGCAAATGTGCCTACAAAATACAGCAATTTTTTGTGATCATGCATACGAAAGCAGAGCACGACGGTGATTAGAAACGCCGTAATTGCTATGGTTTCTCTTGTGAAGAGAATAAACCATAGGCAGATGCCTCCAAATATGGCTGAACGTACGGTAAATCGTTTTGAGGATATACTCATGATGTACAGATATATGAGCGGATAGGTAAGCATTGCCTCCGCTTGGAATGAAAAACCAAAGAAGTATGGCTTCAGCAATTCAAAAGAGGCGGCAAATAGTACTACCCATTTCCTTCTAAACTGCCAATACAACAAGGCGATCCAACTCGCAGAAAATGCCATCATAAACAGTCTATGGATTTGAATGATGCGGTAGTAATCTGCCTGTGGAGAGATCAGCGAGAGAAGCAGATAGCTTATGTACGCAGGCATGGGCATTCTGTTGAAGAAAATGTCCGTATAGAGTGCCTTTCCTTGGTGCATCAGCCCTGCGGGAACCCAATTATTGTATTCATCTACAAACTTAAACATCGTAATCAATCTATAAGATTGAAAAGTAGAAAGAAGTAAAACGACGAAAAGTATAATCCATGGAACTACCGTCTTTCTTGTCAGCAAGAATACTAGTCTCTTCATTTATTTGGAAAAAGGCTGTTTTTTAGAATATGCAGCTTGGTCCTCCATGGTGCATGCTTCATCGCAAATCTGAATCGTGATTTATTCATCATTTTGACATGGAAATCTGATCCCGATCCCCCGGTACTCTGAGCATTTTTATGCCACAGTTTGATCGTGGGCTCATAGCGTACCTCTATGTCATTTTTCTGAGCTCTGACACAGTAGTCTGAATCCTCATAGTACATAAAGTATCCCTCATCCCAGGTGCCGACCTTTTCGGCTACTTGTTTGTCATAAAGCATACAGCATCCGGACACAAAGTCTGTAGATCCTGGCTCATCGTACATAGGATGATCGAGATCGTCGACGCCTATGTGGCGAGTGATAGCATGTGCCCAATCGATGTGACCGCCTGCGTACCATATGCTATAGGGGTATCCGGCTGGCAAGGGGAAACAGCTGCCATCTTTTGGCAGCTTAAAGCTATTTGTTGGCACTTTGTCCTGGTGGTACTCATACCCAGGTGCATAATATATTTTGCCACCAATCAGTGAGTTTGGATGTTGTGAGAGTGCGTTCAGAGATGACGCAACAAACTCAGAGTCGAGGATCACATCAGGGTTCACCACTGCAAAGGCTGTGAGACCGTCTTTGATTGCGAGTGCGACCCCTTGGTTTACCCCATACGCATACCCACGGTTAGGACCAGTTTGAAGATGGTATCTGTTGTCCTGGAAAACGAGGGTAGTGCGATCTTTTTCCTCTGTCAGATCGAGCACATATACCTTATATTCCTGACTGGACTGCGCCGTCAGACTCGCGACAAACTCATGAAATATTTCGTAATTCTTGTAAATTACCGTTATAATGGCGAGCATACCTGTTGGACATGTGAATAAATGGAACGCTTCTGATGCAAAGAGCAAGACAGATGTTGTACAAGCCCCTTCATGCGTACATTCATTGTATCAAAAAAACCCTGTTCTTGTGCTAGTCACTGGAATGGCTTCTTACCGGGCATAGACGTTATGGCTACTTCTATGGACTAAGACCGTATATCTAAACAGATTACAAAAACTGTGGCGATTGGCATTTCGTACTCCATGACTTTGAACTGCACATTCTATTCTTTTGATACAATCATGCATCATAGCTTGAATGACATAAGGAGAGGACTCAAGCTCGATAGATCACAATTATTCTTGCGCACCTTTTACAAACGAAACAGTGAAAGTATGTCGTATCAAGGGCTTCTATCCCATGCTCACCAATGATGTTTTGAAAAACCCAAGTAATTTACTTTTACGGATCAAAATAATGAGTCGAAACTATGGGTGAGAAGATAGATTTTTGTAAATCACAATGCCATCGAAATCATAAATATTCTGAAATTTATCTATCTCTTGACACTTTAGAAACTCACGACCATTCTCGTTATTTAAATATAGATAGTTTACCTCTAGGAGTATTTTACAATCCCTTACATCAATCCTTACTCTCCTCGCGGTGAGAGGGAGCTTTAAGAGTGCGCCCTGCTCGTCATCAGAGAGATAGGATTGCTTGCTAGTAAGCGCAGAAACATATGAAGAATTTTTACCATCTGGCAAAGAGAGTATAACGCCGAGTGATTCATTTTTGAGAACGGCCAGAGCCTTGAGTTGCTGGTCATTGATTAACTGCTTTTCTTTAGTAAGAAATTGGTATGTGAGCAAGGTATTTGGCACAGATAGTGCCACTATGATTACGATACTGATCGCATATATGAACCTGCCTGACTTGGATATCAAGGTCATGGTGTCGGCAGCTAACAATCCAGCTGTATATATGCTGACATACATAAACTGTATTGAGTTATACCATCCTCCGCTGTCTTGGATAAAAAAGATGGGAAACATCGTGCCAGTAATAGTGATAACAGTCAAAAGTGCACGTTCCAGACTCATCTTGTGCAGTAAGTAATCAAAGACAAACATAATCCTTGTCCCCATATTCAGCAGCACAAAAAGCACCGCACTCAAAGACTCATATGCCAATAGTCTTGGTGACCACTTGCCTAGCCCAACCATGTAGTACCGACCGAGTGTAAATTGCTGGTGATAAAACAGGCTGGGTGATTCAGTAAGAGCATGGGGAATTGAAAGCGGATAGAGCGCAAATGGGATCCCTTTCGTATATGAGCTGCCCGGAAGGTAAAAAATATAGTATGAGCACACAGACGCAACTGCCAGAATGCCTAAGTGGTATACATACCTCAATGACCTTTTCTTGTAGGTCCAATACGAATATCCCAAAGTTAGGATCATAATCGTCATGATCCCTGTGTAGATTTTGAGTCCGATGCAAAGCACTAACAATAAGGTGTGTATCAGCACAGTTCTTCGAGAAGATACACCCACAATCACATCAGTAAAAATGTATATGAAGAAGGAAAGCGACAGATAGAACTGTATATTTGATAATACGATGCTCGGTTGGAGGGTCATGACGACAGGGAACCCTTTCAGGACACTGAACGATTGAAAATCACCGTTATAAAATATTAAAAAGTAAGAGAATGAACTAGCGAGATAGGAGAAGAAAAGTATCCACAAGACTTGATGGGGAGTTTTCTCGGTCTTGCGCATATATCGCACCAGCGCATGAAGAAATAGGACATTGGCTACCACTGGTAATATATAAAAATAGGCAACAAAAGCACTGATCTTTGCCAGCTCGAAAGCATGCAGAATGAGTCCCAAGAGATAGTTGTATGAGGTGAGCTCAAATCCAACGGCTGATGGGAAGAGGAACGGGAAAGAGGTGAAAGATATGCGTGACACAGCGATATGCCAGAGCGCATCATGATAGTGCCATTCCCCTATCCAGAGTCCACACTTGCCCATCTCACACCCCCACTTGATGCTCAGCGATATAAACATCAGATTGGTACAAATTCCCGCACTGACCATCGCAATAGCGAGAACTTTTTGCCAACGAGATAAATGGTGTGTTGCTGGGACACTTAGTTTATCGGGTGCATGTGATTCGGGCATAAGTATCAACGCATAATATAAACATACAGATCAGTTTTTACAAACGAATGAATAAAAGCGAGTGGAGCCACTTCCATGCATTGTCCACTTTTTAGTTTGATTCTGCTGTGTCATAACATCTTTGGTTAGGCTGATTTGGAGAGACTTCACTCCTCTCTCACATCTCAAGTCATGGGTAAATGAAAACTTATCAAACGAGCCCTGCTCCCAGAAGCCATATGAATTATATGGTAATTGCTTTGCAATCTTTTGATATTTCTGTGGCGGATACGGACCGCCATAAACGAGCATAAAGATATATGGCTGTCCCATGGGGCTCGAGATGGTAATCTTCTCAAAGGCGTCATAGTTCTGCCATGCGAACTCTGCCACATCCTGCATCCCACACTGCCACGTACTGCAAGTCTGAGGATCTTTCAAATACCTGTAAAAGTAGGTGGACCAATGATCTGATACCAACATGATCTGCACTGCAAACAAAGTAGCAATTATCAGATACGCAATTAATGGAGATTTGAAAAATCGCACACATATATCTGCGACATACCCTGCACCTATCGATCCTAACATCACTATAGGTATGCAAAGTAAATAGCTCCGTGTAGCTGAGCCTTCAAGTAACGATAAAGATGCCGGCAGTATAGAAATAATTAGCAGTATTCCGATAAATGCATACTCCATCGAAATGCGTTTTGAGATGATTCTGATACCTACTGCAACGAGGCCAATGAGAAATAATATGTATTCCAGCCAAGTCAGTAGCGGAAGGTATGAAGCTCCAAACCGAGGATTCTCATCCGATTGGAAAAGGAGAAAGTCAGGAGATATATAATTTAGAGTACGTTTTGCTATCTGGTAGGCACCATATATGGGTCGATTGTAGAACAGCTTCGAGCCTCCCAGCTTCCTCCCCTCCTCTATCTCGTATACAAATACAGGGTTGGTAACGTAGGACAGATTTGCCACACGATTGTTTGGCACTATATACTCAGTCGCAAAAAATAGGACAAAAGCGACAGATAGGATGACGAAGAATATTACTGCTCCCTTCAATCTATGCGTTACATCTCCTTTCAATTGTCGGTAATACAGTACTATTGAAAATAATGCAAGAACAGGCATGACAACCTTTGCACTATGGTATGAAAAAAGGGAAAGCAAAGAGAGTATAGAGAGGATGATCATGTGCTTTTTTGGAAGCTGACGCTTCCAAAAAAGCACAGTAATATACAGCAAAACGAACCCTGTAAATATCACTGCTTCATGCAGATGCCTACTCAATACTTGGAGCCAAATATTGGTGGCTCCAAAGAAAGCCGCGGTCGACGACGTGAACAGATTTCTACTGAGTGAATACATCGCTGCAAAAATCAGCAGGGGGAATAATGATCCAATAATCAACGTAGGCATCCTCACGGTCCACGTATGCAGCCCAAACATACCTATGAATGGACTTCCGAGCATACCCGCAAGTGGTAGTTTATTTTCACCAAATGCAAGATACCTGAGTGGCAGTTTGCCATACTCGTCTCTACCCGTCTGCAGGACTGAGTAGGTATTGTAGCCATGTGATGCTTCATCTTCATTCAAGCCCAGTGCGTCACGTTGGTATAGATGAAGAAAGAGCGAGACTACACAACTTGCGATAAGTATGCTGATAATGATGCTTTTTTTCATTGGAACCACTAGTTAGTAACACTCGTTTCGTTGTACCACTGGTGATCCTTATATTTCTCTAAATCAACTCCGAAGTAACTAAAAAAGCCATTTACTTTTTTCATCTCTTCGATGGTCTTTGTGAATCTCATAACCAGCTTGTTTCCTTCTAGATACACCAGTTCACTGTCTGTTTGAATGATTACCTCTGCACCTGAGGGTATTATACGCATATTAGGTGAGCGCAATCCACCTGACTGTAGATAGTCCTTGCTTTGAATCACAGGGGTATAAAATGTGAGAAATGGCTCACCTTTCAGAATGGCTTCACTGGAAAAAGTCAAGCTCTGAGAGCTGTAGAAGTCGCGAAACTCCCAAAAAGCAGCGGCATCAATCGATTTATCAGAGCGTAGTTTTGAGATGTACGAATCAAAATATATCTTTCTGGAGAGAGGGTTTAGAATCAAACTGGTCTTGCCTAAGAGGAAAAGGACGCCAAATACGAGGACTGTCCCCGTAATCGCCATCTTTATTTTTTGTATATCCATCGCTGTGATATTATAATCCACTAGATGAGCAATAGAAAGATCGCCATACTGAGCCATTTGCCCCAGCTGCTTTTGATAACGGCACTCAACTGCATCATGATGCTTGAACCATTCTTGTATGGTACAAAGGCTGCGATGCTCGATGCAAATGCCCACATACTGACCATCTCGCAGTTTTACAAAGCACTCGGCGATGGTGAGTTCCCTGTGATGTGGGCAGACAAATTCGCAAACTACGGACTCCCTCTTGGCACCATTGCCCACCAAGTCCCCAACTATCTGGGGGGACTTCTCACCTTTATCACTCATAACCCTCTCACCTCATATTACTTACTCATTCTGATAGCGCTTATAGGTTCAGCTGTTGGGGTGTATCTGCTTCTGATTCTTTTGGTCTCCTCTGAAGCCGCACTCGTCGCAACTACCATCTATACATTTGCAACCTATCGCATTACAAATATCTATGTGCGCGGAGCAATGCCAGAGCTTTTTATGACTATCTGGATAGCCTATATACTCATTGCACTCATACGGATACAGAGGGATCATCGCCCAAGCTCTTACTTTTTGCTCACTATCCTTTTCACTCTCCTCATCCTTTCCCACCCCATGTCACTTATTCTCTATATTCCATTTATACTCATCCTGTCAGTAGGCATTTTCAAAGATAGTCGTACGCACATTTGGGGAGTGGGAATATCACTCATTGCTGCTGGTGCGTTATCAGCCTACTACCTGCTCCCTCTCAAACTAGAAAGCAAGTACCTCTACATGGGTGCGAATAATAACTTATTAGTCTACGACCAATCAGTTGATTGGGCTGCCATATCAAGCCCATCATTGAGATATGCGTGCACAGAACTCAACTACATTTTCTGGAGATGCGCAGATATTAGCTTTGGCAAACTCGAGGTAATCCTTGTCATCGTGATTGGAATCTGTGCAGTGATCTGGCTACTTATGCGCATGCGCATAATCCCTGGATCAAATCGAGTTACAAACTATTTTAGAATCTCCTTTTCATCCGACATTGCAAAACGCATATTCGTTCTATCAGTTGGTTGTGCAAGTATAGCCTTTCTTCTGAGCTCGTCGTTGACTGAATACTTGTATGCTCATATTTCCCTGTTGGGAAGCATTCAGATACCATCACGCTTTTTATCTGTGTACTATTTCTTCTTTGCGATAATCATCGCATTTCTTTATGATTCAATTTCACATAGGAAATTCATTTCTCTTTTGATATTGAGCATTCTTTCTGTACTGATAGTTACACTCCAATTTCCCCAGATATATGGCAAGAATTATACGCATATTCCAATGGGGAACTTTTTCTTTTCAAAGGAGAACTACCATGGCCTGATGGTACAACCAAAGTGGACTATAGATTCTAGAAGCTATCCAGTGGTGCCAGAAAAGGCACTGATCATGTCGGGTAAAGGAACTATAGAAAAGAGGATTTTGAAGAATGCGAGCAGGAGGTATCTCATACACGCAGATACTGAAGTGCTTGTAAACGATCATACCTTTTACTTTCCCGGATGGAATGTGTATATAGATGGTGCTGATACCGAGATCCAGTTTCAAGATCCTTCCTATCGTGGCGTCATCACATTTCAAGTGCCTCCGGGTAAGCATGAAGTTCTTGTCATTTACGAGGATACTAAGGTGAGACAGTGGGGGAAATATATATCCCTGATTTCTCTGGCGGCATTTATATTTCTACTTTTCCGTACTCGAATGGTCAAGGCCGACTTGAAATGAGGCATTCCATTGTATGACGATTAAAATTCAAATCGCTTGAGTCGACTTACATCACTCTCGCCTTGACTCGTGTGACCACACCCTCCATCCCCTTCACTAACTTTGATCTATGGAGCCAATAATAGGTCTCTTTTGAAGTAGTGACGAACAACTGCTTCACCGCCTTCATAATCTGTACCTGGGATGATGGTGGGTATCCATTTTTCTCCCAGAAAAAAAGGTATACCAAGAGCGAATAAAACATCTGCAGGATCGCTAGTGCAAATCCGTGCACTCCATCTCGATATCCACGATCAGAAAAGAAACGGGAGATAAACTCGCCCGTTGCCTTTTTACATGCATCCACTATCGTGTATTGTTCGTCAGTTGCATTCATCCCCTCAGCCTCTACGCGCGCATATCGGATGGCTTTTTCAAGATATTGGGTGACATTGGTATAGTTATGATGGACGATCGCACTCGCATTCATCTCAAGCTTCTCATCTTCAAAAGCACCGACAAGATACCCATTGCCGATGAGCGTCGGTTGGGCATGGAGCGTCGTGGGCCAGTTGATACTATCTTTTTTGAACAGTCTGATCTGGTAGTCTGGCCACCAGCGACTGTGAGCGATCCACTTGCCAAAGATATAGTTTTGGCGGGGAAAACGGAAGTACGAGCTCGTTTGATCTTCATTTGTCTGCTTGATAAAAGTGACTAGGCCTGGAGATATATATTCATCAGGATCCAGGAGCATGATCCACGGACAGCTCGCCAACTGAAATGTCTTCTGACGTATCAGCTCGACATATTCAGGCTTCTCCATCTCTTGCCATACGATGGCAGGATACTCAGTAGTTATCATTTTTCTCACCTGTTTGTTCATGCCGATGTCGACTACCACTATCTCCATAGAGAGCTCTTTGACGCTCCCGAGCGTCAAGTGTATATCGGGGCACATACCCTCGGCCACGATGAGTGAAGTTATCTGCATATTTAGATAGTATACCACCCCTTTGATGTACCAAACAGGACTCCATTGACCTCATCTTGAGTCGAGTATCCACTATAATTTGTCCAAATGCTCACTATCCCCCTGCACCCAGCACCTACTATGGCCGCGGCTGTGGCAACAATTTTATCTGCCGTGCGTGATAAAAGATTCATGCATGTAGTCTCGCTAAATCCTGAAAATATTATGGCCGCACAAACTGATACAACGTTTGCAAAAGTTCTAGCGACAGACTCGATGCAGATCATTGATGGCACCGGAGTCCTCCTCGCCAGCCGATGGACTGGTGAATATCAAAAAGGCTGGGAGCGGGTGACGGGAGTGGATCTTATGGATAGGCTCATCCAGCAGCATGGAAGGAGTGCTAAAAAGATGCGTATCTGCCTTTTGGGGGGAAGAGGCGGTGTCGCAAGCCAACTCGCTCACCACTATCAAGTGCGCTTTGCAAATCTCAGTATCGATGCCATAGACGACGCAGATCCTTCAGACTCTCAACTTGCTGAAAAAGTAGCTCGCCTCTCACCTGATCTGCTTTTTGTCGCCTTTGGAAGTCCCATCCAAGAGCTTTGGATCGAAAACCACAAGCAATTGTTTCCTCACACCGTATGTATGGGAGTCGGTGGTGCGTTTGATATGTTATCGGGACACGTCAGACGTGCCCCTACTTTGATTCGCTCCTTTGGACTCGAATGGCTTTATCGCCTGATCACTCAACCATGGAGATGGCGACGACAGCTGCAACTTCTACAGTTTATTTTGAAAATATCATTCAACTCTCGATAAACCTCCTATCGGGTGGTGCGGAATGGATTTTTCAGTAGATCAATCTGAAGATACTTGCGCGCGACAGCCATGACTACAAAGCACGTACTGGAGAGGAAGACCTGCACATATACAAATCCTATAGCTCCCATCATGCGTATCGCAATAGGCGTCAACACCCATGTCATCACGGTCCAATACAGCATAAAGGCAAGCGGGATCTTGGGCTTTTTCAGAGCATTGAATATATTCATAAAGGGAGTGGAGAGAGTTGAGAGAAATGCTGAGATGCAGAAGAGCTGAAACATCGGTATAGCTGACTCCCACTTTGAGTACTTGGGGATGATGTGGATGATATAGGGCATTGCAAATGCGAGAACCAGGAGCACTGGCCCGAGGATGAGCGTCTGTGCCCAGATAGTCATCACAATAGTTTTCTTGAGGCGCTCTTTGTCATCCTGGAGACGAGAGAAGATGGGAAAGAGGACCTTTGAGACATTATCCATGATGATGCGGATGGGTGCCTCAGCCCACTTTTTTGCCCACATGATCTCGCCCAGCGCCGCGAGTCCGAGCATGCGCCCGAGAAATAATGTGACAAACTCATCCTTCACCAGCGCAAGAAGTGAGTTTAGTTGAAAGGGGACTCCAAAGGAGAGGAGCTCGCGAAGCGAGCTCAGAGATATACCCACCGTGATGGTCCATGGTGAATACCTATATACCAGGATTGTGCCGATGATCGAGCGAGCAAGGAGTGCGATCGCAAAGCTTTTGAGTCCCATCCCAGCGATGATGAAAACAGAAACGAGAAAGTAAAATAAGGTATTTTCAATGATCTGCACTCGTACCAGTTTTGGGAAATCTACTGCCCGCTCCAGAAGTACCGAAGGAATAGTTTTCAGTGATGAGATAAAAAAACCTATGAGAACCGACCAGTATAAGAGGTGTGCGTCCGGAGGAAGCTTGTAATACGATTCGACAAATGAAGTGCCTACAAATCCAATGGTCACGAGAATCACGATCAAGGTCTGTTGGATCGTAAATACTGTCTTCAAGTCGTCTTTGGCAATCTCCTTTTTCTGTATGAGTGCACCAGCGAGACCGATATCAGAGAGATAGTTAAATATACCTATCGTTGCGAGTGTCGTCGCATAGATACCAAACACAGACTTTGCTTCAAGAGCAGTGATGATGATGCTCGCGATGAGTCCCAGCACTGCTGAGTACCCACTCTGAAAAAAAAGTGATATCAAGCTCTTTTTCGTGTTGCGGTGAAGCGTGTCAGACATAAAAGGCACAAAAGAGTTGCAATAGATATGAACCGAGAGATAGTGTACAGCATGAGAGATGGTTTATAGCCAGTATATTGGCGTTTTAGCTCAGCGATTTGACTCTCAGAAGGTTTGATTTTCCCCATATTCAGCCACAGCGTACGGTCGACAGTACGCGGAAGATATTCGGGCACTTTATATGCAGCAACCTCGCGAATGTATGAGGTACTATGAAACTGCTGCGCATCTGATCTACTCCTAAAAACTCCATTGAAGAATCTATCGCTTTGTATAAATAGTGTTATTGCAATGATTACTGTTAGGATAGGCAGTACACGGGATTTGCTACATATTTTGATTAGATAGCCTGCAAAGTACGAAAGCGAAAATAGTGCAAACAGAATAAACCTCCACGGAAATTGAAATGACTGGAGGGGACTGACGATCTGCCAAAACCATTGAGAGATTGGAAGGGTAAGCCACACAGATCCAAGCAAGACTATCATGAGCATCAATTCAAACCACTGTGCCCTTTTTTGGATATACACATGGCGTAGATAGAGCAACATTCCACCTACTCCAAAGAGTATTTGAAGTTTACCTATCATAAAGCTCTGTCCATCAGCGATGCAACCGGGAGCAGATCCTCCATATCCCCACATCCCTGTCCAAAGCTGTGACAGGCAGAGAAAATGATCCCGATAATCTGTGAGCCGCGCCACTTCAGATGCATATGTTTTACCAATATCTGCTATAAATGGAATCCAAAAATACGCACTCATTAGACTCGCGAGCCCGATGATTTTGAGTATCACAGTGCGCTTCTCATTTTGAAAAATCGCATAGATCAGTGTCCAACCAAAAAGTACTGGAGAAAGCACGTTGTGACTCGTGAGTGCCAAAGACAGCGCCACAACGGCAAAAGTCATGATCTGCGCACGCCTTATCACCACCCACGCCCACGGCAAGAGCGCGATAAACCACATTTCAGCCAAATTTCCTCTTACAAATATCTCGACGGCGACCCAAGGAGAAGAGCTATACAGCAATGCACTAACAAATGCTATCTGTTTTGATTTAAACGAATCTAACGTTAATGTATACATCCCCCACCCAGCTACTATCATTGCGAGGAGAAACGAGGCATTAATGCTTTGAGATATGCTCAGTCCACCAATGTGTAGTGCTGTAGTGATCCAGTATGCTGTCGGCGCATAGAAGGTAAATATGGGATACCCCACGCCCCAATTCATATCTGGGGCAGATGTAGGAAATTGAAATGAGCGAAGATTCTTTGCAAACTGTTCGATCCGCGCAGGCTGGGTCACATCGTGATAGGAGAAGTAAGCTTCATGCCATGGATTGAGCTGATAGCCTATCAGCACTATGACACACGTTAGCAAGCATATTCCCAGATATGTTCGAGTGAACCTCATATTTTTTTGAGTGGCTTTACACCAAATAGGTATACTTTTTCTCCATCTTCAACCCCAGGTTTGCCAAACACTCGCAATCTTTCCAAGAGACTGTGTTCCCACTCAACAGGAAACTCCTTACGATGTGAAAAGACCACAAACACATGTGCTTTCCCTACCTCTTTTTGCACCTCAAGGATATCGCTCTCATTCAGTGGCCATCTCCCCCATATCTCGATATTGTCACCTGGCCTTTTAAATACCTCAAGGACATCGGCAATCAGACCAAAGTTGCCTTCGGCAAGTACTATAGACTTACGCCCGTCAATCGTAGGCTGCCTCACAATTTGTATGAGTTCTTCCGCTCCCCAGACGGCTGTACCACCTACAATATATTGACCTCTATCAATCTCAGGAAGGGAAATGCGCTCGACTGCAAACCACTGAGGATAGCAAATCGCTATAAGAAAGACTAGTACAGAGGCAGAAATCTTTGTGCGATAGCTCGTACTGAGATGAACCAAAAACGAGGTTGCTCCAATGGTCAGGAGCCCTGCAAAGAACACGAGATAGCGCGGATAGAGCACTTTGTTGAATGATACGGTGAATAAGAACGGAAAGATGATCCAGGCCAATACATAATATCCAAGAGGATCACGTTTGTGGATGAGTTGTGCAATGCCAAGTATTCCCAATACGCTTGGTATCCACCCACTTTCCCACATCACATAGGTGGGTACCAGGACGATATTATTTGCCCACAGTTGAAATGGGTTTGAAAGCCACTCGGCTGGTGATAATATAAATGTTAGATTTTTGGCAGCTATGTAATGGAAAAAAGGTGAGAAGAACTTTTGGGTCAGATACATTGCTACTCCTATACCCATCACCAGTGCGAAAAGAAACATATAGTCCACTATCTGCTTTTTTTGTTTTCTCAGCACAGTGAAAAGGTGACCATATCGTTGGAAATTCAGCGTCATGAGCGGAGCAAGGGATGCAAGGAATACAAACATCAGAACTGAAGATTTTGCGAGCAGACCAATGCCTGCTACCAATCCAAATAAAAGGGCAACATCGATTCTACGCGTACGGACAAGGACAATTGAGAAGAAAAATATCCAGATTGCTACAGCATTGACTGCAGAGTCCACGAGGGCAAGTCTGTCATAGAACAGAAAGTAGGGTGTAAAGATGTACAGAAATGCTCCGATAATATACCCTTTCCTTCCCCAGAGGTACCCACACAGTGACATGACGCCAACCAGTGCCACAAATCCTGTGACAACCGCAAACAGGCGTCCATCCAATAGATAGGACTGGGGAAATAACTTGATAAATGGTATCGTTCCCCATGTCTGGAGCGGCTGCTTACCGTCAATGAGTGATATAAATCTCCATGCTGGATCAGTAGCAGCTGTCATAGCCCAATGGATATAAATCCCCTCATCAGAAAATATGGGTAGCGCAAGTATATTGAGGAGTCTGGTCACGAAGTACAAGGCACATATGCCAATCGTAGTAAGCACATCAGATCTCTGTATAGAGTTGCGGATTCGAGAAAAAGTAGACGAAAGTGAAAACATCACTGTTATTATACCTGAATCACTTTGTAGACGACGCACTACTCCCACGCACAGTCATTGTCATATCTTCCCGAGCACAGGTAAGGATGGGGGTGATTCCCGGTGCGAGTATCTGCTCTGCCCTTTGTCTAAGTGCTGAATCATCTTTGTGTGTCACCATCGCATCATAGGAGCCCAAATCCTTCAAAAATAAATCAGTTTTGTAGTAAAAAGTGACAGGACGGTCAAGATAAAACAAGAAGGTTGGTGCGGAACCATAAATAAATGAACTGCCGATGTTTAGCTGTGCAGCTTCGATAACATGTGCGTCAGTTCGCTGGCTCGGAGAGACTAAATATCCAAGTTTATTGATAGGAGGAAGCGAGTTCTTGCACCGCGCAAGCATGACCTGTGAGGGAACCGCATAGTCAAAACTTGCGCCGAGTGTCTTTATTGTAAATTGAAAAGTTCCCCATACGATGAGAGAGATCGCGGCGAACTTTCTCACATTGCCGTTCCCGATTTGACTTATGAGATACACTATCATGAACGCGGTCAATGGCAGAAGTGGAGTAACATACCAAGAAAGTTTTGCCTTACTTATTGTAAGCAGAGCAAGATAAGAAAGCGACAGTACAAATACTCTATCAATCTCAAACCTTTTCTGTCGACGTGCTATTCGATAAGCCCAGACTAAGATGGCGATACCTGCAAGACTAAGGAGCAAAGAATAATTTTGCCACAGATGGTCAAAATAAAACCACCTTGTTCCTGCATGTAGCTCTATTGGCTTTTGGACTCGAGAAATCAAATGCTCATACACATGTGACGTGATAAATGCATTCTGATATACGAGCGCCATATAAATGTGCCATGACAGAGCAAGGACTAGTATGACAAGCGATTCCCTCATCTTGCTCAAGGTAAGTTTACGGTGCCAGAGTGACACCACCACATCAACCACAAGCGGAATAAGTCCGAGAAATGATTTGGTCCAAGTGCCTATACAAGTGCCAATCAATCTAGATTTGACCGAGGTACCCCCCAGGTACATAAGCCATCCAAGTGTCAGGAATATATCCACATTTACGAGCCCAGTTCTATCAAGGTAGTAGGTAGTTGCAAGGGTCAAGAGGACTGTGGTGTATGCAAGCTGATCGCTTTTGAGAGTCTTTAGGACTAATTGCTTGAGATACAGCAGTGCAAATATCGAAGCAATTGTTGAAGGCAGCCTTGCTATGAACTCACTCGTACCAAATACTTGAAAAAGGCTTCCAATGATTGCGAAAAGGAGAGGTGGCTTTTCAAACCATAGCGAGCCATTATAAGTGAGGGCTAGTCCCGGGTGTCGCATCCATTCACGTGCTACTTGCGCATATATTGACTCATCCCAGTCATAAAAGGGTATAGTCCGCATGACGATGAGTCGCCACCATAGACTACCGAGTATGAATATGCCAAAGAGTAAAGGAAAAAGTTTTTTCATTGAGAGTACGATGTTACGTAGAACATTTCCCTATTCCAAATTACTAATTCTCAATTCTTAATTCTTAATTCTTAATTCTTAATTCTCAATTCTCAATTCTCAATTATTAATTATTAATTATTCATTACTCATACCTTCCCTTTAGCTCATACCATTTGAGCCTAGCCATGTCCAGGAGAGACTCGATGACGTCTTTGACAAAACTGACGCGACGGGTCTCCACATGACGCCACGAGACCGGCACCTCACCTATATCATATCCCAACTTTTTGGCGATGAATAAGAATTCAAGATCAAAGATCGCTGATACCGATGCTTGGCTACCTACTGACTTACGTTTGAACACAACGAGTTTGTCTATGACCTTGAGAGCTGCCTCACGCTGGAAGAGTTTGAACCCACACTGTGTGTCCTTGATCCCACGAAGTCCTACAATTAGTGATCTGATCGTGATCATGCCAAGCGCCATGATCTTGCGGGTAAGTGGCGCGTCCGGACGAGTTGATCCACGGGATCCGATGACCATCTCAGCGCGTGTACGTTCCTGCTCAGCGATGAGCTTCTCTACCTCCTCGATAGGTGTGGCAAGGTCGGCATCGGTAAAAAATACAAAAGTACCCACAGCTTCTTTGATACCAGTTATTACCGTCATTGCTTTGCCCTGATGAGGTGCCGCAACGAGGCGAAACTTGGAGAACTGACTGAGATACTTCGCTTGTATGACTTCACGTGACTTGTCAGTCGATCCATCGTCTACTATGAGCACTTCGACAAACCGAGAGTCATCTCTGACGTAGTTGCCAATTTTATCCAAAACGCCCTTTTGAAAATTTGATTCCTCGTTGTAGCAAGGCACAATCAATGATATGTTCATGTGAGGTGATTGTAGCAAAACACCTGTCACAATGCCACTGAGGGTCACTGTTGTACTATCTTGTACACGCGCACTCCTGCTATCTCTCGTGCGCTAACCACTCTCCATTGCGGATGTCTGTTTTGAAAATCAGCGAGCTGCCATTGTGCATTGCCAGGTATCTCACAATCCTTTAAATTTAGTTGATGACAGATGACAAAGAGCTCATGCGGATCTCCGAGCGAGTCAGCAGTCATTGGCCGTGCGCCCAAATACTCCAGATAATATCTATAGTGACCTTCGGTCTCATAAAAGGGCAATCCTACGACCTGATACTCTGGGGATGTGATCTGGCTTTTGATATATGTTGCCACATTCTTTGCCTCAGTCATTTGGGTATTTTTTCGCATGGGTTCCACGATCTGAGGAAGGAGATACATTTGTTGGTACATATATACTCCAAGCCCTACACACCACACGAGTTTCACGATATTAAATCTCGAAGCTGAGTTCAGTATCAAGGCAACTAGAAAATACAACGCCAGATATAGATGATTGTAGTAGTGCACATGCCTACCAGTCTCAATCAAGGCAAATAAGGGTACAAAAGATACCACCACCACCAGACATCCATAGATAAACACGCGCTCCACGCCGTGATGATAGCGCTGCGCTATCCATAGAGTCAGTAGTATCAACGCAAACAGGCTGAAGATGGACCACTCAGTATCAAGCTTGATGCCAAACGAGTGAAACCATAGTGTACGAAGCGTGTCAGTAAGTCGGTCGTAATAGAGAAAACTCTTTGCCTGTATTTCTCCTGTTGAGGTAGCGCGTAGGAGGGTATGTAGATTGATAAACTTATTTTTTATATCAAACAATATGAGTGGGGTAAAGGTGACGACGCCACCGAGGAACCCAAGAATCATCTGGTAGAGAGGTCTCAAGAACTCCTTGGACAATGAGACACGGCCAGTACTCTGCACACGGAATATAGTTGATAGAAAATATAAACCGATTGGCAAGATCAGAAGTATTGTCACATAGTGAAGCTGCAAACACAGACCTAACATAATGCCTGTGATCAGATGCCATTTGGATTCCTTTATAAATCGTGTGAGCGATCTGGTTATAGGTGTAACATGATGAGTGGCACGATGATGACGGATCTCTCGTATCGCATAATACCAGCACATGAGTGCGATAAAACTAAAGGTACTGACTGGATTTGGATTCCAACTAAAGCGCGACTGCATGATCTGGTTGACGGAATAACCTGCAAACACGAGGAAAAAAAACGCAGTGCTTTTGCCAAAGTTCTTGAGGACAAATACAAAACTCAAGATCAACCCGACGGTGTTTATAAGTGCGATGCCATACGCAGGCCCTGCTGGATCTAGTCCCGACAAGAGCATGAATGGAGCTACAAGGTAGTAGAAAAAAGGTCCGGTGAATACATTACCTATGGAGGTGGTAGGCCCTACAAATACCCACTTTTCGAGCATCACGATACGCTTCAATATGATCGCGTCTCGTCCCTGATCAGAGAGAAATGTCAAAAATTCAGGTATCCGATAAAACCTTAAAAACACTGCTCCTGCAATTAGAACAACCAATCCTGCCAAAAATGCCACATCCTTCTTGTTTCTAAATATATTTTTCATTCTCAATTATTCACTATTAATTATTCATTATTTAAACAGTCCCCAATCGCTGATACCTGCTTGATTGGTCATGATAAAGTTTAGAGCGTACATATAAAGTGCAGGCAATGAAAGTAGAAGTCCGATGTGGAACGTTTTCGACTCGAAAAAATTGTGGAATGCCATGATGAAGATGGGTGCCAGAGGCATGGCCAGACGCATAATATCTACTTGTGGAATGAGCGTCAGCATGGCGGTATACCCTATCACAAAAGATAGGTAAACAGGATGAATGGGTGCCCCCTCAAGCCCACTACTTTTACTTTTTACTTTTGGATTTTGATTTTTGATTTCAGTCCAGAGCTTTCCAATCAACGTAAACATACCCACAAAATACAATGCGGTGTGCTCGAGCCAACCTGTACCTACCCATTTTTCAGCTGAGTTAAACATGGAAAATGGCAGTGCAGCGCCCATACCTACGCCTTTTTGACCATTAAAATACGCATAAAAATCTCCAAATTTATACTGGTAGAAAAAGGCGATCAATAGATATCCCGCGATAGGCGCGATGACTGCGACGATTGCAGAGAGTGCAAACTTCTGATGAAACTTTTTTCTCCACTCACAAGTTATGGTGGTGATTGGGGGCAGCTGTTGGACTAGGAGGGTGAGCAAGAATACTGGCGCTAGTATGATGGCTTGAAACTTGGTCAGCACGGCAAGGAATGAGAGTAGTGCTGCACGCACATACAATCCTCGCTCCCACTTCCACAGAGTGGACAAGACGAGTGCGATGAGCAGCATCTCAGGAGATATGACGCTCCGCACGATCCAATAACGGGGAGGAAACACGGTAAAAACAAAGGTGAGCCAGAGTGGATGTTGAGAGTATTTCGAAACCCACTTATAAAAAACGACGTTTACAATCAGATTACTGCATATATTTACCACCAATGCTGATTGAAAATAGCCTATTACAGGACCCAGAAGTGAGATCCACCAACTGTACAAAGGAAAATGGTTTGCATAGTATTCATATGGTTTAGGAGCGAACGTATGCTTTGCGATCTGTATAGGATCATACCCCGTGATCGCATTGAGCACAAAATTTGGCCCATCCCAGTTTTTGTAGATCTGTTGCATGCCTGAGTCACTCAGGTTGAGAAAGTAAAAATGCTTCAAATGTAGCAAAAAGGGGAGGTATACTAGAAGTACAGGCACAAAAGTCACCAATGCAATTTTGAGGTTGATTTTGTACGTGTGCATGGTGTAAAGTGAATGCTTACTATTATAGTGGATCAAAGACAAATATGAAAAAGTTCATCATCATTCTCCTCGTGCTCGGCATCCTTGGATATGTGGCGTACACGTATTACAAAGCAAACGTGGCCACTGCGGCGACGCCAACTGAGAAGGAAGCGGCGTACACCGTGACCAAAACTACTCTGAAAAATACCCTAAACCTCTCAGGGAAAATCGATGCCACCGAAAAAGCAACTCTTGGCTTTCAAACAGGGGGAAGACTCGCCTGGGTCGGCGTCAAAGAAGGTGACTATGTCAAAAAAGGCCAAGGCATCGCCAGTCTCGATCAGCGCGAGCTACAGAAAAACTTGGAGAAACAGTTGAACACGTTTTTGATAACGCGATGGGACTTTGATCAAGCCAAAGTGGACAACAAAGATGCAGCATACAAAGATGGTGAAGTAGGCGACAGACTCAAGCGACTCATCGACAAAGCTCAGTTTGGTCTCAATACCTCTGTCCTAAATGTCGAGCTACAATCTATATCCAAGGAGTACTCATACCTCGCCTCACCCATCAGTGGCATCGTCACCAAGGTCACCTCGCCCTATGCGGGAGTCAACATTGGCGTCACCAGCACCTTTGAAGTGGTAAATCCTGACACTATCTATTTTTCAGCGAGTGCAGACCAAACCGAAGTACCAAAACTGTACGTGGGGCAAGATGCAACGATCCTCATGGATGCATATTCAGAAGAACCCATTCGTGCCACGGTGACTACGCTTTCCTTTACTCCAAAGGTGGGAGAGACAGGCACCATATACGAGACAAAACTGCGATTTGGATCTGACAACATTGCGCTAAAGTATCGATTGGGCATGACTGGTGATGCAGAGTTTGTCACCAAAGAATATGCAAGCCGCCTCGCTGTACCTCCGCAATACATTAAAACTGAGCTAAAGAAAAAATATGTGACGAAGATCGTAAATGAAAAAAAGGTCAAGACAGAGGTCACCATTGGCGAGGAGGCTGATACGCTTGTTGAGATCAAGTCAGGTCTCAAGGATGGTGATATGATCATTGAGACGAAATGATCCGTCTCTCTACTGTCCAGCATGAGAACGGTATGGACTTGGATCCCGGATCTCGCTCACGCGCATGTCCGGGATGACCCTCGGGGGTCACTTTATGGACTTTACGGACCTTACAGACTTTATAAACTGTCTTTTATGATTTCCCTCCAAGAAATCTGGAAAAAATACCAGATCAATGCCGACGAGACGTTTACTGCCCTCAAGGGCATCTCTTTCCAGATCGATTCAGGTGAATTTGTAGCCATCACTGGCCCCTCAGGATGCGGTAAATCAACAGCCATGCAAATCTTAGGCCTCCTCGACAAGCCAACCTCGGGCAAGGTCATCATCGGGGGCAAGGAAGCAGAAAATCTATCAGATGTAGAGCTTTCACGTCTGCGCAACGAGTATATTGGATTTGTGTTTCAGCAATTTAATCTGATAAATAAGTTGACGATTCTTGAAAATCTTCTCGTGCCTACGATATATACCCGTAAGAAGCTTGATTACAATCCAAAGGAATATGCACAGTACCTACTCAAGAGATTTGGACTGGAGTCAAAAGCTCAATCATATCCAAATCGTATCTCAGGAGGACAGCAACAGCGCGTGGCCATCGCTCGGGCACTCATCATGAAGCCTGAGTTTATCCTCGCTGATGAGCCTACAGGCAACCTTGATACCAAAACAGGTGATGAGATCATGAAACTTTTGACTGAGCTGAATGAGCAAGAAAAGATCACGATTGTCATCGTCACTCATGAGCCAGACATCGCCGCGCGTGCCAAGCGCCAGATCAAGATGATCGACGGCATGATCAATGGTTCATCCTAGTAGTAAGGGGCAATCCCATATCATCACTCACATCACGTGTTGTGAGATGGTACAATCGCCATTAGTCCTGTTCTAACCGCCCTTTGAATATTTTTCAGAATGGCACCCATGAAACAACTCTTACTCTGGAACCCGTACCTTGACACCTGTGGAGGTGGTGAGAAGCACATGCTGCAGATATGTGAATACTATATCAGCCAAGGGTACGAACTCACTATCGCTTGGAGTAAGGACATCTCCAAAGATCTCGAGCGTAAGCTCCACCTCTCGCTTCCACCTGGTATCAAATGGATCCCAAAGCTCACGACGCTTTCACTCATACAAAAAATCAAGCTGCTCCACGCGTACGACCTACTCCTCTATGCGACAGATGGCTCATATTTCTTTTCGACGGCAAAACAAACATATTGCTTTTGCATGGTGCCAGATGCAAAGCTCTATCGCATGACACTGTGGAATCAAATCAAAACAAGAGGCTGGATATGGATATCAAACTCGAAGTTTACGCAGAAAAATCTCAAAGCATACGGCATCACCTCCTCAGTCGTGTACCCAGTGACATCACTCCCTGCAGATCGCCTCCCAGACACACAGCACATCTCTGGCACCTCGTTGACGTTTATCACCGTGGGACGTTTCTTCCGCCACCTGCATTCAAAGAGACATGACGTAGCCATTGCCTGGTTTGTACAGTTCATACAGTCCAATCCGCAGTATGCGGCGAGTAAGCTCATCCTCATCGGAGGAGTAAAACCAGAAGATAAAAAGTATTACGAGTCGCTAAAGCAGCTTGCTTCGAGCTATCAGAATATTATATTCAAGCCAAATATCTCCCATATCGAGCTTGGTCATTTTTACAAAACGGGAGATTTCTACATCCACTTTGCTGGCTGGGGTGTCGATTCGTCCAAGTATCCAGAGCGTACTGAACACCTCGGCATCACTCCCATCGAGGCTATGGCATATGGCTGCATCCCTCTCTGTTTTGCAAATGGAGGCATACCAGAAGTGATTGAAGATGGAGTAAATGGATACACATTCAAATCACTCGATGATCTCTCGCGCAAAGTCATATCATTGAGTCATGATCCTGCAAAGCAGGAGCACATGCGCATCGCAGGCACCGAAACTATCGAGAGAAAGTTCTCTATTGAGGCGCTTGGCGCTTCACTCGATGCACTTAGCGTAACGAATTAGGCACACCTTATGACTATATCCATCGTCATCCCACTCTATAAAAAAATTGAAGAATGTAAACGCAACCTAGTCAGTAACTGGCAGTACTTTGGAGGACACGAAGTCATTGTGGTCAACGATAATCCTACAGATATAGCACCACTGAGTGTTGATCCCTTTTTTACTGAAAGGAAAATCACCCTCATACACTCTGAGTCAAATGGTGGTTTTGCTCCAGCAGTGAACCTGGGAGTAACGCATGCGACAGGCGACATTCTGTTTATACTCAATACTGATGTGTTGCTCGAAAGCGCTGATTGGCAACGAACACTCACGTATTTTACTGACGATCCACAACTTTTTGCTGTCAGTCTCACCACCCGTGAACGAGATAGCAAGCTTCAGGGCAGGAATGAAGTCTATTTCGAAAAGGGTCTGTATCATCATCGTGGACTTCCCCTGGATACGCCATCCTCAGAGACCAAAGCGCTTATTCCTAATGCCTGGGCAGAGCTCGGCAGTGCACTGATTAGAAAATCTATGTGGCAGCAGCTCGGTGGTCTGGATGAGATGTTCGCTCCCTTTTACTGGGAAGATGTGGATCTCTCCTATCGTGCTAAAAAGCAGGGATGGAAAGTGCTTCTCGACTCGAGCGTAGTCGTACAACACCATCATGAATCCACGATTGGCAGTTTTTATACGAAGGAAGAAGTAAAAAAGATCGCCTATCGAAATCAACTGTACTTCACTCAAAAGTTTGCTCGTGGACCACGTCTGGCCCAATACTTTTTGTGGAAACTCAAGCGCTTGCTCCTTGGCTAGACGAGCAGAGCCAACAACACGATGGTGTATATAAATCGCACCATGATAACCTGTAGTAGACTTTTACGCCATAAGAATAGTCCTGTCATGATGAGACTCACCAGCGCCTCTGCAGCGATGACCCACCATAATTTGTCCCCAAAAAACTGAGGAGTGGTCATGATGCGTGGTATGCGGAGAAGCAGATGGAGCGCACTCGCTTTGATCAATGTCTGCATCGAGTGGTGACCCTCCTCATACAGTCTACTGGTCACAAAACCCCGTGAGAGCGTCTCTTCAGTCACTGCTATCACTGCTGCCATCGCGATCAGCCATGGCCACTCCGCGATGCTGAAGTTTGACTGAGAGATCATAACTGTGCCAGCTAAGAGAAATGGAAGGGATATGAGTAGAGCCTGTTGCACATCTTGTCGCCAATGGTGCAGCTTGATCCAGAGCCCGTGGACGAGAGACTTGTGCTCGTAATGAGTGATAAAGTAGTAGATCGGCGTGAGGAATAGGAGTGGTTTGAATATGAATTCATCAAATCCAAGCGGCATATCCTTCCCTATTGTGGTGCGATACAGTGCCCATACTCCGAGTATAAATCCCCATACGCTGAGTGCACGTTGGGTTGGAGATGCATGCGAAGTCATATGTACAAGGGTATACGGATACAGGATAAATGTCAAAGGAAGTTGCAGAAATAGAATTCCGACTCAAAATGCACAGCCCCCCGCCTAATTAAGTGAGCCAAATATGGATCGATATCACTCGATATAGTCTCTGAGTTTGCGGGCGCGAGTAGGATGTTTGAGTTTGCGGATCGCCTTGGCTTCGATCTGTCTGATGCGCTCACGAGTGACTTTGAATTCCTTGCCCACTTCCTCGAGCGTGCGTGGTTTCCCATCCTCAAGTCCAAATCTCATAATGAGCACTTTCTGCTCACGAGGTGAAAGCGTGTCAAGCACTGCAGTCACCGCTTCTTTCAGAAGCTCACGACTGACACGGTCATACATCGTTGGTTGTGAGGTGTCAGCAACAAATTGTTCCAGCGTAGCCTCTTTATCCTCACCTACTGGTGTCGAGAGAGACTTTGGTTGCTGCGAGATTTTGATCAGGTTTTCGACTTCGTCGACGGGCATCTCCATCTCTTTGGCGATCTGCTTCACATCTGGTTCCTTGCCCAGCTTTTGAGCGAGTCTGCGTTGAGTTTTGTAGTATCGGTTGATCTGATCAACCATATGCACTGGGATACGTATGGTGCGAGACTGATCTGCGATAGCACGAGTGATAGCTTGGCGGATCCACCAGGTGGCATAGGTGGAGAATTTGAATCCACGCTTCCAGTCATATTTTTCAACTCCTCGGATAAGCCCTTTGTTACCCTCCTGGATCAAGTCTAGAAATGAGAGCCTGCGACCGAGGTATTTTTTGGCTATAGATACTACCAAACGTAGGTTTGAGCGAGTGAGTTTTTCTTTTGCGACCAGATCTCCTTTTTCATATTGCTTTGCGAGCTCGACCTCTTGATCAAAGGTGAGCAGAGGGGTACGACCAATCTCCTTTAGATATTTTTTGATAGGATCCAGTGACTCACCATGGCGCAAGATGACCATCGACTCAAGCTCTCGTTCAATATCCTCTGAGGACTTGAACATGTCGGAATCCTCCCGCGTGGAGATGGTTTCAAAGATGTCAGTGCCCTGGGCAAATGCCTGGACAAAAAACTCATCGATATAATCGATGCTTTTCTCAGGCTCAGGAAAGACCATGAGGATATCGTCAAGGACGAGGAATCCGTCTGTCTTGCCTTGGACGAGGAGGTCGCGCCCTTGCTTGTGTAGCTTGATATCTTCATGAGGCTTTTGAATCTTGTCTGGAGGAACCACGACCACTACCTTTGCAGGATTAGTAGGCTTTGCTTGCTTTACCTGTTTTACTAGCAACTTTGGAGAAACTTTTGCCTTTTTGACAGATTTTACTTTCAGTAAAGGTACTTTTTTTGGAGAAGCTACTTTCGTAGATTTTGAGGGTGTTTTTTTTGATGCCATAGGGTACACGTGTTTCTTGCATCAGAGCCAAAAACCCTACCACACAAGCGGATTCAAGCGATCAACTACGGCGATGCCGTATGCGCTCCCGATGCAAGGAATAAGCAACGAGTATATTGTACTACAAAACCTATCATTTTTCTATGCAAAATAGCGCTATGGCGAGGTAGATATTGAGGCTAGATTGAGGATAGAGAGCCTCTTTTGGGCAGCGGTTATGACAGCGTCAACATCTCCCTCTGGCTCGCTTACTGCTTTTTTGAGCACTGCAGTCGTTGCTATTTTTGCGAGTTCGAGCACCGTTCGTTCATACGAGGGCTGGGCATCACTATCGGGGAGAACCGAAGGATATAGATACAGCTCGTCATATAGATCTCTCAGGTGGTTGGGGACCCCCGTGGCCAACGCAATGACTGCCACCTCTGGTGAGGTAATATATTCGAAAAGTTGCGCGTATGGAGGCTGAGTGAAATCTGCCGACTCCAGATACTTTTGAAGCGTTTGTATCATCTGGGATGGATTAGCTGCGGTGATCGCCATAGCAAGCACGTACTTTTGGAGGAGATCATAGCGAGATTGTGAGGTGGTTTTACTCGCTTCAGTAGTTTGCGCATAGGCGTGTGGAGTTTTCTTTTTTTGCCTCAGCATATACTGGAGATTTAGCACACTGCTTTGATCTAACTCAAGCGCACTTGAGATACGTTGCATATAGTGTTGCTTTACAATGGGGTTTTTGATAACGTCAATGATCGGAAGGATGCCCTCAGCAAACTCATTTTTAGAAAAGGGATCTTTGAGATTGAGGGATGTGAGTTGTTGGTCGATAATAAAGTCATAGACCGGGACGCAGTGCTCGAGAGCGCGTTTGAACGAGACAAAGTCGTGTTTGACCGCCTCATCAGGATCTTTGCCATCAGGGATTGCGAGCACATACAGCTCAAACTCAAATCCCTGTGCGAGAGGGATGGTTTTTTTGAGGGCAGCTATGCCTGCAGGGTCAGCATCAAGTGCAAAGATGAGCTTGTGCGCATATCGCTTGAGGGTCTTGAGTTGCTCAGTGGTAAATGCTGAGCCTTTAATCGCTACAATATTTTCAATACCGTGTGCAAAGGGCGTGATCATGTCAAACTCACCCTCGACTACGATGACGCTGCCTGACTTACGTATTGCATCCTTTGCCTTGTGGATGCCATAGAGACTCTCTCTTTTGTGATATACAAGCGTTTCGGGAGTGTTTACATATTTTGCTTGTTCTTTGCCATCGGGAGACTTGGCGATGAGTCGTCCAGAAAATCCGATCACCTGTTCGAGCGTATTGTAAATTGGGAACATCAGCCGTCCACGGAATCGATCGTAGAGCCCCCGAGTACCCTCGACACACATGCCACTCGCGAGGAGAGTCGCATCATCATATCCCTTCTTATGCAGATACTGCACGAGGTTGTCCCAGCTTTCAGGTGCATACCCGAGACAGAATGAGCTCGCTATCGCATCACTCACTCGACGCGTCTCCAGATATGTACACCCTGCTGCGCCATGCGCATCTTTGGTCAATACATAGTGGTAGTAGCGTGCCGCGAGCTCGTTGATCTCAAATATCTGTGACTTTGTACGCGCTTCGGCGTCAGATGCGGGCGCTCCGCTTTTGAGATCCTCGACAGATATGCCCGCTCGCTTTCCGAGCTCCATAATGGCCTCAGGAAAAGTCAAATTATCCCACTTCATCAAGAAGGTGAAAATATCTCCGCCTTCGTGACAGGCTCCGAAGCAGTGCCAACGCTGCCTGTCAGGAGACACTACAAATGAAGGAGTTTTTTCTTGGTGAAAGGGACAGGGGGATTTGAAGTACTTTCCCATCTTTTTGAGCGACACATAGCCTCCTATCAACTCAACGATATCTATGCGGGAGCGAATCTGGGAGATCGTATCTTGACTAGCCATACAGGAGCACATTCTAGCACGAGAAGTGAGAGGTGAGTGAGTGCCCTTGGGCGATCATTAATTTCTCTATTTCTAGATTGTAATTCTAGATTGTAAATTGCTCATTGTAAATTTGATTTCCCTCCCTCTTGTATTTCGATCCACTTTGTTCTACTATTGGATCATGCTGTATGCACTGATCCAACCAAAGCTCATACGACTGCTCAACATCAAAAAGGGACTTCTAGGCTCTGTGGAGAGCACTTGGACGACGTACTCCTCTACACGCAAGCTCATCATCGATGGCACATTCCCCAAAGAAGATGTTCTCAAGCAGTGTCTGGAGGACTCAATCTCATCACTGCCCGTCAAGATATCAGGTTCCCAGCTTGTGGTAGTCCTCAGTCATTCACTGTATACCTTTGCGCGCATCGATATCCCCTCAGATATACCAAAATCTTCCTATGAGACTTTTGTGAAAGAAAAACTCACCACGGTATATAAGCTGGACCTTGCAAAAACTCATGTCGATTTTGCGGTTGCGAGCTATGCCGGCATCACCACCGCTTTTGTGTATGCAATTGCAAAAGACACGCTTGCCACTCTCAAAAAATCTACTGAGGAGATGGACCTGGAAGTCATAGCAACCGTGCCAGAACAGCTCGCCTACTACACCCTATTCGAGAAGACCGTTAGGTTCGACAAGCGCGAACAGATACTCTATGCAGAGTACGAGGACAGCGAGCTGCAGGGATACTACTTTGACACGTTTGGACCGATCCAAGAGCCCAAATCATGGTCAATCGCCAATGTGAACCCTGCAGATCTGGAGTCAAAACTCAAATCAAAGGCGGATGAATTTGCAAACAAAGTAGCCAAGCTCAATCGCGTCATCATTTCAGGATCTCAAACCGAAAAAGTCAGACAAGATACCTTTACTAAAAATGTGGGAGTATGGACTAACCCTCTCAAACGCATCATCCCAAACTTTTACCAAGAGTACATGGTACAGATCCATGGCAAATCGGCGACTGATATGCTGCCGATTCTGACCTATGACACACTCCTGGGAGCGTATATCGCACATGCTGAAAATAAATCGTTTGCATTTGGTAAAATAAAGCCAACACAAAAAGTGGTTTCATTTAAACAAACCATTATAAATTCTCCCGCCCCTTCCAAACCTATGAACCCTATTGATTCAGAAAAAAACACCCGTTCTATCCCCTATCTCAAAGAAGCAGCGCTCTTTTTGATCATATTCTCTATAGTCTTCCTTGCGCTCTATCTCGTACTCCAAGGCAAAGCTGATACCGGTATGTCGCTCCCTTCACTATTTGCTCAGGCGACCCCAACCCCTCTCCCCACCGCAACGATCACTCCAGTGCCTCCTACTCCGACTCCCACAGTCGAAGTAAAGCGCGCTGAGGTCAAGGTGCGTATCCTAAACGGCACCGGTGTACGAGGACAAGCTGCGGGAGTAAACAAGATCCTTACTACCAAAGGCTATCCTGAGGTAACCCTCGGCAATGCAGCAAACTTCGACTTTACGGTATCTGAAGTAAATATCAAGAAGTCCAAAGTAGCTATGCTGAAAGGCACCGTGACCGAAGATATCAAAGATAGTGTGGCTGCGCCAAAGTTTGGCGAGCTCGCCGACACTGATACAGTCGATGTCGAAATCATCCTCGGTAAAGACGCGAACTGAGAGAAATAGTCATCAGTCCTTAGTCGACAGGCAGTCTTCATGCTTAAGTCTTTCTGCCTATTTCTACTTTCTTATTTCTTTATTCTTAAGTATTAAGTCTTTGCCTCCCTCCCCATTCCCCCTTCTTGGTTATCAACTATAAGTTATACGTTATAAGCTATAATCTCCCCATGTCACCGCTCAAAGAAAAACTCGACGCCATACTCAAACACGTAAACCTACCGGCCAAAAAGGCAAAGCTCGCGGAGCTTGAGGCCTTGACGTACGATGGGGCGTTTTGGTCTGATCCCGTCTCATCTGCAGCTACGATGAAGGAGATCAATCAGATCAAAAAAACCATTGATGAGGTTGAGATGATGCAGCTCCTTTTTGAAGAAGGTCAGGAAGAGGAGGCTCGAAAGCTCATCGAGGCATATGAGGTTCAGCTTTTTCTGTCAGGTCCCCATGATGCGGGCGACTGCATATTTTCCATCCATGCTGGTCAAGGAGGCACCGAAGCTATGGACTGGGCTTCGATGATGTATCGCATGTACTCACGCTACATCGAGTCCAAAGGATGGGCGACCGAGACGCTCGACTGGGTCGATGGCGAGGAGGCAGGTGTCAAAGAAGTTACGATGAACGTCAGAGGAGAATTTGCATATGGTATGTTGAAATGCGAGGCAGGCGTACATCGCCTTGTGCGACTCTCACCGTTTAATGCAGATAGTCTCAGACAGACTTCATTTGTGCTCATTGAAGTGTTGCCAATCGTACAAAACGCCGAAGTAGATATCAAAGAAACAGATCTTGAATGGGAGTTTTTTAGAGCGGGTGGTCATGGTGGGCAGAATGTGAATAAAGTCTCTTCGGCTGTGCGTCTTCTGCACAAGCCGTCAAATATCATAGTCACCTGTCAGACCGAGCGTGAGCAGAGACAGAATCGTGACACAGCGCTCAAGATCCTCCGCGCAAAGCTCTGGCAAAAGCACCAAGATGAACAGGAGTCCACCCAAGCGTCCTTTAAGACAGAGAAAATAGCAGGCTGGGGCAGACAGATCCGCTCCTATGTCCTCCATCCCTACAAGATGGTCAAAGATCTGCGCACTGAGCACGAGACGTCAAATACGATCGCCGTCCTCGATGGTGACCTGGATCCTTTCATCCAGGCCCAACTGCGCCATGCAGGGAAAAAAACGAGGCTGGGCTAATGTGTATCATTTTCTCCTCCAAACTGCATGTTTGCTGATACAATACTATAAGCTATCTATCTTTTGCATATTGGTAGCTATTTGCACTTTCTTTCTGTCTGCCCATATAGTCGGGCATGTTACATAGGGATGAGAACTGACTTGAGTATCAGCTCTGCATGTGCGCACATTTACAGTACTAGACTCATGTGTACTCATGGTTTCAGATTACTTGTACATTTTGCAAGATACTTTTCATACATATTTTTCTAAAAAAATGTGTAGTTGTTTTGACTTAACATGCTCTTGTCATTGACAAGTAGTTAGTCAGTACTTCTAAAAAGGCTCTCGCTGAGTGTGGAAAATATTCACTCAAAGGAGGAACATGGCTAAGAAAACCGTTATAGTCAAAAGAAAGAAAGAACGGCGCTTCAGGCGCCAGAGAAACCGCGGACGAAAGCCCGCAAGAAAATAATTCGACCCACTTGAAAGAGCGGGGAAAACAGACCTCTATGATCTCCGATGTGTGAGATGAAAGAGGGAAGCAAGTCGCAAGATGCGACGTTATTCAAACGCCAGGAGGCGAAAAATGAAGAAAGGAGAAAATCAAAATGCACATATACATGCAACATTTGCATGGTATATGGTGTTGTGTCTTACAGGTGTGGACTATTTTAGCACCCTTGGATATCAGCCATCTATCGCGTATAACGCGGTCGGGGTGCTGACTCCTATCGCCACAGCGGCACTGATTATTGTGACATTAACTTGCGCATATCCAGTATATGCACACGTTGCAGACAATTCATACTCAGGCAAAGGTTCAATATCAATGATAGAGAGCCAGCTCACTGGATGGATGTCAAAGATTGTAGTTCTTGTATTGATCGGGTCTGCAGCTACTGACTTTATCATCACCATCACCCTCAGCGCATCAGATGCAGCTGAACATATAGTCTCAAACCCATTATTCTCATTCCTCCATGGAAAATCCTTGCTCGTTACATGTGCATTGGTACTCCTTCTCGGAGGGGTATTCTATAAAGGTTTTAAGGAAGCTATGGGCATTGCAGTCTCGCTCGTGGTGATATACCTTGGACTCAACGCTATTGTCGTAGTCAGTACAGGACTCAATGGCGCATTCGAGTTTGTACGACTCGAACAGTGGTGGAATGAAGTCAGAGACTTGTACCCCACTGGAGGTGCTATCGCACTTGAGACGCTCTTAAAGTTTCCAAAGCTCGCGCTCGGTTTGAGTGGCTTTGAAACTGGAGTAGCTGTCATGATGCTCATCTCATACACAGCTGTAAGAGGTGAAACTATTCCGCTAGGTAGGATTCGTAATACACGCAAACTCCTACTCTCGGCAGCGCTTATCATGTCGGTTTACCTGATAGCGTCATCCTTTGCGGTGACGCTAATGATACCGGCCAAAGATCTAATCGAAGGAGGATCTGCCAATGGTCGTGCATTGTCCTGGCTGGCTCACAAATACATTGGTGAAAGTTTTGGATTGGTGTACGATCTATCTACGGTGGGAATACTATGGTTTGCAGGTGCATCAGCCTTTGCAGCTATGCTCCAGCTGATACCTGGCTATCTCCCAAAGTTTGGTATGGCGCCAGATGCCATCAGTCGGACGCGACCTCTAGTGGTCGCGATCACCTTGATCGCACTCGCAGTAGTGTGGATATTCGATGCAAATGTGGATGCTCAAGGTGGAGCATATGCCACAGGAGTATTAATACTCATGTCTTCTGCAGCCATAGCTGTAGTTATCGTGTTACATAAGAGTCACAAAAAGATGTTGTCAGTCTTTATTGCTTTTGCGGCTGTAGTATTTGTATATACCACAGTCATGAACGTGATAGAGCGACCGGACGGTATACGAATAGTAGGTGTTTTCGTCATTTCCATCTTGGTCTCAAGCTTCGTATCTCGCATGCTTCGTTCAAATGAGCTGCGTGTCGAAAGCGTGTGTTTCGATGATGCTGCAATGGAAAAAATAGCTTGTGCAACATCGGCACACGGCAACATACGTATCGTAGCTCACAATCCTGATCACAAGATCGCGCCAAAAGTTGAGGCAGTAACACAATTCCATGGATTATTGGGCAAACCATTCTTGATCCTTGAGGTGATACTAACCAATCCATCGGATTTCGCGAGTACGTGTTTGTACGTTGAGGGCAAGAATCATGCAGGACAAAATGTACTGCAAGTACATGCACCTGCAGCTGCAAATGCGATCGTGGCGATCGCAAATGCCATAGCTGTTGCAAATCCTAGCAATAAAGTTCGTCTCAACTTTGAGTGGGCAGAGGGTGGCATTCTGAGTAACTCCATCAGATTCATACTTTTCGGTAGTGGAGAGATAGGATTGATGGTGCGCAATATCATCCAACGCGCAGTAACAAAGGAGGTGAGCGATCGAATATACGTGCATGTTGCTGGATAATAAATGTAATATGATCTGAAACCATGCTATCTGGGGTGCCCAATGGGCACCCCAGATAGACGTCCTCAATGACGCAAAACTTGTCAAAACAAAGGCCGCTCCGACTTCACGTCGGAGCGGCCTTTTCCGATTATCGTACCCTTATCTTTACTCTCGTCTCCTTGCTCTCATCGTATGCAACATCACTCCCATCAAGAGTATGATGAGTAGGATGGTGATGATGATATACCTCACCAGCATGAGAGTGGTAGTCACAGAGTCACCATCTCTTTGTGGTACTTTTTGGGGCAGCTTCGACTGACTGCTCTCTATCTGCTCTCTCATCTGCACTTGCTCCTTCTGAGAAAGTTCTTCTGTAGCCACGTGTCCATCACCTACTATAGTCAGAGGACGGGTGAGCTCGCGAGGATCCTGCTCATAAAACCTCGTGTTCCCTGCCAGGAACTCACTCGTGGTCCAGGTGGTGCTGGTGGTGGGTGAGGAGAGCACGAATGGCTCTGAGGGGAGATAAGATCCTGGGATCTGAAGGAATCCAGTGGAGTCTGTGGTGGTGGAAAGATAGGGAGTATCTGCATAGGGGAGGAGGATATCTACTCTCATGTTTTTGAGGGGGGTACCTGATTTATCAGTGAGATATCCTTCTATCTTCTCAGGGATGGGATTGAGGGTGATATAGGATACGTCTTCTGCACTGACGGTGGTGAGTCCGGTCTTTCGTCCGGAGGATGCAAGATCCGCAATGTTCTTTTTGGTAAGCTTCAGGAGTCCAAAGGATTCACTGGTGGGGATACTGGCGAGGGGGAGCTTGATCGTGAATACTCCTCCCGTGTCTGCTTGTTGGGTATCTATGGATACTTCTCGTACGGGGAGAGGGTTGGGAGTGGTGTTGCTGGTGAGATAGGTATAGCTCTCCACCGTAGTCAAGGGATGGGAAGCACGTCCTTCAAAGAGTATAGAGCTGGTGGGTCTGTCTATGGTATAGGAGTAGGTCATAAGTTTGGATTGTTGAGCTTTCATGGCAGATTGGTCTGCAGTGACGGGGATATCTAGATGGACGATGACTCCAGCTTCAACAAATGAATCTCCGTGATATATGTCTGAGTAGACACGTCGCGCTACTGTATTTAACTTTGCTTGATCAGTCATAATGGGAGGAGACACTTCCATGCGATAGGTGCCCGCGGGCACAACTAAGTTGTAGAGTCCATCAGCACCGACTGTCTGAGGATTGGTGAGATTACATCCCGTTTTTTCGCAGGGTTCATACAGTGTAAACTTTTTATCATCGCGCTCACGATATAGGGTGACTCGTGCACCAGCTACAGGTTCGAGAGTGGCGTTGTCAAAGATGATGCCATAGGGATCGGTACACCCATTTGCGGTCGGATCAGAACAACCAGTGCGTGGCGGATCAGATCCAGGGGGGACTGGCCAAGAAATCGATCGGCAATTTGCGGAAGCAGTAAATACTTGTGAGCCGATTTTTGGAGAACTGGAGTCAGTGTTTTTTTGAGTGATGGCTTGATCAAAATAGTTGATAAATGAAAATCGTCTGACTGATCCCGGACCAGAGTTGTCTTCCCACTCGATCCCCTCGATCGAGGTCCCCGCAGGTAATGGATTTGATACGCGGACGCCACTCGCATTCGTGAGAGTCGCTCCTCGACCTGCCGAGTTATCTCGCCCATATATCTTCATATCAGCCACAGGATCGCCCGAAGTGCATATCTGGCCAGTGCCCGTACCAGTGCACATGATCACATAGGTAGGCACACTGCTGATGGGAGTTTGAAATGCATTTTGCAGTTTGACTCGACGAGACGTCGCAAGCGTGCATCCTGCCTCTGCAGTATTACACCAGTTTGCATGCACACATGCAGCAAGCTCGCTTTGTGCGGCAGCAATTCTCACCGTGCCGGTTGTGGTCCCTTCGGGAGTGACTTTATAGTAGTGATTTGTCTGAGCATATACTCCACTCACGCAGAGTGAAAATAAGAGCGTAGCAATGAGTATATATCGTCTCATAGGATGAGTATGACACACTTCCTTCATACACGCAATCAGTAGCCTTCCTCCTAGATTTTTACATTTTGCACATTGCATTTTGCGCTCTTCAATATCGCTTCCATCTCGACAGATAGTTTGCTATCCTGTACTCATATGGAACAAGTCCCCCAAACACCAATCCAACCCCTCGGATCAGTAGTCGAATCCGTCCCTCTGAAGAAGCCATTATCGAAAGTTGTGTCCGTGATCGTACTCCTCGTGGCTATAGTTGCAGGAGGCGCCATCGGCGTATCGCTCAGACTGATGGCACCCAAGTACACAAGCTCAGGACTGACCAAAGGCACAGTCGCTGACGCACCCTCATCAGCAGCTGAAGATAAAAAAACGTTCAAAGACACCGCAACGGGAGTGCTTCGTGAGGGAGGTATAGAGGGCGAGGGGAGCCACCATCTTGAGCGTGGTGCAAAAGATCAAACCGCCTATCTCACCTCAAGTTCTATTGATATGACGCCATATATCGGTAAAAAAGTCAAAGTCTGGGGAGCTACCAACAAAGGTCAAAAAGCTGGCTGGCTCATGGATGTGGGATCTATCGAAGAAGTTAAATAACTATATTTTATGGTGAGTTTTCATGATGTCACTATCGCATTTGGCAACGGAGTCATCGCACTCAGCAACGCGTCCTTTGAAGTGCCTCAAAATGATTTTGTCTTCCTCGTTGGCCAGTCAGGAGCGGGCAAGAGCACCATCCTCAACTCTATCATGGGGCTGCATAGACCAAAAACAGGGACCATTGAAGTGGGTAAATCAGGTACAAAAGTGGGGAGAATAAAGGGTAAAAAGCTTGCACTTCTGAGGCAGGACATAGGCTTTGTATTTCAAGATTTTAAAATACTTCCCCACAAGAATATTTTTGAAAATGTCCTCGTCGCGCTCACGGTGAAAAACATCTCACCAAATTTGTACAAACCCGAAGTGATGTCTGTACTCAAAAGCGTAGGTCTCCAGGACCGCTTGTATGAATTCCCGATTCAATTATCTGCAGGCGAACGTCAACGTGTGGCTATCGCACGGGCTCTCGCAGGAGGGAGACAAATCATCCTCGCAGACGAGCCAACGGGCAACCTCGATCCAAAAACCACCTGGGAGATCATGAAGATATTCACCAGTCTCGCTGGTCAACGCACGATCATCATAGCCACTCACAACAATGATGTAGTTACCAGTCTGAAGAAGCGCATTATTACCCTAGAGCATGGGAAAATAAAATCAGATTCAACCTAACTCATATGCACGAATCACTCATCAACATCAGACGCGCGCCATACCAGTCATTGAGTATGCTCCTCATACAGGTATTTGTGTCCTTTCTCGTCCTTGCAGTTGCCTCAGGTACAATATTTATCCTTGCACTACTCAACTCAGTGGAATCAGAGCCCAAGATCATCGTGTACTTCAAACCCTTGACCGCAGAGGCAACCATTTTCAAAGTTCGAGAGTATCTCGTGAGTAGCGCACAGATAGCTGACATCACCTATGTGGACAAAATGGCAGCGTATGCGCTCTACAAAGAACAGGCAAATGGAAGCCAGCCACTCATCGACGATACCTCACCGGACATCTTCCCCCCGTCACTCGAGATCAAAGCAAAAAATGCTACATACCTAGAAAATATTGCTACCTATCTCCAAAAACAGCCAGATGTAGATGAGGTCCAATATCAAAAGAATACCGTCACAAAGCTCCTTTCCATAACGAATGCAATCAGATGGTCCATCATCGCATTTGTGGGATACCTTGCCCTTATGACCATAGTCACGCTTACTACCATGACAAACTTTAAGATCGCTTTACGTAAGGAGGAGATTGAGATTTATGAGCTCTTGGGTGCCACCAGTGGCTATATCACCAAACCATTTTATACCGAGAGCTATATCCTCACCACTGTATCAGGGCTCATCGGCTCTGGGCTCTTTGTCGGTGGGCTCTTCTACCTGCAACCAAGTCTCACCACCTACCTCCAAGGTATCACTAAGCTTTCATATACCATTTATGGTCAGACCCTCATCGTGTGGCCATACCACTATCTGACTGTAGGAGTCATCTGCGGAGCTACTCTCCTGCTCATGCTCATGATCAGTGGGGTATCTACCAAGCTCGCCACCAGAAAGTATTTGGTGTAGTAACTTATTCACTTTTCGCACATGTCACACCTCGATGTGTGTCATTGCGAGGAGGAGCCCGTAGGCGACGACGTGGCAATCCCACACCTCGGGAGATTGCTTCGTCTCCGCCATCCGCCAACTGGCGGAGACGGATCCTCGCAATGACATATGCTGTATGCGTAGGGTGAGTTATTTTAGCTCCTTGATCTTGTCACGCAGCGCGATCGCAGCTTCAAAATCCATCTCCTCGACTCGTCGCTTCATCTCTTTTTCAAGCTTTTTGATGAGCTTTTGCCTGTCATAGGGAGTCATCGCCTCCTCATCGATCTCTTTGAGATAATCATAATGGAAAGATTTTGCCTCCAGGGACTCCTGTGCCATCTTGTCACTATCAGTCTCCGCTTCGACTATCTTCACGCGTACTGCCTTTTGGATATTTGCGGGATCTATCCCGTGCTCGAGGTTGTATGCCACTTGATACGCGCGACGGCGATCTATCTCATCTATAGCTGCTTTCATACTGTCTGTAGTTTTATCGGCATACATGATCACCTCACCTTTGATGTTGCGCGCAGCGCGTCCCATCGTCTGGATGAGCGAGGTGCGCGAACGGAGGAATCCCTCCTTGTCCGCATCGAGAATGGCAACGAGCGTGACCTCCGGTAGATCGAGTCCCTCACGGAGTAAGTTCACTCCAATGAGCACATCAAACTTATTATTACGCAGATCATCGAGTATGTCAGAACGCTCTAAAGTCAAGATATCCGAGTGCAGGTATGCAGAACGCACGCCACGCTCCTTCACATACTCATGGAGGTCTTCTGCTGTCTTTTTGGTCAACGTGGTGACGAGGGTGCGCTCGCCGATCGCCGCTCTTTTTACAATTTCCGTGATTACGTCAGGGATCTCACCAACGGCGGGACGGATCGTGATCTGCGGATCCACAATCCCAGTAGGTCGCACCAACTGTTCCACGATACCAGAATAAATTGGTAATTGAGAATTGATAATTGATAATTTCTCTGCATCTGTCCGGGATGACACCATCTCATTCCCAAATTTTTCATTTTGAATTTTGAATTTTGAATTACTCCTCGCTTCTTCCTTCGCCATATCCACCTCCCACGCATTTGGAGTCGCAGAAACATACACGACATGCCGACACTTTGCATAAAACTCCTCAAACTTCATGGGTCTATTGTCATATGCCGACTGGAGTCGAAAGCCATAGTCGATCAGGGTCTTTTTACGAGCGAAGTCACCATTAAACATACCTCGTATCTGTGGCACCGACATATGGCTCTCGTCTATGAACACGAGAAAGTCATCGCCGTATGCTTTTTGAAAATAGTCAAGCAAGCCAAAGGGTGTGTCCCCAGGCTTTCTCCCGTCAAAGTAGCGACTGTAGTTCTCAATGCCGTTTACATAGCCTACCTCTTTGATGATCTCTAGGTCGTAGTTCACTTTTTGAGTGAGGCGGCGCGCTTCAAACTCCTTGCCCTGCGCCAGAAGCGCCGCCGCCTCTCGCGTGAGATCGGCTCTGATCTGTGCCTCGGCAGCTGCAAACTGGGGACGGGTAGTGAGGTTGTGTTTTGCGGGATACAAGAGAATAGTCGACAGTCGACAGTCGACAGTTTTGAGAGCGGGGACTGAGATCGACTTGCCAGTCATTGGGTCAAACGTCATGATATCGGTGATGACTCCTCCGCTACTGTTCACCCGAAATGCAAAGTCTTCGTAGGCAGGATAGATATCCAGATACGTGCCACGAATGCGAAACGTCCCACGTTTGAACTCAAACTCACTCCGATCATAGAGCAGGTCAACGAGGCGGAGAGACAGCTCAGGCCAGTTTGCAGGATCACCTGCTTTGATCGTGAGCATCATGTTGCCCCACGAGTTTGGATCGCCGATGTTGTAGATACAGCTCACAGATGCTACCACCACTGCATCGTTACGAGTCAATATATTTGCAGTGGATTGCAGTCTCAGTTTGTCGATGGTGTCATTGATCTGTGCTTCTTTTTCGATATAGGTATCACTCCCTGGCAGGTATGCCTCTGGCTGGTAGTAGTCATAGTAGGATACGAAATAGCTCACTGCATTTTGGGGGAAAAAATCACGAAACTCCTGGTAGAGCTGACCGGCAAGGGTTTTGTTATGCGAGATGATGAGTGCGGGCATGCCCAACCGCTTGATCACATTTGCCATCGTAAATGTTTTACCAGATCCGGTGACGCCGAGAAGTACTTGATTTTTCATTCCCCTCTCCACACCAGTCACCAGGCCATCGATGGCCTGTGGCTGATCTCCTGTGGGGACGAATTTGGAATCAAGAGTAAATACTGCTGGCATGGTGAAAAAGGTCTGGCGGATGATTTGGTATTTTTGAGGTGTTTTTTCGTACGAGACTTCTGTTTGAGTCCCCCTCCATACGGAGGGGGACGAGTTAAGTCGAGGAGAAAAAACACCTCACAAATGTTGCTTGGATCTTGATCTATTGGATCCCCCTCACTTCGATTTTCGCGAAGTGCGACTGCGACTAGATTTTACCTTATGGTGGGCTGTTATGGGGAGAGAAAACATACGTGTGTAGAGTATGTGGAAGATCCCCATGCCTCCGATCGCAAAGGCAACTACAAACCACTGGGCATAATTACAGGAAAATATTGAGAACAGGTCATACACCACTCGCGTAGGTTGGGTCACCACATACCATGAGTTTGTGCGCGCAAACCGCCCCATCGCGATCGCCATCCCAATGAGGATATTCATCACGACCCCCATCGCATAGATAGTCTGATGCCCAAGCTTGGTATTTTTACTCAAAAACTGCATCATCCACTCAAAGCTCCACGCATAACAAGAGATCCCCAGGGTGATCATCGAGGTGTACCACAGGAACAAAAATACATCTACAAACTTATTTATCGTGCCAAACTGTCCGACGATATGTATCACATCGGTGAGCATGTACAGCGTGTTTGGTATAAAGAGGATCCAGAGTGCTGCAAAGAGCACACGCAGAGGTCTGTGGCGGGTCTTGCTCATTTGATATGCTGCAAACACTGAGACCGCCGAGAGCGACACATTCCACACGAGCCACGTGATATTTTCCACGATAGCCAAGACTGCTGTGTGTGGGTAGCTGACTGGTGAGATGTAACAGTGCATAGGTATAGTTAAGGTAGTATCAGATTGTCTGCTGGATCTCCTGAGCTTTTCTTTGACGCCTTCTTTTCATCAAGGATATGCTTGACTGCAGGAAGGACTGATATAACTATAATGGCTAAAATGATGGGAAGCAAATAGGTATCTATTTTATTCGCGGGTATGAGCTGACCCAAGAAATATCCACCCAGAGTCACTCCGACCGCCCATATCAATCCCCCAATGATGTTATAGGTGATAAAAGTACGATAGTCCATCCGCGCGATCCCAGCGACAATCGGCGCAAATGTGCGGATGATGGGGACAAACCGTGCGAGAACAATAGTTTTGCGACCGTGCTTTTGATAAAACTGTTCTGCTTGCTCGAGATGATGTTTTTTCACGAGGGGCAATGCCTCTCTCTCAAAGACTCCTCGTCCATACTTTTTCCCAAACCAATAGCCCACATTTACTCCCAACGTCGCTGCGATAAAGCATCCGATACAGAGCACACTGATAGGCATAAACCCCTGTGAGGCGAGCACGCCTGCTGAAAAAAGCAAACTGTCACCGGGCAAGAAAAAGCCCAAGAACAATCCTGATTCAGCAAAAATGATGGCAAAGATGATCCACATTGCGTACGGCCCAAAGTCTCTGAGTGTGCCTATAAGGTCAAAGTGCATAAATTGAGAGTACCAGAGCAAAATATAACGTGAGCCCAAGCCTCATTCTCATCATACCATGGAGTACAATATGTTTCATGCTTACTATCATCGGCACACCCATCGGCAACCTCGGCGACCTCTCCCTTCGCGCGGCATACGCGCTCGCTGATGCTGAGGTGATACTCACTGAGGACACGCGCTCATTTGATGCGCTATGGCGCAGAGTTGTCGAGATATGTGAAAAAAATGAGCATCCCATCGCCAAAAAAGCCATGATCGTCTCCTACTACAAAGAAGTAGAGTTCCAAAAGCTGCCAGATATCATCGGCTGGCTCACTGAAGGAAAGCAGGTAGCACTTGTCAGTGAGGCAGGTATGCCCCTCATCAGCGACCCAGGTCAGCTCCTCATCTCGACGGTGAGAAAACGAAACATCCCCTGTACAGTCATACCTGGCCCCTCTGCCGTGGATACCGCACTCGTACTGTCTGGCATGAAGCATGACCAATTTATGTTCGTGGGATTCCTCCCACGCAAAGAGAATGACATAAAAAAGCTTGCCACAAAGCTCTTTGCAGTGCACGAGCTCCTCGATGATACGGTCTTTATCGCCTTCGACTCACCAGAGCGGATCGCTACCTCGGTGGCTAGTATTAGAAGCGTCTATCCAAATGCAGAACTAGTGATCGCGCGCGAGCTCACCAAGAAGTTCGAGGAGCTCATCATCGCCTCAGCGCCAGCTACTGATCTTTCTCAGATCAAGGGCGAGTGCGTGATCGTGATGAGGTTTGTGAGGTGATCCCGACATGTCGGGATCACCCATATCTTAGCAAATTTGTAGAAGTCAAATTTTCTTGCATGTCATCCCGTGATCCCATGCCACCAGTCATCTTGACCCGCCGATTCGGCGGGGAAAGATCCCATTAAATTATATTCGGTGTTAATTATTAATTATTAATTATTAATTAATAATTACTTCACGCATATCACACTTCCTGGCGTGGCTAGTGCATGGAGCCTGGTATCGGTGTGAATAAAGAACGAGTGGAACCCTCCATCGAGATTGAGCGCAGTCTCAACAGAGATTTTTTCTCTGTCTCCGATATCAGCCACGAGTTGGCCTAGCTCTGTCAGCAGTGGACCGTCATGAATACTGTCTATCGTATGAAGGACAATGAGATATCCTCTCCCTGAGGTATCTACAGCTGCCACAATGCGCCGCGCTGATTTATCAGATTTGAGACGGATACTCGTCGGTCCCCCATCCCACACGATGGGTCCTGACTGGAGCGCCCACGCGACACGCGTGGGCGCGACCCTGCCGATCGCCATCCGCTCACCATCTACAGATGACAGGAACCCGATAAATAGATCGCTACTCGACTCACTCTGGATCTGCCTCCCCTCACTGATGAATAATCCGATGGGCTTGTCATCGAGTCCATAGAAGCTCCCACTTGTCGCGCTCTCACACTCATACTTTGCCACGAGTTCCGACGAGGAGAGCTTTGTATCGTGATTTGGATAGAGCGCAACCTTCTTCCCTTCAAGGGGGATGAGATCATAGGTAAACCTGCCTATGACTTTGGCCTCGTCTGCATAGCCATACGGTGAAGTAGGCATGGCAGCATTTCGAGTAGATATGGACGGTTTGGTAGTCTCTGACTTCACAAAGGAAATGACTGTGATCAGTCCAATGGCCAGAAACAAAACAAGCGGTATATGTCGCAACTGCATACGAAAGTCTAGCAGATCCATCTCCCCACGATCGTCCTATGCGTCCATTGATGAGCTGAGACTTTCCAATATCAACGTGGACACATCTATAGTTGCGGCGGGACGATCAATACTATTGGTCAGATAGAGTTTCGAGTATGACTTTTGCAATCGCACGATCCCCTCTTGCAGTAATCCGTGTGTGACGGCGGCGACCACCGTAGTAGCACCATGTGCCTTGCACGTCGCCGCAAATGCGGTCATCGTCCCACCCGTCTCAACCAAATCATCAACTACAGCGATCACCTTTCCTTTGACACGTTCTCGAAAGTTTGCTTCAGTGACGATCTCCACTTCGAATGAATTCGTGCGGATCTTTTTCGCACCGCTGATACCGAGCCGTTGTTGTGAGCCTGTATCTGGCGCAAGAAATACCACATCTGGATATGCCACTCTCACAGCTTTTTCTAAAAGGGGAAATGCACTTATAAAGCGAAGGGGATACTTTTTTACCCACGGTTGTGTTGCAAAGTGTGCGTCGAGGACATATATCCGCTTCACTCCATGGTACTGCACGAGTTTTCGAACCAAGTCCTCAGCGCTATGAGCAGCATGTGTAGATTTGGGATTGTCCTGCATCCCATACGGCATGTAACTGAAAAATACCTCGAGATGCTGGTGGCCGAGGCGCGACAGAGTCTGAAGCAACAGCTCGAGCTCGACGATGCCTGTGTTTGGATCTGGCGCGCCTGAATGCAGTATGACTATACGCTGTCCACGTGGCATATCTGGCACCTCTACATATACCTCCCCATCAGGAAAGATTCTCGCCTCATCAGCGTTTGCCTGAAGGTACACGACAGCGCACTGAGACGAGTAGGCCATCAGCTTCGCCAGGTGTTCTGCATGCTGGGTTGGGATGAGAGTGAAAGATGTCGACATAGTACTCGTAACACGCCAGCACTGCATCGTGCGACTACAGCATGATCACTATCACAAAAAAGCACGGCATCAGCACCGAGATGAGTCTTGTTGAAAGTGAAGCTATCGCGAGGCGAATAGAATGATGGTGCATATACAAACACATTCTACTATGATCCGACTGAGTATGGATGAGAAGGAAAGAATATGAATGTATGCGCGACTCCCCCTCGTTCGCGAATTTATCCCGCACAGCGGGACGAGGGGGTATCCCCATCCCGACATTTCGGGATGGGGAGGGGGGTGTAAATGATTTAGGTTATAGACATGCCATTTTTCACTTGCCACGAATCCCCCCGTCATCCTCGTGAAAACGAGGATCTAAAAAAGGCAAGATTAAGTTTTTTAACTATAGATAGCTCCCACGCCATCTGCGATGGCAGGTGTAGCTCTCATGGATTCTATTACTTCATTGACTCCAGTCTGCAATGGTCAATTGCAACACACTCAGAGCATCTCTTAAAGAAGAAATGGCAACACTAGTAAGGATATTTGGGAAATCGAAATTGCAAGCACTATCCAATCAAACTTTGTATATTGAAAACTATTTACATTTACCTGATCCTTTAGGTTATAAAGTGCTACTTTTCTTTTAAATTCGGTTTGAATAGAATCCGAAAAAGCAATGTATAAGGCAAGTGGAATTGCAACTAAAGGTACTGCCCAATTAGCGTAATAAAGTATCTGAAAGTAATTTGTGCCGCCACTAGACTTGAGTATGTCCAGCGACAATGGTGAAAATATAGTTAGATTAAGTATGCCGAGAGCAAAACAAAATATCGATAATCTGATTTTTTTGGACTTTATCCTTTTCGCCGCATCAGATATCTTTACAGATTTTTTCTCCTCGTTTAGTAGGATTTTGACCGTAATTGCGCAAATCAAAAATACAAATATTATCATGGTGAGGAATATTTCGTTTCCAAAGTATCAACTCTGTAAATCAGTATAGCACAGCCAGCAACTGAAAATTAAAAAACTAGGTTCAGCTGAGGGTCTTTTACGCCGACTGAGCAATCTCACAATCAATTCTCTTCTTGTGTTCACACAGAGCATATGTGACTAATGCCGCACATACTTCACCCATGCTGTGTATAGCTCCCCCGCCATCTGCGGTGGCAGGTGTAGCCTGCGGGATACTTTTGGAGATAGTCCTGGTGATACTCCTCGGCCTTCGTAAAGGAGGCCAGTGGCTCGAGTGTGGTGACCACCGGACCTTTCCACTGCTTCGAGTCATTTACGATTTGGATCATCTTTTGTGCCTCAGCTTTCTCCATCTCATCGGCATAAAATATGACTGAGCGATAGGACGTCCCGCGATCATTGCCTTGCTGGTTCATCGTGGTCGGATCGTGGATCTGAAAAAAGAAGTCGAGCAGATTTGTATAGCTGGTCAGCTCAGGATCATAGGTGATCTCCACCACCTCTGCATGTCCCTCATGATTCTCATATGTTGGATTCTGCACTTTACCTCCTGCATATCCTACCACCGTCGACACGACGCCATGCTGTGCGCGGATGAGCTCCTGCATCCCCCAAAAGCATCCCCCGCCGAGAACTAGTTTCTTATGCATTATTTTTTCTCTCCCGCAATGCGACTAATAGCTGAGTGATTTGACCTATATTGCTCTTTGTCGGATTGCAATCTGCGCCTGGCACTGGTTCCTTGCCCATTCCAATGACAGAAACTCCCGGAGCATCTTTGCGTATCTTCTGAGTTATGCGTCCTCCTTCAACAGCATCCTTTGCACCAACACTCAGATTTCCACCGACAATCACCGCATCCACACTCCATTTGCCAAAACTGTCTACTGCAGTCATACCCTCTTCGAATGTAGATGCAGATCCTACAAAGTTGCATCCCGCCTCTGGAATGCCAATATTCTTGAGGTAATCTACATAAGTCGATGTGCCGTCAATCACAAACACATTGTAGTTGTCCTTTTTTTCAGTTTGAGTATTTGAGGCAGACATAGTTTGAATAAATGTATCTAATACCGAGCAGTGATGTAATTGTATCACTTGCTTGAATTATCATATCGGGAATATGAAAAAGCGCGCGCCTATCACTGGTGCTACTTGAACATTGTGATAATAAGCGTACTATTTAAATGGATTGGTACTATCAATTATTTACTCTTATGAACTATTTCACAGATGCGTTAAATAAGTATGCAGTATTTACTGGACGGGCAAGTAGAAGGCAATATTGGATGTTTGTGTTGGTGAATTTTTTGATATCTTTTGCCATTGGACTTATAGGAGGGCTTCTAAAGAAAAACTCAGAGTTGGGTTTCGGATTTACCCTTTCAGATTTCTATAATTTTGCCATGTTTATTCCATCCCTAGCAATCGCCGTACGTCGCATGCACGACGTGGAGAGGAGTGGTTGGATCCTGTTGATACCCATCTACAATCTCGTCGTCGCGTGTATGCCTGGCACTAAGGGCCCGAACAAGTACGGGGCAGATCCTACTGAAACTCAAGTGATGGTGACTAAATGATCGGCGAACAACTGCGAGAAAGGTATTGGAATAGCAGAGTTATGTTTCCATGTCTGAATACTTATTCCTTCTAAAGGAAACAAGTTGGTATATATTGGTGAACGTTTTTAACAAATTCGAACGTATTTCAAAGGTAGCGGCGGCTGACCGCACCAGCCGCCGCACTATTTGTGCGCTCGGCCTTCGGCCTCGCTAATATTTTTTATTTTTTGCGCGCGCGATTTTTGCTCGGCTCCGCCGAGCATTTATCTTTTAACTTGAGTTCTAGCTTTATTATACGCCTCCTCATTTTCTGCTATTAACCTTCGCCTCTCGCTTTCTGGGAGTCTCAAAGACCATTTTTTAATATATTCTAAATATCTTTCAGCCTTTCCGATTTCAAAAGCGTATCTGTATTCTTCACGAGTTGCTAGGCCGTGCGCAACAGCAACACGGTTTTCTTTGCCAATACGTTCTGGGGGGGTGAAAGTGACCAACCGTTTTTCGCATAAGTCCACATTTCAAAAGTCTCATGCCTGACTGTAACTGGAATAACATCCGTAAAATCTTCTCCGTTTACACGAAAGTCATCCTCATTGACATAGATGGTTGCATCTTCAATGGCTTTTCCTTCGGGAACCTGAAAAACAACGCCCATGAAATGTCCCATTGCTGATCCAGCCCCTGCTAACCGCGAATAAGAATCACCAGCCAACCTTTGAACTCTTTGCTCCATTATTCCAAAAAATGCTTCTTTTGATTTTGCTGGCTCACCCCTGTTGATTAAGAGTTTATTGCCCTCTATTTTTATTGGTTCTGATTGTGATACTTCTGACATATATATTACTCTTCAATTATTACTTTAATTATATAAAAAATTACTTAAATTTTCATATCTTCGAATTTGAAGGTCCTTTACCAAGTTTGATTTTGTAAAGACTTTCAATAAAATCGGTTCCGGCGTAACCGGCAAGAAAAGAAACTTGCCATTCCGTATCGGCCAAAATTCCGACGGCCGCTCCTACAATTCCAGAAATTGCAATAGTGATCAAAAAATATTCGGGTTTGAAATGATTTGCTTTTTCGATGGTTTTGTTTTTAACAAAACCCACCAATCCTCTGATAATTCCACCTATAAAACCGGCTAATAAGTAAATCAAATATTTTTCCATTTTTTATTCACCTCCAAGATAATTATACACGAAAATCGAAAAGCAAATCTTGTAATATTCCACTTGTTTTTGTGTTTTGATTTTTGGTATATTTATTATGGATACAGATTTCGGGAATTGCGTTTTTTGATGGCGCAATCAGACAGTAAGACGCAATTCTTATCTGTATCCAACTGGTTGCGCCATTAAAGTTTATAAATAAAAGTTCTTTAAAATTTTTGCGTTTTTCTTTGAGACAACTTCTTTTCAAGAAATTGTCTGTTCGAGCCGACATTTTAAAATATTACGAGGCTGAAGGCCGAGCGAGGATGGCGCGGCGAGTGTCCGGCCGCACTCGCCGCGCCTACCTTTGTTTGAAATCAGTTCGAATTTTTTCGAAAACGTTCACCATTTTGGAAATTGCGGATTCGCAAGGTGGGGCGCTCGCAACGCCCCCGCCCGTTGCGAGCGCCCTAAAGGCATAATTCAAATTCGCCGAGAGCCGCCGTAAAAAAGAATGAAGAAAAACGCAAAAATTTAGGAGAAACAAAACCATGATCAAATATATTGCTTATTGCCGAAAATCCACAGATGAAAAAGACAAACAAGTTTTATCTATTGAGGCGCAAATTTCCGAGCTCAAGGAGTTTGCCAAAAGAGAAAACCTGACTGTTACTGAATTTATCACCGAGGCAAAAACTGCCAAAATTCCGGGGAGAGAACAATTTGCGGAAGTCCTGAAAAAAATCGAGAAGGGACAAGCTAACGCCATTCTTTCATGGCATCCTGACCGTTTAGCCAGAAATTCTATTGACGGCGGTAAAATAATTTATCTTTTGGATACAGGCAAACTCCTTGATTTAAAGTTCCCCTCGTTTTGGTTTGAAAGCACACCACAAGGAAAATTTATGCTTTCAATCGCCTTTGGTCAGTCGAAATATTATGTGGACAATCTATCTGAAAATGTAAAGCGGGGAAACAGACAGAAATTGAGGAATGGTGTTTGGCCAAGCAAAGCACCTTATGGTTATATCAATAATCCAAAAACGAGAGGAATAGATATTGACGAAGAAAAATGAGCTAAGTAACCTTTTGTGTGTTGTCTCTTTCAAAAACGGAGCTTCTTGAGA
>JBAXII010000002.1:0-91844 GCA_037138475.1 bacterium | reverse complement strand
GGGGAGGGGGGAGTTGGTGATTAATGCTGCTAGATGCATATAAAGATTGATGGTTGTTTGAGATTGATATTTAGATTTTTCTCTATTGGACGATGCTTTTATTTCAGACTATACTACCCGCATGAAATCTCGTTTGGTGCCTATACACTTTCGTCGACACCAATCTATATGGATGGGTTTAGGACTCACGATACTTTTGGCTTTTGGATATGGTCTCGGAGTATGGTATTCGCACCTTCCTGATGCGCTTTCAAGCAAGGCATACGTGCCGACAGTTGCTTTTGTTGGAAATCAAACTGATATGACACCTCAACCTGTAGCTGCAGGAGCGACGGGCTGTGGGAGCATCACAGCAAATCTCACAAAAGAAAGCGCTGGTTTAGGCAACCGCATATATCAATGCATTCGAAATGGCGTCGCAGGTGAAAAATATGATGGAAAAATTTCCGCTACATTTAGCACAAGTGATCCCTCTTTACAACTCATTGCTTCAGGAAGCGCATGCGACGTACATTGGTACCAAGGCGGTGCTGATATCCGCCAATCAGGTAAAAGTTTCAGCAATATTACAGATTTCTCAGGTGGCGGATCTTCACTGAGTGGGCAGAATTGCATGTGGTATGTCACTGGACAATCTGGTATCGCGGTGGCCTGCACTTTACAGACGAAGGTAAACAATATATCAAGCAAGTGTGACTGTGTATATGCCTCCACTGGATCGGTCAATGCCCCACCATGCACGCCTTCCAATGGTACTGGTGCGGCGCCAGAGCCAGCGGCTCAAGGCGCCGCACCATCTCAACAAGCTCCCAGCACCTACGTCCCGACATACCTCGCCTGCGGCGAGCATACCGAGCCTGACCGCACGTGTAACGGCTCCACGCGCACCCATACTGTCCGACATGAAAAATATTGTGAAAATGGCCAAGAAAAGCTGAGGTCAGTTTATTGTGATAACCCAGCTGGCAAATGGGAGTGGGTAGACTATACGAGTGTCGTCCAATCTGATATGGGGAAGTGGGGAGGTACCATGGGAGGATGCGAGAGTGAGCATCCTGACTGTAGCAAAAGTGTCGGTTCCAATCCCACCCAAGCACCCGCACCTACCTCAGCCCCTCGTCCCACCACAGCACCTCAGCCAACCGTTGCGCCTCCACCTGTGGTCGTGCCTCCCACAGCTGTTCCTACCGCTATACCTGCCGCACCCACAGTCGCTCCTCCTGTGCCCGTTTCAAATCAAGGAGTCCTCCAGATCGCTCCCCTGAGCGTGGATAGTACCTACTACCTCTCATTTGTTACCTCTCCTGGCAATGTCGCCTTTGGACTCTACTTTGCAAATGGCGCTGACATATCGCTGGAAAATCAGATCAACAATGCCCTCGCACTCCAAGGTATCAGTGTGCCCACATTTAAAAATCAGACTGAGAATGCGTCGCTGTATGATCTGCCATTTTTGATCAATGACCCTTCGACGCGACTGAGCTTTACGTTGTATCGCAGACCCAAAAAAGATGCTTCAGCATCATTCACCATCTCTACGTTTATTGAGCAATCAAAAGGATGTCTGAGTACTGCTATGCCAAATACATATGTGATTGACATTACTACTTTGCAGTCAAACACACCATGTCGCTAGGCACCATCAAACGTATCAAAACCTTTGTAATTATCCTCATCGCATTGTGGATGAGTTCTCTCATCAACAAGGAGTTTTTCTACACAGACTCGCCGACAGCTCGGTACGCATCGATAGGGGAGTATCTCGCTTATCGCACACCCTTCATCGAGTCAGGGGTTAGCTCGTTGGTAAGTCGTCTATTACAGCCAAAACCAACAGATGCTCCCATGCTTGCAACCAGTCCTAGCTATACCTACCTCCCCTCAAACTCGGCATCAAGTTTTGACATCCCTCAGGCAGTCACTCTCAAAAAAAGGGGTGCAAATTTGACCGCCATAGAGCTGGATACGGTGAGGCAGCTCGATACAAACTATAAGATCACTGAAGTGACGACCAATCGCGGGCTGGTGGAGGTCGTATCACCACTCCAGTCTCAGGTGCCCACCGCTGACCTGCAGGTCCTCGGTAGGATCAACGACCTCCTGGAAGAGCGGGGGATGTGAGGGAAAGCAAAGTGAAAATTTCAAATTCAAAAGTCTAAAACCCGCAAATCTTCATCTTTAGATTCCCCTTTACATCTAACAGAAAACTGAGATACTACTATAGGTACTTTACCAGATCACAATCGCTGTGGTTTTGGCGGATACCTAAAACGCTCTTTTGCACACTGTCTATCGTATAGTTCGAGACTAGTATAGTCAGAAGTCGCGAGTCATCCTTCTATGCTTTGCGGATTCTGACTATCTACATGCGGCGCGTGCCAATTGGATAGTCGAGAATAAGGAGAAAAATGAATCCCATAGATTCATTTATCCAAACGGTGAATTCCCTCGCCGTTTTGGCAATAGGCACCTGTTGCCTGTTGCCTATCCTTCTCTTCATGGTGGGAGTCGTAGCTCAAGCGCTACAGCCCCCCTCAAAAAAGAGGAGAAAATAGGATGTGCGTAGACAGTGTGCATCCTTTCAACACACATTTTGCTCCTCGTTATACGCCATACGTTCTCCACTATACGTTTTCAGCTATCAACTATACTTCCCTCATGCACACCTTTACCACTCGATCAGGCGCCACTGTCACGCTCAGACTCGCGACAGCTGCCGATGTGGAGAACAACCTCGCCCTGATCAATGCATTGTCACTCGAAGATACCTTCATTACTTTTTCGGGCGAGCAGCAGACACTCGCAGAAGAAACTGCATATACGATGCATATCTCAAAGCTCATGCAACAGGCGACAGTGTGAAGGTAGTCGCATACGTCGACACCGAACTCGTGGGGACTGCTGATATAGAGCGGAGCTTTTATGGGAAAAAGCGCACGCGTCATGTCGGGCGTCTCGGTATCGGACTGGCTGCCAAGTGGCGCGGACAGGGGATAGGGGAGGAATTGATCACATACACCATAAAGCTTGCTCAAAGTCATATCCCAGATCTGCGCATGATCGTGCTCACCGCATACGGAGCCAACACGCGTGCCATCGCGCTCTACAAAAAACTTGGCTTCACTGAGTACGGTCGTGTACCCGGCGTCATCCTTTATCGGGGTGAGTATATGGATGAGGTGATCATGAGCAAAAGCCTCGTTTAGTGCCGTAGCGTAATGCTCACAGCTCCTCTCCTTTGTCCTTATTTGCGTGTTGCTTTTTTCCACTCTCAGCTCTTAGCTTTGCTCTTTGCTCTATAATGTGCCTATGGCCCGAGTAAAGCTCTCTGAATATGCGGCAAAATCCATCCTGCAAAAGGAAGGGCTCCTGACTGACTGGAAGGGCATGAGAGTCAGCGCACAAACGTCCGCGGAGGCGATCACAGCACATTTTGGCCCAGACCCAAAGCTCGTCGTGAAGGTCGACCAAGGCATCAAGCAGCGGGGGAAGCGGGGACTCCTCAAAGTCGGCGTTACACCTGCGGAACTAGTAGCATTCGTACATGCGACACCTGCATATTCATCTTTTCTGGCCGAGGCACTGATACCTCACGATGCCAAAAATGAGCACTACCTCTCCCTCGAACGCGTACGCGGTGGGTTTCAACTGCTATATTCGCCCCATGGAGGGATCGAGGTAGAGGAGAGGTGGGGGGAGATGACAAAGCTCACGCTTAAATTTCCAATTTACAATTCACAATCTGCAAATAATGCCAATTCTAGAATATCAAACTCTCAGCTCTCAGCTTTGCTCTCTCAGCAATCTTCTTTGCTCTCTCAGCTTACTGAGGTGATGAATCAGTACGACTGGGCGTTTCTCGAGATCAACCCTCTCGTCATCCAGCCTGACGGGACGATCCATATCCTCGATGGCGCCGTACTCGTCGACGATGTGAGCACGATCTGTCGCACTGACTCACTCACGCACGACGGACTCATCATACCGCAGGCACGACACCCTGCTGAGGCAGTGGTAGCAAAGCTCCAGGCCAACACCCCCGCTTCGCTCAAGCTCACAATGCTTAACCCCGATGGTTCTCTCTGGATGCTCCTGTCTGGTGGTGGCGCGAGTATCGTCCTCGCTGACGAAGCCGCAGACATGGGATACGGCGCGGAGCTCGCCAACTACGGTGAATACAGTGGCAATCCGAGTCGTGAAGACGTGGCAGCATATACCAAAACTGTAGTCGAGGCTATGCTGCAGTCCAAAGCACCCCGCAAAGCACTCATCATCGCAGGTGGTGTGGCAAACTTTACTGATATATACCAGACCCTCCTCGGAGTGATCGATGGGCTACGACCAGAGACACAGAAGTTGAACGATACTCATATAAAAGTATTGATACGACGAGGAGGACCATATCAAAAAAAGGGTTTGGCCCATATTGAAAAATTTTTGGGGAACAGTGGCATACTCCACGAGATACATGACCACACCTACCCACTCACTGACATCGTGCGCGACGCCATATCCCATCTTTCGCTATGAACACCCACCTCATCTCTCAAACCCGTGATAAAAAGAGTCATCCGACACTCCTCATCGGCGTGCACATGCCGGTCATACAGTCGATGCTCGACTTTGACTACCTGAGTGGCAAAAAGGCGACAGATATCGTGGGGATCATAAATGGCAAGCGAGGATTTGTAAAAGTATTTTGGGGTGCCCGAGAGATGATGCTCCCCACCTATGTCAACCAACAGGGCTTTGTGAAGGCTCATCCAGAAACTCTGATCGAGTGGATCGTAAATGTGCTGTCCGCGCGGCGTGCTGTCGCCGAAGTCGAGCACGCACTCCATCTGTTCCCTTCGCTGCAAGGTGGAGTAGTGTTTGCCGAAGGGGTACCCGAGAGGCAGTCTCTCACACTGAGTGAGGACGTGAATGCAAAAGGCGCCCTCATCATCGGGCCCGCTACTGTAGGACTGCTCATACCCGGTGTGCTAAAGCTGGGCCCGATCGCGGGAGTGGATCCGACACTCTGGGAGTCGATAGATATCACAGAGGGTGGAGACACTGCTGTCATCTCGGCCTCAGGAGGCATGACTGGTGAGCTCATCTCGCTCGTGTATCAGAGCGGGAGAAAGGTGTCATTTGCGCTGTCCTATGGCGGAGATCGCTGGCCCATCTACACACCGATGGATGCATTCCTCCTCGCCGAGGATGATCCAGACACGAAAACCATCGTGTACTATGGAGAGCTTGGCGGCTCTGACGAGTACGAGCTCATCGAGCTGGTAAAACAAAAAAAGATTACGAAAAAAATAGTGGCCCATATCGCCGGCACGGTAGGGGAGATATTCCCCGAGAGTCCGCAGTTTGGCCATGCAAAGGCCAAAGCACATATGGAAAAGGAAAAGGCGAGCGCAAAGCGCGCCGCGATGCGCGAGGCCGGGATCATCACGACACAGACATTCAGTGAAGTAGGGGAGAGACTGAAGGCAATGAAGAATTGAGAGTAAATTCCAAGTTCAAAGTTCACAAATACCAAATAAGTTTCAAATTCCAATTTAAATTTGCTTTTGATTTTCGTTATACACTATACGTTATACGTTTTAAGCTAATTTCCCTATGCGTCGCCCCCTCTCAGACATCGCCACCCGTAAACCCACTTTGTTCACCTCCACGATCTCGCAGGAGAAGGGAGGAGTTCCGCACCTGCTGGACAAGCCGCTCCTTGACTGGGTGACGAGCACCACGCTCGCCGACATCGTCGGCTCGCTTTTCTTGGGCCGTCCGCTCCAAAGCCAGCTCACCCGCGACTGTATAGACACCATCCTGAAGCTTTGTGTCGATCATGGGCCCTATGTCTCTGGTGCAGTGAATACCATGATCACCGCCCGTGCAGGGCGCGATATGGTCTCCTCAGTCGCTGCGGGTCTGCTCACGATAGGTCCCCGATTTGGCGGCGCAACCAATGATGCCGCACGCATCTGGCACACACATCTGGGCCAATCAGCCCACGCGGTAGTAGAGGAGTATGCGGGAAAAAAGCAGATCATCGCCGGCATCGGACACAAATCCTACCGCGTGGACAAACCCGACCCACGCGTCCAGCTCATCGCTGACTTCGCACTGAAGCTCTCCTCGCATCCTCATCTAGACGTCGCGCGCAGTATCGAGAGCGTGACGGTACAAAAAAAGCCCAACCTGATACTAAACGTCGACGGGACGATCGGAGCAGTGATGCTCGATATCTTGGCCCATGAAGAGGGTGTCTCTCATGAGGAACTTGGCGGGCTCATCGAGGCGGAGTTTTTCAACTCGTTTTTTGTATTTGCGCGGACTGCGGGATTTATCGCACACTATCTCGACCAAAAGCGACTCGGCGAGCCACTCTTCCGCCTGCCCGAAGATCAGGTGCTGAGCTCTGCCTAAGAGGGATTGACTTGGCAACTCCCTATGCTGTAGTATGAACCCATGTTTGAGATCATAAACTTTTTATTGATACTCTACGTCCTGAGTCGGGTACAAAAACTCGAGAAAAAAGGAGTCCCACAACCACCTCAATACATACCTCCAGAACCTCCTCCTACCTATGTGCAAACGAGCCCGCCTGTTCAAACTGCTCCATTGACCGAGGCCGCTCCAAGCCAAAGTCAACCAACTTCAGTACTCAACCAAGATGTCTTTGAAGATATGCTCCCTCAGATTGTGAATTGGTTCCGTGTTGATTGGGCTCTCAAAGTAGGAGCCCTGTTTGTGCTGATGGGCATCTTATGGTTTGTCTCGTATGCATTTTTGAACAACTGGATCGGGCCTACGGGGCGCATAACCCTTGGGGTATTGGTTGGAACTGCTATTTTTGCGTTTGGTTCCTATTTGCTCCCCCGATCGACCAATCGCGGCGAGATCATAGTCGTCCTTGGAGCTGCGGTTCTTTTACTCAGTATTTACAGTGGCCGCGTCATATATGACATGTACTCGTCACTAAGTACATTAGGGATGTATGTGCTCGTGAGTAGTACGGTGGCTGTACTGAGTCATAGGTACAACCGCATGACGATGGCCTGGCTCAGCTTGCTCATTGCGGGGTGCGCACCACTTATCACCAACTCGTCGAGTCGTGATGATCTGATGTTGCTCTCATATATACTCGTCATCACCATCAGCTATATCTGGCTCGCGAAAATCAAAGGATGGGGAGATATCGTCGCGGGATGTTTTGCCATGGTTCTGCTCTATACAATACCTCTTTTCATCTCTGCCTCAAACTGGTCTCAGCTTGATGCCTATGTGCTCCGAGGCACCAGCTTGCAGACCTCAACATACATGCAAGATATATCGGTGCTCAAGTTCTTTGCGATCGTATTTACCATGCTCTTCTGGGGAGTGTCGCTCATATCACAGGTGGTTGAAAAACAGGTCAGTAAAAAAGATGTATACATATCCGTACTTTGTGGTATCTATAGCTTATGTTGGACCATGACTTTGTTTCCGAGCGAGTGGAAATCGCTCATACTCGTGGTTGTATCACTCACCTTCTTTGTCACCGCGCATATAGTGATACAGAGCTTTGAAGTGAGCCAGGGGACACTCCTATATCCGCTCACCGCCATATCGCTTCTGCTCATCGCTACAGGACTCCAGTTTGAGGGAGACACGTTGCAGATCGTGCTCGCTGTTGAGTCAGTTGCGCTACTCATCTACAGCAAACAGCTACGTAAAAATACAGTAAATTTGCTGGTCTTTGGGTTGTTTGGAATACTGGCATATATGGCTCTGCTCAATGCTCCTTTGCTCCTCAGTACTCCTAGTTTCAAACTATATGCCACACAGGTGGTCGTGATAAGCACATTGTTTGTCCCTTCTATCTATCTGATCCGCATGTCACATATGGAGGATGAGTCCACGCAAACACTCTCTGGACTAACTGCTATGGCAGGTGCGATCTGCATCGCATTTAGCACCACATTTGTTATGAAGGTACTCGTGTATGACGTGGCTGTAGCTCACGTACTCACCCTGATCGGATTTGCGGTCACTGGTCTGATCTTGTACATCTCATTTCATACTGAAAAGAAGTGGTATGGACGCAAGGGATTTGGCATGTTGCTCCTTGGGTATGTGATCTCCAGACTACTCCTCGTCGAGGTGTGGGAGATGCAAATCGGTCTCCGTATCGTCACCTTTATAGCCATAGGCATCATACTCATGTTATCAGTCAAGCTGTCCAAGGATGAAACTCAAGTATAAAGCAGTTCTCTTGCTGATCAGCAGTGCCGCCATCACGTTGTGTGCCGGCACGGCACGTGCGCAAGTTGAGGCGGATGTGTACGCGGTTACAAAGCCGTTTCGGCAATACAGTCCCATCACATTGCCAAGCCTACCTCCCACTTCAGCAATTGTGCGAGTGTATAGCAGCCTGATAGATCAACATGCCCCTTGGATCATCGTCGATGAAACTGACGAAAAGCTAGCGAGATTCAACCTATTATCAGAGACACAGCATACTCCAAGGCCTTCATATACCATTTCGAGTTCGGCACCTATTGACACGACCAAGTTAAAATGGCTCGGAGATCATTTTGCTGACACATACATATCTATCGAAAAGACCGATAGGAGTCGCGTTGTCACCACCTTTACCTACCACTATGAGGAGCCACAGACTGTCCGCTCGTTTCTCTTTGTGGCAAAGGAGCCATTTGATGTGCAGGTCACGGTACTCTATGACGTGAAAGGAGAACAAAAGTATGCACTGGTAGATCACCACTATGAGTCTCCTTTTGGTTCCTTTGAGGTTCCACTGTTCTCATCGTCTGATTGGCGTATTGAGATAGCTCACACTGAGCCGCTCCAGATCATGGAGCTTGAGCCAGTCACCACTCGCGAGCTCAACAGCAGTGAATACTTTGGCGCATTTGCAGCTGAACCAGGTCACACATACGGGTTCTATATAGATCATGAATCACCTTCGGATCGTGTCTATTCGTACGATTCAAATATCACTTTTGCGCGGGACCCGCGGTATGATGCTCATCCTTTGAAGCTCACTGCAAATCCTCACTTTGTGACTGCTGATCAAGACGGAGATGGTATCCCAAACTCTCGAGACAACTGTATATCTATCTCAAACCCAACTCAAGAAGATATAAACGGGAATGGCAAAGGAGATGCCTGTGATGATCATGATTTGGATGGAGTGATGAACCCCTACGATAACTGTATTGACAAATATAACCCCGATCAAAAAGACACCGATGGGGACAAGCTTGGAGACGCATGTGATGGGCAAGAGAGCAGATTTACCGAGCGATATCCTTGGCTTCCATGGGTAGGCATCCTCGTTGGATTTGGAACTGTGATAGGGATACATCTCACCACACAAAAAAAGAAAAATCAACCACCTCCAGGACAAATGTGGGGCAAAATACAATAAGTGATCCATATCACATGCGGATATGGTTTTATTCCAGTATCATCAAAAATATGTATACGCTCAAGGTCAATAAACTGTTTCATCACATCAGATATCTCTCACTTTTTGGCATAGTACTCGCGGTCTACTTGCTCTCGGAACAACTCGCACCTACGACATTTCAGCCCTGCAATATCAACGCGACCGTGAACTGCGATGCGGTGATCAAGGGTCCCGTTGCCTTCACCCTTGGCATCCGTACACCGCTCTATGGACTCGCTGGGTTTATCATCATGCTGATCGCGAGTTATCAGCAGTGGAGGAGAGTGATCTGGGGTACCGCCACCTTTGGCATGCTTTTTTGCCTCAGGCTCATGTTCATCGAGATCGTGCAGCTTCATGTCCTGTGCCCAGTATGTGTGATGTGTCAGCTGGTCATGCTCGCGGTGTGGGTGAAAAGCACACAAATGTTGACTATGAAGCCAGTACATTCTATTAGTTGAAAAGAATGGGATAGTCCGCTTAACTATTTTATAAAAAAACTCTGCTACCTGAATCGCCGTTTTACTGCCCAGATACACACTTCTCAGCCGTGCGTGGAAATGAATCGGTACAAAATGTGCTTAATGCATTGTTTTGCATGGACAATAGTCAAGATCCTTTCCCTGCATTACAGGGCTATCGCTTGAGTCGTCAGAATGGCACCCTTGATAGCCTTGGAGTTGATGGATTGCTCTATATTAGTGACGAGCTACGTCCTCAGGTGGGGAGAGGATCAGTAGGTTTACAGGTAAAAAGTAGTAAGCAAGCATGCAAGTCATTCCATAGAGAGCGTGGAGGGAAACAAAGGTCTCATTATTTCCCTGGGTTCAACGGTCTGTATGACCATGATATGACTCTTCTAGTTGGTCAAAATAGCTCTGATGTAATCAGAGAAGACTTTGGGGTTGAGCTATGTGCACTTTCAGATAAAGTATCTAATCCTGACAATAAGGAAGTCAGTGACTTTTTGGCTCAGGCTATGAACACTCATGTGGCCGAGGGTGTTTCAAGACGACTGTATGATCACTGTGTCAAAGGCAGGCGAGACTGGTGTATTGATCTATATGCCTACGATACTCGACGAAAATTTAATCCTTGTGGAACTATATACGAGCACTCTAGGAGACATATTAATCCAAGAAGATAGCAATTATCTTATAACTATCTTCCCCTCCACCAGATCCACCTTACCTGCTGTTTTGAGCCGTTCCCATTCGCGACTCACCGTCTCACGACTGGAGCCGATGAAGGACGCGAGATCCTGATGAGTGACATGGAGATCGATTCGTGTGACACCAGGTGAGACAGCCACTCCAAAATGCTTTTGCAGATACTCGAGCGCACTCCACAGCCGTGCATGAACATCTTGTGTGATAAGCGACTCAACCCGATAGGCCAAACCCTCAGCAGCTTGCAACATCTTGTGATACTGCGCGAGGAGCAGCTGGGGGTCTTTTTGGATCAACTGTACGAATTGCGCATACTTGATTTGCTTGACCGTGATAGGAGTCATTGACTGAAACCAAAAGCGGTTTGAGGGAGTGGGAGACATGCTGAGTAGGGGAAAAGTACTCCCTGGTTGGAGGAGATGTATCAACACTGACTCGCCTTCTGATGAAAAAGAAAGTATTTTAACCACACCTGTTTCCAGTAGATATGCATGGACCGACTTCTGATCGGGTTGTATCAAAGTGACGCCCGCGGAAATCGTTTTGACTGGCTGCGCTGCAAACAGTACTGCAATAGACTCAGACTCGTACATAGAGGTCTATCCTACCACATTTACCTGTTTTCCTACTAGGAAAGCAGTGATAGTCGCGATGGTCGTGTCCACGATTCGGTTCAATGCCTCTTGGCTGTTAAACGCATTATGTGGAGTGATGAGGACACGAGGATGATGGAGGAGCATATGGTTGTACACCATATTTTGGAGATTATGATCTTTTGTATAGGCAGGCGAGAGGATCGCGATCTCGTCCACCAGCTCCTTTTCCTCCTCAAGCACGTCGAGTCCCACACCTGCGAGGATATCCTGCTGGAGGGCCCACACGAGAGATTCCGTATCGACGAGCCCACCCCGAGCGGTATTTATGAGATAGGCTCCCTTTTTCATCTTGTGGATATTGTCGGTGTGTATGAGATGGTGAGTCTCTGCATTCAGCGAAAGATGGAGTGTTACGATATCTGAAGCAGCAAGCAAATTGTCGAGCGAGGAGTAGGTAAACCCATGTATCGCCGCAAGATCTTCCTTTTGGGTGCGGTTGTAGACGAGGACCCGCATGCCAAATCCCCGTGCGATCTGTACGACGCGCAGCCCTATTTTCCCCAATCCGATCACTCCAATAGTTTTGCCAAAGATATCTACACCCGTGAGATTGGTATGCGTGAAGTCTGGGTTTTTTACTTGGAGGATAGAAGCAAATACTCGTCGAGTCAAAGCGAGGATGAGCGCAAAGGTATGCTCAGCTACCGTGTTTGATCCATACTCGGGGACATTTGACACTTGGATACCTTTTGCCTTTGCATGATTCACGTCAATATGGTCATATCCTGTGGAGCGCGTCGTGATGAGCCTGAGTTGTGGCAACAGATCTAGAGATCGCTGGGGCAGTTGTGAGTAGATAAAGGTAGATATGTGTATTGCATCCGGATATCTCCCCTCAGTGCCTGGCGCAAAAGGTTCCTCAAGACAGATGCATCCAGGGATCGCTTTTTCAAAAATAGGCTTCTCCCATGCCTGGACCTCAAACAGATACGTACTCATGTATATCATTGTGCAACACAATGGTGTGTTTGTATAGTGATACATATCACGGGGTATCCATGTAGGATATGTTACGATGGGGCAGTATTAGAAGTTTTTTATCGATCTATGATCGGACACAACTTCGATCCAAATACACTCTCGCGTATTTCAAATTTTTTGGGTAATCACCACCTCGCAGTCCTCGCGACCTGCGGAAAGAAAAAAAGCCCTGAGTGTGCAGTCGTCGGCTACTCGCTCGATGGACAGCTCGAGCTCATCTTTGCCACCTACCAACATACACAAAAGGTAGTGAACATAGGTAAAAAAGCAAAAGTTGCACTTGCCATCGGATCAGACAAAGGTGCCACACTGCAATATGAAGGCATCGCCACGCAGGTCAAACAAAAAGATCTCGCTCAAGTGGCCGAGCGCCACTATGCCCTCGTTCCCACCGCTGCAAAATATGTGAGTACTGAAACACAGGTGCTGTATCGAGTCAAGCCCTGCTGGGTCCGCCTCACAGACTATCATCAAGACCCATGGACTATGAGCGAGATAGGAGTGCGTGGAGAGTATCAAGTGATGAGATAGGACAAGGTCAGGAATGCAGATGTTGAGTATGTAAATGTGTAAGTAGGTAAGTATGTAAGTGGGTAATTAGATAAGTAGAGAAGTAGAAGAGTAGAGGAGTGAACAAATATGAATAGTTCTTCTCTGTAGAAATATTGATTGTAAAAGGAGAACTGTTGTAGAGGACTATGTACTATTTTGTGCCGCGTAAATTTTCTCCAGATTTCCTCTGCGAAGCCTTGGTATACTGCCTGAATACATGGGAAGTGCCAAGCTCCGTGCCATTGCATTTGTGATATTTTGCATCCTGATGATCGGGGGGTGGTTTGTATATCCACATGCACCGCTTTCCAACACCATCGGCCTCACCAAGCCCCCAACACCCACGCCCACACCGTACTATCACAACGTTGCTCTCCTTGGATATGGGGGAGGGTCGCATGAGGGCGGGGCTTTGACTGACTCGATGATCATCGCTCACATCGATGACCGTGCGCAGCAGATCTCACTCGTGTCAGTGCCTCGGGATATCTGGATCCCGCTGCCACTGGGGAAAAATGGTGCACCAGTGTCACAAAAAATCAACGCAGCCTATGCATATGGACTCGACGACACGACCTATCCACAAAAAAAATCTGAGTATCAGTACAAAAACGGCGGTGGAGGAGCGCTCGCAAAATATGCACTGTCCCAGGTCATCGGCGAGCCCATCGATCATGTAGTGGCGGTGAGCTTTCAAACCTTTACATCGCTCGTCGACCAACTTGGTGGCATCAGCATCACGCGTGACAGGCCCTTTGTGGATGAGTGGTATCCGATAGATGGCAAAGAAAAGGAGCTCTGCGATCACAAAGAGGAAGAGATCAAAGACCTCGTGGCGACCCTTTCAGGACGCCTCCTGGAGCAGGAGTTTCCGTGTCGCTATGAAAAGCTCGAGCTCTCGGCAGGTACCCAGAATCTTGATGGCGCGAGCGCGCTGAAGTACGCGCGCTCGCGCAAATCAGACACCGAAGGAGGAGACTTCTATCGGAGCCAACACCAAAAACAAGTACTGGAAGCCATTAAGTCAAAGGCCCTGAGCATCAACTCATTTCCGTCACTCGTTCGCGTTGCGACCTCTATCAGCCAATACATAGATACCGACTTTGCATTGACCGATACCCCCGGACTTTTGAAGGAATACTTGAGAAAAAAGGACTATACGATCGAGTCAGTCGCGCTCACGCTCGAGAATGTGCTTGATGAGGGGAGAGGACCCCAAGGTCAGTACATCCTCGCACCACAGTACGATGACACTAAGTGGAGCATCGTACATGAATATCTCCAAGAGAGATATGCAGGGCTCACCGAAGCGTCCAGCACTGCGAAGCTACGGAAGAAATATGCACCGACTGCTACACCCACTCACAAAGTGGGGGAGGATAGTACAAATTCAAAAAGTAAAAATCAAAGTAAGGAATGATATGAAGTTCCCATAATTCGGGCCCATTCTTGCCCCCCTCCCTTTCTGTCATCCCTATACTAGACAACGAATTCGATGACGGTTTTAATCAGGTCATTCTGAACGAAGTGAAGAATCTCACAACCCCAGCTCACGAGATCCTTCTCCCGCCACAGCGGGATCAGGGACCGCTCGTAGAGCTACGCCCGTACTTCGTCCATCGGACTACATCCAGAGGAGGGATGACTGACTTGACGAACACCGATTCTGTCACCGATGTTATTAACTATTACAGGTGACATACAGAGAACCCTGTCACAGATAGTATTGACTTGTACAATCCTTGGCTTGCTAGTCCACCGAAGAGGTAGGACCTGGGATCCAGGTGTGACATATTTCTACACCCCCATCCCCTCATTAGGAAACGAGGTGGAGTCAAGGGCGAATCGAATTGCGGGAATTTCATATGAGTAGCACTCTTTCTCACATGTCGTCACTTTTAGCTTTCATCTACCTTTCTGACTTTATGGACTTTATAGACTTTATAATCAGCCGACTCACGACTGTTGACTGTTTACTTGAGTTTCCGACTTCCCTCACACTGACCATTGTGCGCATGGTATAGTGAATCAACGCACGATTCTGTGTGCTTTTTTCTATCACACCAATGCATTACACACCGCTCCAGCTCCGTATCGAAAAAGACGGGAGTCGTCTTTTTAAAATCATTGCGGCATTTTCACTTCTGTTAAATATCGCTATTGGAGCATTCGCTGCACTTCCATACCTACCCCAAAGCACGCCAATCGCCTATGCGGGAGTCCAGCTCCCCACTCCCACTCCAGTCAAAACAGACAATACCACCACGTCGTCGGCCCATTTGAAAAAAGTCCACGCGACTGCCAGCGCCAGCCTTGAAAAGCTGATAGAAAAAGAGCTCGAAAACTCAACGGGGGACTATGCACTAGTAGTCAAAAACCTGACCACTGGAGAGACCTACTCACGTGAAGGTTCACGGGTGTTTCGCTCCGCGAGCCTCTACAAACTCTGGGTGATGGCAGTCGTATACGATCAAATCAAAGTGGGCACACTCAAAAAAACTGAGGTACTTTCCAGCGATGTAGAAGCGATCAAAAAGTACTTTGGTATTGCACCAGAAGAAGCTGATATGCAAACAGGTACCATCTCTTTTACTGTTGAGCAGGCACTGTCTGAGATGATCACCAACTCACACAACTACGCAGCCCTCCTCCTCTCCAAACGAGTTGGTCTCGATAAAATCAACTCATTCCTCAAAAAACATGACATGACCAAATCTTCCTTCAACCAGCCCACCGTGACTACCGCCGCAAATATGGCGACGTTTTTTGAAAAGCTCTATGGGGACAAGCTCAACGAAGCCAGATATACAAACGAGATGCTCGCCCTCCTCGAAGACCAAAATCTAAACTACGCGATACCCAAATATGTCCCAAAGGATATCCGCATCGCACACAAAACAGGTACCCTCGGCCCTGTGACTCATGACGCCGGTATCGTATATGGAGAGGGAGGAGACTACATCATCGTGGTGATGAGCGAGACAGTGAATACGATCCAAGCCGAAAAGCATATGTCAAACATCTCCCGCGATGTCTACGACTACTTCGCAAAGAAGTGAATTCTTAACCTTGTCCTCATTCAATTTAAGGCTCGCTTTAGTGTGCAGACATATCCTTCAGGGAGCGCATTAACCTCTGTAAGTACTAGGAAGCTTACGAGTTCCCAACCTTCTTTTCCCATTTTGTTCAATTCATCTTGAATGTCTTTATAAAACACATCATTAAGCATCGTGTAATCATAATTTTCCGCTAGAAATACTCTGACTTTATACTCAAAAGAGGTGTGTATCACGGCCATATTCGTAAAGAAATTGTAAGTGCAACATCAGTATAACACAGTGCCATGAGTGACTTTAGGACAATCGCGGCTTATGTGCGCTCCTTCATCACAATGTAACTACCTCTCATAATCTATTTCTACTTTTGTAGATTGGATCACGATCAAACGACTACAGGGGAACCTGCGACTGCGGAATAGGGAGGGGGAGAGATGTGTGATCTTTCGCTCACGCTCAAGATGACAGTTTAGCACTCGTCACTGTATTGACTTATAGCTCAGTAGCTCGCTGCTTGCAGCTTCCCGGCTTTGCCTTATACTTCCTCCATGTCCCACGTCCCGCTCGCACATATCCTCAGGCCCACCCAGTTGGCTGACTATATAGGTCAATCACATCTCGTGGGCACTGGGAGGCCCATCACTCGCATGGTAGAGGAGGGGAGCGTGCCATCGCTCCTATTTTGGGGGCCACCAGGATGTGGCAAGACCACACTCGCACAGCTCATCGCCACCGCACTCGATGCGGTATTTGTCTCCATATCTGCAGTCGAAAGTGGCACGAGTGATATCAAAGCGATCATCCAGTCCGCCAAACGCAGGCGCGCTGAGCTCCCCACCGAGCCGACTCATACCATCCTATTTATAGATGAGATCCATCGGTTTAACAAACTCCAGCAAGACGCACTCTTGGGTGCGGTAGAGCAAGGAATACTTACCCTGTTTGGTGCGACGACCGAAAATCCGGGGTTTAGCGTCATACCAGCGCTCGTCTCTCGGTGTCAGGTCTACCATCTCCAGCCACATACTGCCGCAGACATACAGCGGATCATCACCAAGGCAGGTGAGCATCTCGGACTCGCAAAACCGCCAAAGGAAGTCGTGGACTTTCTCATCTCCTATGGCAGCGGAGACGCGCGCAAGATCATCAGCGCCATCGAACTCGCCGCATCAGGTCAGAAAAAGCTCACCCTGGCTCACCTCCAGTCAGTCCTCCAGTCCAAGACTTCCCGCTATGACAAAGGAGGAGAGGAGCACTATGACACGATATCTGCATTTATCAAAAGCATGCGCGGGGGCTCTGCTGAGGCCTCGTTGCACTACCTGGCCCGTATGATAGAGAGTGGAGAGGACCCTGTTTTTATCGCACGGCGCATGGTCATATTTGCGAGCGAAGACGTGGGGAATGCCCAGCCTACGGCACTCGTGGTCGCTACATCATGTATGCAGGCGGTCGCTCTCATTGGCATGCCTGAGGCCCGGATCATCCTCGCTCAGTGCGCGACCTATCTCGCCACCGCCAAAAAATCGACGGCGAGCTACGATGGTATCAGTCTCGCGCTCTCTGACGTGCAAAACCTGCCCTGGGATCCCATCCCACTCCACCTGCGCAATGCGGTGAACAAAGTAGTCAAAGCTGAAGGGTATGGCGATGGTCACATCCGCTATCCGTGGAAAGAGGAAGAGAAAGGGAACACAGTCACTCAGGAGTACCTTCCTGCAAATGTGAAGGGGAAAAAATATTACAAAGCTCCTTGATTGCTCGAGCGCTTGTACTCACCTGAGGTTTTAGTGTAAGATGATCCGATGTTTCCCAGTCTGTACCGCAAACTCAAAATCCTCTCCATTATCGGGGTGAGTCTTCTGCTGAGTAATCAGATCGATAATACTTTTTTTATAGCTCACTCCCCGACGGTGAATATGGCAGCAGTAGAGAGATTTACCCATCCAGAAATTCCTCCTGTCGACACCCAATATATCGCCTCACTATTTGCGAGACCTTCAGCACCACAAGCCCAAACTCAATCTCAACTGCCAAAGGCTGAATTGCCTGTGAAGGAAACCAATGCTCAAAATCAAACTCCGATCTTACCTACTGACGTCTTACATACTGTTCTACAGATTTCCCCCACTCCTGCTCCAACACTGGCACCACGAGCTGTTGATTTTGTCGCAAATAGCAGTGTCGGTGAGCAGAAAGCGCTCCTCAGGAGTAACGGTTTTACCGAGGTGAGCGCGAGCGTGTTTTATAAAAATGATGGAGTCGTTGAGGAGATTGTGCTCCCCCCTGCAGTCCAATATGGATCTAGTACTGCTACCGGAGAGGATGGAGGAGAGATCACTGTGTTGTCACCTCTATAAAATAATTTCAATCTAATGAGCTGCAGCAGCAGGCTGTTGACCAGCAGCACTTGCAGGTTTGCCTCCTGATACGAGGACACGATATGTCTTTGTTTCAAATATGAACTCAATATAGACCACATCTTTGAGATCTGCAGGTCCTGCATTCTCAGTCTTTACCACAAGGCCAGTTTTATCATCATAGCTGAGCTTCACGTCCACACACGACGTGGCTGACTTACATGCTTTAGCTCGCACCTCGACGTTTGGTCCAAATATCTCTCGCAATGCCCGAGGGATGGGAGTGGGGGTTGGGGTGGTCGTTTTGGCAGTAGATGCTGGAGTGCTGCTGCTAGATTTTTTTATTGGAACAGGAGTCACTGCGCCCGGCTTGTTATAATTTGGATCCCATCCACCATCCTTCCATACACCGGTACATGCTGCAGTTCCGCACGGCCCGATCACTGTTTGCGACCCATCAGCGTTATTTATCCATTCTTGACCATAAATATTTTTTACCCCTCCCTCGCCTGGGGCACGCGGTGGTACTGTGGGTGCAGGTGAGGTTGCACCTGCAACCAAACGTAATTCACTTTCATTTTGGATCAGAGTCTCGTGTGTTAGTTGTGGAGCATGACGTGTTGATTTGAAAATACTCAAGGTCATCCCAAGTACTGCTACCAGAGACCAAATAAAAAAGAGATGTTTTTTCATCAGCTTCATCGTACTGAATATATGCGCTGTCTGCAAGCAGACTATTGTTATGCGCTGTCGGCTATAATACCTCCATGACAGCCTCCCCATTTCTCATCCTCGACGTCGCGACACCCCGCCTTTCGGCAGGGGAGGTCCTCAGGCGTCAAAACGAGACGAAGCTCCTCATCGACACCTACGCGGGACACGACCGCCCGACCATCACGGTAGTTCAACAGCGCATGCAGCCAAACCCGACCACCTATATTGGCTCTGGCAAAGTCCAAGAGGTATTTGACTTGATCAAAAAAACAGGACTCAAGTACGTTGTCATCAACGACATCGTCAAGCCTGGGCAGATACACGAGCTCAAGCTCATCCTCCAAAAGGCAAATTTTGATATTGAGGTATGGGATCGTGTAGATCTCATCATTCATATTTTCAAAAAGCATGCGCGTACGTCAGAGGCTCGCCTGCAGATCGAGCTCGCGGCGATGCGCCACATGGGCCCACGCATCTACGGAATGGGCCTTGTGCTCTCACGCCAGGGTGCGGGAATCGGAGCAAAGGGGTTAGGCGAGACGAATACTGAGCGCATGAAGCGTCACTGGCGCGAGGAGGTCAGAGAGACCGAGGAAAAGCTGAAGAAGCTCGCTGATGATCGGTACCTGCGCATGCAGCGTCGCAAGGAGCTCGGGATCAAGACAGTTGCGATCGTGGGATATACGAATGCAGGCAAGTCGAGCCTATTCAATGCCGTGACCGGCAAAAAAAAGCTGGAGAAGGATGCTCTCTTTGCCACTCTCGACAGTGCGCTCGGGAAGCTGCGCGTATTCAGCTATGATCATGAGCATCCGGCGCCAGAGATCCTCGTCTCAGACACGATCGGATTCATCAACAACCTCCCTCCAAACCTCATCCAAGCATTTCGCTCCACGCTCATGGAGACCATCCACGCCGACCTCATAGTACATGTGATCGATGCCTCAGATCCTGAGATCGAGCTCAAGATGCAGGTGGTGCATGAGACGCTCGCCGATCTGGATGCGCTCCATATCCCTCAAATCACGGTGATGAACAAGATCGATCTGCCCGCAGCCATTCCCGTGGAGCAGCTCCAAGCCATGACGAAACGCTACGATCCCGTTTACGTGAGCGCCAAAGATGGTGGGGGAGTGAAGGAGCTCATCCTCCTGATCGCCAAGAAGATAGGGGAGGAGGTGTAGGGCAAATCTGCAATCTGCAATTTACAATCTGCAATTAGTATCAATTCAAATTCTAATTTCTGCAGCTGCGTTTGAAGCAATTGATGCGTAGGATCAATTGCAAAATAATAACCAAGGTCCTAAATACATAATTTTGACTTTTGAATTTTACTTTTTGAATTTACCCTACATCCTGCCTCATCTGCTGATTTCATTGCACAATTACCTTCGTCCCCACTGGTGCCCATTCAAAAAGCCGCGCGACCTCAACCTCTCGCATATTTACACAACCGTGGGTGCCATTTTGAGTAAATTCTTGACCACCAAACGTCCCCCTCCACGGCGCATCGTGGAGCCCATATCCGCTATAAAACGGCATCCAATATTTGACAAAAAGTGTGTAGGGTTCATCTGGGAATGGAGACTTCATGGTAAAGTCAGTGCTTTTTTGAAAAATCTCAAACTCACCGGTGACGGTGGCATGATTGCTTTTTCCGGTAGTCACAGGTACAGGATATGAAAAAAGTGAGGTGCCATTTTCATACGCATACAATCGTTGCGTAGCGAGACTAACGAATATGACCTTGCCTTCCTTGACTGGAGCTTCAGGTATAAAAGTCTGGGCTTTTGCCAGCTCGATGAGCTTGCGTTGATACTCTGCTTGCTCTTGTTGCTGTATGGTGTCTCTACTACTTTGTGCACTCGCAAGGAGTGGGTATAGCTCTGTCTTTACTTGTTTTTCGATGATAGCGAGTCCCTCAAGGTCTGGTTGCAGCTGTTGAAAGCCTGCTGTCTGAGTGCGTGCTTCGCCCAGCGCGAGTATCTGCGCATCATATCCAACGCGCTTTTTGAAAAAAGCGAGAAACAAATCTATGTCGCTGAGTATGGTGGCGAGCAGATCGGCAAACTCTTTCTTGCGCTGCGTGAGGATGATTGACTGAAATCTATCCATGTGTGATTCCAACTCGCTGGAGATGAGGAGCGCTCTATCAAGCGTTGCGGTGTTTATATTTGCGATTTTATTGAGCTCGATGATGTCTGCGCTTCGCGTAGCAAGATATGCGCGACCTTCTGATAATACAGTCATGTCAGTATCTTCAGGATCGTGCAGTATCCGGGTGAGTTTGGACTCATTGGCGAGTATAGTCGAGAGAATAAAATCATGTTTTTTCACATATTCGTGTTGTGTTTGTGCGTCGATGGTTGTGAGATCTTTGTCTACCTTGTGAGTCATCCATGGAGTAACAGGAGCCCAGAAACGGTCCAGATATTGCACAGCTTCTTCGTGACGACGTGATAAGTCTGTGGTCTGTATGTCATAGCGAGATTGAGCTGTATCCAGCTTTGCTTTTGTTTGTGAGGCATGTGTCAATACATTCCGCTTGACCTCTATCCCACTTCGCAGACCAAACGAGAAAACCACTACGACCGCCACTACACTCACGAGTGCGGCGACCCGATATAGGTTGAGCTTGTGCCATGTCATGGCCACAATAGTACCTGGGATTTAGTCACATGTCACCATGACCCTCAGGGTGGGCTTGCGTCTATGGCCACACATATGATATGGTTATCCTTACATGAATCACATTGCAAAGCCAGCTCGCTCATGGCACATTGATTGGTGGCGCGTGTCAGGTGGAGTGTATGCAGTAATTACAGCGACCAATCTGATTTTTGCCATCTCCATGATGGCTATCCCAGAAAAAAGAGCAGCGGTGATGCTCGCACTCGCGAGTGCATCAAACATACTCATTTACGTAGTAGCACTTGTCATGCCCGTCATTGAACTCGCTGTCTTTGCACTCATCTCATTCCTCTTTTTCAAACATAACGAGTTGGCAGTCAAACTCTCCTTCATAGTCTGTATTTTTCAAGGGATCCTCAAGGTTGTATTTGGGCTCAAAACTGGCAGTGTGGTACATATCATTGGTGGTAGCTTCTTTGCATTTATTAGCTCATTTTTCATCTACATGATCAAGCATCACCAATCAGCTCGCTCTTCAGCTCCCACCATACGGCATAAAAAGCACTAGTGCGATGTATAATCTAGCTGTGAAAAAGTCCCGCGTCCTCCTCACCACCGCCATACCCTATGTAAATGGCAACCCACATATTGGACATGCGCTCGGATACGTCCAAACAGACGTCCTTGCGCGGAGCCTCCGTGCAAGTGGTCACGAAGTCCTCTTTACCGCAGGATCAGATGAGAATGCGCTCAAAAATGTCGAGTCAGCTGAAAAGGCAGGCAAATCAGTCCAAGAGTTTGTGGATGAAAAAGTGTCGGTATTTCAGCGACTCCTCAGTGAGTACCAGATCACCAGTGACATCTACATCAGAACCAGCTCACCCGCGCACGCCCTCGGCTGTCAAAAGCTCTGGAGCCTCAGTGCAAAAGATATTTATAAAAAAAGCTACACAGGGCTCTACTGTGTGGGATGTGAGACATTTTATGAGGATGGAGCGTTCCCTGATAACATATGTCCCGATCACAACCGCAAGCTCGAGATAGTGGAGGAGGAAAACTACTTTTTTGCCCTGTCAAAATATCAGACCTTTCTCGAGGATCTACTGGAGAGTGGCAAACTCACGATATACCCAAGTTATAGACGAGATGAGCTTCTGAACTTTGTCAAAAAGGGGTTGCAGGACTTTTCGATATCGCGCCCTGCCACCCGCGTCAAAGGATGGGGGATACCCGTGCCTGGTGACGACTCCCAGCGTATGTATGTCTGGTACGATGCGCTCACGAACTACATCACGGCACTTGGCTATGGGAGCGAGGATGAGAGTAGGTACAAATCCTATTGGGAAGCCTCAGACATACGTTGTCATTCGATAGGTAAAGATATCATAAAGTTCCATGGTATCTACTGGCCCGCTATGCTACAGTCAGCCGGACTACCTCTCCCCACACACCTATTTACCAATGGATTCATCACCAGTAATGGTCAAAAGATGAGCAAAACGCTTGGCAATGTCGTAGATCCATTTGCGCTGGTAAAAGATCATGGGATTGCCGCCACACGCTACTACCTGAGCCGAGAGATCCCTCCTCATGACGATGGCGACTATAGTGAGACTCGCATGACACAGCTGTACACCGCCGATCTGGCAAATGAACTGGGCAACCTCATCAGTCGCACCTGTGCCATCGCCGCCAAGGACGGGATTGAGGTGGCAAGTGCCCAAAGCCCTAGTCATCCTGAACTTGTTTCAGGATCTTCCCTTGGCTCACATCCAAATACAACTGCCAACTTACATACTGACGTCTTACATACTCCCAACTTACATACTGACACCTTACATACTACTCTACTGAATTCCTATGTGCTGCCTGAATTCGACTACCAGGCCCGTCTCGTAACGCTCTGGGAGCAAATAAAAACTATCAACAAATCATTCAATGAGTATGAGCCGTGGGCAAAATCCGCAGATGAACGTAAAGAGTTCATGGTCGATGTGCTTGCACAGCTCAATACGATAGGTTCAGAGCTCATCCCCTATATGCCTGAGATAGGGGAGACCATCCAAAAAGTGACCAGTGGCAAAATCGCAAAGATCTCCCCACTCTTTCCTCGTGGATAATTATTTATACCCATTTTATGCCTGTACTTCGAGTTGAATATAACCCAACCAAACTCGACGAAGCTCAACTACATAGTCTTGCAGTTTTTTTATCTCAAAAGATATCAGAAAGCATCAAAAGACCTATTGAGGATGTTTCAGTCTATGCATTTCCATATCATTACACCTTAAATGGAGCAGATGTCGAGATATACATAGAGATCGGAAGCAAGTCTCTCCCCGAAAGCAAAGAGGTGCTCTTGGGTGCAGTGACGGAAGCATTCAGAGAGTACCGACAGACACATGTCATAGATGCAGTGGTCAATCTGAGTGTCACCGAGATGAACTGGTGTTTCTCGCTCAATCAGTGACGGACAGATTCAGGCTTCCTATCTGAGCCAGTTGGTATAGCGGACTACAAATTTATGAACATTGAATTTTGATTAGAAATTAGTAATTAGGAATTAGATATTTTCTTCTACAATATCTTCGTCCCCACCTCGATCCCGTACTTTTTGGCAGCAGACTGACCTTGGATGACAAGCTCGATGAATCTATCGGCACCATACCCTGAGCTGCCGGTCGTCAGCGCAAGTTCACCATCTGGCACGCTTCTCAACTGTCTATACATAGTCGCTAACCCAAAATGTGTCTGAATTTTCTTTCCTTCTTCAAACCCAATCTCCTCAGGCAATATTGTTGTCTTGCAATTGCCAAAGTTATCGACGAGCCACACCACATGTCCTAGGTCTTCAATCTCGGCGAACGTATCAAACGAGTGGGTAGAGGAGGGGATAGTCAAACCGTCTACCAGCCACCCTGCAAGTCGTGGCTCAAAATCAAAACTTCGATACTGACTCCCTGCTATTTGATTTGCTTGAGCAGATGTAAGTTTGCCATTCGCTACCATTGCGTCACATACAGTGGGGATGTCTACTAGGTTTAAGGCTCTACTGAGCCTCAATTTTTTAATCAGCGAGAGCATTGATCCTTGTATGGATGATATCACCAGCGTCTCACCAACACAAAAGTAACAAAAGGGAGTACCGTTTGGGTACTTTTTTCCTTTGCCATGACGGGGAGCTGCATTGGCGATGATAATGCCTGGCATGCCAGTAAATGCATCTAGAGTATCTATGATATTTCCAGCACCTTCCAAATCGGCAAAATCATTGATGCCTACAAATGAAGGATGTATGCCCGTGAGCGCCGTCACACGGCTAATTTCTCGATTTGCAGTCGCGCTGTCTCTGCAGTCATTGATAATCGTCGCACAGGTATAAGTGATCATAGAAAAATGGATAATAAATAAAAAAACCTCCCGTTGCCGGGAGGCTGGATGACAAATAGATATGTCACCTCCCGGTTAGGGAAGGCATCATCATGCACATGGAAACTGGGCAAATGATTTGAGACATGAGATACATGATATCACCCAATAGGATGAATGCAAGTACCCACAGGCTGACACACCATCGCATGCCGGGATCAATGTATGATAATTTGAGATCCTCGATCGAGTCGAGGCTCCGCCCGTAGGACTACGCCCGGAGGGATGACAGAACATATGTCACTTTACAGACTTTATGGACTTTACAAACTTTCCAGTATCATATACCTATGACCACGCAATCCCGCCTCTCAAAGATAGACTCAGTAGTATCCCGCCGTCAACAAGGCATCATCGTACTTGAGGACGTGCAAGACCCACATAACGCTGCTGCAGTGCTCCGAACCATGGATGGCTTTGGGTTTCAAACTGCCTATTTTATCTTTGAAAAGAGACTCAAATACAGTCCTCAAAAGGTGGGGAAAGTCTCCTCATCCAGTGCAAACAAATGGCTCACGATAAAAACATTTGCATCGAGCGAGGAATGCATCTCCCAACTCAAGAGGGATGGGTATACTATATATGCCACCAGTCTCTATCCAGATCGTCAGGTAAATCTATATGATAAGTCATTGCCTACTTTAGGTCCACAAATCGCTCTAGTGCTTGGAAATGAACACACTGGGATCAGTGAGTATATAGCATCACAGAGCGATTATCACCTACACATACCCATGTCTGGGTTTGTTGAATCATTTAACATCTCAGTCTGTGCCGCTGTTGTTATGGCTGAGTTCACTCGCAAGCGATCTGTCGAGGGCATGACCCAGTACTTGCTATCACCTGAGGAAAGAGATAGACTCAAAGCTGAATGGCTTGGGAAATAGTAGGCGCATGTCGCTTGCAATTTCTCTCGTTTCTTTATTACCATATTTCCCACCCTTTCTTTCTCTATTTCTTTATAATCCTACCCCCTTATGAATACCATAAAATCAATCACCTTTTTTGGCGGAGCAGTGCTTAAAAAGTCAGATCCTGACTACCAAGAGGCGTACCATGCAGCTATGGCTTGTGCCAAAGAGGGTCTCACGGTAGTCGATGGGGGAGGACCGGGCATCATGATGGCCGCCACCACCGGAGCTGCTGCGGGAGGGGGCAAGACAAAGGCAGTATATCTCGAACCTGATTTTGCTACCACATTTGAGGGGAAAGAGCACTCAGTTCAGGCTGATGAGGTATTTACTGAAAAAAACTATATCGAACGAACCAAAAAATTGATGGAGTTGGGGGATTCCTATGTGTTTTTTAATGGCGGCACGGGCACTATCAGCGAGTTTGCCATGTGCTGGGTCGTAGCAAGGCTTTATTTTGGATACCACAAACCTATTATATTGTATGGACGATTTTGGGAGAGCATCATCCAATCATTTACCGACAACATGCATATTCGCCCTGACGAGCTCCGCGTTCTGCAGATAGTAGAGTCACCGACTGCGCTCGTTGATGCGCTAGAAAAATTTGAGGATTTGATTGAGCAGGACAGACGTGTGTATATCGAAAATCCAGGAGTCGAAAAGTGCTTGATGCTTGGAGCTCGATGATACTTTGAGGCTCAGGAACGGTCTGAAACGAGTATTTCTGCGATGTCTTTGATTGATTTGTCATCGACGATACTGCACACCATGATGTGCTTTGCCACAGGCTTAAGTTGCCTTTTGATCTTCGCAAGTCTTTTTTTGTCATCCGCAATGAGGTCGGATTTTGTCAAAAGCACAATTTCTTCCTTTTGCAGCAACGCTGGATTATATGCTTCAAGTTCAGCCCTGATCTCATGATAATCCTTGAGAGGATCAGCTGACTCACAGCTTATGCAGTGAAGGATGATGGAAACTTTTTCGATATGCTTCAAGAATTTGACTCCCAGACCCTTGCCTTCTGAGGCGCCCTCAATCAACCCAGGAATATCTGCGAGGACACGGCGCGTATAGCCATGATTGCCATACAGTACACCTAGATTGGGTTCCAGTGTCGTAAATGGATAGTCTGCCACCCGCGCCTGTGCAGCGGTGAGAACGTTCAGGAGACTACTTTTACCTGCGTTTGGGAAACCTACGAGTCCAAAGTCGGCAATGAGCTTCATGGCAACCTTAAACTGTCTCGTATGGCCTTTTTGACCAGGATTTGCCTTGTCAAACAGATGATTACTGGAGAGATTGATCGTTGCATTACCCCAACCACCATTACCTCCTCGGCAAAGTTGTACCGGCGTTTCACTACTGGTGAGCTCGATCACTTCACCAGTCTCAAGGTCAGTCAAATGGGTACCAGGAGGGAAATAGAGCACGAGCTCATCGGCATTTCTCCCACTTTTGTTAAATGTGCCCCCACCTCCACCTGATCCTGCCTCACGCTCCTTACGCTCTACATAGGGCAAAAGAGAGGTCATTTGAGGATTGATCAAAGCACTTACGTTACCTCCACGTCCGCCATCGCCACCACATGGTTTTCCTCTGTTGATATAGTAAGCGACACGACCATCGCCGCCACTTCCCGAACTTACCTTGATTGTTGCTTCATCGATCAACATATGATTTGGGTTATTATACCATGCTAAATACGTACAAATCTAAAGCTGATTTACGCTCAACTTGACTTTTGATCTCACGTACGCTTACAATGACCTCATTATTTGAATGGAGGTGAATATACACTATGATCAAATTCTATGACGTCAAGCTCCGCAAGGAAGTCATGCTCGATGAAAAGAATGTCGAGAAAACAACCTACGAGCGTGTCACCAAAGATGGAAAGAAACAGGTTCGTTATGCCATGCGTGGTAAAACGACTGATGGTCGCAATCTGACACGTTTCGTAAGTAAGGTAGATTACGATAAAATGAAATAATATCGTTTTCTCAATTTTTATATTTGGTCGAATTTCACCCACGCTGTTTTTTAGGCGTGGGTTTTTGTATAATGTCACTCTATGAATACTAAACTCATCTTCGGGATAGCTACTGTACTCCTTGTCGCATTTCTCTACGCGAGCTACACAGTGACCAATCCTGTAAAAAACACTTATTTCCCAGAAGCTGCAAAGATTGAGCGTGTAGCTACAAACTCTGCACAGATCCCGGACCATATAAAGGGTACAGGCAAGCGCATATTGACTGAGTATGCTGATCTGCAATGTCCGGCATGTAAAAGTGTGCATGAATACTTTGAAATTGAGCTCAAGCAGGATGCTGAGTTTGCACGTATTATGAATACTGAGTACACCGTGGTTTACAAACATTTCCCCCTTCGCAACATCCATAAAAACGCTCAGATCGCTGTCCAGGCAGCTGAGGCAGCGGGTTTACAGGGTAAATTCTATGAATTTATTGATACTGCATACAAGAATCAGGATCAATGGAAAGATTCCGACTCACCTCTTGACACATTTAATTTGTATGCCAAAGATCTGGGTGTTGATCAAGAACAGTTTGCAAACGATGCGAAGTCTTCCCTGGTAGTACAAAAGATTGATCGAGATATCGCCTCGGGCACCGCATCTGAGCTCAACTCAACTCCCTCGTTTTATATTGATGGAAAACCTGTGGCAGGATTTGGAAACTTTGAGGAATTGAAAAAAATCATTATCGAAGAGTCAAAAAAGAAGGCTGCAAAGTAAATATAGTACAACCTCTGTTTGGGTCTATTCCCTTGAATCAAGGTTTTCTTGGCAAATGCCTTGACTATTGCCAATGAGCAAGATGTATTTCTTGCCATATCTTTATCTTATACTCCAATATTTCTCCGTCGTAATTGTTTTCCCAATCTCCATACTCGTTATTTTTCTACAAGATACACACATAAAAAACGCATTTTCTTTATAATAATTGATTTTATCAGATAAATATAGAGCTTTGTGTTGTTGTATGCATAGATTCCTGATCAATATAATTATTTGCGGACAAATTTTCAATTTAAAGCCTATAGATCGAATCTATACACCACTATCTCGATTAGAGCTACCCTCCTCTTGTGAGGAAATTCGGGTGGGGGAGAGTCGTACGCTCAATGCATACGGCATAGTTTATAAAGTGCCTCAAATGCAGCTGGCGAACAAATGAAAAGTGCTAAAAACGTGATTTTGGGCTAAGCACAAAAAGAGGGTATTGTCCATATTTTTAACGAATAAACTGAGATAGAGAATTATGTGCACGAAAATGCTTTTCAAAAAAATATCGTTTTTTGCCACTTCGCTTCTCTATTAGATTATACTTCGCAAGATATACATATTACGACATTAGACTAGCCTCACTCTTTGAGCTACGGACCGCTCAATAATGGGTGTAGTGGGCATGTTCGAATATGTGACGACTCTGCAGTCGCATCATTCTGGAGTTGAGTGTAGGCACTCGTTTAGTTGTTCGTGGAACGCCCTTGAGTAGGTATTTACTTCTACTCTCCTCTCTCCATAGAATTATCCACAAATTAATAGTAAATAACTATAGGATAGTTCTCCACTCTCCTCCCTTTAGGCTCCCCACTGGATCGATAATACGAGCGCAGGAATGATGATAAGAAGTGCAATGATAAATTCTCGGTAGTATGTGGGGAAAACTTTGTCCTGGATATGAACTACCAGCAGACCAGACAGCACATAGGTAGATCCAGCCAAAATAGCTACTCGCTGAGCAAGAGTGTAAATAGGAAGGAAGAACATCAGCGTGGCTAGGGTTGTAATAATGGCCGAGGTCAAGACGCTAGGTGATTGATATGATATGTCTCCTCTACTCCCTCCTCCCACAAAGTGAGACCAATAAAACTGGGTATATATAAAACTAAAATAACAAAAAATAAAAAATGAGTTCAGTGCCCAGTGGAGTTCGAACGCAAACAAAACAAGTATAAATAGATATGTCATCGTTACATGGATTATCTGATTTACAGTCCGGGCAACCCGCAAAAGTTGAAGCGACTGTGATTTTGCTACATTCAAGATGTTGTTAGTCGATAAAATGGCGTAATACATGACTACGTATGCCATAAGTGCATTGAGGCGACTGATCCAACGAATTGGGGTTAAAAAGTAGAATAGATACCATACCACCGACCACACCACGGGAGTGACAAAAAGCATATACCACTCCTTCCCATCTAGCTGGTCTTTGAGTCCATACCATGTCAGAATATATATAGAGATTCCCAAGATGATCACCACGAGAGGTAGATATGAAAATGGAGTGGAAATCGCCACAAAGAAAACAGCTGTCGAGGCTGTAGTGGCCAGTATCATCCTGGTCCGCTTCGAAAATGAAAGTAGGTGGGAGGCAAATGAGCTCATGGCTACTTTCATTGTACTAAGTGTTTCGGCCCATACAAGTCAAATCATGGGAGTATTTTGGCCTCCTCTACCCTATCTCACTCCCCCATTCTGTCGTTGACAACTAGGAACACATAGTTATACTACTTTCGCTTATGAATATAAAAGATCTATCCACTCTTGAGAAATCTGCCGTGGACTATGCACTGCAAAAAAACTGGTCTGAAGCCTTGACTCAAAACGCTCATATCCTCGATATTGACAAAAATAACGTTCCAGCTCTTCTCCGCAGTGGGTTTGCAGCATTTCAACTAAAAAAGCTAGATGTGGCACTTCGTTTTTACAAGAAAGTGACCGCTCTGCAGCCCCAAAACTTTATTGCTATCGAATATATCGAGAAAATTGAAGTTTGTGGACTCTCAAACGACACAACTCAATCAAATCAAAAGGAGGTTGATCTTGACCCAAATATTTTTGTCGAGCTCCCTGGTAAAACAAAGTCAGTATCAGTGAACAAGCTCGGCCAGCGAAATGTTTTGGCAAAACTGGTTGTCGGAGAAAAGGTGATACTCACGATTCGGAAAAGGCATGCTGAAATACGCACCATGTCAGATGAATACGTGGGCATACTCCCGGACGATGTAGGCATGCGACTAATCTATTTTATAGAGCATGAGAGTCAATATGAAACATATATCCACGAGGCAAATATGAATAAAGTATCTGTGTTTATACGTGAGAAACTGAAGGGTAAAAAAGTAGAAAAGATGATCTCTTTTCCACTCGACATACCTGGCTCAGTTGCACGAGTTATGGCTCAGCAACAGTCTGAAGATGAAACTGAGTTGCTTGGAAAAAATAAACCCGAACACCCTGCTGAGCTTCCCGTCGATGGGGTCGACCCCGTGGTCGAAACAGAAGAAAAGGAAACCGATGAACTTGAGGATGGACTGACAAATGAACTTGAAGCACAAGAAAAAGGCGAGGACGAGACACTTCTTGGGGTCGAAACTGAGGAAGAGGAAGAAGAAGAGTGATACGAGCTTGGCTCACAACTGGATCACGGTCCCCTCCTTGTCTATACTAATCACATCATTCTCCTTTCCTGGGCTTTTAGAACGTGGATTATGCCTCTGCTTGGAGATGTAGTCCCGCATGCCATAGACAGCCCAAAGAAATGAAATAAGTGCGATAAAGAGTATCCAGGGTATAAATACCATATATGTTAGAGCTTCCACTCAGCTACCAGTGGTTTACTTAGGATAAATTGTACCTCATACAATCCCGTGTCACCGAGCTTGTATTTGCACCCAAAATAGTCAGTGATATATCTTGCTGTGGCGCTTTGTTCAGTGCCACGTTCAATCACCTGACACTCTCCCCCACCCTCAGTTGGAGGCTGGCTGCCAATATCACTCACTCTGATACCTACCCCTTCGAGCAATTTTGCGAGGAATGCTGCAGTATCTAGGGTATTTGAGTGGATCATCTGAACGAGCTTTTTTTCACTCCGGAATTCACGATCATACATGCCTACAGGATCGGGCTTTAGCTTTATATAAAGCTCGGTATTAGAGCCCCGCATATTCCCGAGTTTCTGGTATAGAAATATTTTGTTCAGCAGGCTTGTGCCACGCAGTGACCACAAGGCGCCTCGTACCTCTCCAGTTATACTTCCAATGGTTCTATCCTCTACCTCGCTCCCAGCGTAAAATACTTCGCTGGTATCTAGATACAAATACTCGTCAATCGGCAATCCACTGATCTGGCTGAGTGCTTTTTTATATAGCTTTGTGTCTTCGGCAATATGAGCAACTTTCCCCAGCGCTCCAACTTTGTACCCTTTGAGCCCGCCAGGGATGATGACCTCCTGCTCAGGGGGGAAATACAGCATGTGTGATTGTCCAATATTTTGAGAAATAGATAATACATAGGTATCTTTTCCAAGCCAAATCCCTACATACGCTCTGCTATTTTTTCGAACAAAAAGGGACTTGTCATATGCGCTCTTGAATGTCAAAAAAGCAATAAGAACAATGAGTCCAGTGGCGGCAATGATGAGATATAGACGCATGCTGTACAGTGTAGATGAATTGGCCTATTGGCGCAATCTCAAGCGACTATGGAGTCAGCCTCAGGAACGAGGAGCAAACGTGCCTTTGGTATCTTTTTTCCAGTTTTTACACAAATACCATAGGTGCCTTTCTCTATTCGCTTCAGCGCTGCATTGATGAGTGATAGTCTCTTTGAGATATCATCAGAAGTTGCTTCAACGGCAAGATGGCCCATTTCTTCACGTGCATCGGTATCGGGTGATGCATTGTCAGTGGCATGATCAGGATCAGTAAAAGGATCAGCTGATTTTAATACGCCCAGCTGGCCAATGATCTTCTCTTTATCAGCGAGCAGGTGGAGTTTTTGTTTATCTAAAAATTGTTTGTCCATAGGGTGAAGCACTATTTAGTGCGCAACTTTATCAAATACAACTTGAGATGGTACAGCAACATGCACAGCCCTGTCAACTGCATCAGACCAATCAGAACATAGTCAAAAGCCTTTTCTGTGCCAGTTGGATAATATATCGCGATCTCAGTAATGGGTAGAAAAATCACCTTACCAAATGCAAATAGCCATATGACCAGACCCGCCACCGCTCCAAAAAGATGCTTTTGTTGTCTCGCATACATCAGTACCGTGTGTATGACGTATGCCGAGAGAGCAAAGTAGAGTCCACTATACATCCCCACTACATGTCTGAGTCCATCATATCCCGCATACTTTATTCTGAGGGGGAATGAAGTGATTGTGCCGACTGTAGTACCAGAAAACAAGCTGCCGATGCTGAGCACTGACAATCCTGCACAGATGGCAACTGAAAGATGGGCAAGTAGTGCTAATACGGGGACTCTTTTTCGCCTGAACAGCACGGCTGCTGTGACAAAAAATGCTATATATGCAACTGAGTCTTGGACTCCAGGATAGATATGCGCCGCAAAGACCGAGCTGAGACCGCGAAGTGAGAAATCTGCCCAATGGAGAGATACATACGCCAGTCTGCCAGAAATAAAGCTGGCTAATCCTGCCAATATGAGTACGTCAAATATATCCTCTTCTCTCTCTGGAGTCATACGTGCATATCTCCAGATGAGGTAGAGAAATAGGAATAATGCAATACATGCAAATACCCCATAGGTATAAAGAGTAAAGTATGATGTGGTAAAAATGATGGGGAGCATGGACGTTCTGGATTGTATACTGACAATTGTTAGTATAATCTACAGCCTATGCCAGTGCAAACAAAGCGAAAGCCTCTCAGAGTTGGATTTGACCTTGATGGAGTGCTCCTGTACAACCCCTTTTGCTCACTTCGCCCGGTAACGCATGCACTATCACACCTGAGAACGAAGTCGAAATCTCCCTCATTTTATGTTCCCAAACACGCTCTTACCAAGTTTGTGTGGAAGCTGATACATTACACCAGTATTTACCCTGCAGTTTCCATGGATTCATTCCATGAATTTTGTAATAAAAATGGCATCGAATCCTATGTGGTGACAGCACGATTTCGTTGTTTAGAAGGGTTATTTGAGCGGTGGAAAGCAAAATATCATGCAGATGCAGTATTCAAGGCTTGTTTTCAAAACCTGCGCGATGAGCAGCCTCACCTATTTAAGGCCCAGAAGATAAATGAGCTGCAGCTCGATTACTATGTAGAAGATAACTGGAGCATAGTTCAACACCTAAATTCTCACACAAAGGCAAAGATATTCTGGGTAGCAAATCCTCTCGACAAGTCTCTGATAAGCTATTCACACAGGTTTGATGACCTGCAATCAGCTCTAGAAGCTATTGTGCGAGATTCTTCCCATGTATAAATTCATACAGCCCTTCCGTGGCATAAAAAAATTCTTTCCCCTTGTAGCTATTCTCGCGGCAGGTCTTGGATTGCGGTTGTATGGCATAAATTGGGACTTGGGAGCACATTTGCACCCTGATGAGCGGATGTTGATTATGGTTGCAGAGCGTTTGCTCGTCCCTGGTAATTCAAATCCTGACTTTTTTAACTACGGAAGTCTACCCATCTATTTACTATCGTTTCTTTGGAAGGTATGTAATTTTACTTCGTTGAGTTGTGCTCATCTGAGCTCCTACGACGGACTGCTCGTCATTGGCAGGAGTCTTTCAGTACTCACCGATATGGGTACCCTCTGTGTCATATACGCCATTGCGAGACTCTGTTGGCCAACACAAAGGAATCTGAGCTTGTTTCCTGTAGTGATGTACGCATTTGCATTCTTTCCTATCCAAAACACTCATTTCTTTGTAGTGGATGTATTTATGACTTTTTTTGTAACTCTCGGCATGTATTTTATCTTCCAATTTCTGAGGCAAGACAGGTATTCATATGTTGTATATGCAGGCATGTCATTTGGAGCAGCGTTTGCATCGAAGTTTACTGCGTTAGTGTTTTTTGCTGGTGTAGTTGCCACTCTGCTGATTTGGCTCATGTACCATAAAGAAGGAGTTCTACGAATCATACGTATTCTTTTGATGCTCGGTATGATATTTCTGTGCACTCATATCGTGTGCATGCCCTATGCATATCGTATTGGAGCTGTACTCCCTCATACTATTCCCTTTGATTCTAAACCTGCAAGTCTGGAAATGATTGAGGATCGTTTGAGGCTCATCCGCAACCCAGAAAGTGCAGCTTCAGTTTTAGTCCCACCGAGATTTATCACAAAAATCGCAAGCGAACTGTTTAGCAAAAGATATATTCTCGATACACTTGAACAGGCTCAGATGAATAAAAATGCCTATGTCTTCCCCTATACCCTCCAGTATGTTGGCACCACTCCCTATCTATATTATATTTCTCAAATATATCTTTGGGGCTTAGGGCCGTGTATATTTATATTTGCATGCATAGGTTTTGCTATTGTGGCAAAGCAGAAGTGGTCCACTCACTTCCATATGCAAAAGAATCTGACGGGCACATATCTTCTGATTTTCTTCACTGTAGTCAATTTGTTTTACTTTCTCGTGGTTGGTATGAGCGCTGTTAAGTTCATGCGCTACATGTTGCCTCTCTATCCCCTATTTGCACTGTATGCAGGCTATGGCCTCTTTAGACTGCTCAACTCAACTAGTCGCTGGTCACGCATTATTGCCACGGTCATATTTGTACTTGCCTGTCTATGGACTGTGGGATTTGTAAATATTTACAGCCAATACCACACCCGTCAACGAGCTCACGATTGGGCGCTGGCAAATATTCCCTCCGGCAGCACGATCGCAGTCGAACACTGGGACGACAGGCCAATCGATGGCGGAGCGTTTAAGTTTGTAGAGATGACGAATTTCGAACTGCCAGATGATCTGACTAAATGGCAAGCGTTGGAGACAAAATTGGGCGAGGCTCAATATATTGTCCTCGCTTCGAATCGACTCTATACACCAATGCAAAAGCTACATGACTGCGAAAAATATTATCATTGCTACCCCACCATGAACAGATACTATCAAGACCTCTTTGCTGAGCGCAATTTGCTCGGATCAAAGCTCCGATTTGTCAAAGTAAAAGAGTTTACCTCATACCCTACGATTCAGGTAGGACCATTTCATATCACCATACCTGACGATTCTGCAGATGAATCTTTTACTGTATACGATCATCCAAAAGTGATGATATTTAAGAAGATATAGCTTAGAAAAATCGCTTTGCAAAGCTTAGGGCACCTTGTTTCCAAGGAACGCGATGTGACAGTCCACTTGACGAATCAAAATACTTCTTATTTTTGATATACCACTCGTAGTTACGCAGTAATGCTTGACTATTTGAGTATTTGGGTCTGTATCCGAGGTGCTTTTGTGCTTTCTCAATAGACACAAATGAGTCTTTGGATGCGGTCTCATATACCCACTTGTACAGTGGTGAAAGATGGAGGGCTTCCAAGATACGAAGAAGCCAAATGAGAGGGCCAGCAGGTGTTGCAATCACTTTTTTTCCAAAACCTGCGGCATCAAGCACTGACTGATAGTCCTCTTTCATTGTTGCAAATTCAGCAGCGCCAATATTGTAGGTATCATTTGCCTTCACGGGGTCAATGGTGAGACATATATAAATAGCCTCACACAAATCCTCTACATCCAAGAGCTGGTACTTATTTTTACCATTCCCAATCATGGGAAATCCATGCCCGCTTTGCGCCCAGTCGTATAATAATGCAAATACACCCAATCTCTCAGGTCCTACAAAGGACTTCGGACGTAATATACTCACGCAAAGTCCACTTTTTCGATACGCTTCACCGATTGCCTCAGCTTTGATCTTTGCTTCGCCATACTTCCCTACTCCTATCAATTTGTCAGTCTCGTACAGTGGATGATGATCTGGGATACCGTAGACTGCCGTAGATGAGATGTGAATCACTCGGGAGATGCCCAGTTCGTGAGCAGTTTTTAGCACATTCTCTGTCCCTTCGACATCAGTCGTATATATATCTTGCTCAGAGTACAAAGGTAGTGCAGCTGCGGTGTGAACCACAGAGTCACAGTCCTTCATCGCGAGCCAGAGCGTAGAAATATCTCGTATGTCCCCTACAACCGAAGTTATTTTGTCTTTACAATCTGGATATTCGAACGGGAGGATGTCAAAACTGACTATCTCGTGTTTCTTCTCGAGTAAGAAACGGATCAAATTGATACCGAGAAATCCGGATCCACCTGTGATAAAAATGCGCATAGGGTTATTGATTACAAATAGTGGGACTATCCTTGTCCGCATCAGGTATACATTTGCTACAGGTGGCATACCACGAACACCCACTCCCCTGCTGTTGACCAGTCACACAGGCCTCAAAGTCACCGTCATTCCGAGCGCAGTCTATTGGATTGGGAGCTTTGGGAGGAGTTCCAGGAACCGTTGCATACGTTTCACTCATATTTGGCTTTATCAATAGTCCAGACAAAACAAATATAATCATGAAGATTGATGCGCCAACCAAGACCAACACGCTCGAATTCTTCACTTTTTGTTCTTTCTCCTCATGGCGCTCGTGAAGTACTTCCTTGTGGTAAAGAGTTGAAAAAAGCTCCACTTCTGCTGCTTGCAACTCACTCCTGAGGTGTTTGATGCGTGCAATTTTTTCTGGGTCTGGAGCAATATGCATGGATTTGATGAGAAATGTGGTGAATAGGTCGAACCAAAACCAGGACATGGTAGAATAGAACTGGTCAAAATACAAGCTCTGGTGGCCGACTTGACTGCAATCGAAAGAAGGTTTGGCCTAGGCGGCGGATTTATCCGCCTTCGTAAGATAAATTGGCCGTGGTGGCGGAATGGCATACGCGTCAGTCTCAAAAACTGATGAGTGCATAACTCATGAGGGTTCGACCCCCTCCCACGGCACTTGTAGGTACGATTTGATATTTGGAATTTATTAGCGAAGTTTATCCGCCGATGAGGCGGGTTGGAATTTATTTGCATGGTCCCGTGAAACGGGAGAACTTTATCCGCCGATGAGGCGCCGCGCCTGCAACGCTTATGCGTAGCATTGCGGGCAGGGGTTGTGAATTTGTGAATTTCTATTCACATTATTTGCAGATTTGCATTGCACATTGCAAATTTCCCCCTCTCTCCTTTGCCATGTATCATGCATCCTTTTTCATTTCTCCCTCTCCTCTCTGCTATCATGGATAGATGGACTTCATCCAAGCAATTGACACCCATCTCACTCAGTACATCTCGCCTTACTGGGTCAGGCAAGAGCCATTGTTGACAGTATTCCGATTTCTTTCGCTCGAGGGCAACTGGGTTATTGTGTGGATCACACTCTTTGGTGCGGTTTGTGTCTGGGAGCTCGCCATACATAAAAATAGAAACCGTTTCGCTCACAAAATAGTTCCGCTCATTCTCTCCGTTCTCCTGGTTGTACTCATCTTAAGTGTGGGAATTCACTGGGGTCTCAAACCTCTCGTAGGTCGACTACGCCCGTTTGTCATGCAAAACTACGCCTCTATGGTATGCCCTCATGATTTCAGCTTTCCCTCCGGACATGCAGCCATAGCCACCGCACTGGCCTCGCTTCTTGTGTATTTTGATCATAATAAGCTCAGACATCTTCTATATATTTGTATTGCATTCTTGGTCAGTTATTCACGAATGGCGCTCCAGTGCCACTACCTATTTGACGTATTGATAGGAGCTTGGCTCGGAATAGTAGTTGTCGACGGGGGTAAGTGGGCTATCAGAAGGTGTTTCCCTAGATTCCGAGACTCTTCTCCACTCCGTAAAACTTGACTCTGTCTCCACGGAACATCATGTCGATATCAGCCAGAGCGCCGTTGCGATGTTTTGCGATAGAGAGCTTCATCATGCGCTTGTTCGTATCTAACATATCATCTGACTCATTTTCCTGGTAGATGAACATGACTACGTCCGCGTCTTGCTCGATCGAGCCTGACTCGCGCAGATCAGCCAGCTGTGGCTTTTTGCTGGTCCGTTGCTCTACCATACGATTGAGTTGCGAGAGAACGAGAACGGGGACTTTGAGCTCACGCGCGAGATTTTTCAGATTTTGGGAAACATAGGACACTTGCTGCTCTCGCGAATCCATACGGCGCCCCGGGTCAACAAGCTGTAAGTAGTCTACGATCACGAGGCTTATGTTGTGTGATGCTTTGAGCTTGCGTGCCTTTGTGCGCATCTCGAGGATACTTGCACCTGCAGTATCGTCTATATATATAGGAGATTCTGCCAAGTCCCCCATTGCTTCAATCACTGCTTGAGTATCCTCAGGTGTCAATCGGCCAGTTTTGAGTCTCCAGGCATCGATATCAGCATGTGAGACCAAAAGTCTATCCACTAACTCCTCCTTACTCATTTCGAGGCTAAATATCGCCACTCCTTTCTTTTGCGTTTGGGCCACATGTAATCCAATATTGAGTGCGAGTGATGTTTTCCCTACTCCCGGACGTGCTGCTAGAATGAGAAGGTTGGAATCTTGCATACCTGCGAGTTTCATATCTAGTTCCGAGAGCCCCGTAGGGAGTCCACGCAGATGTCCATCACCCTTTGAGAGTTCGTCTAGGCGATCAAAGCTCTCGGTCAAGAGCTGTTTCAATGGAACAAAATCTCTTCCCGTTGATTCCTCCGCTATGGCAAATACTTCACTCTCGATTGAGTCGAGCATCATGCGCGTATCTGATCCGCTTTCAAATGCCTTTTCGACTGCTCGCGAGGACACTTCGATGATCTTGCGTTTGATAAAATGATTTTTGACGATGCGAGCGTAGTGCTCTACGTTTGCAGCAGTGGGTACTGATGAGATCAACTCCGCCAGATACGCCTGGCCACCTGCAATCGTTAACTGTGAGGCTGATTTGAGCTGATTTTTGAGAGTGATGGCATCGATTGGTTGCTGTTTCTCATACAACACCAGGCATGCTTCAAATATCACTTGGTTTTGACGAGAATAGAAATGTTCAGCGTGGAGAAAATGAGCGATTAACCCTATCGAGCTAGGGTCAATGAGAAGCGCTCCGATCACTGATTTTTCTGAGTCAGCATCATGAGGGGGTACCTTCAGCGATTGCGAGGACAGGTCGGCCATATGTTTGCCATTATACATTTCTCATTTTTGTTTGCAGGCATAGAAATAGGGATGAAAATACTTTGCAAACAATACATCTTTCCACCTCGATACTTCCCTGTATAATAGCCTTCGCTCATACCCCACAGCCTCGATAGTTTAGTGGTAAAACAAACCCATGGTAAGGGTTAGACTGTCGGTCCGATTCCGACTCGAGGCTCATGCGCAGTTAGTAGTTAATTTTTCTCATACCCATATGGATATCAAATACATAGCCCATTCAACATTTCAAATAAAAACCAAATCTGCCACCATTGTGACGGATCCTTTTGCCAATAGCATCGGTATCAAGCTTCCAAAACTAGGAGCAGATATCGTTACTCTATCTCACAGTCATGCAGATCATGCAAATAGCAAAGCAATCGAGCTGGATCCTGTTGTGCTTGATTGGCCAGGTGAGTACGAGATCAAAGGCACCGCAGTGATTGGGATCAGCACCTTTCATGATGCTACCAATGGTTCAGAACGTGGCCCCAATGTAGCTTTCAAGATCGTAGGTGATGGTATTCAGCTCCTTCACCTTGGCGACCTCGGTCACAAACTGACTGACGCACAAATCGCACAAATCGGCACCGTCGATGTGCTCCTTATCCCAGTTGGTGGGGTGTATACGATCGACCCTGCCCTCGCAGCACAGGTCACCAAGCAGATTGAGCCTTCGATAGTGATACCTATGCATTTTGCTGACCCCAAATTAGATCAAAAGGTCTATGGAGAGCTGCATAGCGACAGTGAATTTATGAAGCTTATGGGGTATCCAGATGTAGTTTCGATACCAAAGTTGAGCATCAAGAGTGAAGATATCTCAGCTATCCAAAACACCAAGGTTGTAAAGCTTGATCAGAGCCTCTAAAATAGGTGTCTACTAGTTGTTTGTATTGGTTACCACACGTACGTATAGATATGTCTGACATCCATGAGCTACCTCCAGAGCAAGTTTCTCCACTTCGATCGTTAAAAGTCGTCTCCTTTCTGCTGTTATGCACCGCAGCTGTTGCGGTGGGTTTGTTTACAGACCACAAACGAAAGGAAACGAGCGCAAATAAAGTATTGGGAGAGCAGGTTGAGACTGTTGAAGGCATGCTGCCTCAATCACTCAAAAATGCTGCAGCCAAAGCTACCAATAAGCAGCTCCTCCTGGATACCGGAAATAACCTGGCTGCATCCACAGCATCAAGACTGTCACAAGAGGCAGAGAAAATAGCATCAAACGCTGCGCAGGGTGTCACCAATTTTATATATGAAAATACGATTGAGCGGATGATCAAAAATCTCATCTTGACACTTCCTCGGGAGAGGCAACTCCAATATCAAGCACCCTCAAACATCTCCTCTACTCCATCCCCATGACAAAACTCAACTCAAAACAGCTGCGCAAAGTCGACGCACAAAGCATGGTTGTAGTGCGGGATGGGTTGAAGCGCAATCCTGTGTATCTGATATTAGAAAATATTTATGATACGTATAACATCGGAGGGCTTTTTCGTCTTGCAGATGGACTCGGAGTCACTTCGATGTACCTTTGTGGTGAAACTACACCACCACCAAACAACCGTATTCACAAAGCAAGTTGCGGCACGTATAAAGTCGTGCCGTGGAAGTACTTTCCAACAGTATCAAATGCACTAGATGATATACGCTCAAAAATTAGCTCAACTGATCCGTTGACTGTGGTGGCTATCGAACAATCTGCTACATCCATCCCTTATCACTCATTCACGCCTACATTTCCCATCGCGGTGGTTGTAGGCAATGAGACGACTGGAGTAACCCAGCCAACCCTCTCGCTTTGTGACCATGTACTCGAAATACCCATGTGGGGCATAAACATGTCACTCAATGTGATCGTGTCAGCAGGAATCGTGTCATATCATCTCGTCTCCTCACGGTCACAATAAGCTCACCTTCCAGACAAGATGTACTCGTCATTATGATGCATTATGTCTTAAGCAATAAGCATTCACGAAGATATTATCCTATAGTTGACAAGTGATAAGTCCTGTAGTATAATAACTTTCACTTATGATCAAACTCAACAAAGTAGCTCTCACAACCCTTTCACTGCTCGGCATCATTACGCTGAGCCCTCTGAATGTGTTTGCCCAATCATATGGCAACACTCCCAATACCCCATCATATTGTCTCAATGTAGATCAAATGGTATCAAATCCCGCAGTGACTAAGACGATAGAGTACATCGATAATATCTCTCCTTCTGATACAAAGTACCAAGCAAATTCGACATTTGTTGCTCGAATGAAGATCAAAAATGTGAGCAATGTAGTGGTTCCAGCTGTCAAAGTCACCAATACTATACCTCAATACGTATATTACTTTGCCGGACCTGGTTCACTCAGTCAAGATGGTCGAGTGCTTACTATAGATGCAGGTGATCTACAAGCGGGAGAGGAAAAATATTTCTATGTGACATATAAGACCGCAAATGCTGATCAATTGCCTGCAGACAAGTCTATGGTTTTTGTATCAAACCTCATCTCAGCACAGGGTTCATCTTGTAATAGAGATGAGGACGCAGCTCAGATTGGTATTGAAAAACTCATCATAACAAAAGGTGGAGTGAATCCTATCTACCAAGAACAGCTACAGGCAGTGAAAACTGCGCCAAAAGCTGGTCCTGAGATGGGTGTGGCACTCCTCGGGCTCAATGCACTTGTCGGCTCTGTTGGATACTTCTTGAAAAAGAAGCTTGCCTAAGCAAAACAAAATGTTACTTCAGCCGTCCCGACATATCGGGACGGCTTTTTGATTGAATTGTAGACTCAGTATCAGGTATGATGATAGCCATGGCAGAACACATATATCTCCAGATTCGGACGCCAAAAGATGATGAGACAACTCCCGAAGCTGCCCAGGCTATATTTTCTTCCCTTCTCCCCTCACATATTGGCTTGATCAAACGGGTCCTTTTTGGCAGCCCACAGCCATACAGTTTTGAGATATATCTCTTTGGGCAAACCGTCTACTTCTACGTTGTAGTTCCAAAAAAGAAAGAGACACTCGTCAAAAGTCTACTTCAATCCTCATATCCCAAATCTTCCACAGTCCAAACTACCGATCCCTTTGAAATCATTTCAAAAAGTAAACACCTCGTGCATTCGGAGCTCATACTGTCAAAGCCCTACTATCTCCCCCTCAAAACATTCAAGGAGTTTGGAGAGGTGGATACACTCACGAGCTTGCTCGGATTCCTCTCAAAACAGCCCTCAGACGTACGTATGGGCATCCAGATACTGGTCACTCCCAGTCACTTCCCCTGGCAAAAATATGCCTTGTCCTCAGGTAAAACTACGGTATACGATAAGACGAGTGAGAAATATACCGAAAAGCAAACTGCCAGCCAGGCACTCATCAGTCAAAAATCTCAATTCCCAGGAGGGAAAACGGTGATTAGATTGATCGGTGGCACCGACAATGCAGCGCTGGGTAAGGAGTTTGTAAGCTCAGTTCTGAGTGGCATCACGGGAACATTTGGTTCACTGGGCAGCGGCGAAGGTAACCAGCTCAAGCTCAGAAATGTCTTGCTCACTAAAAAATATTTTCACTCCAAGTTCCGCCTCCGTAAAACAAGCATATTCGAGCGTCAGTCACAGATTTTAAACGCTGCGGAGCTCGCGACTATATGGCATCCATCAGGTATCAAAGTGGCAGGAATAAAGAACCTGAGTTGGGGTAAAAAGCTACCTGGAGAAGCTCCACCCTCTCTTCCTGTGGTCATTGGTATGGATCCAGAAGAAAAGAAAAAGGTCAATTTTTTTGCCTCGACTGAGTTCAAAAATCAGGAAACTATATTTGGTATCAAAGAAGTAGACAGGCGACGCCATATTTACACCATCGGTAAAACTGGTGCAGGCAAATCTACCCTGATTGCAAATATGGCCATAGATGATATCCGTCGCGGACGAGGAATCGGCGTGATAGATCCTCATGGCGACCTCGCTGAGACGATACTCAAATATATTCCTAAGAGGCGTATAAATGACGTGATCTACCTCGAGCCATTTGATGCAGAAAGGCCTTTTGCGCTCAATGTGCTTGAGATCAAAAATCACCAGCACCGTGATCTGGTGTCATCAGGCATTGTGGCAATATTTGGCAAACTCTATGCGGATAGCTGGGGCCCCAGACTCGAGTATATTTTGAGAAATACGATACTCACACTCCTTGAGCTTCCCTCAGCGACTCTCCCTGATGCGATGAAGCTGCTCGGAGATAAAAAATGGAGAGACAAGCAACTGCTCCTCGTCAAAGATGAAGTTCTGTTGGATTTTTGGAGAAAAGAATTTGACATGTACACAGACAAGCTTCGTACAGAGGCTATATCCCCTATTCAGAATAAAATAGGTCAGTTTGTCCAGTCGCGTATGATTCGTAACATCATTGGTGTCACGAAGTCCTCGATTGATCTCCAGTCGATCATGGATGAAGGAAAGATATTGATCCTAAATCTTTCTCAGGGCAAGCTTGGAGAGGATAATGCGGCACTTCTGGGAGCCATGATCATCACTCAGATCCAACTCGCTGCTATGAATCGAGCGTTTATCAAGGAAGAAGACCGAAAAGACTTCTTTCTGTATGTAGATGAGTTCCAAAACTTTGCCACTACTTCGTTTATCAAGATCCTTTCTGAAGCACGTAAATACAGACTTGCTCTAACTCTCACCAATCAGTACATTGAACAGCTTGATGAATCGATCCAACAGGCAGTATTTGGGAACGTCGGGACACTCATCAGCTTTGTCATGGGGAGCCGAGACGCAGAGATATTCTCAAAGGAGTATGCGAGCATGTACACCCCTGCAGACCTCGTAAATCTTGGCAAATTCCAGATCATCCTAAAGCTGTGTATTGATAATATGACCTCCACCCCTTTCCCTGCCAAAACACTGGCGCTGCCAGACCTGAAGAATGATAACGCAGAAAAGATCATCAAACTCTCGAAAGAACGCTACGGAAGGTCGTTGACTGAGGAAAAATAGAGTGGTGACGCCAAACAAAGTGCAGAATAAATACCACTACGCATTTTCTCGTTTTTGAAAGCGGCTTTTGAGGTAACTCAGACAAATCCCCACGAGTGAAATGCCGAGTGCCTTTATACTGGCCGAATTGTGGCCTTGAAGGTAAGAGATAAACCCAGAGGGGATACTCTCTCGCATAGATTTGAATCTACGATAGAGCGTGAAAATCATCACTACCATGGCTATCAGCACAATAAAGCAGGAAACGAAAAAGCTAATTCCCAGAATGTAAAACGCTGTTTGCAAATCCATAATTTTGAAGGAAAAAGTACTAAAAGTCCTTAATTCAGGCCGCATCCTGCATCTTTTCGACTTTGATTTTTGGCTTCAGGACTTTTTTTGCTTTGTCGGTCTTTTTTTCCTCTGTTTCCCATTTTGCAAGAAGACTAGAGGTGAGCTTCTCAACGTAATGTGTGCCTGCTTGTACCTTTGAATTCACTTCAGCTACAGTCTGATTCACGAGTTTAGTAAATTTTTCTTTATCAAATGTCTCGAGTTGCCCCTTGAGTGCATCTATTCGTACGACAAGTTCTTTTTTGGATTCCGCAATCAGCCTGCTCCCTTCAACAGTGGCTTCGCCAAATATCTCTCGAGCTTTGTCGTCAAGTGTTCCTTCTTCTGTCATTTTCTTGATCTTTTGAAATGCTCCCTCAGCCTTTTTGCGATTTTCTTCTCCAGTGGTTGGAGTGAGGAAAAATGCAGCAAGTGCGCCGCCAATGATGCCAAGAGCCAAACCAATCGAAAACTTTGATGAATTATCCTGATTTGACATAAGAATAAATAAAACTACTAAAGGCTACTATGAGCAGTCTACTCTACTCTGCCCGTGCAGTCAATGCATTTTTTTGATGTGCAAGAGACATACTCACATGCGCTCATTCTCAGACCAAATTGAGGTAAAATACACTTCATATGTCTTCAAATCTTTCCATAGCTATTGTCGGTCTCCCAAATGTGGGCAAGTCAACGCTTTTTAATGCGCTGCTCAAAAAGCAACTCGCGCTCGCTGCCAACTATCCCTTTGCCACCATTGAGCCTAATATTGGCGTAGTTGAGGTGCCAGACTCCAGACTCGCAATACTTGCAAAGATTGTCAATGCGGCAAAGATAGTGCCAGCAATCGTGGAGTTTTATGACATTGCAGGGCTTGTAAAGGGTGCCTCAGAGGGAGAGGGTCTCGGAAATCAGTTCTTGAGTCACATTCGTGAAACGTCAGCCATCGTATATGTATGCAGATTATTTGAAAATAAAGATATTATCCATGTGTACGATTCAGTAGATGCACATAGAGACCTTTCGATAGTCGAAAGTGAGCTTATATTCGCTGATCTGCAAACACTGCAAAAACAGAATGATCGCAAGCCGCCTGTACTCCCACCTAGTATGTCTTTGAAGCTCACTCCAGAGCTATGGAAAGAAACACTTACCAAACTGATAAGTCATCTAAACGCCGGCAAACCCCTGCGTACACTTCAAATGACCGAAGAGGAAGCGCTCATTGCAAAGATGCTTAGCCTACTCACTACTAAACGCGCCATATATGTATACAACCTTTCAGAGGCTCAGCTAAAATCCTACCAGAACAATTCAGGCGACTTCATAAGAGAATACAAACTCGAAGTAAACGCAAATGAGTCGGTATTTCTGAATGCAAAGCTCGAGTCGGACCTCGCCTCCTTTAGTCCCGAGGATGCTGCAATGCTTCTGGAAGAATACCATCTAAGCCTGTCTGGTCTTGATCTACTCATCCGGCAAGCATACAAAACACTTGGGTTGATCTCCTATCTGACTGCAGGAGAGATCGAGGTCCGTGCATGGACTATTCCCGATGGTGCAACAGCAGTTGAAGCAGCTGGAGTGATCCATACCGATTTCATCAAAAACTTCATAAAGGCCGAGATCGTATCCATGGACAATTTTGTAAAGTACTCCGGATGGTCAAAAAACCGAGAGCTTGGCAACGTCGCTCTGGTAGGCAAAGAACATGTCATGAAAGATGGGGATATCGTAAACTTCAAGATAGCCAACAACTAAGACCTCATACTCATTAGTACAGATATATTGAGTCTTACTAGAGCATAGATTTAGATCGTCCAGATAAGATTTATATACTCCCCTGCTGTATATTAACACTGAGATCATCTTGTATATACAATCGATCATACGCAGCTCCGAAGTACACGAGTACACCGTTACCCTGTGATTTTTAAAATCTACTATTGGTCTTGAGAGTATTCTCACGAGCTGCGCAACCGAACTACCTTCTCGAGACAGTGTGGGAAGTGGATTTATGGTCAGGAGTGCGAGAATCTCCAATCACATGCTCTTTGTGCGTGATTCTTGAAGTGTGGGAATCAGCTTGCTCATGCGAAATACTTGTGAAGTCCGTTCAAAAGTATCACAGATTCTTCCATACAAAGCCTTGTTGTGTATAGCAATAAATCCAGTAATTGTGGCTATATGATCCTTATGTTTTAGGTCAAAGCTATAGAGAGCCCCATCATGAGTAAAAACTAAATATCCAACCTCATTTCTGGATATGATGCAGGAGGTAGATGGCTTTCTGCGAAGGGCTAATCCATCAAGTAGAACACCTGGCATAGAGGTAGTTATTTCTAGTCCAAATTTCTTTGAAAAAGATACCTTTGTGCCTATTTTTTCGATTGAAATACATGCTTTTGGGGCTTTAGTACAAAACTTTTTGTCTGCAAATTCTCCTTTGGGGCTCTGCATATGGTACATATAGTCATACTATATGATTTTTTTGTAGAATGCAAGGGCTTTTTATGTTTCCTTTTGTGTAGTGAAAAGGGTGAAGTAGAGAGTCCCCCACCACCTCAGAGCACTCATGCCATGGAAGACAAATCCTTGCCAGCCATCAAGAAACCCTACATGTCGTATATAGGTGTTTAAAAATGTATAAATGGGAAGCACCGCAAGTCTTGTTATAGTAGAAGCAAATGACTGAATCATACTTTGCTCTGCACTACTGGATCTGCGAAGACGTGACGCTTCTGCTTTACAGTATCGTATCCACCGTGCAAAGTATCTTTTCCAGGTAGGGTCAGAGTAATGATTCAAGGGGTTATCGAGGGTGCCTAGCCAAGCAGAGTCCTTTCGGACTGAGTTATCTACAGGCTCGACATTTTCATGCACATCTTTGCAGGGGAAATACATTGATCCTCTTTGGTATAGTCTGATGGTGTAATCAGGATACACTCCTCCCTTCATCAAAAATCTGCCAAGGAAAAAATTTTTCCGGGAAATTTTATACGCGAGAGTTTGAGACTTTGAATCATGTATCTTATGAAGGATCTCATCTTGCAATGCCTGTGTAACCTCCTCATCAGCATCAAGCTGTAGAATCCATTCACCGTGTGCCTCATCAAGAGCCTTTTGCTTCATACGGTGAAACATGATCGGGTCGTTGGGTACAGAAATGATGTGGATCTTGGGGCCCCTATTTTGGAGCCAATTGAGGGTGCCATCGGTCGATCCCCCATCAACTACAACGAGTTCATCTACCCAATCATAGGTCGAATCAATCGCATATTTGAGGTTGGAAAACTCGTTGTATAGAGCGATACAGAGGGAAATTTTCATGATATACTAATACAAGTGTAAACAAGTCTCTTGACTGTGTCTATTATACCCTAACTGATATGAAGCTTCTCACTGTTCCAGATCCTATTCTCTACCAAATCGCTGATGTGGTCACTGCCTTTGACTCAAAACTGATGGAAGAAGTTGCTGGGATGAAGAAAGTGCTCATCGATGCACATGACCCCGAAGGGGTCGGTTTAGCAGGCAATCAGGTAGGCCTCCTAAAACGTATCTTTCTGATGCGCCTCACTCCGACAAGCACTATCGAGGTTTGCATAAATCCACAACTTTCTCATCGTAAAAAAGATCCTCCTCGCACCTCTAAAGCAAGTGATGACGAACCCCTCGAAGGCTGTCTCTCGGTCCCCCGCATCTGGGCGCCAGTGATCCGCGATTGGGAGGTAACTATGGATTGGCAAGATGAACAAGGAAAACCAAAAAGAGATGTCTTTACTGGCTTTGCATCAGCAGTGATTCAGCACGAGATCGACCATTTAGATGGCATACTCTTTACAAAGCGTGCTATGGAGCAGGGTGCAACGATCTATGAAGAGCGTCGCAAAAAGCTCTATCCTGTGGAGATATAGTCAAGACCAAATGCTCATCTGAAATCTACAGTCTGCAAATAACGGAAATACGTATTTGAATATTGAAACTTATTATTAACTCACCTTACGCATACCGCATATGTCATTGCGAGGAGGAGCCCTTAGGCGACGACGTGGCAATCCCATGCATCGGGAGATTGCAACGTCGCTCCCTAGTGAATGTTCAAGTCTAGCTCCTCGCAATGACATACATCAAGGCATGATGGGACACGTGCGTAAGGTGAGTAATTAACTATTGCCCTTTATGCAGATACAGGCTGGTACTTTGCTATCATGACCTTTGGGGTGCGACCCTCAGCGACGTCTTTTTTGACACGCTTGAGAGCGCTCGCGCTGATGCGGACTTGTTTGCGCATACCATCGACTAGGATGGTAACTGGTTGGAGATTTGGCTTAAAAATACGATTGGTTTTGGGGGCTCTTTTCTTCCAGCGTCCTCCTGCCACACCACGATGGTGAGTATGAGATCGACCGTAGAGATTGCCTTTGCCAGTGATAAAACAGCGTGCCATAAGGGTAAAATCAAATATCCGAAGCCATATGGTATCATGAGTTTGTTGTTTTTTCAAATGTTTACAACTTATGCTGTCACAAATCCTTCAAAACCCCCTCTTTGGACTCATTTACGGCCTCATTTACCTCTCTGTCCTTATCCTCACTATCACTATCCATGAGTTTGCTCATGCAAAGACTGCTGACTCTCTCGGAGACCCCACCCCGCGCCTCCAAGGTCGCATCACGCTAAACCCTCTGGCACATCTGGACCCTATCGGGAGTCTCCTCATGATATTTACCGGCTTTGGCTGGGGTAAAGCGGTGCAGTTTGACCCCTATAACCTCCAAGACCCGCGCCGAGACGGGATGAAGATCGCGTTGGCAGGACCGCTCACAAACATCGTCGCAGCTGTGTGCACCTCACTCCTATTGCACCTCCTCGTCTCATTTGACATACCGGGGAGCAAACTATTTTCACTCATAGGCCAAATCATCATCCAGGTAAACCTCTCTCTCGCCTTTTTTAACCTCATCCCTATTGAGCCATTGGATGGATTCAAAATCGTGTATGGACTGTTGGGCGAGGAGCAGGCTGAGCAATGGGCTACACTGCGACCCTATGGCCTCTATTTTCTCATTTTGATCAGTTTCCCTATACTCGGACCCACGGCGCCCATCGGCATATTCTTGACCCCCTTGATTAGATTTTTTACCACACTCCTCACGTAAAATAACAGGGTGGAAACTCAGCTGTACGGTTGGGAGCTATTGTCCTGCGCAGTTCGCACGAATGTAGTCCGCAGTGTCACAGCCCTTTCCAAAGAAGGATTTGATGACATCACAATCAGTGCTTGGACAACTACTCGCTTCGGTAGGCTCAGGAGTGAGGACTTCTTCGATTGGATCGGGAGCTGGAGGTTCTTCTGCTTTTGCGGGGGCTTTTTTAGTGACAAACGTCCATGGATTGCCGGCATCATCAAAGACCTTCTCGCCTACTTTGATATGAAAATAGTACGTGGTAGCAGCACGCAGCAAACTGAGATCTAGACCGTGGGAACGATTCGGCGATGCTTCTGGAGCGATAAGCGCCAATGCAGTGGGGCTTGTCCCATATTCTACATACCCTTGGTTTTCGATGGCGGTAGTCCAATCCAAACGAGCTGAGTTATCAGTGATCTTGCTCACCACCAACTCCTGTGGTGCATCGTTGCTGGCTTCGACAAATACTCCTGAAAAATATGCAGCGGAGCCTGCGATCAAGAGCATGAGGGAAAGTCCCAAACCTACTCCAACACCGAGCCACTTGTTGTACTTATGCGGGCGAAATGTATCAAGCGTCGCGACTTTTGTAGTGTTCATGTGAAGTCAATTATATACATATTTGCGGAGTAACGTGCCCAACGCGACAAAGAGTCCACCAAAGATCATCACATGAATCGTATCCTCCACTGCTCCACTCTGAGGGAGTCTCGTGGGGGGGGTCGTATATGCACTTCCTCCAGGCGCATATGGCTGACCAGCTCCTGGCTGGACTACAGTAGCTGTTGGTACCGTCGAAGTTGGCGTGACGCTCCCGGGGGCAGGAGTTGGAGTAGGCGCTCCTGCAGTGCCCACGCTGATCCCTAGGATTTGTGCGCCTGTTGAAGCACAATCGATTGCATTTGAGGCAGTAGTTGCATTTACAATCAACTTAGAGGTGGGATTTGCTGTGTTTGAACAGAGAAATTTTAGCTGACTTGTGCCAGATTTCTTTAGCTTCATATTTGTGTATGCAACAGTGCCACTGCCTTTTTTACCAGCTGTACCTTCTTGGAGAGCAGTGAGAGTCAGGGTGCCCGGGGTAGAAGTGCTTTGTGAAACGTCCTTGAAAAAATCTCCTCCTTCAGTTGTAAGTATCTCAATCGCACTCGCGTCATACGTGATTTTCACGTCAGCACTAATGACCGCATCAGTCGTGCTGATCATGGTACCTATTTTGATCGTATCTCCCACATTTCCATTTTTTGAAATTGCATCAAAAGAGAGTGAGTTGACAGCAAATGCATGTACGGGAAGAGTCAAAAAGGCAATTATTACAAGCAAAAAAGTAGATAAAAAGATGCCTTTCGTATACATATGATGGATTCAGTTTAGCATGAAAGAGATCGTGATGTCAATGAGAAGTGGACCGCAATAGGGATAAATTCAAAAATAAAAAATCAAAAGGTAAAATTGTGTAAATGCTATGCATGGCAAAACGAATTCCCTCACATCTTGCGCCCGCAGGAGGGAGTTTAATGCAACACCCTTGAAAATTGGAACTTATGAATTATTTGGAATTTGCGGATTTGGAACTTGGGGTTTGTTTTAGGCATATCACTCAGGTTGAACTGTCGCGCTCACACCCATGAGACCTGTGGATGATGACATATCGTTTAAGATCATCTTGCTCTTCTCAGCGCCGATGGATTCAACTGCTGCGGCAGTGAGGGATCCATCCTCAAGTGGATTGAGTGTTAAGGTGACTACGGGTTGAGTCGAATAAATTTGTATTTCATCTTTGACATTGAGCTTTTTTACGGCAATCAATGATATGTATCCTGGTTTGAGTACCTTTATGACATCGAAGTCCGCTGACTCGATCGAGGCAACTTCAAAGGGCACTCCTTCGATTGAGATAAGCGCATCAAAGCCCTCGACGGTACGCCCCTTCGAATCTCCATAGAGCATGAGAGTGAGTGGGGAGATCTTGGTGACTCGGTCGGTACCAGCACTTGACTGGAGTCGGAATGTAGCAGTAGCCTGAGGCTTCACCGCAACACGTGTATCTGAGAGAGCTGCCGATGGAGGAGAAAAATATCTATCACGCTGTACTTGATTTATGAGCACGAGAGTCATAGCACTCAACAACACAAAGGCGATGAGGAGGATGCCTCGATACAAATGCCGATGTGGGTGTGGTTCTGAGATGGGATACATAGATATGTTATAACTCATCAACATTGTTCACGAGGTTTGAGATCGTCAGCACATAGTCCTGCGTGTCTATCACCCCATCCATGTTGATATCCCCGACCCGGAGCGCTTCGGGATCTTCTGAGGGGATTTTTTTGCGAATATAGGTAAAGTCAGTAGAGTCTACCACAGTGTCCTGTTTGCCGTTGATCGAGAGATCTCCAGCAGGCAAATACACTTTGGAAAAATCAAAGTTATTTAGGCCGAGCTTCAGCTCGATGATCCCTGCATTCACCTGTGGACAGGTATAGGTCGAGTCAGGCTCTGTCTTGCCCTTGTTTGGCTCAGGGGAACAAAAGCGTTTCGTCAGATGTTTGCTCGCCTTTACGAGGATCTTGTATCCTTTGCCTGGCTTCAAGATCTTTGGATCAAACGTCGCCGTCCCCTCAAACATCCCATCACCCACAGATACAAACTCATTCACCACTGCGTCTGTCGTTTTGGCGAGGGCAGTAGTGCCTACTCCCCCACCGACAGATACTGCTACCTTGAGCTTGTTATATGGCAGCTCACGCTCGGTCATCACACCTTGTGGTCTGATGCGCAGACGGATCGATACCCGATCAGCCGGCACCGTCGCATCCGTGCCGGGGGTAGGAGTCGCATTAAAACCTCCAAGGGGATTCCCAGTGGGGCCACCAGGCATTGGAGTGATAAGGAATGCAAGTAAACTGGTGCTATAGCTACATGTGGTCTTATTTACACATTGCGCTGTCAATGCGGTGAGCATAGCGGGTACATTTATACCTGCTCCTGCAAGTGATACGAAGAAATCTCGTATATTACCTGCTTTTGTCAGCGCTTCAGAGAGCATCGCGGCAGTACAGTTACCTGCTGTAGTGCCTACTACACAGCTGATATCGATGGTCACGATGATGTCATTTGGATCCTTTGGGGTAAGAGCGATCTTAAACTTTACACTTCCTCCGGTCACCTGCACAGTGACTTCAACAGGATCTAAGTTGGATAAAGCAGCACTCGAAGTGGCGCCAGGAGCAGTAAGCCCACCACTCGCTCTTGTTCCCGCCGCACCTCCACCACTCACAGACTTTTGAAGCGAGCGAATATAGAGATCTGTTTCAGCACGAGACATACCTTTATATGTTATATCACCTATTTTGACATCTTGGCCTTGAACACCATCTGCTTTCGCATACTCTTTCTCATATCTTCCAATCAATCCCATATCTCGTTCGTATTGGACTTGGAGTGGATTATTTTTGATTCGGGCATCATCAGCATCATTAGCTCTCCCACGAAGACCCATATCCCGTTCATATTGCTTTTGACATTCATCACTAACATATCCATTCCCACACACTGCTCTGAGCCCTCCCTCACTCGCAGATAAACTAGTCGGATCATATGCAGTCTGTTTTATCTTGATCTTTTGTATGCGACTCACATATACAGCCAGCACAGTCACAACCACTGAGAGTACCATGATCGAGATGAGCAGTAGTTTGTTGAAGCGCATAGGAAGCCACAAATTAGATCACCTTGAGCATCCGGAACAGCACAAAGCTGATAAAGTAAAAGAGTACTACCTGAAAGATCTGCAGATAGATCGTGCATAGCACGGCGGCAAAGGCGACCATAAAGAACGCCTCGTTGTGGATGGCAGGCAAGAGACCCTTCGTAAAAAGGATAAGGATGGTGATCGTAAAGAGATCTTTAATGTTGAAGAACGGCACCGTAGTCCAGCCGAGGTACATGCCGATACTGAGCATGACAGTAAGGAGAACGAGAAAAAGCTCTTTGGTATCAAAGTAGAACGGACCGATATACATGAGTTAAATATAATCAACTCTCGTCACAGATGCAAATCAATTTTTGATTTTGTCTGTCATCCCTGTACTAGTCAACTAATTCGATGACAAAAGCAGATCATATACTACTACTGTCATTCCGGCGAAGGCCGGAATCCATGTATCCTGCCTTTGGATCCCCTTGTTCAAGGGGATGACGGCAAAAGACAAAATCTGCGCCACATATACTCACTGTCTCGCTGCCACTGGCGCGAGGCCCGTATACGTCTGACCCCCAATCGTGACCGATCGCTCGCGGAACTCGACCCCAGACTCGTAGTGATAGTAGATGACATGCGCGCCGACGTCCTCCTTCTCATACACTCCCTCACTCTTTTCAGAGTAGCCCAGATCAGCCAGCTGCGTCCGTCGCTCGGCGACCGCTGACTGGGTATTTTGGTTTGGCTCGGGAGGTGGCGGGAGCTGAGCAGTGTCGATCGCTACCGGCGCCGCAGGAGTGGCGGGTGAGGTGAACGTGCTCCCCGGCTGCTGAGCTGGTTGTTGAGCGATCTGCTTCGTATCCTCCACTCGCGGAGGAAGATTTCGACGTGATCCGGTCAGACCGTTGATATAGTCTGCCACCTCCTCAGGGAGGTCAGCGAGATAGCGGAGGTTCAACGTCGGCGAGTTTGGGAAAAATATTGTACTCGTCAGGAGGCGCGACAGGAGGAGCGCGACTATCATCACGCCGACGACTTTGAGACGATATAGGGTACGTGTGCTCATAGGTTTGGATCGAGAAATACTCCTCCGTTACACGAGTTTGTGCGACTCACACAGATAGGCTTGGCTGGATATGATTTGTCTACCATCACATCGACTCGTACGGCACGCCCCTCGATCGTCGAAAGCGTCGCAGGCACACAGCTGAGGCCGCCAAAATCATAGCAGAGGTATCCCGACGACCCATACGATTGCAAGATCGAAATAATGCTCTCTGGGGCAGTCTGCGCCTGGACACCAAAGAGGGTGAGAGGTTTGAGACCGGTGCGACTTGTGTTTGCCGTAACGACAATCGATTGATTGACCGACTCAAGATTCTTTTCTATCATCTTTATAGCCTCTCTCAAGATCGCATTGCGTATGCCGTGGCCTGAGATCGGACTAGTAAGACTATCAGCATCATCTTTCGGCGGATTACAGTCTCCCTCTTTGACACTACCTTTGCAATAATTCGGCCCATAATTTCTTGTATTGTAGTGAAATCCATCTTTGGTCATGTGACCTACTTTGATGTACTCACTCGTATCAACATAAGGGATTTTCTTTTCATCAGCCACTGCGATAATTGCTGCATTTATTGCCTCTGCTGTTTCTTTTCTACCAGTTTCAGTACGAAAGTCATTGATAGTTTGGAGTATGGGGATAACCTTATATTCAAGCAATTTATCGACGATCGCTTTCAGATTTGTTTTAAACAGTTCAACACTGAAATTATCCGAATCTTTTAAGCCAATGAGTATAAGTGCATACTTGAAATCAGTATAATTTACACTATTGTTATCAATATCTTTCTCAAGCCTAAGTTGATTCATAAGATTGCCAGTGCTCCACTCACCCTTGGCAATTTTTTTGTACTCAATCTTGTTCGATTGATTTGATTTCCATGTCATTTCTACTCTACCAAAATTCTCGTTTGCTGTGTTGCTGTCTCCGAGTAGTAGTATGCGAGTTCTAGTCTGAGTAGCACCTCCAGATACAATTTTTTTTACATTTGCAATCGCTCTGTCAATCATGATGATGCTGTCTTGAACAGTATTTAGTTGCACCACTGGTCCAGGAGTAATCGTGGCGGGAGTTCCTGGTGCTGCAGGATCTGCAGGAGCTGCGGGAGCTCCTGGTGCAGCAGGCTGGGGTTGGTTCTGAGCGGGCTGGACTGCTGAGGGAGTTTTTTTATCCCCTTCTATGGTCATGACAGTACTTGCTTCAGAACTCCAAAAAAGTCCAGAGTTGAGTGGAAGGAGCGCTCCTTTGTCGCGAAGGGCGACTTTGATATTGCCATTTGCGGTGCCAATGACCTCCTCTATGCTCACCTCTGGCATACATGTACGACCAAATTCTTTATTTGCTTTGTCATATCTTCGCCTGATTTCTGGATCGACTGTGATCCCGGTGATGTAGAGATCATATCCTCCCCCTCCATCAATTGGACGATCGTTGCGGCTGTTTGCGATGCGTATACCATCAGCTTCGATACTCATCACCATGCCAAAGATTTTGGTGCCATTGAGTATCCTCCACCCGCTAAACGGAACTCTAACTTGATCTCCCTTAGCAGCAGGTATCTCGGCGATCTGACCTGCGGGCTTGCCTTCACTGAGATCAGGTGCATGCATAGATGTGACTTTGTAGAACTTTATCCCTGTATCTTTTCCCGTGATTGTGTTCAGTCGAGGCTGTGCACCCGAGTCGCCTTTATTTTTCACATCAATCTTTGCATCGATAACAGCTGTAGCACTTTTAAAGATCTCGCCTATTTTGTTGAATCCATCAGTCGTTACCTCTGCTTGAGTAAAAACACCACCTTCTGTCTGGCCGAGTCTATCAGGTGGATTAAATGGGCAGTTGGGATTATTTCCAACTACGTTTCTCAGACTTGTCATATCACCATCCTCACTTTTTGCAATAGGTGGGTTTTGCTTCGTAGTCGACAGCGCGATCCAAGTATTGGTACCTTGGATGAGGAGCATGATAGAGATCATGCCAGCCACGAGGATCAGAGACTCAAGTATTGGCTGTTGGCGAAGTGGATGCATCGAGATAAATGTAGCAGATATACACATCGCGTGCAACAGTGCAAATACCTATATGGTAGGTCATAACGCCCCCTGAGGTTCATACTGCCTATCTCCGCTTCACACCACATCACTACTGCTTGCATTTATACAAACGCCTACTATAATCAACTCATTGCTATGACAATGTTTAAACGCATCTCAATCAACGACCTACCTGATCTATTGACCCTCAGAGAGGTATCACAAGTACTTCGGGTCTCTACACTGACCCTCAAGCGTTGGGGAAAAAGTGGAAAGCTTCCTGCTATCCGTATCAATACTCGCGGCGATCGTCGCTTCAAGCGCGAAGAGGTGCTCAAAGTCCTCGGTGGCTAAGAGCTCCTCCCATACATCAGGTATACTTCACCCATGATCATCGTCGGACTCGGCAATCCTGGACCAAAGTATGCTCACCATAGACATAACATAGGCTATATGTTTGTCGACTCGCTCCTCTCTCCTTCTGACTCATGGCGCGAAGACACGCGCTCACGATCTCAAGCGGTCGAGCACACGGGGACGACCTATCTCAAATCGTTGACCTACATGAATGAGTCTGGCATCGCAGTCGGGAGCTATCTGAAAAAACACTCCCTCTCCCCCACCTCACTCGTCGTAGTTCACGACGATCTTGATTTCCCTGTCGGTCAGTGGAAACTCTCCCTCGGCAAGGGCCCACCACTCCATGGCGGACTGCTCTCAATCGAAGAACATCTAAAAACGAAAGAGTTTTGGCGACTCCGGATCGGTGTCGATGCGCGCGATCCTGAAAATAGGATCCCGGGCATCGACTATGTGTTGCAGAACTTTGTCGGGGATGAGCTTGCTCGCATCAGCAGAGAGTTTCCTGCTATGAATGAGGCGCTGGATGAACTGCGAAGGAAGGGGTAATCGTAATAGTCAATTAATTCGATGACGATCCATGTCTAGTCATTCTGATCCGCCCTGGGCGGAGAAGAATCTGCTTGCTGATGAGATCTTTCCCCGCCGAATCGGCGGGTCAAGATGACTTAAAGAATGAATTAAGAGAATTCATTGATACGTTCTCAGTTTCCAGCTGAGAGTTGTCAATTCTCCATTGTCAATTATTAACTCTTTTCCCATATGTTCCGATACTCCTCCACCATGCGTGTGGCAGAAAACTGTGACTGTATGAGGAGGCGGGATCGCTTCATCATGTCAGCCCATACTGAGGAGGTGCCCGCTACGTACTGGCTCCAGAGTGGTATGATTTGGTCTTCGAGTAGTTGGTAGATGTCACTCGACACTGAGTTATCTCCGAGCTCCCAGCCGATGCTGTTCATATCAACCTCTGCCATCCACCCATCACCTGTCGAGAGCGTGAGGCTCCCATTGAGTGATGCCTTCATACCGCTCGTTCCACATGCTTCGAGTCCGACGACGGGGGTATTCAGCCATACATCAGCTCCCGCTACGAGAATTCGTGACACATCGGGATTGTACTCGGGGAGATAGGTCATGAGACCGTTGAGTTGGTTTGAGGATAGGAGAAGGATCTGGTGTAGCGCATCATTTGCCCACGCATCTTGGGGATGAGGCACTCCTGCTATGATGACGCGCACAGGTACAGGTGACGACGTCAGGATTTTTTTGAGTCTCTCAATGTCTTCAAAAAGTGCAAGTGGACGCTTGTATTGGATGAGGCGCCTCGACCAACAGATAGTGAGTGTTTGGGGCTCCCATACAATCCCACTTTTTTGCGCAATATAGCTCAACATCCTCTTTTTTGTTTCTCGTCGTTGGGTGGCAAGCTCCTCTACCGAGGTGAGACTATCCCATGAAGGGATGTGAATACCATTGGTCACAGAGACAGGGTGCGCAGAAGGGTATTGAGTTGATAGCTTTGCCGTATGCAGCCGACTCACCCCATTCATCACGCGACTTTTTTTAATGGCAAAATGAGTGAGTGAAAACGTGTCTTTGTACTGACAGGCGCCGTCAGCTATAAACTGCTCAAGATTGAACGATTTGTTCTCATAGGCATATTTCACAAACATCTGCCGCATGAGCGAGCTTGCGTACATATGATTGCCCTCGGGGATCACGGTGTGATTCGTGAATACGACATGGCTCTCAGCTGGTGTTTCCAGACTCAAAAATACTGCGTGCCCCTCATTCATATGGTATGTCTTGACAGGAAGATTCAGAGCTTTCACGAGCCGGACTCCACCGATGCCGAGTATGAGCTGCTGTGCGAGTCGAATCTGGATATCTTGGTCATACAAATAGTATGAAATCGACTGATCTTCAGTGTTATTTGTGTGCAAGAGAGTATCCAGTAGATACACTTTTATTTTTTTACAGCGATATTCCCAGACACGGCAATATACAGTGTTGTTGTTTACGGGTACTTCAATGTGCAGCTCCTTCCCTGATGCATCCTGCACGAGTGTCAACCCTTTTGATTCTGGCGTGTGCCACTCGTACTTTTGGGCAAGGTATCCTTTGTAGTAGTAGAGCCCAATACCAATCAAGTCGAGGTCTTCATCTGCGGCTTCACGGATCATGTCACCTGCGAGTATGCCAAGTCCGCCGGCATATGTTTTGAGGTTTGAATCCAGCGCAAACTCGGTACAAAAATAGGCGATCATGTATCCAGTTTAGAGGTATGTTGCGCGGAATACAAGGAGAAGGGCAAGTCGCTAGTTAATAAAGTTTGTAATGCTATAAGGTTTATAATGCTCAGAGCTTTATAGCATGATGGCTTTATAGCATGATCTGTCCTCTTTACTGATTTGTCTCGAGCTTGTGCCCTTGATAGTGGAGGTATTCGTGCTCACTATTTACGAAACGCTGCATCTTGCCTGTGCGCATCCACTCAAACGAGGTCGCGACTATGTCGTGATATAGATCAACTGCAAGTTTCTTTTTGGTGGCTGTTGCTGGAGATGATATAGTCGATTGGAGTAATGCATATGCCCCTGCTTCTATCATCTCGATGTGCCACCAGGGCTTTGCACAAGCCCACCAGTATTGACAGGAAAATAATGCTTTATCAAGCAGTTTTTGCGAGCGTTCATCGTGAGGGATCGCACAGGCAAGACGCGTGAGTTTCCATTGCATCGTATGAATCTCATTGGTGGAATCTGCCCAACGTACAAATGGGGTGCTGATGCTGCGCTTGCGGTCGAGGATGGTCCATGAGCTTTTACGGGGAGATATCACTGATGTATCATGATCCTTTTGCATCAGCTCTGACAGTGTGTACAGCTTCACTTCAGGCGATCGATAGAGCTCTTCGAGGAACTTTTCGTATCCCTTGCGATGATGGCCAAATGTCTCTCCGTCTAGGGCTATGACCGTGTATCCGTCGCACAAATCGTCACACGTGCGAGGTTTCTCAATTGACTTTAAAAGATGCTTTGCAGACTGTATCTTTCCCGCTGCAAGCGCATAGCTCAGATCTCTATGGCGAAACACATAATGCATACCGCGTTTATCTGCGTAGTTTCGGTGATGGACCGGCACTCCACGTTTACTTCGCTCATCAAGTGCAATCCACTGGTACCCCATCTCTTGGACAAGTTTTGAAAGGTGTGGGACAAACGCCATCTCAGGCGGGAAAAACCCTCTCAATTGTATGTCTTTTGACAGATACTTGTATACGAGATCTTCGTGAAGTTTGATTTGTCGGATAATCTGTGCATCAGGCAGCTTGGGCAAAAATGCATGATACGCGCTGCTTCCGGTGAGCTCTACTCTCCCGGAGAGTGCCAGCGTGCGTATTTTGACTAATAGATCTTCGTAGCCACTTTTTGCCCACATACTCAACAAACAGCCAGATATATTCAGCGTGATGCGTACAGATGGATGGTGTATAAGGCCCTCTATGACAGGGATATATGCTTCACGAGAAACACGATCGAGGACTTCCTTTTTTTGAAAGGGTGGCTGATAAAAATGTAGGAAGACGCCCAAGTTGGTGATCTTCATAGATGTAGGGCTAGTATACCAGATAGACACACTTTAGCTTGTCAGAGAGGTGTAAAGATATAGATTGATAATGCTATCACGCAGTAAAGCTACAAAGCCCTGAGCATTATAAACCTTATAAACACTACAAACTCTAGCATTATGAAGCAGTTTCCCTTTTCAGGTCGTGTATGTGACAGATTTATACCACTCGAGATACTTTTTTGCCGAATGTTCCCACGATGAGTCATAGCGCAGGCAGTTTTCGACTATTTTGTACCAATGCACCTTGGTCGCATAATACACCTGCGCCTCAATGATGGCCCCGTAGAGCGCCCATGGAGTCATACTTTGAAACGAAAATCCATTTCCTCGCCCGGTGCCTGGGTTAAAATTTGACACGACATCGTTCAACCCACCTGTGCGTCGTATGATCGGCACTGCACCATATCGCATAGCTTCCAGCGCGACGATTCCCCCTGGCTCAAATGAGCTGGCTATGAGCATGACATCCGCTCCAGCAAAGATATGACGGGGTGTTTGAAAATCTGCCACCAGTTTGATTCCAATCTGCTTGGTAAATTGGCGCTTATATTTGATAAGCTGTTGACAATAGTGCTCATCACCACGACCAATGACGATGATTTGAATATCCTTGCGCTCTCGTAAGAGGTTTGGAAGCATCTCGAGTATGAGATCCCATCCCTTTTGTGGCGCAATTCTGCCAACCGATCCTATGAGAAACTTGGTTTCATCCGCAGGCAGACCAAACATCTCCTGCACGTGCCGTTTGTTCGCTGACTTTGCCTGGACAAACTGGTCTGGGGAAAAGTTTTTATAAATATGTTTATCTGTCACAGGATCAAATTCCTCAAAATCAAGACCATTGATGATGCCAATGAGTTTTTTTTGATGGGTGTTTAGCGGCACCTCCAGCCCTTCTGCATACTCAGGAGTTAGTACTTCACGGGCGTGTGTGGGACTCACGGTGTTTACCCCATCAGCATAGATGACTCCACGCAAGAGCGCATTTTGCCTTTGCAACGCAGGACTCTTGAGCGAAGCTAAGAACTTCTTGCCGTCGTCTTTCGAGGCATCGAGGGTGTATCGAAAATCGTAGTTTCCCTGATACGCGAAGTTGTGAATGGTAAATATGATATGGGTGTTTTTCAAAAGTGACTTGTAGCGCGGACTCCGTTTTGCCCAGTCGACCAAATAGCCCGTGTGCCAATCATGACAATGTATCACGTCGGGAAGCCAGGAGTCTGGATCAACTGAGCGCGTATATAAAAGCCATTCCAAAGCACCCTTGCATAGCAATGCAAACCGTATATGGTCGTCGGTATATCCAAATACATTTGCCCGGAGCTCGAAATACTCTTTATTCTCGAGAAAATATGTCATTGAATCGTAGTTGTTTTTGCTGGACATGACATTGCAGATGAGTGCACGAGCTGTATCGTCATTCTCTATCTTGACAGTTGCAAGGGGAGGTTTTTTGTCGTCCTCAAGCGGCACTCGAAGCCAGTGGGTGATCAGTTCAATTTTCTCTGTTTTGGCTATCTTCGTGTCACCATATTTAGGAGTAAATACACGGACATCTAAGCCGAGTTTTTTTTGTGCCTTGGGCAAAAAATACATCACCTGGCTCAAACCTCCAATCGTCACGTACGGCGCGACTTCAGCAGCAACATGGAGTATCTTCATATCTAGTGCGAGTACTATACAACTTTTGTATGAAATATGTCAAAAGCAATCATGCAAATAGTTTAACAGTAATGAATAATTAAGAATGAATAGTGAATAATTTTCATTCATTTCATGAATCAATGTCTTGATTGGGGGCTTGTCCGCCCATGAAGGAAATCCTCAATTCTCAACTTTTAATTATTAATTATTAATTATTAATTATTCATTACCCCTCCCCCCCTGTTACAATGTCATCATGGATAGCATCGCCTCGATTCTCACCAAGTTCAACCCAACCGAAGACAAATATGTATCACGTGAGTTTCAAACGTTTGGTATTTTTCTGTGCGAAAAGCTTGCCGATCCAACCAGAAAGGGGTTATACATGCGGCTCGCAAAAACACTCCCCCGCCCTGCTCTCGAACAAGCACTCAGGTTTGTGGTGGACAGCAAAGCAAACAATAAAGGGGCACTTTTTATGTGGAAATTAAAGGAAATGGGTATCATCGGCAAAAAGAAAGGGACCCTCCAGACTGAGAAATCAGAATGATCCAGACTATCACGACAGTGATCTATAAGAAAATACCTTCCACATCAAATACCCCTTGACACACTTTGCTCTATTCTCCATAATGACTCATATGAAAATTACCATCTATACGATCAACGACTGTGCGTTTTGTGTCCAAGAAAAAGACTATCTCAAATCACACAATCTCGCTTTTGAAGAAAAAAATCTAGAAGTGAATCGTGAGTTTCTCACTGAGATGCTTACGCTCTCAAACAACTTCGCGGGTACTCCCGTGACCAAGATTGAAAAAACTGACGAAAGTGTAGTCATACTCAAGGGATTCACCAAAGAAGAATTTGATGATGTTCTTGGCTTTGCGGCCCCAACAGCCACTGCCCCAGTTGTATCGACCATCACACCTCCTATCATGACTCCACCAGTAGTTGAACCAGTGGCACCAGCTATGCCAGTCACCATGCCTGAGGTTGTAGTTCCTCCTCCAGTCATGACAGCACCAGAACCAGTAGTACCTGCTCCAGTGGCACCAGTCGCGCCTCAAGTTCCTAGTGTCGATCACGCATCAGTCACTGCTCAGATTGCTGAGTTGCAGGCACTCCAAGCAAAGCTTGCCGCACAGCAGGCTCCCGTTGCGCCACCTGTACCTGTAGTGGCTCCGGTTGCTCCTGTCATGCCTCAAGCAGTTGTCCCTCAACCTGTAGTTGCAGCACCTGTGGCACCAGCAGCTCCACAACAATCGGTTGATGATTCACTCGCCTCTATCCTGGCCGAGTTGCAATCAAAGATCAATGCTCAGCAGCCTACACCCCCTGCACAGTCATAATTCACTGGTTAGTGAATACGCTTGGCTTTGTGTAGCTTTGACCTACCTGATATAATTGGTGTTGTTCGTCTGTGACGCCATTGTTCACATCGCACCTATAGCTTAATTGGATAGAGTAGAAGCTTGCGGAGCTTCTGATCCCCGTTCGATCCGGGGTAGGTGCACAAGAGTAAATGCAGATTCTTGAAGGCACATTGTGCTCATTGGTATTGGATATTGCAAATTATTTGGTATTGCATACTGTAAATTGTAGATTTGCCTTCTCATGCACACCATACTTGTCACCGGCGCGGCGGGATACATCGGTTCGGTGACTTGTGACCTACTTTTATCACGCGGATATCGGATCATCGGGATTGATAACCTCTCTAGAGGATTCCTCGCTCCAATACAACACCTACAAAACAAGTACGGCAAAGATCGACTTCTTTTTTATGAAGGTGATGTCACCGGTGATATTACTGCACGAGTACTAGACCAGCATCCTGAGATAGTAGTTTGCATACATTTCGCTGCATTACTGAACGTCGGGGAATCGTGGAAAATACCAGAAATATATGAGAAGAATAATGTGGGTGGAACAAAACGGCTTTTGGAAGAATTGATATCACATAACGTAAAGAAAATTGTCTTCTCATCCAGTAGCACTGTCTACGGCAATGCACAATACCTACCCATTGACGAACTACACCCCATTGCTGAACCAGTTACCCCCTATGGAAAAAATAAAAAGGCTTGCGAGGACATGTTGAGCTCGTATGCAAATACAGACAAACTCCAATATGTATCATTGCGATATTTTAATGTGTGTGGGGCTTCTGATGATGGCACAATCGGAGATTCAAAGACTCCTTCCTTCCACCTCGTGCAAAACGCAGTGCGCAGCACATTGGGCATCGCTTCCTTTGAACTGACGTACGCTCAAGTCGATACTCCAGATGGCTCTCCTATCAGGGATTATGTAAATGTGGTTGATCTCGCAGATGCTCACGAAAAGGCTATTCGTTGGCTCATAAATCATGAGTCAGGCAGCGAGGTGATAAATATAGGCTCTGGAACAGGCAATTCTGTCTTTGAAATCATTGAGATTGTAAAGAAGTTGACTGGTAAAGATTTCCCTATCAACACGTCAAATGACAGGCGTCAAAATGAGGCAAATAAGATGATCGCTTCAAACCAAAAGGCGAAAGAAATTCTCGGATGGACTCCAACACGAACCATGTCAAATAGTGTGCAAAGCATGATCACGTGGTACACCACACACCCACTTGGATGGAATACAAAATAATTCAGCATTCCATACTAGTACATGAATCAAATAGCATCATCCCATCCCGATCCTCTATTCCTAAGTCGGAATGACTTTATCAACAGCTTTGCGCATGTTCCTCGGGTTGCCTGCGACCTCTTTATAGTTGATCGGGATGATCGATTTCTCCTAACCAAGCGAGGGATTGAACCTGACCGCGGCAAATGGCATCTCCCTGGCAGTTTCCTTCTCAAACAGGAGTCAATCGATCAGTGTTTAGAAAGAATCGCCTCCTCTGAACTTGGATTCCCCGTTTCGTCACGTGATTGCAGGCTAAAAATAGTCCACGAAAATATAGAGCACGATCCCCGAGGCCATATAATTGATGTGGTTTACAAATACAGACTTTTAAAGGATGTGATTCTCAAGGGATGGGGTGATTCCATGTCTATGGCATTTTTCACCAGTCCACCTCCAGATATAGGCTTCAACCACGAACAAATTCTCAAAGAGATTCTCGGATAGTTTGCTACAAACTGTACCTTGGCACTTGAAATGCACCGATGTCCTGGTATCCTTTAGATATCTATGTCAAAAATCGCACTCGTTACTGGAACCCTTGGTCAAGATGCTCCCTATCTCGCAAAGCTGCTCCTCGATAAAGGGTACAAGGTGTATGGCCTGGTCCGCAGATACAGCAACCCAAACTTCTCCAATCTCGACTATGTGGGAGTCACCAAGAAAATTGATTTTGTGGAGGGCGATCTCAGCGATGAGTCATCACTTTACAACATCGTGCGTAGTATCCGCCCTGATGAGATATACAACCTCGGCGCACAATCGTTTGTTCGCTCCTCGTTTGACCAACCAAAGCTCACCACAGAAGTAAATGGACTCGCTGTCCTCTATTTCCTGAATGCAATCAAGATGTTTTCTCCAACAACTCGTTTCTATCAAGCCTCTACCAGCGAGATGTTTGGGTCATCCAATGATGGTGGCTACCAAGATGAAAATACCGTATTCCACCCTCGTTCACCCTATGGCGTAGCCAAGCTCTATGCTCATTGGATGGGCATCAACTATCGCGAGTCCTATGGCCTTTTTGTCTGTAATGGCATTCTCTTTAATCATGAGTCACCTATCCGTGGCATGCAGTTTGTCACTCGCAAGGTAGCTCATGGAGCAGCTCAGATAAAAAAGGGCCTTGTCGATCATATATCGATGGGAAACCTTGACGCTGTTCGCGACTGGGGCTTTGCAGGAGACTATGTCGAGGCCATGCACCTCATGCTCCAGCAAGACAAGCCAGATGACTATGTAGTCGCGACCGGAGAAGCTCACACAGTCAAGGAGATGGTACAGGTTGCATTCGAACACGTGGGAATCTCAGACTGGGAAAAACACATCAAAATCGACCCTGCACACATGCGCCCTGCCGAGGTGCCATTTCTCCTCGGTCGACCTACCAAGGCTATGGAAAAGCTAGGATGGAAACCAAAAACTAACTTCAAAACGCTCATCACCATGATGGTAGATGCAGAACTCAAGCGACTAGAGAAGTAAAGTCACCCATTGACTAGCTCGTCATTCCCGCGAAAGCGAGAATCCAAAGATCCTGCATCAACTATTCAATCTTCATTCTCATAACTCACTTGCCATTAGGCTTTGTGATGTTGCCTACAGAATGCCCTAGGTTCGCCGATCGAAGGGGAAGCGCATCAAATCTGATCAAGATGGTCGACCTTGCCCTTGCGACGATATAGCTCGATCGCGTCAAAGAAGGCGCCTGCGACCATAAATCCGTAGACAAAGATGGCCACTCGCTCTGCAGTAGCGTCAAGCTTGAGGGAAAGATAATGTGGGCAAAACACAAGCAGAATGAGCGCAGCGAAATAGTGCGTGCGTGAATCTACTCGACGAAACAACGCAAATAACAGGTATGCGATGGCAAATCGGATATACATGCTGTCAGTGATCTCTGTTTGCGTCACCGAGAAAACCAGGCAGGCCATGGCCCATATAATCACCAGCGTCACATCCCATACCATCTTTGTATGTAATTTGTAGTATTTGATGAGAGTCACCATAGTTGTTTTTACTATATGAATCACCAGCTCCTTGTAATGCAGCCATATCACTTCACGAGTCTGCCTACTAGGCTCAAGAAGTTTTGGGCCAAACTTACGTGACCACTCAAGGGGTTTGAGTAGATAGTAGATAATGTATTCAACAAAAACTCTACGGAGAAGCCGTTTCTTATACTGATACCAGAGCAGATAGAGAGCAAACGGAGTGAGCAGCGGGATTACCACGAGGAGCAACATGGAGAGCGGTGGAAATGTATCCTGCAGATCAGCGATCTTCCACTCTGCCAGTCTCCATATCTCTGCATAATCTTTCTTTAGATCTTCACGGTCTATAAAGTACACTCCACGCAGTGGTAGTCCTTGCTTTACGAGATACTCTGGCAGCAAGTCAACAGGGTCAGTCATCAGGGTGAGTTCATATTCGTTCGAGCCAAGCTTTGCAAAAGATCGAAATGGGATGAGGAGTGGGTCACTACTGTCGACATGGATAGTGCTGTATGACAAATCTGCGAGGAGTTTTTTGTTGCCAATATCTCTCATCACTGTTGATACTGTCCCAAAACGATCCGAGGACAGCCTCTGGAATCCAAGCTCGAGGATGCCAAGCCCCTTTCCATGGGGCGAGAAAGTAAGAATCAGCTTGTCATCTCTAGTAGTAGCTCCAAATTCGATCTGGCGTACTCTACTAAAAAAACCATAGGTATCGTGCTCATTTTGAGAAACAAAAAATGCCAAAGCAAATGTCAATGTCAAAAGAACGAATCCCCCGATCGATAGCAAAAATATCCTTTTCTTCATAAATACGAGGGTAACTATATCATGGGTTAACGAATTATTTGTAGCTATACGTGTGGAATTCACCAAAAAACTAGTATGATTGACCAGCATGAAAATCTTGATGCTAAACTGGCGCTGCCCGACTAATCCAAAATCAGGAGGCGCAGAATATGTGACGCGTAAACACCTCGAAGCTTGGGTACTGGCTGGACATGAGGTCCATTGGCTCGCCGGTGGCTATCCCGGGGCGAAACCCTACGAAAAACTTGATATCAGCCCCAAAACTAGAGAGCAATGCAAGGCTGTCATCCCTGATCGTCATCCTGATCCCGCTGTGGCGGGCTTGTCCGCTGGTGAGGCGGGAGAAGGATCTACTCCCCCACTTTCGACTTTCGACTTTCGACTTTCGACCACTTCTCAAGTCGTCCATCTCCACCGCTTCGGCTCCCCACTCACCATCTACCTTCTCGCTCCCCTCCTCTACTGGTTCAAGTGGCGGGGGAATTTTGACCTCGTGATCGACCAGATCCATGGCATACCCTTTCTATCCCCGCTCTGGGCATGGAAATCACGTAAAATCGCCTTCATCCACGAAGTGGCTCAATCAATCTGGGATCTCATGGTCCCATGGCCGACGAATATCATTGGCAAACTATACGAGAGGTTGTATTTCCTGCTCTATCGACATGTACCTTTTTGGGTGGACTCCAACTCTACGAAAGATGATCTCATCAGGTATGGCATCCAGCCATCTCTCATCCATGTCATACCCTGCGCGATAGACCTTGAGCCTGTCACGGAAGTGCCGGAAAAAGAAAAGGCACTCACCTTCATCTTCCTCGCTCGACTCGTCAAGATGAAAGGGATCGAGGATGCGCTTCGGATCATCGCCGAGATCAAAAAGACTACTCCCGATGTCAAACTGTGGGTAGTCGGCGGCGGAGATCCAAGCTACGTTTCTCATCTGCAGGACATGACTAAAGAGCTTGGCATAGAGCCAAATGTCGAGTTTAAAGGTCGCGTAGACGAAGAAGCAAAAGTTGCACTCCTCCGCCGTGCTCACTGGCTCCTCCACACCTCGATGCGAGAAGGATTCGGCCTCACAGTACTTGAGGCAAATAGCCAAGGCACACCAGTGGTGACTCTGAAAACAAAAGGTTTGGAGGATGTGCTCCAGAATGGTCTAAATAGCATTCGTTGCATCGAAAACAGGCTAGACGAGTTGGCTGATATCCTACCAAAAAGTGCTCAATACCAATCACTTGCTGCATCGTCGATACGTGAAAGCTCTGAATATAGTTGGCAACGAATACTATCCCATTCGCTTTATTACATCAACAAATTTGTAACATGAAATCAATTTCTATCATAATCTGTACAAGGAATAATGAGAACACAATTGAGCAGTGTCTCAGGTCAGTTGTTGAACAAAAACTGGCGTACAGAGAGCTAATTGTTGTAGATAATCATTCGACAGATCATACACATGAAATTGCTGAGAGATTCACAAGTCAGGTATTAACTTGTGGCCCCGAACGATCAGCTCAAAGGAATTTTGGTGCAAAAAAAGCCATTGGCGACTTCCTCCTGTTCATCGATTCAGACATGACGATTGATGCAGGTTTGCTTACCGAGTTGGGTACGCTTATTCAGACCAACAGTGAACCATTCTGTGTGTGTATTCCTGAAAAAACAGCCGCAAAAGGATTTTGGGGCATGTGTCACAAGTTCGAGAGAGATTTTTACATGATTGGAGACCCTTCTGTTGATGCTGCCAGGTGCTATCCAAGAAAAGAGTTCTTAGATTTGGGTGGATTCAAAGAACAGATATCTGCAACTGAAGATTGGGATTTGCACGACAGATTTGTAGCTAAATATCCAAGTTCTTTACGCACGCATACTTGTATAACTCATCATGATGGAGAAATTACTTTTATTGACCAAATGCGGAAAAAAAGATACTATGCCAAGACTGGCAGCCAGAAGTATGTTCTGGCACATACAAGGCTCGTCCGAAAACTACCGTACCCTTTTAGGGTCAGCGTCTTCAAGCAACCTCTGCGTTTTGTCCAGCACCCCATCATTGGTTTAGGATCTATAGTGCTTAAATTCTCTGAATTGATTGTTGTTCTTCTAAAATAATATTTTGCTAATGCGCGGCAATTAAATTTAAGTATAATTTGCCACAAATGATTAAATCTTATCTTGGCCGTATTTACTGCGATGCACTGAGTCATAATGATCAAAATGTTGTTGAAGCAATCAGAAAGTACGGACCATTTGACACGTTGCTTGATGTTGGCTGTTGGGATGGAGAAAAAACTATGCAATATGCCTCCGCTGCCAAAGCAAAAAAAATATTTGGCATAGAACCTGTACGTGAACCCGCAGAAGCAGCCAAAAAACTCGGCATTGCCGTTTCAGCATGTCCTGCTGATGAAGGCGTCTGGCCCTTAAAAGACGAGTCCATCGACTGTATAGTCTCAAATCAAGTAGTGGAACACTTATCGAACATTGATACTTTTATCTCAGAAGTGTCACGCATACTTAAACCTGGAGGAATTCTGATAACATCAACTAACAATCTCTCAAGTTGGCATAATATTTTTGCACTATTGATGGGTTGGGCTCCCTTTGACCTTACAAATAGCAGCACCAAGGCACTGGGAGTAGGGAATCCACTTTCGATACATCAAGGTGAAACAAGCTACAAAGGATCCTCATGGACACATAAGACTATCTATACTTCTTACTGGCTACACAGTTGGTTCAAAGAGTATGGGTTTACCAATGAAGACACTTTTGGCGCAGGATACTACCCTCTCCCCTCTGTGTTTGGTTCATTTCTTAAAAAACACTGTGCATTTATTGTGCTTGTGAATCGAAAGTTAGGTTAGTTATTCTAAAGTACCACCTATGTACTACAAAGGAAGCCATCGTGACGAATTGTACCCTCAAGGCGAAGGATTTTTCGCTGGCAGATTAGACTACACCCTAAGCTTAACTGATTGGAAAAATAAATCAGTGCTGCTTGCTGGCGACTCATATGGGCAGTTAGCACAAAGGATATTACAACTCGGAGCTTCGTATGTGTACAGTTTTGATATAGCACCACCATCAAAGGAGATAGATTATCTTAAAAAGAGGTATCACAATAAGTTCGATCATGAAATATTGTCAATATTTGATCTATCGTGCAAAAATACATTTGATGTTGTTGGGTATTTTGAAGTTATTGAGCATCTTCCGCCCGGAACCGAGCTCTCCTCTTTAAAGTTGCTGTTCAGTAGTTTAAAAGAGGGTGGTGAGATTCTTCTGTCAACGCCTCATTCTTCTTTATTGAGCTATATTACAGATCCTGCGGTGTTTGTGGGTCATAGGCATTACAATCTGAACCAGATCAAGGACTTGCTGATTCGTTCAGGTTTCACCGACATTTCGTTAACTCGAGGGGGATTTGTATACAGTGGTCTGGATATACTTTGCATGTACTTTTTTAAATGGGTCTTAAGAAAGAAATATGTTTCATCCTTTACTTCTAGGTTAAATTCTGAATACCCCCACTCACACGGCCTCGATCTTTTCGCCTATGGCAAGAAGAAGTAATCAGCTGAGATTGTCTTTGTTAACTGAGGATATCTCAAGCGAGAAACAGACTAAATTACACAAAATTGTATATCGCATAAATTATGAATATTGGAGTGAATGTTTCAGCACTGGCAGGACCCTATTCGGGGATATCTAGATATATTAGTAACCTATATAGACACATTCTAAAGGAAGATACGAGTAATGACTATGTGTTTTTCAGCCATGTACCCATAACGAGCGGGCTCGTGCCTGATGAGATATTGCGCAGAACCAAGTTCTTTACATTTCCTCATTATGTACCAAAATCAATCCAGAAAGTCTTTTTTGACCTCTATGGAATAAAGGCAATGCTCAACGATCACCATGTAGATATCTATCACTCCCCTGCCTATACCTTGCCAATTGGCGCAAAAAGCAAGAGGAAATATGTAGTGACTTTCCATGACATGATTGCGTTTCAGTCGCCTAAATTGTCGGGATTTTTTATATCTGTGTATTTGAGAATCATTATTTTCTTGAGTATACGACTGGCTGACTGGATCATTGCAGATTCAGAACACACAGCACACGACATTATACAGAGGTACCCCAGACACCCCAAAGTTGAGGCGATACATCTGGGTATACCTGATGATTATTTCCAGTTAGAAAACTCTCAGCATCTCAACTCTGGGACTGACTGGAAGCCCTATATTCTGGCAGTCTCGACTCATCCATATCGCAAAAATATCAATGGCATAATTCAAGCTATTGGCAAAAGCGAATTCCTTAAAAATAACTACAATTTATTTGTTGTCGGAACCATCCCCGAAGGCCAAAAAGGGGATATTCTTCGTCTAGCATCAGATTATGGCTATGGGGAAAAAATGAAACTGTTGCACAATGTTAGCGATGCACAATTGGTCACCTTATATAGACAAGCCACAGTGCTCGTTTACCCCTCGTTTTATGAAGGATTTGGTTTGCCAATCATCGAGGCTATGGCTTGTGGTTGTCCAGTCATCACATCAAACTGTAGCTCCATGCCAGAACTTATGCCAGACAAGGATTGGTTGGTAGATCCACACAATACTTATGAAATTACCTTGAAAATAGAGACCCTGCTCAGTCTAAAAAGTGATCTTCGTAGATCAATCATCGGGCAAAATACAAGTTGGGTTAGACGTTTCACCTGGTCCAATACAGCAAAAAAGATGGTGCAGGTTTTTGGAAGCTTATGAATACTCAGACAAGGGTTCTCATATTTCGTGGATATAGTCCGGACAAATACACGGGTAAGGGTCAGTATATCGAATATCTATTTCGTGAGTGTGGCAAGAGAAATCATATTTTTCATACATGGAACCCACTCAACTACATTCACCCAAAGTCCACCTATCTCCTCCACGGTCTTGATATCTACTTATTATATATTCCCAAGGTGCTTTTATATGTATTTTATTACAAACTTATACTGAACGAAAACCCAGTGATAGTAATTGACTCCCAAGAAAATCTGTATCTTGTACGATGTTTGGGGCTATTTGACATATCGCCTGACATCCTTATCTTCTACGATTTTGGCTCACCCACAGGGAGTATCAGACATGTGGGGCATTTGCTCCTTAGGTGCAAAAAGATCATCGTCATGACAAGTATCATCGCGAAGAAGCTCATTGATCAGTTGGGAGCAAGTATTGAAGAAAAGGTGCAAATCGTTCCCTATAAAGTTCCTGAGGAATGGCTGAAACAGAAAACTCAAGGCATTACACTTCCAAAGAAATACATCTTGTATGTTGGATCAGAGCAAGATAGGAAAAACATGTTTGTAGCACTCTCAGCTTTTGAGTCACTCATAGGAAAGTATCCTGATATTCATTTTGTAAAAGTGGGTACTCACCAATCACAAAAAAATCGTAGTAAGCTCCACAGGCTTCTCGATCAAAATCCTAAGCTTAAGAGTCGTTTTATCCTTATCGAGGATACTAGCGACGAAGAATTACAGATCATCTATCAGAACGCCCATCTTTTGCTGTTTCCTTCACTCTATGAGGGTTTTGGGATACCGTTAGTTGAGGCAATGGCAAAACAATTGCCGATATTGGCTACTAATATACCGACCACTCAAGAAATATGTTTGGACAGCGCAGAATACATTGAGGATACCAGTTCATCTGGCGAATGGTCCAAAAAAATTCAAAGATTCTTTGATGATGAGTCATACTATCTGACCATGAAGAAACGGGTAATTTCTAGATCTAGTACTTATATTGAAAAATGAAAAAGACTATCCTTTTGTGCCCCTCCACTACTTTTTTTGGTAACAATCTCCAAATCGGAGAGCTCACCGCAGGATATGTATATGAAATCATACTCTGAAAACCCTGGTTTTCAGACTTTACTGTAAACGGACATTCGACAGAGATAACATGGATTGAAAAGATGATATAATTTTCAAATATTTTCAATATTAAATATTGTTGCTCTTATGGATACAAGTAAATTCAATAATAAACGCTATTCAAAATCTTTAGAAAGCGAAATTAACACATTCACTCATCATAGAATTGAAAAACTTGTTAATCTCATTACACCGTGTGATAATTTGCTTGATCTAGGTTGTTGGGACGGCTTTATAATGGAAAGAATCATTGAGAAACATAAGGCAAAGAAGGTCATAGGTGTCGACAACGCGATTTCTGCTGTTGAAAGGGGACGAAAAAGGGGGCTGGACATACGTCTTATCAAATCTGTTGATGAAGAGCTTCCCTTTGAAGACGGTACGTTCAATTGCGTCATAGCAGGAGAAATAATAGAACATCTCTATGATGTTAATAGCTTCATTAAGGAAATTCATAGGGTATTAAAACCTGGTGGGCAACTCATTATCACTACGCCAAATCTTGCCTCTCTTGGCTCACGTCTCACGTTACTATTGGGAAAAACTCCCTGGATGATAGAAAATGAACTGGGAGAAACAAGCGCGGGACACATGAGATATTTTACTTTCGATTCTCTTCGTCAATTACTAGAAAAGTATAATTTTAAGGTAGTTAACGAAACAGTAGAGGCAGTTCATATTGGTACGAAAGTCATTATTACGAATGAGCTCATAACTAAATTAGGTCATAAATGGGGAAGAGGGATAATTGCAAAATTTATAAAGATTTGACACATGAGCATGAAAATTAATGTGTATTCAGATTCATATGTGCCCGAAACTAATTATATAAAATTAGTAGTTTCAACTATAAAGGAGAAGGGCATTTTCTTTTTATTGACAAAAATTCTCAATTTTCTCGAGGTTAAATTCATAATATCTTCACGATTTTTTCGATCCTATAAATCAATACAAACATTTTTATACGAAGGGGAAAGTATGCGTTATTTTTGCCACGACTATAATACTACCTGGATAAATGAGAGAGCGGTAGAAGTACCCATTATCCTCGATTATATACGCCAACATCGTCATGAAAGGATCTTAGAAGTTGGCAGTGTTTTAACTCACTATACACACGTGGCGTGGGATGTACTTGATAAATTTGAAAAAAGGAACAGGACTATTAATGAAGATATTGAGACTTTCAAACCATCCAAAAAATACGATTTTATCGTCTGTATTTCAACATTGGAACATATTGGATTTGATGATGATATTGTTGATCCTGTCAAAATTAGCAGAGCACTAAATAACATAAAGAAAAATTGCTTAACAGAGAACGGTACTATGGTCGCAACAATCCCAATCGGCTATAACAAAGCATTAGATAAGAGTATTTTTTCTAAACAAGTTGTTTTTGACAAGATGTTTTATTTAAAAAAAATATCACGGTACAATAATTGGGAACAAACGGATGAGAAAAGTGTCATGAACCTGAAATATGGGACTCCTTTCTTATCAGCCAACGGTATTATTATAGCTTTACTTAGAAACTGAGAAATGTATCTCCAGGTGTACTTTATTGTTCGTTTTTCTGTTTTTCTTTAACAATCTACCTGTTTGAGTAGCGGTTAAGTCAAGACAGAAACAGCACAATATCTTTTTTACAAAGTACACATTGATTGGGCCGTTATTACAATCCTTATTTAGATTCTAGCTTGAAAGCGCTGGTCTAGACCATGCCTAATATTTGAAAAAATGAAGAGAAGAATTCTTTTGTCACCATTACACTATTTCTTTGGCGAGAACTTACACTCAGGAGAGCTTACCACACCATTCTTCATGTACCAATCACTTCTGAAAACTGATCATTACCAAGTGATAGGTATCACCGATACTCTTGTACATTACGTTCCTCAAGAGGGTGAGAAATTGATATATAGGAGAAAAGCCACCAAAACTCACTTTTATCAACTTTACGAAATGCTGACATTTATCGTATTTTACAGTTTCCAGTCGACTAAGTTGCTGATGACGCATGAGATCAACATTTTCCATCACGTTCTCCCCTTTGCAATTGGTAAGACGTTTAATCCCATCATCCTTTTGACCAGGTTTTTTTCTCCTAAAACTCATATCTGTGTTGGCCCGCTCCAGATGAATGACAACGCCTGCCATATGATAAATAAGGGCATTGGGGGAAGATTTCTTTTTTTTCTCAGCATCTCCACACTCAAATGTGCACATAAAGTAGTCGCTATGAACTCAACTACTTCGAGCTATCTAGAATCTATAGGGATAGAGAGCAAGCGGATCATTACGATTCCTATCGGTATTATCAATAGGAAAAATATTCCTGCAAGGAGATATGCTGCAATTATGCATAAGAAACAGCTCAATCTCATCACCATTAGTACTCTCGTGCACAGGAAAGGCACAGATTTGCTGGTGAGAGCTATGGGAGAGCTCCACAAGGCTGGGTATCCCTGCCATTTGAAAATCATCGGGTCAGGTGTCGAGATGGAGTCCTTGCGCGTGCTCTCACATGAGCTTGGTGTAGGAAAGCATATTGAGTTCTTAGGCACCGTACCCTATGAGAGGCTGACTGATTGTGCGAAAGATTCTCATATATTCGTGAGCATGAGTAGATCTGAGAGTTTTGGACAAATGTATCTTGATGCCATGGACTTGGGTCTTCCTATAATTGCGTCACGCAATACCGGCTCATCTGACATCGTGAGGCCCGAGTTTGGCATCCTGGTCGATCAGGAAGACTATCGGGCACTGGCGACCCACATAATCTCAAGTATCGAGTATCCCCCGCTCCTTTCCACCATGTCAAAGACGGCAAGAGAGGCTGCGAAAGCATATGACTGGTATGATGGGCTTATCGATAAGTACTCCAGGCTGGTATACCAGTAAATAATAGGTCATTTAGTCTTTGCTGACCTCTGACAGGTCAGATATATACGGGGTCAGATTAGTGTAGAATACACAGCATGGCCATGCACAAGGTTCTCATCACTGGAAGCAAAGGACTCCTTGGTATAGAGCTGCTTCGCACTGTCCCCTCAGATTTTGAGATTATTCCTACCGTAAATACCAATAATGTAAACGATCTTTCTCCCTTCAACTTCCTTAGATTAGACATCCTCAACAAGAAAGAGGTGTTTAGAGTGGTAGACAAGTTGAGGCCAGACGTCATCATCCATGCCGCTTCTCTTGGAAATGTCGATTACTGCGAAAAAAATCAGGAAGAGGCGTATGCCGTGAATGTGACCGGGACCGAAAACATCCTTCAAGCTTGCCTGAAATATGACTGCAAATTGATATTCACCTCCTCAAATGCCGTCTTCGACGGTACAAGCGCACCCTATAGCTATCGGAGTGTCCCCCACCCCTTGAATTATTACGGCAAAACGAAGTTACTAAGCGAGAAAATGATCGCTTCAAGCGGAGTGTCACATGTCATTGTACGCCTATTACTGCTCTACGGGTGGCACCATCCCCTTGAAAGAGCAAATCCAGTGACCTGGATCATTGAACAACTCAAGAACAAACGTGAGGTCAGTCTGGTAAATGATGTCCGCAATAACCCGATGTTGAGTACCCATGCAGCTCAATGTATATGGAAAATGATCCAGAAAGATATCCAAGGCATTATCCATATCGCCGGCCATGACGTGGTGAGTAGATTCGAGTTGGGCACCGCAATCGCTGAGGTATTTGGACTTGATAGAAAATATCTTACGGAGGTAACGAGCGCTCATTTTGGAAGTTTGGCCCCACGGATGCCTGATACCACTTACGATACCTCACAAATGACAGATCTCCTTGGACTATCTCCCTTTGGCCTTTTGGAGAGCCTCAATTATATGAAGGGCCATCCCCTCCGCTTGGGATAGTATGAGATACCAAAGTAAATATACAGCTAAGCTTAGCAAGACAATCCATGAGCACAAACTTGTGCTTTTTTATACCCTTTTTTTATGGCTTGCAGGATTTGTGGCAAATCATTTCATAGATCCTCACCAAGCTTTTTTTAGTGGTGAACATATTTTTTCTTTTGACTACCTTGGACATATAAAAAATATATTGGCTGAGTTTTATTCCAACCCTCAGCTATTACTCCAAACAAATATATGTGAAAACTGCCCCTATATTTACCACTACTCAAGATGGCATGCGCTAATAAATTTTATTGTTTTGGCTGGTGGTCAACTGTTGAAAATGAACCCGATGGTGTATGAAGTATTTTTTAGTTTGACAGTTGTTGCGATCAATACAAATTTTGCGACTTATTGCTTGAATGCTGGGAAAGTGAAAGTGCTACCTTACTTGCTCTCTAATGCCATTTATTCATCACTGATACTGAGCTTTATTTACCTGGGTGGCGGACATTACGCCATCCATGCTTCCTCCTTTCTGCTTTCAGTTAGTTACTTCATTAAGTGTGCAAATGAGTTAGAGACATGCAAGACAAGTGGCTTAATTGTAAGGGGTATTATTTCAGGACTTTTGGGTTTCTTTTTCTTAAATATTAGCCTGGGATTTTTGCCAATATATATCTATTCACTGGTAGTACTTGGCATTTTTGCTGTTTTCAGAAAGCCTTGGGACTGGCTCCGCATTGTCATAATAATGGCGTCCTCTTTTTTTACCACTGCTCTGGTGAATTCCCCCATCTCTCTATCACTGATCCTCCATGGAAATACGCACAAATATGACAATTTTATATCTTTAACCACTACTAAAAGCTTTTTCTTTGCACTAACAGGTACAAACGATATATTCACAGCAAACTCAGGGGATACAGGTTACATAATTCTGGCCATGTCACTCATCGTGTTATGGATGGCGTTCTACTACAGGAGTAGACGTGCCGCCATTAGTTGCTTAGCCATCTATTTTGCTTGCTCATTGCTCATGCAGGGAAATATCATTTATGGTCTTGCCTTCAATCATGCACCATTTATGGGCACTCTTCGTTCCGTCCATAGACTCACCGTGATACAACATGCGACAATATTTATCTGCATATATTATGGGTTAGATGTTTTGGGATCAAAAATGTTGCCTGCATTGAAGTTGTGTCTTTTGTTTTTTACAATTCTGCTTATACCTTTTTCATTCAAATATGCCTCAGATAATATTAGATCAGCAGAGATTGCTAGGGTTCCTGTCGAGTATTTCCAACTGAATGAGAAGCTTGATAAGCTCCTAGGTAAAAAAGTCTATTTTCCTGCTTACTTACCACCACATGAATTAGTACAAGGTAACTATAAATGGTTTAAAGAGGAGACTAGAATGATACTCTTGTATACAAATATTTTCAGTAGTCTTTTTGCGCCATCTGGGATGCAGTTGCTTGAGCGCCATGAATCGGGCATGAAACAAATGGAGCTGAGATCACTTTTGGACCTTAGGAACAGTTATTCTGATCTACAACAATCGTTAGTCACTCAAAATATCCAATATCTCATCTTGGATAAAAACTTTGCCTGGGATAAAAATTTCCCAGATTTTGATGTCGATGAATTTGTAAAGCCATATAAATTATTGTCAGTATTCGGCAATCTCTATCTTTACGAAACCAAGGCAAATCAATCAACGTGCCCTACTGCTTATGGGCTATTTACGAGCAAATATTGCCATATCACTCGCAACGATGTGATTCCTCAGTATTTGGTAAACATCTCAAATAGTGATTATTTACTACAGCGTCATAAACCACTTACAAATGAGAAACTTGAGCGAGTCAAAGGAGCAAAATATTATGAAGGAATACCAAATCCTGAACTGCAGAACCAAATGCTACTTCATAATATACCTTACTTTGGATTTTTCACTTTAGACAATGAAGAAAATGAAAAATCCTTGATCTATAGAAAACGCTTAGAAAAAGGAGACTACGTGTTGGTTATCAATTCAATCAAGATGGTATTAAGTCAGGAACTACCTACGACTCAAAATATTGAGATTATGGTCAATGCGAACAATACTGCTCAAGTGAGCCCTTACTCAAATCGTCCTGGTATTTACTCAACCAAAATCCCTATACATGTTACTGATGAAGGGTGGGTCAAGTTATATATAAGTGCAAAGGGTTCATCTAACATGTCTGAGCCATATCTGATTGAGAAATCTGAGTATGAAAAGTTACTTAGAAATCAAGTCAGTAAAATCCCCGAAGTCGGCTTATAATCTACCAATGAATCTGCGCCAATTAAGTACCCCAGTGAAGAAGCTTTCCTCGACCAATAGACATGTGATCGCAATAACCGCCCTACTTTTAATCGCAATCGCATCGCATTGGCGCTGGTTTTACGAGCCATACACCATTCTTACCTATGGCGACTGGTGGTACTACAACCAAGAACAGATGAGTGAATTTTTTAGTTGGCCCAAAATTCTGACAAACGACAACTTCGGTGGCATAAACATAGGGATTTCGACGTATCATATTCTTCTCGCTTATGGAATTTTGAATAAATTCCTACCGTATAGTCTTATTGAGAGAATTATCTTTTTTTGGCCATCGATAATCGTATGTGCTTTGGGGAGCTATTATATGGGTTGGAAGTTAACTCGGAACCATGTTGCAGCTTTTATCCAATCAATAGTATACACATATAATGTGTACTTTCTCCTTATCAGGACAGGCCATCTTACGATGGCAGTAAGTTATGCAATTGCTCCCTTTATTTTTGGCTTGCTGATTTCCCTACTAAAATCACCCAAAATCAAGTATTCACTATGGTTGAGTTTGGCTTATTTTATCGCGGGCACTTATGAGATTCGAGCCTTATATCTCACAACTCTGGTCGTGATAGTTTTGACTCTTACTGCTTTTGTAAAGAGTTACAAATCGCCCAAATATATTGCGATGTGTACGGCATTGCTCCTGTTGTCTGCATGTATCGTCTTTCTATTCAACTTTTATTGGATATCTGCTTTGACCAGCGCCAATTATATAGGTGCTAACAATTCACTTTTCCAAAGGACTTTGTTTGGTAGTCAGTATATGTCCATGTATAGATCTTTGACTTTATTTCATCCATTTTGGTCTGCTGGTCCACCAGTGCCGTTTATTATCCAGATGACGCCGGTTTATTTCTTCCTCATACCTATTTTTGCGTTGGTGCCGTTTTCCAAAAACCGGAGTCTCCGCTATTACTTTGTCGTATTTGGACTTATTTCTTTGTTGGGTATATTTCTGACTAAGATGAGCCATCCTCCTTTCAAGGACTTGTATGAGTGGCTTTATCTTAATTTTCCGGGATTTGGGGCATTTCGAGAATCTAGCAAGTTCTATTTTTATATTGCCCTAGGTTACTCTACGATGATAGCCATCAACTTTGCATCCTTTAGTGCATTTATCGATGCATACCGAATAGGGTTTCTTGTAAAGAGAGTAGTTTTCATCATTATCATTTTTCTATTTTTACTCAATACAAAGCCGTTTATAGATGGCTCTATCGGTACAATTCTTGCCCCCCAACAAATGCCAAAAGAGTTTGCAGAACTAAACAGTTTGCTATCACACAATGAGGGAATGCATCGCATAGTCGTGATACCTTACCACTCTCGTTGGGTATCGATTACGCAATCCAGACCGTATGTTGACTACAACGATCTCCTCGAATTTGCTAACCAGCACGTGAGTGATGTGAACCTCAAAGCACCCACCATAGTAGAAAGTGTTGAATCCAATTTACACAAGCCTCAGTTGCTGCGATTTATGGCGGAATGGTCTATCAGATATATAATCGTACCACTCAGTCATGAAAGCGTGGGAGAAAGTCCGTTTACTGCAAAACCTGGGTTAATGACGTCTTTAAAGCAAAATGGGCACTTCCGCCATACTATAATCACTGATAGTCGGGGAGAAGAGCTCGGTCTGTTTGAGCTTATTGACCCATCTCCGCGCCAAACGCTGAGGCTAGACGATGCGGAGGCTATATACGAAAAGAATCGAGTAATACTCTCGACAAAATTCAGTAAAAATTGGATTTTGAGTCACGATAATATTCGTACTGCAGGTGTCGAAGACTCGTTTGGTCGAGTTTTATTTGAAAATATCAAAGACCAAAAGGACATATCTCTAACTTTTGCCCCTCAAGAAAAAATAAATGCAAACTTTAGATGGAGCGTGGGCGCTTTGGTGTTTGTGCTTTCGGCTCTTATGATGATCCACATCAGAGAGCTAGTTCAACATATATACCGAAGAATAATGGGGAAAAATGATGCATAATACTTACCATATGATACAAAAATTCAAAATTGAATTTACGGGACTAGTAATGGGTCTGATTTATCTTGCAACGTGTCCCTTTTCTGTCACGAAAAAAATAACTTTTATTTTCCAGTATCTCCGATTGCTTGTCTCATTTGGCTCTGAAGAAACGAGATATTCATTTGGCCCGTATAAAGCGAAGGGCTACGGTAGGCCCAGTCTGAGATGGCTGATGACCGAAATTTTTATTGCAAATGAATATTATTTCCACTCTCGTAAAAAGGATCCTGTGATTATTGATTGTGGAGCAAATATCGGCCTGGCGACACTCTATTTCAAATCTCTCTACCCTGCGAGTAAAATCTACGCGTTTGAGCCTGATGAGGCTGCATTTCACATGCTGAAGGAAAACATTGAAAATAATAAATTACAAGATATATCTGTGTTTAAAGAGGGCCTGTCCGATAGTGAGAAAGATGCCTTTTTCTCCCTTGATTTAGCGAAAGGAAGCGTGATCAATAGCCTTCATAGACAGAACCCGGGTGAGAAACAAAAAATACACCTTATTCGGCTGTCTGATTTCATCAAAAAACATGAGCTCACTCATGTTGACATGTTGAAAGTCGATATCGAAGGTGAAGAAATTGCGCTATTCCACGACTTAGTCGCCAATAATTGTCTGAAGTTCGTGCAGGATATTTTGGTGGAATATCACCACAATATCCCCGGTCAGAAGTCGGCTTTAGGAAGATTTATTCAACTTTTTGAGGCTGAAGGGTATTTTGTTCAGATCAAGACCTCTCCTTTCCCGGTAGGTATGAAGCATCGATTTCAGGACGTCATGATTCATGCTTATAGGGACTGACTGCAATCAAAATTCAATTATTGTAGTGCTTTAGTAAAGTGTTCCTATACCAGATCGCGGCCGTGTCAATCAGCATTCCTCTGATCGAATTCATGGAACGAGCAGTTGTTACACTTGCAAAGGTATAATTTAGTTTGATCGGTGCCTCATAAATACGATCAAAGCCTTGTGCTTTGGCAGCGACAAGCATCTCCAGGTCGCCACAAAACTTCTTTTCGACGAGTCGGGGGAGCACTTTCTCGAGTACGGTTCGCCGAAATACTTTAATGCCCGCTTGCGTGTCACGGATATCAAGGCCAAAGAGGAGCTTTACGAGATAGTAATATCCGAGGCTGAGGAAACGACGAATGGGGGTATACGTGACTTTGCTTACGGGGTGTCGTTTTGACCCTACAATGATGTCTGCTTCATACCACATCATGTGCTCCATGAGCATGCTGATGCCACTTGTATCTATCTCCATACCTGCATCGAGAAACATCACATAGTCACCAGTTGCATGCTTCATGCCGTAGCGAATAGCGAAGCTTTTGCCATGATTTGTATCATAGCCAAGTACATGTGTGTAAAGAAGTTGTGCTTGTCGCAATAGTTCAAAGCTTTTGTCAACAAATCCATCTACGACGCAGATCACCTCATAGCTAAAGCGTGTTTTTTCTAGAGTCTCGAGGATGTGTTTGATATTGTGTACGATCGTCTTCTCCTGGCGATAGATAGGGATGATGAGCGAGAGCTGCATAGGTATGGATATGAGATACAGCTTATAGTACCATACTCTGGTAAAACAGTCCTCATCTACTACAATGACTGCGATGAACCTATGATTCGCTCATCCTTTCTCATCACATTGATCTTCGGCGTAAATACGATAGCCCAGCTCATCAATCAGATAGTGACCACGCGCCTCATGGGTGCAGGCAAGGAATATGATATTTTTTTGGCTGCGGTGACTGTTCCGAGCCTCCTCACGATGTTGTTTGCCAGTACATTGGTTGACATCGGCGCACCAGAGTACTCACGAAACAAATCTGACAAGTGGCTTACGGGATATATCTTATTCTTTTCACTCATATCTATCGTTTTTGCCGTGGTAGGCATCCTCGCTGCGCCTGTGTATATTCACTTACTTTTGGGCGGAACCAAATCACCTTCTTTTATCTCACAGGCTATCGTGTTTGCTCAGATACTCGTCGCAGGTCTCCCTATAGCGGTCATCACCTCTGCGTCCAATACGTATTGGTATGCGACGAAACGTGTCTATAGGGCGCCTCTCGTGGGCCTTTTAGGATCTGTCCTATTGACAGTACTCTCGTATTTCACCATCCGTACCTGGGGCGTGTATGGTCTCATCGCAAGTTCTCTGATGAGTGGTGTAGTGAGTGCGCTCCTACTCATCCCATTTACAAAACTATCATTTCCCCATGCTCTGGAGAAGGTGCATAAGCCCGAGCTCCTCAGTAAATGGATCCCATTGGTCATCGGGACGTTTGCCATGCGCTCAGATGGAATCCTATTGCGTACGTTGACGAGTGATTTGCCCGAGGGACACTTCGTGTACATCAACATCGTATACAAAGTCATCTCCGCGGCTGCAGGGCTGTTGTCGATTGGTATCCAGATTTCGCTTCTTTCCTCACTCCTGGAGCTCGTCAGGGTCCAAGACTACAAAAGCGCATACAAACTAGCAGCACGAGCCAAAATACTGTCATTTTTGGTACTTCTTGCAGTGTGTCTCGGGATTTATTTCCTCGGACCGCTGGTGATAAAGACTTTGTATGTTGGAGGAAAGTTTTCACTTGCTGATGCACAAAAGGCTGCAGGAGTGATCCCCTACTTTCTCCCTGTGCTCATGGGGATGGGTATGTTTCCGGTATGGATACAGCCTGTCCTCGCACTCCGGAGACAGCGTCTCGCAGGCGCGATCGGAGTGGCTGGATTTGTCACGGCCTATATCGTCGGCAGACTCCTTCCCATCCAAAATCCACTCATACTTGCATGTACTATCCTCACCGGCATGTACGCTTTTTTTATCATCTCATTTGAGTATGTTTGGAGAAAATATGAGGCATGATATGATTTATAGATTGTTTGATTTGCTCTGAGTGGTGACGTATGGTCAATTAATTCGATATCGATTCATGCTTGGTTATTCTGATCCGCCCTGGGTGGAGAAGAATCTCATAATCTTGGCACACTAGATCCTTCTCCGCCGAATCGGCGGATCAGGATGACTAGCTTGATACACACTATTTCTGTCACCGATAGCATTGACTGTTACAAGCGTGACACGTGCACCGTCTGACTGTCATACAAATATGATTCAAAACAAGAATATCCGCCGCTTCCTTCCTCATTTTCTAATCGTGCTACTTATGCTATTTGGTTTTTATCTGAGATACAACGGCATCACCCATGAAGCTTCCTATTGGAATGATGAAAGTCATGCGGCGACCTATGCACGAGCTATCGTACAAACGGGTAAACCGATCGATGCTACTGGGTACAATACTGGGCTCTACCAAATAGGACTTTACACAGTTACCGCGGTGTCCTTCTGGCTACTCGGCATCACTGAGTATGCGGGACGACTTCCTTCGGTACTCATCGGCATACTGCTCATACCACTCATATTTTATGTGGGAAGGAAAATGATTAGCACAGGAGCTGCACTCATTGCAGCAGGCCTACTCACGGTTAGCCAAATGCAACTTGCGTGGTCGACACAGCTGCGCCCCTATATCTGGATGGAGGCCTTTACCATAATTACCGTATTTCTCTGTTACCAGTCGCTCAAAGACAAACAACCTATTCTAAATCGGTATCTACTTTGGGGATGTATCGTCACGGGAGTGTCATTTCTATTTCATGGCACCGGGCTTTTTAATGGGCTGTTTGTAGCCTCAGTATTTCTCTATCGGATCATTCGTGAAAAAAAATATGTGTATCTCTGGATCCTCATACCTGCTGCCCTGCTGACAGTAAGCGCACTGAGTCTGACGCCATTTCTGGGAGCAATATTTAACTTCAACACATCTGTCGCTCATTATTCTGTCTTTTTACGTCATCACTACGGTTGGCTCCTGGTCGGAGCAGCTTTGGGTACTGTGATGCTCTGGAAAACAAATAGATCCCTCTGCGTACTCCTCTCCACAGGCGCCATCGGCATCATTGCTTTGGCACTGTTCAAGGTCAATGATCGGTATGTACGATACTCTATCACTGCATTTCCACTCCTCTATCTGCTCTTGGGTGCAGGCGTGATCGGACTGGTTGATCATCTCGTGAAAAGCCCGGCGAAAAGATTCACTGGATATATTCTATTTCTTGGAGTTTTGCTTATTTTCCCTATCGCAAAAGGCAAACTGGTGTTCCGTCCGCAAATCTACTACTCCATAAATGCTGATATGCGTGAAAATCCTATTGTGGACTACAAAACAGCATTCCAAAAGATCAGGCTCCTCGCCAAAGGAAATAAAGAGGTGATCATTATGGACGCCATATTTGATCGGGTTTTGTGGTACATGCCAGGCCAAAAATATGGGTTTTTATTCGTCTCACCAGTCGATATCCCCCAAGCATCTACTATTACTCAGTTTGAAAAGATAAAGTCAATTCATCATTCTGGAGTAGCAATAGTTGAAAACTGGCAAAGCATAACAACTCCCGAACTCCAAGATCATATTCGCAAAACACTCACCTATGAGTTTGAGATGGGAACGGTGAAAGGAAATGAGAAAGATCCATGGAATATCAATGTGTATAGTTGGGGACTCTAATATGAACACTCCAAACATACAATCAGTGTCCATCAGCATGATAGTGGTGAACTACCATACGCCTGACCTTGTATTACACATGATGAGCACGCTCTATGGCTCTTCGCTGGAGATGGTGATCGTAGATAATAGCCCCACTCTCGAGCTCGAGAAAGGGTTGTCACGGTATCCCAAAGCTATCTACGTCAAAAATGAGCGCAATCTGGGGTTTGCGGGAGGCGTAAACGCTGGCTTGAAAGTAGCAAATGGCGAATGGATATATTTGCTCAATACCGATGCACAAACCACACCGATTGACGTGCTCACCCTTGTGCACGCTGCCCAAGAGCATCATGCTCTCGTTGCCGCACCTCAATTGGTCAGAGATGACGGGAGCATCGAGCGAAATGTGGGTTATTTTTCTGGTTCCATCAGTCATGTGCTCGATTGGCTATTGGCACGCCCTCGGTTCGCCGACCCACATCCGATCACTATTCCTACCAACGTAGATGTAGCAACCGGTGGGGCTCTACTAGTACACAAATCGGTATTTGATCAAATTGGTTTTTTTGATGAGAAACACTTTTTTATGTATTTTGAAGATATTGATTTTTCACTCAGACTGAATTCGAATAGGATATCTATCTTGTATGTTCCCGCAATCAAAGTGCGACATAGTGGGGGGGGTTCATCAGATCAGGATCCCACTATCAAGACGCGGAATTATCAGACTAGTTTGTATGCGTACGTACTCAAAAACCGAGGACCTTTTGTAGCTTGGCTCAATACAAAACTTAAGCTATTTACATAATGGCATGACTCACCTCAGAAAACCGACGCTAATACTCCTCGTAATCCTATCTATTGCGGTGATACTGTTTCTCCGTTTGTATCGTGTTGTGGACTTGTATACCTTCGGGATTGACGAAGAAGTGATATTTTTCCACGCATGGGAGCAGGTGAAGGATTTCCATCCTATCTGGATCGGGGTGAGCGTATTTCAAGCAAACTACTACCTCGGACCCGGGCTCATCTATCTGACTGCATTTTTCCTGAAGATCTCACAGGGAGATCTGAGCATCTTGGCCTATGGAGCTGCCTTGACGGGCCTGCTCACTACCTATCTCGTCTACTATTGTGGTCAGACAATCACGGGAAGCAGAAAGGTGGCATTTATTGCCGCAGTGCTCTATGGCGGATCTGCATGGATCAACTTTTTTGACAGACTATACTGGAATCCGAGCTTTATCCCGCTTCTGACCATATTGACCTTGTATGCACTCGCCAAACTGCCCCAGGACAAGCGATATATCATCCTTCTGGGCATCCTCTATGGAGCGTATCTTCATGTCCACATATCCCTCTGCATCCTCGCACCCATCATCGGCATAGCCATTTTGAAATGCGTGAGGACAATCCCAAAAAAATACTTCCTTCTTGCGATCCTGGGATACATGGTCGTTACGAGTCCTCTGATGGTATTTGATTACTATCACAACTATGACAATTTGCTCATGCCCTACCGGATGATCTCGAAAGATGCCAAAATATCTCTCCCGCGCGATCCTACGAATACGAAGATGAGTCATGCGAAAGTATTGTTTGAGGCTCTGGGACGGTTCTGGTATCTCGCGCCTCCAAAGAGTGCTCCGTCAAACACATGTGAAAGTATTGTATGTGGCCCATCGGTCCAGACTGCACTGTCACTTGGCAGCATCCTGCTCATCGGTATGGCACTTGTGAAGGCCAAGCGAACCTATGCACACATACTGTTGTGGTCAGCAGGAGGGATCTATGTACTTGGTTTTATTGTATTCCCGGGTTATCCAATGGAATACTACCTCACTGGTTTGTGTATCATCCTCCCCTTTCTATTTGCTCAACCGTTGTCGCATCTAAATAAATATGTTTTATATATCGTTCTGGCTGCTTTTCTAACTGCAAATGTCTATGCAGTGACCCAAAGCAATCAAGACGAGCATGGTCTCACGGTGAGAAAAGAATTAGTTTCAGATACGATACGTGAGTTGCACGATGCGCCCTATACGCTCGAAACTGACTTGCGTTATGGTATGACGTACAATGACTATGGCGGATGGAGGTATGCATTTGGTATCTATGGGTATGCTCCCGTATCAAGCTTTGCCGATCCTGTGTATGGATGGATTTATAAAAATGAGTTGCGCACTGAAAAACCTCGATATCGAGTGGTGGTAAGTGATGCAAAAGAGTATAAAGCGAGCACAAAACCCTTGTTTAGGTTTACAAAAGGCATCTATCACAGCTATATTTTTGACTATGAACGCAACTAATCTCACTATCGTCATACCTGCTGCAAATGAATCGGCAAATATCGACCGCTGTGTAAGATCGGCATTGACTCTGGCAGATCATGTGGTGGTGTATTGCATGGGTACCGATGATACGCACAAAAAGGCAGCATCACTCGGTGCCCACGTAGTCACGTGGGCACCGAAACTCTCCCCCTTTAGCGATGTCCAAGAGGCCATCAATCATGCCATAGATGCTTGCCAAACGTCGTGGATCATGCGCATCGATGCAGATGAGGAAATCACTCCGACACTCGCCACTGAGATCACCCAGCGTCTGGAACACTCACCAATGAATGTGGTCGCATATGGTGTCCCGCGCGCACAGTTTTTTATCAAAAAATTCCTGTATTGGGGTGACTGGGGCTATGATCGACTAGTCCGCCTCTGGCAGCCTTCAAAGGCACGGTATGAGCACACTCAAGAAACGCATGTACACGAACAGCTCACCGTACACGGCGAGATCGGATATCTCACTGAGCGACTCAATCACTACTCACACCCCTCATGGGCAGTGTTGAATGAAAAGTTTCAAACGTATACCGACCTGGAGGCTCGTTCCCTCACTATCTCCAGTGCCGAAGCGGTGATGAAGGCGCTCTTTCTCCCGCCCTATATCACTGCCCGCTGGATCATCTATCATCATGGATATCTTGATGGTATATGGGGTATCGCAGCGGGATTTGTGAGGGGATGGTACGATTGGCTTGTGTATACTAAATATCTGAAGATGAGGAGCTTTCCTGATCATTCCACGAAGTCTTCAGTCACATACACAGAAATAAAGTGAGTTCGTTCGATTTTTTTGATTTGGATATTAGAGATTGTTTGGTACGCAGGTACAGGGAGTTTGATATTTGAATTTGATTATTGAAATTTATTTGGTCCGCCGATTCGGCGGATTGATTTTGGAATTTAATTTACCATGCCTCTCTCCCTCCACATCCCACCCCAAACCCAAAAGCCAGCATGCATCGTCCTTATCGAGGCATTTGTATCCTCTCTTGGATTTATCGTCACTGAGCGCGACTATGAAAAACCCTGGGGCGGCTACTTGAGGATTGATGAATCACAGATTGATATGTTCACTGCAGTTTTTTTCAAAGGTGTTGAGGTACGTGTCCAAGGCAAATTGACGCCAAAGATACTGTTTGTAGCTCCCCATCAACGTCTCTCCTGGCAATACCATCATCGCAGAACAGAACTCTGGCGCGTCGTAACAGGACCCGTGCAAGCCGAAAAAAGCGAGAATGATACTGAGACTCCTCCCGTATCTTATGCCGTTGGAGACCTCATCGATCTCGGACCTCAAGTCAGGCATCGATTGATCGGCGCCGACTCCTGGGGAGTGGTAGCTGAGATCTGGCAACATGCTGAGCCTACAAATCCCTCAAATGAGCAAGACATCGTCAGAGTGCAAGATGATTTTGGGAGATGAGAGAGTAAATTCAAAATTAAAAAGTAAAAGATAAAATTTAAATGGGTTTCGATCTCCGTTGTTAGCTTTCCATTATCAATTCTCTCCCCAAGTTCCCTCTCTCTCCCCGCTTTGTTCGATATAATAGACCCACAGGGTCCGTAGTTCAGTGGTAGAACAGGGGTCTCCAAAACCTCTAACGAGTGTTCGATTCACTCCGGGCCTGCCAGGCACCATTCGGAGCCTGGCTCCGCAAGGAGTCAGGCGAACGAGCATGACTTTGAAAAAGTCATGCAAATGATGGTGACGCAGTCAGGTGTCGAATGGCACCTGTATATAGTCGCTTAACTCATGAAATTCTACTACGTCTACGTGCTCAGGAGTTTGGCCAAGGATTTTATCTACATTGGGTATTCTGAAAATCTCGTAGTCCGCTTCAATGCGCACAACTCACGTAAGGTAACTTCAACAAAACAGTACGCCCCTTTGACCTTGATCCACTACGAAGCATATAGAAATATGAAAGACGCGAAAAGGCGAGAAAAGTATTTGAAGTCAAGTAAGGGCAAGACGACTCTTGTAACTATGCTCAGAGAGTTTTTTTCTGGCAATTTTTGAACTAGCATCGGGCTACCCTCTCAGTCTGTCATGACTACCGATACATTAGAACGGGGGAAAATATAGAAAGAAACCATTATTGAGGTAATTTTGTTTTATACCTTCACATACAACGGTCTGATGAGCTTGACTCCCAAGCTGGAGACTTTGTAGCCTACATTTACCGCAAAGCCCATCATGCACCCATTTGCCAAGGTTTGAGGTATTATTGATGATTGCTACTAAAAACTTCAGTGTGCAACCTATATATATTAGAGTTAAGTAACCTTTTGTGTGTTTTTTCGTGCCTCAAAGTAGTAAGAAGCCATG
>JBAXII010000001.1:0-107594 GCA_037138475.1 bacterium | reverse complement strand
TTCTCAAGAAGCTCCGTTTTTGAAAGAGACAACACACAAAAGGTTACTTAGCTCGAATTAGTTGACTATTACAGGGATGACACATAGACATAGAATGACTCGCGGTTGAGCATTTGGATCACGGATCCCCCTGTCGGGTAAGTCCGGGATGACTCGCGGTTGCGAGTCACTTGAGACTCTGTAGGAGATCTTTTACGTGTTTCACAGTCGTAGGGCTGTATACCTCAGTCAGTCCAATACGTTTGGCTTCACTCACTACCTTTTCTAATCCATACCCTTTGCGCACCTCTCCGAGGAGTCCTACCTCACCCGTAAACAGTGACTTGGGTGGGAGCGTGATCTCTTTGACTGACGAGATGATGGAGGCGATGATGGCGAGGTCTGCTGCTGGCGACTCGACCTTGATCCCTCCTATCACATTTACATAGATATCATATCCATCGAGCGGGAGATGGAGGTGCTTGCGGATGACCGCGAGGAGGAGCTGAACCTTGTTGTAATCCACTCCATTGACTACGCGGCGGGGCATGGCGAGTGAGGTAGGGGAGGCGAGCGACTGAATCTCAAAAAATATAGGGCGCTTGCCCTCGAGTACTCCGGCGATCGCACGGCCTGGTGTCGCGCCCTTTGTATCTACCTCTTGCACAAATGCGAGGGGATTCGTCACTTCTTTTAGCCCTTCACCTGACATCTCAAATATCCCGATCTCATCGGTCGAGCCAAAGCGATTTTTGTTTGCGCGCATGACACGAAAGTGTGAGATCTTTTCTCCTTCAAATGACAGCACCGTATCCACCATGTGCTCGACGATCTTTGGTCCCGCGATATCTCCATCTTTGGTGACGTGACCTATGAAGATCATCGCGATATGCTTTTCCTTTGCCATCCGCACAAGTTGGAGTGCGCACTCGCGCAGCTGAGAGACTGATCCGGGCGTGCCCTCGACGGACTTTGAGTAGAGCATCTGGATGGAGTCGATGACGATGAGATGGGGTGCCGATCCCGCTGTCATCCCGGGCTTGACCCGGGATCCAGGAGAGATTGCCACCCCGACATGGCGGGGCAGGCTGTCTCCGCCCTCAGCGGATCCTCGCAATGACGAGATGCCGGCGACGATCCCCTCCACTTGGAGTGTGTCGCTAAATGCCATATGCTCGAGACTCACCCCGAGGCGATCTGCGCGATCCTTGATCTGGCTCGCCGACTCCTCACCCGAGATATAGAGCGTATCGATATGCTGGAGTGCTTGGAGGAGGAGCGTGGACTTGCCGATGCCAGGCTCGCCCGTCAGCAGTGCTACATGACCGGGGACAAATCCACCCCCAAGCACACGGTCAAACTCATGGATACCTGTCGCATAGCGCTCTCCTTTGCCCTTCACGACCTGTATCTCTTTGAGTTTTGTAGTCACAAACTCACTGGTCTTTGAAGACTTTCGATCTGACTTTTCATCCATGCCACGTGCTTGTTTCAGCGTGTTCCACTCGCCACAGTCAGGGCACTTGCCGAGGAAGGTGGCAGATCCAAAGCCACAGGTGGAGCAGATGAAGAATGACATAAAAGTTAAAAGTCTATAAAGTTATAAAGTCCATAAAGTTTGAACGCCCAAATGCGTGATGATCATTTGACATTTATCTTGAATCATAAATCCTTTCTCACATTCTCTCCACCACTTCAAACCCCAGCACCTGACACCCGCGGGTGAGGGTGTCTGCGACGTAGGAGACGAGGCGGAGCCGAGTCTCCCGAAGCTCTGCGTCCTCAGTTTTTAGAATATTCACTTTTGCATAGTAGCTACTAAACTCGCTCGCAAGTGTGTACAGATAGGTGCATACGGCGTGGGGAGAGAGGAGGCGTGCTGACTCTGCAATGACAGTGTTGTATCTGGCGAGGAGACGGAGGAGAAGTAGATCCTCTGGGGGATAATTGATAATTGATAATGGAGAATTGATAATTGGGAATTGAGAAAAAGTAGGAGATGAGATCTTTCGACTTCGCTCCGCTTCGCTCCCGCCGATTTGGCGGGCAGGCAAGATGACAGGATCAAGTGCTGTCGACTGTCGACTGTTGACTGTTGACTTCCCAAGTATGCTTTTGCATCTCACGACTGTGTAGAGGAGATAGGGCCCTGAGTTGCCCTCAAATGAGAGGGACTCATCAAAGCTAAATACTACATCCTTACCGATATTTGTTTTCAGGAGTGAGTACTTGATGGCGGCGATGGCGATTTTTTGGGCGATGTCTGCATTTGGGATCCCCGCCTTCGCGGGGATGACAGCAGGTGGTGCGGGGCTCCGCCCGTAGGCTACGCCCGGAGGGATGACACCCTCCTCCTCTTTCGAGAACGATCCAGGTTCAAGACTGGATTGCCACGTCGTTCCTGCGTCACTCCTCGCAATGACATCACGTGTCTGTTCCATTTTTTCTATTACTCTTGAAGTAGCTTCTTCAATCAATGACTCTCCTGAGATGATCTTGCCCGTGCGGGAGGACATCTTGCCCTCTGGCAGCTGCACTACTCCATGACCTATATGGGTGGTGTGCTCGCCGACATACGCATCGATTTGCTTCAGGTTCCAGAGGAGGACTTTGAAGTACTCATTGATCTCATTGGCAGTCACGATGATGGATCTGTCGAAGTGATACTTCTTGTACTTTTCGGGATTTAAGCCCAGCTCCTTGGCCTCATAGGTCGGGAGCCCGTGAGAGTTTATAAATACTCTGGTATGCAGTCCGTTTTTCTCTTTGGATGATACGATGGCTCCCTCGCTCTTTTCAAACAGTCCTGTCTCGAGGTGCTTCATCACCGTGGTGTATCCATATTCAGCCACTTTGCTCTCGGCATAGTAGTGATCAAAAGCTCCTTCTGCATCTGATTTTTGAGAATGTGTACCCAGCGTCTGGTACACATTTTCAAAATATTCCATGGTCCACGCTCGTCCGGTGACGTAGCATTCGTACACGAGATCGTGAGGGTATGCTTCTGCTTTCACAAACTGTGCGTAGTCGATCTGAGGCACGAAGGTGGGATCGGTTTTTTGCCACATCTCTTGGGCGATCTGGAAAATCTGTGCATTGAGCAGCTTGACCTTCGCAGATACTTCTGGCTTTTCTTTGTTCTCTGTCGCTCCAAAGGCGTAGCATTGCCCGAGCCACTTCACGCGCTCTGAAAGAGAAAGTGAGCCGCACGCTACAAGCCGCGAGCTAGGATCAGTTTGTTTTTCGCTGTCGACTATCGACTGACGACTGCTGACTGGGTTTGGTCCCTCAATCATGCCATACACGCTATTTGCCACATGCATTCCCACATCACCTTGATAGCAGAGTCTGTAGACATCGTGGCCGATGGCCTCCTGGAGTCGTGCGAGACACTCGCCCACAACGTTGCTATACAGATGCCCGATGTGGAACTCTTTGAAAGGATTTGGATCTGTATATTCGACGCAAACCCTTTCGCGGACACCAATTTCTAATTTCAAATTTCTAATTTCTAGTAGTTTTGCCGGCCGAATAAATAAATTGACAAAGCCAGGCTTCAGGACTTCGATTTTTTCGATGAGGTCGTTTGGGGGGATTGCTCCTGCGATCTCTTCGGCGAGCTGAAGAGGAGGCTTGCCTGCTACTTTGGTCAGTCTGAGCGCGATGCTGGATGCAAAGTCGCCGTGTGTCAGATCGGGAGGCAGATCAAAGGTCAGCGGAGTAGGAGGGAGCTGGAGACTGGCGAGTGCTTGCTCCATGAGCGTGCGAAGTTGGTTTTGGATCTCCATAGCGTGATTATAACTGAAAATCGGTGCCAAGGAATGCATTTTTATTGTAGAATGCGCGTATGAAATCGCGGGTTTTATATCTCCTTTTATTGTGTGTATTGGGTGCCATATTTACTGTCATAAAGGTCTATGTATATGATCGCAGCTCAGGACAGGTCGGCAATCTCCAGATCGTCACCGTACCCGAATCATCGGTATTCGTAAACACTCAAGCTGTGGGTCGCACACCTTTTAACCAAGCATTTGCTCCTGGTCAGTATGACGTGAAGCTGATCCCACTAGCTATCGACGCAGTAGCATCCACCTCAGCAGTGACCTGGCAGGGCAAAGTCGACGTCACCGCGCGACAGTACACCTTTGTGCGACGCGAGCTCAACAATACTGAGATAGAGTCAGCAGGAGAAGTGCTGACCGTGCGCAAGGCAGATGTGCCTATCGCTGCGGGTACGGGCGATATCGAAATACAGACGGAGCCACCGGGCGCTATAGTCACCCTTGATGGCGAGGATGTGGGGGTGAGTCCGCATATCATCAGAGGCGTCGCTATCGGAGCTCATGAAGTCTCAGTCTATCTGCCAAAGATGAAGCGTCGCACGATACAAACAAACGTAGAAGGGAGTGGATATATTACGATGCTAAAGTTTAACCTTGGGCTTGATGTAGACTTTGAAAAACGATTTGAGCTGGCAAAGATGCTCGAAGCCAGCACGAGCGCAAAACTGCCAGATATCCCGTCAGCATCTCCAACCTCCGCGGAGAAAAAGCCAACAAAAGTCACCATACTCGATACGCCGACGGGCTACCTCCGTGTGCGTGATGATGGGAGCCTGAATGGAAAAGAGGTGACACGGGTCAAGCCGGGTGAGACCTATCCGTATCTTGATCAAAAAGGTACGTGGGTGAAGATCAAGTTGTCTGAGAGTGAGGGCTGGGTGGCGGGGGAGTATGTGAGGAAAGAGTAGGAAAATTGAAAAATTAAAAGGTAAAAGTAAAAATATTAATGACAGAATCGGTGCTCAACAAGATTGTCATCTTGACCCGCCGATTCGGCGGGGAAAGATCTCATCCAGCAGATTCTTCACTCCGTTCAGAATGACTATACTGAGAGATTCTTCTCCGCCCCGGCGGAGAAGTCCGCCGAATCGGCGAATCAGAATGACAGTCGTGTCATGCCGTCGTCCGTCATCCTCCTGTACAGGAGGATCCAATGTGTTGAAGGATGTGTGGATGCCTTTGGATTCCCGCGTTCGCGGGAATGACAGCAGTAATCCATGATCTGATTTTATCGTCGAATTTGGTGAACAATGCAGGGATGACTCGCTGTTGTTCGTCAATTTTTCTTCCAAATGACCTTATTATAGAGAATATAGGAGTAGGGGATGATGACAAAGCCGATCGTGAGGACTTTGTACAGCGTCGCATGCTCGACTCCAAAGAGCGAGATGCCCAGACGGATACACCCCTCTTGGATGATGAAGCTCCCTATCGCAATGAGGTTGAACTGTAAAAAGCTTTTCAGATATGCAGGTACTCCACCCTTCACACGCTTGTGGGAGAATGCCCAGAAGTTATTCAACAAAAAGTTTGTGATGACAGCGAGCTCCATCGAGATGCGGTTTGCGAGTAGCACATCCAGGCCCACTACTTTCCAGAGGAAGCGCATGCCACCTATATCGACGATGGCACCCGTCACACCGACTATCAGATATTTGATAAACGAAGAGTTATTGAAGACATACGCAAAGGTCTGAAATGCGTACTGCTTTGCGTTGATCTTTGACTCTCCATAGACTCGGTCCGTAAATTGGATAGGTATCTCAACTATTTTAGCTCCTGCAAGCATAGCTTTGTCGAGGAATGCGACTTGAAATACATAGCCTGTATACGAGCCCATCGCGGGTACTATTTGTAGTACGAGTTTGCTCGTGATTGCACGATAGCCATTGGTCCACTCGGTATTTTTCATCCTCATAAATCCAAGTCTGATCACCATATTTGCACCAATGGAGTAGATCTTGCGATCTAGTCCCCAATTTGCAGGGATAGATCCGCCCTTGCTATAGCGCGTACCGACGACCATATCAGCTCCTCGATCAATCTCGCGCAAGTAGTGGGGGATCTCTGCGGGATCGTGGGAAAAGTCTGAGTCCATCTCAAACAAGACCTCAGCACCCAGATCTTTGATCGCTGCAGCAAATCCAGTGAGATATGCCTTGCCCAGTCCCTCCTTTTTCGACTTCAGCAGGTGGAGTCGTGGATAAGACTTTTGGGCAAGCGTGGTGACGATATCACCTGTTTTATCAGGAGAGTCGCTGTCGACGACGAGCACCGAGAGCTCCCAATTGGTGAGATGCTCTTGCTGAGCAAAGATGCCGTGGATGACTTTTTCGATACTGCTTGCTTCGTTGTAGGTGGGGAGTACGATGACTGCGGTGCGCATAACGGAGGAGATTATAGCAACTTTCAGTCGCTGACGGTCATCAACTTGAGATCGGTGATGCTCTTTGTATCGGTAAATATCATAGCCAGTCGCTCAACACCAATGGCGATCCCTGCACAGTCGGGGAGGCCTTTTTTGAGCGCATCGACAAAACCTGTATCTGAGGGATGAGAAATGCGGTGAGATGCGGCGCGGAGCGCCGCCTCATCTGCCAGTCTTTTTTCCTGCAGTTTCCAATCAGCCAGCTCGCTATAACAATTTCCTAGTTCGGTACCAGCGATATAGAACTCAAAACGCTGGGAAGTTTTCCCATCGGCATTTGGCTTGGACAGCGCTGCAAACTCGACAGGATAGTCATAGAGGAGCGTGGGATAGCCATGTGAGCCGAGATGGGGCTCGACCTCTGTCGCATAGACTTGAGACCAGAGCTCTCCGTAGGTAAATTGATAATTGATAATTGATAATTGAGAATTGTTTGGAACTTGTAGCTTGTAGCTTGGAGCTTTTTCTGTCTGGTATCCCTTTTCCTTGCATCTCTCTCGAAAGAGATCGTGGTCGAAGAGTTGTTCGCGAGTGATCTGAGCATACGTTTCAAATGCTTCAGCGACGGTGAGCTTTTCCCATCGAGTGAGGTCTACTTTCACGCCTTGATAGGTGAGGGAGAGGGCATTGTGGTGAGATGAAATCCTTGTATTTGACTTGTCATCCTCGCGCATGCGAGGATCTATATTATTATGACTTTGGATCCCCTCGTTCGAGGGGATGACCGCGTTTTGTGTGTCATCCCTCCGGGCATAGCCTACGGGCGGTGCCCGATGTAGATCGGGATCCATGTTTGCACAAATGTTTTGTAAAAGCGCGAGGACTTCATCAGCCAGATCCATATAGTCAGCATCTACCTTGTACCACTCGAGCATGGTGAACTCGCCCAAGTGTTTGCTGCTCGTCGGCTCGCTGTTGCGAAATGATTTGCCGAGATAGTAACTATCCCCGATGCCCTCGACGAGGAGTCGTTTGATAAAAAGCTCTGGTGAGGGAGTGAGGTAGAGCTTCTGTCTGTGGTCAAAATAGCGATACTCAGTCTCAAATACCTCCACATAGGACTCAGGAATGAGTGCGGGCGAGAGTACGGGCAGGTCTAGCTCGAGGTATCCGCGCTCACTGAGAAACGACCTGATAGACCTCACCATGGTGAGGTATCGTCGATAGGCGGGGAGATGGTCAAGGTGAGTAGTGATCATAAGGTGATGCTCTCACGTGGTAGTTTTCACCCACTCTACCATCTGATTTAGCCCGTCATGGAGGGCTACTTTTGGCTCCCAGTCGATCAGCTTCTTTGCTTTTGAGATGTCGGCACGGCGCATCTTTGGATCGGTGTCTGGCAGGTCCTCGGCGCAGACGATCTCGCTCGCTGATCCAGTGATCTCTTTGACGAGCTCCGCATACTTGCGGACAGAGTGCTCGTCTGAGGAGCCGATATTTACCACTTCACCTTTGGTGTTTTCGTAGTTCATGAGCCTCACGATGCCCTCTATCGTATCATCGACATAGGTCAAGCTGCGCGTCTGCGTCCCATCGCCAAACAACGTGATCGGATCGCCTCGCAGTGCTTGATGGATAAAGTTGCTGATCATGCGCATATCTGCCGTCGCCATCTGTGGACCAAAGGTATTGAAGATGCGCACGATGCGTGCATCCACTCCCTGCTTGCGCCAGTAGTGTGCGGTGAGCGTCTCGCCAAAGCGCTTGGCCTCGTCATAGACACTGCGGGGGCCGGTCGTGGAGACATTGCCGTTATAGGTCTCAGGTTGAGGGTTCACTTCGGGGTCGCCGTAGCACTCACTCGTGGACGCAAAGAGGAACTTTGCTCCCTGCCATTCTGCCATCTCGAGCATGCGATGCGTGCCCACGGTGTTTACCATCATCGTCTCCATGGGGAGCGCGTGATAGGAGATGGGCGAGTGATGGTTTGGTGATGCAGGTGAAGCGAGGTGGTAGATCTGATCGATCTGACGCAGTCCTTGGAGTGTGTGATAGGAGATGTCCGAGACATCCTTATCTACGATCGTCAGATCTTTATCTACAGGCAAGTTGCTCTTGCTTCCCGTGATAAAGTCATCAATGACTGTGACTTTATGTCCTTCGTTTAAGAGTCGTTTGGTGAGGTGGGAGCCGAGGAATCCGGCGCCACCGGTGATGAGGATGTGCATAGGAGTGGGCAAAAAAATTTCTAATTTCTAATATCTAATTTCGAAGGAAATTCCAAACTTCAAATTTCCAAATAAGTATCAAATTTTATGCTTCAATACAAACTAAATAGACAGTTCCAAACCTTTGATTTTGGTAATTGTACCTTATTTGGAATTTGTGAATTTGGGATTTGGAACTTACGTACTAGCTCCATTGTATGCCATCTTCGGGGAAAATGGGTGTCCAAAACAGTATACGTAGGATAGTACCCCATAGCATATGCTCTTGACTTTCCTCTCTCTCTCTCTTATACTCATCGCAAAGCTCGATTAAGTCATCTCTGAACGCATTTGCTGTGGATAAGAGGTGATGAGGATCAGCTCAAAAAATGTCTCTCGCCATGGCAGGGGTGAGGGAAAAAGGAGAATACAAATGCTATATAGTTGGTATGTCGGAACTCAGTGGCAATGCAACCTGCAATTTTATACCACCCCTAAGGTGGGGCAAGAGTTTAAGCATGGAACGTACAGGTATAAGATTACCCAGATAGTTGGGGTAAAATTATACACACAAGTGGCTTGATTTAACTTCCCCCGCTGCCACGGGGGATCTTTCGTTTATGGGAGGAGTTACTCGCGCCTGTCTCGATTTGGATGAAGGGTCATCCCTGTATTAGTCAACCAATTCGATGACGGTTTTTCACCAGGTCATTCTGAACGAAGTGAAGAATCTCATAATCTCAGCTCACGAGATCCTTCTCCCGCCACGGCGGGATCAGGATGACTGACTTGATGAACACCGATTCTGTCACCGATATAATTGACTAGTACAATCCCCTCGAACGAGGGGATCCCATGTAAAACAAAGGTGCATGGCGCCTTTGGATTCCCACGTCCCGCTTGGCTGGATAAATAGGCGGGAATGACCTATGCAAGTATTGAAAGAACTTCGTATAACGATCAGAGACACACTGCGCACTTCGTACACCCCCTCGCCTCGCAAAGGTAAGCAGAATGAACTTTGCAAACTTTATGAACCTTATAAACATTACAAACTTCTGTTTCACCCCTTCCTCCCCGTACTGATATACGTAAACCCGAGGTCTTTCATCTTCTGTACCTCGTAGAGGTTGCGACCATCAATGACGAGAGGATTTTTTAGAATCTTTTTAATTTTCACGAGATCAGCCTGTTTGAACTCATTCCACTCGGTGAGGATGCAGAGCGCATCAGCACCCTCAATCATCTCGTACTGCTTCTCAGAATAGGTGATGAGGTCTCCGAGCTGCTTCTTTACATTTGGCATTGCCGCCGGGTCGTATGTGACTATCTGGTAGCCATCTTTGGCGAGTTGCTCGACGATTTTCACGGCAGGAGCAAATCTGATGTCATCCGTATTTGCTTTAAATGCGAGTCCCCACACAGCGAGCTTGCCCCCGACTTTCACGAGCCTTTTCACTTTTGCTACATAGTTTTTCCAGACGAGCACATTCACCTTTTCCACGGCCTCCAGGAGTGATACGTCGACTCCCTCGCTGCGTCCCGTGGCAGTCAACGCCTGTACATCCTTGGGGAAGCACGCTCCTCCATAGCCGATACTAACGTCCAGATTTTTGGTCCCAATACGATTGTCGAGTCCGACAGCGCGGAGGACAGATGGTGCATCAGCGCCTACTTTCTCCGCAAAGAGTGAGATCATGTTTGCAAATGACAGCTTTGTCGCGAGGAGGGAGTTTGATGCGTACTTGATGAGCTCGGCACTGGGGATATTTGTTACGACGCGCTCCCCAGGGAGTGGCTTGTGGAGCTCGAGGAGTATGTCGATGGCTTTCTGACTGTCTGATCCGATGATGGTGCGATCGGGGTTTAGGGTATCATGGATGCCGGTGCCTTCGCGGAGGAACTCAGGACAGGAAGCGACGGCAAATATATGACTCCAGCTGTCACTCTGAGCTTGACGAACGAGTGACGCGTCATGCTTCGTCTGGCTCAGCATGACATCGCTGCGAGCTACAAGCTCTTTTTCAATGATTTTTTTGACCTCATAGTTTGTGCCGACGGGGACGGTAGATTTACACGATACAACAGTAAAGTGCGAGGGGTCCAAGTGCGCGCCTATTTGTTTGGCAACTGTATATACCTGTGAAAGATCGGCTTCACCTGTGCCTGGGGTAGGAGGGGTGCCTACACAGCTAAAGACGATAGATGACTCCTTCAGCGCTTCGTCATACTCTGTGGTGAATATCATGCGTCCTGCACGGGTGTTTTTTTGGAGCATCTCCGCGAGTCCAGGCTCGTAGATGAGTGGATCACCATTCTTTAATTTCTCCAGCTTGGCGGGAGTGTGTCCAATGACGTATACAGTGTTGCCAAAGTCTGCAAATACACATGCCGCGACGATGCCGACATAGCCGTGTCCGATGATAGTGATGGTCATAAAACGAGTTTAAGGCTTGTAAAGCCTCTAGATAATGCAAAATTTAAAAGGCAAAAAGAAAAATTAGCCGCTCTCACAAAAAGAGCATTCTAATCTCAAATCATTATAGCACCCTGAGCCCCTCCTCAAATCCCTTCATCTGTATACCGAGGTCTTTGGGGTGGACGTAGAATGTACTGAAAAATAGTGTATAAAAACAATACAGCAATACAAGCAACATCACGCCTCAACACCAAACAATATTCTATTTCTATTTAGAAATTACTATTCTCTTGATCCTCTCTTGAGCTTCAAAAGCCAGACTAGCAAAGGGAACTTCATTAATGTACAGTTCAACAGGATTAAAACCATCGCTGTTTATTATAGCCATTTGACATTTTGGTTTCAATTCAAGAAAAGATATATTATTTGTAAGTAAGAAATTCAAGTTAAACCCTCTTTTACCTAATATATTTTCTTGTGCATAGGGAGCAATATCCATAAAAGAAATATTATGACCTGTAAGGTACTTCATAAGGTACTCAGGAGTGATGTTAATTGCTTTCCTATCTACTCCCCAAGCATGACTTGTGAGTAAATGCATTTGCGCAACATCGCCAAGGTTGGTCAGATTTTGTTGATACGAATCTAAATACTTGATCACATATCTCCAATCTTGATCCTGAATAAAATTAGACTGTAAAACAGGGCCCATATCCACAAGCGATATTTTACGATCTACAAGATCCGTGTATGAGATTTTCTTACTATCAACAAGTTCTGATTTGGTATGTTCGTCCAAATCTTTGAAAGCAATACCCAAATCATCCAAATCTTTAAAACTACCATTGAAATTTATATATATTGCTTCTTTTGCTCCATCTGAAAGACTATTCAGAGTTACTCCTGATTCACTAAAGTACGCGAATAAGTCTCGGGTTGGAGCTCCCTTATAGCGCTTACAAAGCTCCTCAATAACTCGTGGAGATAGATCTGATGCGCTACTGAGCGCTCTCATAATGTCCATATTAAGACCATAGTTCTCGGTGTCTGCCATGAAATTGTATAGCTCTTGTTCGTTGGGAGGGAAAGTGGAGAAAGGGTCCAGTGCCATACGTGTATCTGGATATTTAATCCTTCGATTAATAAAAAGTTTCTTAGCGTCCGTATTATCAAGTCCTTCGAGGATAGATTTAATTGTTCCTCCCGCTTGCTGCGACGATGCTTCCCCACCCAGACCAGTTAATGGAGTGTTATTATTTCCAGCCTCTTGCATTGTCGCATTTATAATTCGATTTTTTATCTGGTCATTCTCAGGAGGTGTCTCTGCCATAAATTTGAATAAAAAAGTAATACACTCACTGTAACTTACGTCAGACTTCTTGTCAATAGACCCTGAGTGCAATAGCAAAACCACGATATCTATAGCATCCTGAGCCCCTCCTCAAATCCTTTCATCTTCACACCGAGATCTTTGGTCGAGATGATGTGGGCGTATTGGGGGCGCGCGGCAGCGCGCCCCTGGCTGTATTGTGCATGTGTGGTGGGTATGATGAGAGACGAGTCTAGATTCCACCTCTGTGCGATCATCTGCCCCATGTCATAGGCGCTATGCGCGGTAGTGCCGACCGCATGAAATATCTCTGGAGAGTAGTGAGCGAGGAGGTGCCCCGTTGCGAGAGCGATATCATCGATATAGGTAGGCACGAGGAGGTTGTCGGTGATCATGGTCAGCTCTTTTCCTTGCTCGAGGAGCGACTTGATCGTGCGCACGATGTCCTTTTTTGGCTCAAAGGTTGAGCGATATGGTGTCGTCAGACGGACTATCATAGCAGCATCTTGTACCACTTGCTCTGACTCGTATTTTGTTTGAGCGTAGTAGGAGAGGGGATGACAAGGAGAGCTTTCCACATACGTAGGTACTTGAGTACTGGAATTTATTTGTGAATTTGGTCCGCCCCGCCATGGCGGGGCGGATTGGAATTTGTGATGAGATCCTTCTCCCGCCACAGCGGGATCAGGATGACGACCAAGAGGTCGGCCGTCAAACACAAAGTCAGTTGAGAAAAGAACCATTTTGGCTCCCTTCTTTTGACAGATATCAAACAGATTTTTGGTACCAGTGACATTTATATTGTGGCACAGCTCTCGATTGGTCTCAGCTCCATCGACGTTTGTATACGCAGCCAGATGGAGTAAAAAGTCAAACTGTCGACTCACGACTGTCGACTGAAGACTCTCTCTATTTGTGATATCGACTCCGTCCTCTTGGCGCAGGGGGATAAAGTCAAACTTGTTTGAAAGAAGCTCGATGAAGCGTGAGCCGATGAGACCTGTAGATCCAGTGATAGCAATCTGTAGCTTTTTCATAAGATAGCACATTCTATCAGACTGACCATGGCTTTGAGATGGTGCGCATCACTTCACACGCTTCTCAAGCCAGATCATGACGGGGGTCGCGACAAAGGGAGATGAGTAGACGCCAGTGACGGTACCGATGAGGAGGGCAACCGCAAAGTAGGTCACCGATGAACCACCCAATAAGACGAGAGAAAGCAACATGAATACGATCGTTAGAGAGTTGTTTAACGATCTCACAAGGGTCGAGGTGACTGCGTGATCTGAAAGCGTGGCGATGTCTGTGGTCGTTCCGCGATTGAGCTCGTCACGAATCATGTCAAAGATGACGATAGTATCATGTACTGAGAAACTCATCGTAGTCAAAAGTGCAGTGACAAACAGCGTGTCTAGTTGTGCGCCAAAGTAGTGACTGACGATCGAGTACATACCAAGCACCACGAGGATATCGTGGAGCAGTGCGACAACTGCAGCTATGGCGAATGACATCCTGCGGAATGCGTAAAATATATATCCTAATATCACCAGTACGCCAAGTCCTGCGGCATAGAGTGTTTTGCGTATCGAGTCGATACCTATAGTGGGGCCCACTGTCTCGAGTGATGCGAGCTTTAGTTCGTTCTGTAGGGCTACTTGGAGCTTGGTGCGAAGGGTTTGCTCTGTAGTATCATCAAACTGCGAGAGCTTGAGGACGAGACCTCCATTTAAGGTATATGCTGCATCGACGAGAGTCGCCTTGTGGTCAGAGACTACTTTTGCGATTTGACCGATTTCTTCACCGACAGGCTTTGCTGTCGCGTATCTGAGCTGCGATCCACCGGTAAAGTCTATGGATACTTTGTAGCCAAAGCGGACTATAGAGTAGAGCCCGAGAGCGATGACGAGTGTCGAGATGAGTGCGTACAGTTTGGTGTATCGTGAAAAATGTATCATACAGTGCGATAGAAAAATCCAAGTATGCGTCTGGTGACAAAGATGCCGGTAAAAAGATTCACAACCACTCCCAGTGCGAGCGTGAGCGCAAATCCACGCACTAGTCCAAACTGTGGAAGGAATTCCCAGTTGAGAGGATTAAAGAGGATAAACGCGACGAGGAGGGTGGTGACATTTGCATCCTTGATCGCATGCATCGCGCGTGCAAATCCGATGCGGATGGCGACCTCGCGGGGTTTGCCGTGGCGCAGTTCGTCTTTGATTCGTTCAAAAATCAGAATGTTTGCATCGACAGCCATCCCGATGGAGAGGATAAATCCTGCAATGCCAGGGAGGGTCAACACGACTGGCACGATGCGATAGAGCGCATGAGTGATGAGGCCGTAGAGGAGGAGTCCACAGCTGGCCACCAGTCCCATACGACCATAAAATACGATCATAAAGAACGCGACCATTGAGAGTCCTACTATGCCCGCAAATATGCTCTGATTTACTTCTTGAGCGCCGAGTGTCGCGCCGATGGTACGCTGCTCCACAAGTTTGATGGGCACGGGGAGCGCGCCAGAGTTTATAGATATCGCGAGCTCTTTTGCGGTCTCGACAGTGTATCCTCCGGTGATGATAGCCGTGCCATCGGTGATTTCAGCTTGGACGACTGGCGCAGTCAGGACTTGATTGTCCAGATAAATGGCTACTTGTTTTTGAATGTTGCGCTTGGTGATCGCCGCAAACATCTTTGCACCTTCGGCGGTGAATTGGAGTTGTACATTTGGTAAGCCATCAGTCTGATTAAAGACGACCTGGGCTTTCTTGATTTCTCGTCCTGTCAATCCTGTTGGCTTGGTGAGTTTGAATATGGCAGACAGTGTAGCTATATTTTTGGGGATACTGGGATCTATCTCGCCTTCTTCTTTGAAGTTTAGCTGTGCTGTCTTGCCGATGAGATCTATAGCAGACTGGGGATCTTTGATGCCGGGGAGATCCACGCTGATGCGATACTGAGAACCTGATTTGAGCGTTTGTACGACAGGCTCTGACACGCCAAACAGGTTGACACGTCGCTCTACGATATTGCGTGTGGCATCCAGAGCGTCCTTCAAATCTGCAGGTTTTACATTTTTGATATCTGTATCAAATACAAAATGACTCCCTCCTTGGAGGTCGAGTCCGAGTCTGGTGATAAACTCGCGGACGTAGGGCTTCTCATTTAGTGTAGTATCGATCTTTGGCGGATTGAGAACCGTATCTATTTTCCACTTACCTATAGATAGCTTGAGAGGACGCCCTTCGGGAAAATTCAGCCACAGTAAAAGGGAGAGAAGAAGCAGTACTGTGATTCGTGAAATCCATTTCATACAACGGGGAGTGTAGCAAATGTGTGGCGAAAGGCAACGACACAGACCCAGTCAATGCAAAATGTAAAATGCAAAATAATGCAAAATACAGTCGGCACAGTTTAATAGTTATCAATTCTCCATTATCAACTAACGATTTTTTCCTCTTGACACGTTAGCAGAACGTCTAGTATACTGCTAAGCGAACTATGCAAGAACTTACCTCACGCCAGATCGAGATCCTCAAAGTGATCATCGAGGAGTACACTGCCTCAGGTGAAGCGGTCGGCTCTGATGTGCTAGAAAAGAAGTATAAGCTCGGTGTGTCACCAGCCACCATCAGAAATGAGATGGTAGTGTTGGCACAAAAGGGATACCTCAGCAAGACGCACTTTTCGGCGGGCCGCGTCCCCTCAGCACTTGGCTATCGCTTTTATATCAAAAATATCATGAAGGAAAAGCACCTCTCGACAGTCGATGAGGTCAGCTACAAAAATAGCCTTTGGGACGACAGAGCAACCGTATATAAGCTACTCGCCCACGGAGTAAAGATTTTAGCTGAAAAGACCGGGATGATCGCGATCGCCGTCACCAATACGGGAGACATGTACTACTCTGGTGTCAGCAATATCTTTGATCAGATGCCGACAGACGAGCTCAATGTGACAAAGAAAATGTGTGGGCTCCTGGACCAGTACTCGTTCTGGCAGCAGGTCATGCAGAGATACTTTGCGACAGAACAGGAAGTGTTTTATATGTTGGGCGAGGAAGACTTTTTTGATCCCGTGTTTGAGCCATGTGCGATCGTGATGAGTGATTTTCGTATAGGAGATGTGCATGGAGTGATCGGTGTGCTGGGACCGAAGCGCATGAGATTTGACATATACATCCCCCAAGTGCGCTATTTTTCTCAGTTACTCGAGCAGATAGCAGTTGTGAAATAACCAAAAGAAGCGAACGATTTATTAACCAAATTTTTTAACCTATGGCAGACATATCAGACCTAGTTGATCCAACTGGAGCACCGTTGCAGCAATCGGCACCAAAAGCAGCAGTCAAAGAAGTAGTCAAAGAAGTCATAAAGGAAGTCGAAGTAAATCTCGACTACAAAGAGCAATATATGCGCGCGCTGGCTGATTACAAAAACTTGCAGCGCAAGGTCGACGAGGAGCGCAAATCACTCTTTGAGATAGCGACAATCGGCGTGCTCGAGCAGCTCATCCCGACTCTTGATCTGCTCCATCAGGCAGAGATATTTGTGAAAGATCCCGGACTCAAGATGGTGATCGTCCAATTTGAAAAAACGATAGAGGACATGGGTCTCACCGAGCTAGATCTAAATAATAAGGAGTATGATCCCCATACTGCCGAGGTGGTTGATATGGTCGAGGACTCAGGCAAGGAAAATGTTGTCAAAGAAGTGGTAAAACGTGGATACAAAGTGCATGATCGGGTTGTCAGGATAGCACAAGTCAAAGTGACCAAGAAGCCGGAGAAAAAAGATTCAGCAGAGACAACATGACTAAACAACCAAGACTCAGACAGATCATGTGCGCAGAACTGATTTTACTAAAAGAAGGAAAGGTATTTTGGAAGGCACGACAGAACTCGAGTTTTCTCAATGGCTTTTGGGCACTGCCTGCAGGCCACCTCGAAGGCGAGGAGACGGTGATAGATGCCGCACTGAGAGAGCTCAAGGAAGAGGCTGGTGTGAGCACGTTTAAAAAGTATTTGAAACTAGTACATTTTCAAACTCAAATCGGCACCGATGGGGTACGCAATCACGTATACTTCGAAGTGACGAAGTGGATCGGTGAGCCACGCAATGCTGAGCCGAGGAAAGCATCGCTCGTGGCATGGATGGATCCCCTCAAAGAGAAGCGAAAGCAGTATGTGCCCAGCGAGCTGTTGGCACTCAAATGTATTGCAAAGGGAGAGTCGTACTCAGAGTATGATTATCGAGAGTATATTGAGAAACAGAAGAAGTTGGCAGACAAGTCATCTCGAGCGAAGTCGAAAGATCCCATTCATAAAATATGAAAAAAAGACATGGTTTGGTAAGCTGTGCAATGATCATCCTTGAAAAAGGAGGGAAGTGTTTTTTTATCAAACGAAAAAATACAGGTTGGGAAGATGGGAAATATGATCTGATTGCAGGACATGTGGAGCAAGGTGAAAAGCTTGCAGAAGCAGCGATACGTGAAGCAAAGGAGGAGGCTGACATAGCCATCAAAAAGGAAAATTTGGAATTAGTTCACATACTCAGTCTCAAGAGGAAGGATGGCGATGCACTGTACGGCTATTTTGTCGCCAAAGTTTGGGAGGGTGAGCCGAGAGCGGTCGAAGCTGAGAAGAGCGATGGGTGTGAGTGGATCAAGAAATCTGAAATCCAAAATAGAGAGGTACTCGATATCATAAAGCAAGCATTTCGCCATATTGAGAAAGGAGTGATGTACTCTGAATACGATTAAATTTTGATTCCGATGCGTGACGATAAGTCACGAGTCGAACTTAGAATTTACTAATTAATTTTTATTCTATGTCCAAAATCATTGGTATCGATCTCGGTACTACAAACTCATGTGTGGCAGTTATGGAAGCAGGTCAGCCAAAGGTGATCTTCAGCAAAGAGGGACGCAACGTCATACCCTCAGTCGTTGATGTGTCTAAAAGTGTCGTCGGAGACGTCGCAAAGCGCTCGATGGTGATGAGTCCCAAGAAGGTCATCTTCTCAGCGAAGCGTCTCATGGGTCGCAAGTTCTCAGACCCCTCAGTCCAACAGGATATGAAGTGGTTGCCATACACGGTCAAAGCAGGACGTGATGATATGGCAGTCATCGAAGTCGATGGTAAGGACTACACGCCACAGGAGATCTCAGCCAAGATACTCCAAAAGATCAAAGTCGATGCCGAAGCCTACCTGGGAGGTCCCGTGACCAAGGCTGTCATCACATGCCCTGCATACTTTGACGATGCGCAGCGCCAAGCCACGAAGCAAGCTGGTGAGATCGCGGGACTCGAGGTAGTCCGTGTCATAAACGAGCCAACAGCTGCTGCGCTCGCCTATGGACTCGACAAGAAAAAGAATGAGACCATCATCGTCTACGATATGGGAGGCGGTACCTTTGACGTCACCGTGCTCGAGCTCGGCGATGGAGTATTTCAAGTCAAAGCCACCGGTGGAGATACCCACCTGGGAGGTGATGACTTTGATCAGGTGATCATCAGACATCTCGCCGATGAGTTTAAAAAGGAGAATCAGATCGATCTGACCAAAGATGCACAGGCCATGCAGCGCCTCAGAGAGGCAGCGGAGAAAGCAAAGATAGAGCTTTCCAGCAGTGCAGAAGCTCAGGTGAATCTGCCCTTTATATCAGCAGGTGCCAACGGCCCACTGCACATAGCAGTCACACTGTCACGTGCAAAGCTTGAGTCACTTGTAGCTGAGCTCATCAAAAAGTCATTCGTGTCTGTGGACCAAGTGCTCAAAGATGCTGGTGTCACCAAGGACAAGATCAATGAGGTGGTCATGGTCGGAGGTATGACTCGCATGCCAAAGATCGTGGCAGATGTCGAAGCCTACTTTGGCAAAAAGCCAAATCAAGGTGTGAACCCTGATGAAGTAGTGGCAGTAGGTGCGGCAATCCAAGGTGGAGTCCTCATGGGCGACACAAAGGATGTAGTGCTGCTCGATGTCACCCCACTCACCCTCGGAGTTGAGACGATGGGAGGAGTCACGACACCGCTCATCACACGCAACACGACGATCCCCACGAGCAAGTCTGAGACCTTCTCAACTGCTGCGGACAGTCAGACCTCAGTCGAGGTCCATGTACTCCAGGGAGAGCGTCCGATGGCGCGAGACAACAAGTCACTCGGTCACTTTACCCTCGATGGCATCCCACCTGCACCTCGTGGAGTACCACAGGTAGAGGTCACCTTTGATATCGATGCATCAGGTATCTTGCATGTCACCGCCAAGGAGAAAACCACCGGCAAGACTGCAAATATCAAGATCACTGGCTCGACCGGTCTCTCGACCGAGGAGATTGAGAAGATGAAGTCAGAGGCTGAGAAAAATGCAGCTACTGATAAAGAGGCACGCGAAAAGATCGACGCCAAAAATCACGCCGACTCACTCATCTATCAGTCTGAAAAGGCACTGGTTGACGCCAAAGACAAGGTGACCCCAGAGGTCAAGACTGAAGTCGAGGCAAAGATCAAAGAGCTCAAAGATATCCTCGAGACCGGATCAAAGACTGATCTCGAGACGAAGTCCAAAGAGCTTCAGGAAGTCCTCATGAAGGTAGGTCAAGCGCAGGGAGTCGGTCAGACACCTGGTCAGGCACCTGGTCAGGCACCTGGTCAGGCACCTGATGCTGGTGCACCTACTGGTGCTCCTGGTGCAGCACCCGCCGACGGGACCGATGCCAAGAAGGACGGCAAAGTCGAAGAGGGACAAGTGGTGGGATAACTCCAGATACTTTGAAACTCTCTCAAGCCTGACCCGCAAATGCGGGTCAGGCTTCTTTGATTTATACTTCACTTCACCTGCTTTACTGCAATCATCTGATAGCGCATCCGGAAATCAGCAATGAGCTTTCTTACCAGTGAGCGCTAAAGTGATTTTACTGCCCGAAGTAGGTTCGCGATGGGTAACATAAGTGGTGAGGGCAGAGCATCCTTGGGAAACCATACGCCATTACCATGCTTCTCGGGCTCACATGACATGCAGGTTCCAGATAGATAGCGAGCCTTCATAAAAATAGTGATGTAGTGCTTTCCAGACTCACTGAAAAAGTCGTTAGTAGCATAGAAAAAAGTAGGAGTAGTTATGCGTATTTTCAGCTCCTCTCGTACTTCGCGCAAGATTGCTGGGACAAACTCCTCTCCATACTCCATCTTGCCACCAGGGAAGCCCCACGTACCCCCTGCATGAGTACCGCTACGCAACACAAATAGAACCTCACCACTTTTTTCGATAATTATGGCGATCCCCACACCTATGGTTTTTTGCATATATCTGGTAAATGTGTCTGAAGAATACCAAATATTTGATCGGTTGTTTCCCCGATCGGTATTCCACGAGAATTTTTAACAAGATAAATTGGTATCCCAGTCTTGCTGGTAATGATTTGCAAAGCGAGAAATTGCTCTGCTTGTCTATCTGCAACTTCATCTATACTTGAGTACTGAAGTCTCCTTGCTTCCTCCTCATAACGCCATTTTTGTCCTTCGAATATATCATTTGGATCACATATCATATAGATGATTGCTGTAGGCATTAGTTTCGCCAGATGAGCAGTGACTAGGGTAGGAGCCTCATCAGGATAAATCACTAAGTGTCCTTCCCAAACAAGTGGAGCTCCTTTTTGTTGAGCAATTAACCATTCTTGGGTTTCCAGAATTTTTTCTGGAAGACTTTTTTCACTTGGGAAGTTTGAAGCCTCCCCTGCTGATTTCATCATTTTACTAAATCCCTCCACTGGAATCCCCAAACTGCCTAACTGTTTGGCTATATGTCCCTTTCCCACACCAGGAGCACCACATATTAGAACATTTGGGAAGGGGGCCTCGCCCTGTTTTTTGCTGAGAGTTTCCGGACCTATGAAGGCATATCTGGGCAATAACTCCCTTAGGTTCACAGATTCAGGCTCAGTCCCGCCGCTCAAGAGTTCATTTGTCATACTGCTTTTTGTAATATCTCTCATACTCACCTGAGTCGAGGTAGAGATGATTGATCTAAAATCGAATACCTTTGGATGAAAGATCACATCATCGATCTCTTCTCAATCAAATCCTTTGCATAGTGGACAGATTCATCTATCACATTCATCTTTTTGATTTCTTTACCCTCAAGTTTCTTGAGCGCATCTGCAAATTCAGAGATGTCATCGATGATGACATCAGAAAAGATATCGATATAGGGGTGGATCCAATCCTCGACGAGCCTCCCATGAAACTCTAGGTTAGATCGTCTATGGTGGGTATCTTTTGGTAACACCGTAATGACAGGAATCCCATAATACTTTGCGATCACTAGCTCCATGCTGGTACCTGCGCCAAGCTTTTCTGTAGCGTTCACGATCATATGTGTGCACTGAGTGAGGAGATAGGTATCCGCGCCAAATACACCCTTTGAGTCCCCTTCAAGATCGTAAAATATGTTTGGATCGATACTGGGGCCAATTTCAACTGTTTTAGCAATAACTCGAAGATACTCCGCACGCCAATCAACGTACGAAGCCAATTCTTTGTCTCCCTTGGGTATTGATCCTGCAAGAAAAGGCGTGATTAGTACCTTCTTTGGCTCGTATAATTTGCTCATAGTTGACGTAAAAAATTTATAGATCGGTGTACTTCTTGTTATTCCCTTTTGATTTTTCGATAGAATATTTCTTTTTGTTTATGGCGAGCTTACGATAAAAAGCTTTCTCAACATCTATTTTTGTGACGGAAGCAAACTTCAGTAGGTACCAGAGCGTGTCTGCTACCTCATCGGCGATTTCATCTTTGTTTTTCACGAGGTGCTTCTTGATGGATGCTTCATCTTTCCATTGGAAGTGTTCAAGAATTTCTGTGGCCTCAAGCACGAGCGAGAGCGCGAGGTCTTTCGGCTTTTGGAATTGATCCCAATCACGTTCGCGTATGAACTCGTTGATAACTGAGGTAATGTCAGTGAAGGTGTTTTTCATAAAGTACGAATTTGCAGAATGGGCGATATACAGATGTGTTATTTCAGGTACTGCTTTTTGTAATAGTCTGCGTATTCGCCGCTTTTGATGCGTCTCCACCACGACTCATTGTCTCTGTACCATTGCACCGTCAATCCGATCCACTCATCAAACGTATGGAGTGGTTTCCAGCTGAGATCCTGATTGATCTTGCTCCAGTCGATGGCGTAGCGACGATCATGACCTGGACGATCTTTGACATATTCGACAGTACTGTCAAAGTCTACTCCCATCACCTGACAGATTTTTTGGATCACTTCTTTGTTGCTGATGTCTTGAGTCATCGAACCTACACAGTAGGTAGATCCAATTTTTGCCTTTGAGATGACCATATCGATCGCACGACAATGATCCTCAACATGGAGCCAGTCGCGTACATAGAGCCCATCTCCATAGATGGGGACTTTCTTGCCCTCGAGGATATTCGTGATTGCGAGGGGGAAAAGTTTTTCGGGGAAGTGATAGGGGCCGTAGTTATTTGCACAGTTGGTGATGGTGATGGGGAGACCATAGGTATCGTAGTAGGCGCGCACGAGATGATCAGATCCCGCCTTGCTCGCGGAGTAGGGAGAGTGAGGATCATAGGAAGTTTTCTCATCAAACTTTGTCGTACTATCCAGCGGGAGCGCACCAAAGACCTCATCAGTTGAGATGTGATGAAAGCGCTTATTGCCATGTGTGCGAGCCGCCTCCAGGAGTACCATGGTGCCGAGCACGTTTGTGCGCACAAATGCCTCAGGCCCAGTGATCGAGCGATCTACATGTGACTCTGCTGCAAAATGTACGATGAGATCGACTTGCTTTACCACCTTGTCCACCGCAGTGCGATCGGTGATGTCACCTTTGACAAAGGTGTAGCGAGGATCATCGGCGATATGTGCATGATTTTCTATATTGCCCGCATAGGTGAGCTTATCAAAACAGATGATACTATCCTCAGGATGTACTCGTAGCCAGTAGTGGATAAAGTTTGAGCCGATGAATCCGGCGCCGCCTGTCACTAATAATTTCATAATTAACAATTAACAATCGAAAGTCACTTGCTGGATTGTAGCACAAAATCACTCAATCAGGGTAGCGGTACCTCTCGTAAATATGAATCAGTAGATTTTTGCTGCATCAGCTGATCGATGGTCATCCATTTGTACTCAGAGTGCTCATGACTCAATCTTAGTTGAGACTCATTCTCCACTAGTTGCGCAGAGTACGTGAGTCTCACCACATGCAGCTGTTTATCTGTCTTGATTATGTCTTGAGCTGAAATGAGTTTATTTCTGAGATCGCTAAGTCACCCACTTCTTCGACTATTTCTCGCTTGAGGTTTGTGAGTAGGTCAGTACCTGGGATGATCCTTCCCCCAGGGATATCCCATTTATCTTGGAATCCCTTTGAAGCATGTGGTGATTTATATAAAAAGAGATATTGATTCGCACCATTTTTAACAAGCACTTTGACCCCGACTTGCAACGTGATGTTATCCATGTTTTGATTTTGATAACTTATATATCCATATCGCTATGGTGAGGTAGACGAGAGTTGCAAAGACGACTTTCATAACCACTCCCTCGAGAAAAAGCATGCAACATCCGAGAAGTGCGGTAGTGCACATATAAAAAACCGCGATCCGACGCCTTCCCCACCCTGCACGGAGGAGGAGGAGGTGGTGGAGGTGTTGGTCATCTCCACGGAAAGGATTTTGATGATGGAGTACCCGTCTCATGATAGTGTAGATGCCATCGAGGATGGGGACGGCGAGGATGATGGCGAGCGCACCAACTTTGCCAAAAGACAGTATGGAGAGGATCCCGAGGAGATATCCTGCGAGCGACCCGCCGCCGTATCCTGGCATGATGCGCTGCGGATAAAAGTTCCAAGGGAGAAAGCCTGCAAATGCCCCAGCCACAATCAAAGCAAATAGTTGCGTGTCGGTCGCGGGGATATCATGACCAGAGAATCTACCTGCAGTCACTGCGAGCACAAGCGCAGCGATAGATACGTATCCGGGGAGCTGACCGTCCACGCCTTTGCTCCAGTTTACGAGATTCATAAGCGCCATGAGCCAGATGATAGCAGCGATATCAGCGATGAGCCAGATCGTATGGACTGATCCAAAGAGCTGAAAGACGATCTGCGGCTCGATGAGTGATATCGGAGATCCAAACGGATTCGAGATATACGGGATGCCGAGCCCACCTGCTATGGCGACACCAGCAGCGATGAAGTTTAAGCCAAATCTGAGATAGGGACTGAGGTCATACCGGTCATCGAGGAGTCCCGTCACTATCAATATGAACCCTCCGATGAGGACAGACACGATGCCTTTATGGAGTGGTAGCGTGAACAGCGTCACTAGTATGATTGCGGCATATATGGGTAGTCCTCCGGCACGAGGTACGATACCTGTATGGGTGTGAGCTGGATGTTTTCGAGAGTCAGTGGTGAGTCGCATCATGCGTGCCCATTTCATAGTCACCGGTGTGAGGATGCACGCAGATAAAAATGAAGCAATAAAGGCAATGGAGAGCATCATGGTTAAATAGATATTATGATGGCACGAGTAACAATAAGGATTGCAAGTCCCGTAAAGATGAGCTGTGCAACCTGCACGATCTTGGCGATAAACGGGTCGTGATGATAATACTTTCTCACAATGATATTGGTCAACAGATAAATCACGTTCAATAAAATGATGGGGAGCAGGAGCACAAATGAGTGAGCAAGGCGACCTTCGCCCCAGGTATATATATAGTAAAACGGTATCTCAGGGGGGAGAAATCGGTAGTTATATGCACTCAGCAAAATCAAGTAGGCATTTGCCATGAGCAGTATCCAGGTCATAGATGTACTATTGTAGCAGTTTGACTGGGGGACACAGTATCAATTCGGGACTGGGAACATGCTTCATGTCATACCTGTATTAGTCAATACTATCGGTGGCAGAATGTGTGTTCACAAACTCGTCATCTTGAGCGTAGCGTAAGCGAAGTCGAAAGATCCCTAATATTTGAGATTCTTCACTCTGTTCAGAATGACCTGGTGAAAAATCGTCATCGAATAAATTGACTGTTAGAAGGATGACGAGAAATACGGAACTGAAAGCGTGCGTTTTATCAATTCGTCATACGTTATTCGCTTTTCATTATTCGTTCTGCGCCTACGTTATACACTATACGTTATTCGCTATGCGTTAATTGTATCTATCCTTCAGTGGGAACGCTTTGCAGAGCGCTTTGACAGCTTTGTGTACCTGGGGAATCACTTTTGACTTTGCGATGATGTGCGCACGCACGGCGGGGTCCTTTTGCAAAAGCATATCAGGACCTATCTGTTGCGCGAGTACCGAGAGCTCCTTTGCGATATCGGTGAGCCAGGTACCGATGAGCTTCATCTCTTTTTGCTTCATGCCACGAGAGGTGATGCCGGGAGTGCCGAGTCTGATCCCTGAGGGGTAAAAGGGAGGGTTTGTGTCGTGGGGTACACCGTTGCGATTGAGTATGATGCCCGCAGCCTCACAGCCCTCAGCCATCGTGTTGCCGAGGAGGTGATAGGGGCGCACATCGGCGAGGATGAGGTGCGAGTCAGTGCCTCCGGTGACGAGCTTCATGCCACCAGCAGTCATGACTTTGGCGAGCTCGCCCGCATTGGTTACTATCTGCGCCGCATACTTTGCAAAGCTTGTGCTTGATGCTTCTTTGAGCGCTACTGCAAGGGCAGCTATTGAGTTTAGATGAGGTCCCCCTTGGATGCCGGGGATGATGGCAGAATTGATCTTTTTGCCCAGGTCAGGATTCTTCTTCAGACCTACATCGGTGACCATAATCATCGCGCCACGAGGGCCACGGAGTGATTTGTGAGTGGTAGTGGTGACGATGTCGACGTATGGTACTGGTGATGGATATGCGCCACCGACGATGAGCCCAGCCAGATGCGCCACGTCAGCTTGGAGATACGCGCCGACTTTGTTTGCGATCGCGCGGAACTTTTTCCAATCAATGAGACGGGGATAGGCAGTCGTTCCCGCAATGATGAGCTTGGGTTTGTGCTTGATGGCCAGTGCCATGACTTGATCGTAATCAATATATCCATCGGGAGTCACATCGTATTGGACGGAGGTGAAAAAGGTTGAGCCGGCAGTCAGACGTGCGCCATGGGTGAGATGGCCTCCTGAGGCGAGTGAAAGTCCCATATAGACATCGCCCGGAGAGAGGAGTGCAAGCAGGACTGCAAAATTTGCTGGTGACCCTGAGTGCGGTTGCACATTTACATAAGGCACTCCAAAGAGCTTTTTGGCACGATCGATACAAAGCTGCTCGACTTTATCTGCAAACTCATTGCCTTGGTAGTAGCGTCGTCCGGGGTATCCTTCGGCATATTTATTGCCAAAGCTACTCGAGAGTGCTTCCTCCACGGCTTTTGATGCGTGATTTTCTGAGGGGATCATCATGAGCGACTCTGACTGCCTTTTTGATTCTGACTGGATGAGTGAGTAGACGGTTGGATCAGATTTGCGTACAAGTGTGAATGGCATGCGAGGATTATAGCAACTTTGGCAAGACCTTCAACTGACCCGAATGATCGAGGACATATATCCGACAGGGATCTTTGCACGGCGACGTATCACCAACGAGTGCATCTCTTGGGATGAGAGATTTGCCTACAAACGAAGGAATGGCGTCGTAGGTATCACCCATGATTTTGACATGATTTTTATCATACCAATACACTTGTGCGGGATGAAAATCCAATACTGAGGTGACGTATAGATAGTCATTTGGATTGCTATAGCGCTGGATATGAAGCACCTGACTCCGCAGATCTTCTTTGTGACGACCCTTGATCTTCAACGAGAGGTGTCCATAGAGGAGAAGCCCAAGCCAGATGATTAGGATGACTCGATGGAGCGATTTATACCTCCGAATCGACGTTACGAGGAGCAAGAGGAGTGGGGGAGTAGAGATGATCATATAGCGAGGGTGATAGAGTGAGATCGGAGTGTTCGTCGAGATTAGATAAATCGCCAGCGGAGGGAGGATGACAGAGGCGAGGAGGATCATGGTAGCTTTCTTGTTCGCAGAGACACGACCAAACGCAGCAAAGATCACTACCGCATATGCAAATGTCGTCAGCGACCTCACATACTCTATGGCTTTTGTTGACACCTCTCGACCAGTCAGCAACATCTCAGGAGCATTGATGAGATCATAGAGTCGGGGAGCGGGGATCCAAAAGCTTGCGGGTGACGCTCCCTGATGCGCATAGAGCGCGTAAAGGATCCACGATCCAGTGATGAGCATGGGGTATTTCGAGACTTTTATAAATTCCTTGAGCGAGAATGGTGTCCATTTTAGAAGTTGTGCGAGACAATGTGTCGCAAATACAAAGAGCATCGAGTAGTGCGTCATGCAACCCGCGAGGATGGAGAGCGCATAGAGCTTTTTAGATTTCGTACATAGTGCATAGATGCTCGTCGTAGCGCAGAGTGCAAGCAGCGTGTATCCACGTGCCTCAAATGCGTAGTATGCAAGGACTGGTGTGAGAAGTCCCAGGGGAATCAGAACAGGAGAAATATCTCGTGAACGGAATCGAAATGCAAATACCAAAAACTCTACCATCATAAACAGAGTCATCACATAGCAGAGAAGTGACAGCGATCGTGTTGCTATCTCTGATGACCCAAACACCATAATCCACACCTTTAACAGGTAGTAGTAGAGTGGTGGGCTAAAGTCTTGAGCGGTGAGCCAGGATATATCAGTCCACTTGCGCTGGGCCATGAGGATCGAAAATGCTTCATCACGCCAGTACGATTCGACAAACCATACGAGAGGTGTCTTCGTAAAAAGCCATGTGGAGAGCCAGAGCATAGATGGATCTATCTTACTAAAGATAGGGGAGAAGAGCAATGGAATAATTCAAAATTCAAAATGTAAAAATTAAAATGAGCACACTTCCCATTCCAAAAATAAATATGTTGCAAATCAAGGAATTGGCAACTCGCCTTACGCACATATGTCATTGCGAGGCTCTCTCGCCAAGGCGAGAGAGCCGTGGCAATCTCTCGATGCATGGGATTGCTTCGTCTCCGACCCGCCTTGGCGGGTTGGATCCTCGCAATGACTGAAGTGCTGTGATTGGAGTGGATTATAAAGAGCTCGTCACTTTTTATCCGTTACTTTGTAGACGAGCTTTTTCCCCAGCAAGAGGCGCGTGTGCGCATCGATGGCGGGGACTGCTGAGAGGACGAGAGATATAAAGGGCAAGATATACCACTGGAGTATCAGGAAGACCACATTCCACGGGCTCGTTTTGATCTGCAGTCTGGATCTGACCTTGATATCGATGATGGTATAGACGACGAGCATCGAGCTAGCGACAGTCAGTATGAGTCCCGAAACCTGAGGGAGGATAAATCCCATCACGGTGCGCTTAAACTCAGGATTGATGAGGGGGGTGATCGTCGCAAAGACAGTCAATATAAAAAATGACGTGGGCCAGAGGAGGTGTATCTTTGCAATATAGATGAGTTTGCGGATTTTGGGAAGCCAGGGAATATGTGGTGTCTCAAACATGCGCCTCCACGTATAGGCGATGTCCGATACTCCCCACGCCCAGCGGCGCTCTTGGTCATACCGATTCACAAATGTACTGATAGTACCGCCCGCATTGACTGCATCACCATTTACTATCGTATACAAGGGTATGGTTTGGACTTTCGTGCCATATTTGAAAAATGCCTGCAGATGGATGTGCCAGTCCTCGGGGATGATATCCACATCCCAATATCCGACGTCCTCGATGAGTTTCAAACTCGTTGAGTATGTAGAGATTTGGATGAGCTTGTCTTTTTCCATGAGATAGGCAAGGCGGACGACAGACGACAACGATGCCTGAATCCTCACAAAAAAAGACAGATCCCAAAAGTTGTTATAAAGGAGCACTGGGGCCCAGTAGAAGTGGTGGTAACGATCATGGTCGGTGAGAAATGCATAAGTGAGATAGCTCAGATAATTGATGGGGAACTTGCTGTCAGCATCAGCTATCGTGAGCAACACCTCATCGATGGATTTCCCCTCTGTCCTGACGAGCTTTGATATTTCTTTGGTTGCCCATGTTTGATTACTGGCTTTTCCCGGGACCTCCTCAGGAGTCATGTGATGGTAGGTCGCCATCATGGTGATCTGATCACCAAATAACTTCTGCAGCTCAGCTACCTTTGTGGGTGCTCCTGCTTCGCGTTCCTCACAGGCGATGACGATCGTGACTTGAGAGAGCCAGGGATAGTCGCTGTCTATGATGCATTTGATCGTCTCACCGACCTTTGCCACAGACTCCTTATAGCAGGGGATGACAAAGTAATGCGAGAGTTTTGAGCCATCAGGACGCTCCCTTGTGAGCTTTTTCGCATAGGATATATGGCTGTGCTCGATGAGCAGAAGATAGGCTTTGACTGCATGTATAGTCACCCGAGCTGACTGGATAAAAAAGTAGATATTGAACCCGATGATCCCATACGCGACAACCGCGGGATGAAACGGAGACAACCAGAGTGGTATCGTCAATATGACCCACATGGTGGTCGTCATTGCGATCTCAGCAAAACGGGAGGTGTAAAACCATTTCATAAAGGCACCACAATTCAAATCACATATTTTATAACAAAATCTTGATCCGATGTCCTTGACATTCGACTATCGACTCTATAATATACAGCAACCAAACAACCAAGAGGTACATTTGGGTAATATTATTTTATTAATTATCATACACATATGGCAGACGGAGTATTCCAGCGCACCAAACCGCATCTTAACATCGGTACCATCGGACACGTTGATCACGGCAAGACCACGACAACTTCAGCAATTCACTATGTTCTTTCAAAGAAAGGACTCGCAAAGTTCTTGAGATATGATGAGATTGACAAGGCTCCTGAGGAAAAAGCTCGTGGAGTGACCATCAACATTCATCATTCAGAGTACGAGACAGTAAAGCGTCACTATGCACACATCGATGCACCAGGACATGCTGACTACATCAAAAACATGATCACCGGGGCAGCACAGATGGACGGAGCTATCCTCGTCGTATCCGCTCCAGATGGTCCAATGCCTCAGACTCGTGAGCACATTTTGCTTGCCAGTCAGGTAAACGTGCCATCTATCATCGTCTACTTGAACAAGTGCGACATGGTCCAAGACAAAGAAATCATCGACCTTGTCGAGATGGAAGTCCGTGACCTGTTGACCAAGTACAAGTTCCCTGGCGACACTGTTCCCGTCATCCGTGGTTCTTCTTTGAAGGCCCTCGAAGATGATCCAGAATCAGTCGCAGCCATCGAAAAGCTGATGGATACCTGTGATTCATACTTTGCAGATCCAGTTCGTGCTCTCGACAAGCCATTCCTTATGCCTGTCGAAGACGTATTTACCATCTCTGGACGTGGCACCGTCGTAACTGGGCGTGTTGAGCGTGGAGTCGCAAAGGTAAACGAAGAAATGGAAATCGTTGGTATCGCTGACACTCAAAAGACTGTCATCACCGGTATCGAGATGTTCCGCAAGTCACTTGATCAGGCACAAGCCGGTGACAACACTGGACTGCTTATCCGTGGCATCGAGAAAGACCAAGTACAACGTGGTCAAGTCATCGCAAAGCCAGGTACCGTCAAACCTCACACCGAGTTTGAAGCTGAGATCTACGTCTTGAAGAAGGAAGAGGGTGGTCGTCACTCACCATTCTTCAAAGGATATCGTCCACAGTTCTACATCAGAACGACAGATATCACCGGAGAGCTTGGACTTCCTGAGGGTGTCGAGGCAGTCATGCCTGGAGACAACGTCAAAATCACTGCAAAACTTATCTATCCAGTAGCGCTGGAAGAGGGCCTCAAGTTTGCTATCCGCGAGGGTGGGCACACGGTAGGTGCAGGTGTCATCACCAAGGTGACCAAATAATGTTGAAAATCATCCTCCCGCCAGGTAGAATAACCTGGTGGGAGGTTTTTTCGCCATAATTTGCGAAAGTTGTGATACAATCACCACTGATCGCCATTTACACATTGGATCGCACTTTTTCATATGCCAAAGGGACGCATTCGCATCAGACTCAAATCCTACGATTATCGTCTCATCGACGAGACTTGTCAGAAGATAGTTACCTCTGCATTGCAGACGGGCGCTGTAGTCAAAGGACCCATCCCTCTTCCTACCAAACACGAGATGTTTGTAGTAAACAAATCATCCTTTATCGACAAAAACTCCCGTGAGCACTTTGGCCTCAAAACACACAAGAGACTCATCGACATCGAGTCTCCCACAAATCAGACCATAGATACCCTCATGCATCTTGAGTTGCCTGCAGGAGTCGAGGTAGAAGTAAAGATGTAACACATTGTTAATTGGACTTTATTGAGTATAATCAGACGTTCGGAATAGGCACATTAGTTGTACAGCCAAATTTAGAGTTTAGAGAAATGAAAACCATTCAACCAACCCTCATCACCACAAAAGAAGCCATGTCTCAGCGATTTGATGCTGATGCACAACGAGTCCCCGTCACCATTCTTCGTCTCCACGATCTCCTCCTCGCCGAAGTACTTAGTGAGGCAACGCATGGATATAACGCCCTGAAGTTTGCATTTGGCAAGCGTCGCAATATCGATAAACCAACCCAAGGAACCCTCAAAAAGCTCGGCATCACTACAACCCCCGCAAAAGTCCAAGAAGTCCGCGTCAGAATCGACTCACCCAAAGATCGCATCTCATTCACCGAAGGAGCGCTCAAATCAGGCGAAGCATCAGTAGTCCCCGGCTCAGTAGTACCTGCATCATTTATGTTTCAGGCTGGTGATCTCGTGGATGTGACCGGCGTATCAAAAGGAAAAGGATTTCAAGGAGGAGTAAAAAGACACGGATTCCATGGAGGACCAAAGACTCACGGTCAGTCTGACCGCTGGAGAGCACCAGGATCTGTAGGAGCCACCACGACACCAGGACGCACGTTCAAAGGTCAGCGTATGGCAGGACGTATGGGTGGTGAGACCGTAACCGTTCGCAATCTAAAAGTATTGCAAGTTGATGATACCTCGATCACTGTCCAAGGACTCGTTCCTGGACCTGCGAAGGGCACGATCATTGTTCGTCTTGCTCACTAAACCCTATTTGTACTAGCTATATATGGTCACCAAAACTAAATCAACCTCGAAAGCTCTCCTCGCCACAGCCCTCGCACACGATGGTTCAGTGTCTGAAGTGAAGCTTGATGTGGCCGTATTTGGTAACGAAGTAAACAAAAGTGTACTTTCACAGTATGTGAGAGTACTCCTCGCTAATATGCGCCAGGGCACTGCATCGACCAAAGACCGCTCACAAATCATCGGAACCACTAAAAAAGTCTACAAGCAAAAAGGCACTGGAAATGCACGTCACGGGAGCATGAAAGCCCCCATTTACGTGGGAGGAGGCATCGTCGGAGGTCCAAAGCCCCGCGATTACTCACTCGCCATGTCAAAGAAACAGCGTGTAGTAGCCATGAAGAGTGCACTCGCCCAAGTAGCCGAAGATAAAAAGGTAGTTATGCTGGACGCAAAGTTCTCAACTGCCATCAAAAAGACTGCAGAGTTTACCTCATGCCTGAAGACATCCAAGATCAGTTCACGTTCGTTTCTCATCGTCGTCGATCAGGCCACAGATGCCGGATTGATGCGTGCCACGCGCAACGTCGCAGGTGTGTCACTCGTGGGATATGACGCAGTCAATGCATACGAGATCGCCAAGTCACACAAGGTAGCCTTTACGACTGGCGGATACACACAGTTTGTTACCCGATTTAGTGCTTGATACTTATGAACATCGTACTCTCAAAACTAGTAACCGAAAAATCAGCCAGACTCGAGTTGGGTCTCGTATACATGTTTGAAGTAGCACCTGATGCTACCAAACATCAGATCAGTCAGACCATCGAGAACCTATATGGAAAAAAGCCCCTTGCAGTGCGTACCATGAGTCGAAGCGGCAAGAGAAAAAGAGCAGGCAAGACACGCGCCATGCAGATAGAACAGAATCGAAAGTTGGCATATGTGACCATGAAAGAAGCTCTGGTCCAGATCACCCAAACAAACTAATAGTTCACTATAGATATGACGGCCACCACCAAGCAATACTCAGCACAAAAACCAACCAAGTCATTGGTTACCCTCCTCAAAAAGCACGCTGGTCGTGATGGGACAGGGCAGGTTTCTATCAGTCATCGTGGCCATCGTCAAAAGAGATACTATCGTCAGATAGATTTCAAACGAGACAAGTTGGAAATGACAGCCAATGTAGTATCTGTAGAGTATGATCCAAATCGCAATGCTCATATCAGTCTCGTCAGATATACAGACGGCGAGGTACGCTACATCATCAACGCAGTAGGATTGAATGTTGGAGATACTGTTTCTTCATCTGCTACCGCACCCATCAAAGTCGGCAACTGTCTCCCCCTTTCAAAGATTCCCACCGGCATCGAGATACACAACTTAGAGATTCATCCTGGACAGGGAGCAAAACTCATCCGTTCAGCAGGTGCATTTGCCACAATCGTCGCTCATGACAAAGGCAAGGCTCAGGTTAAGCTCAACTCAGGCGAGGTCAAACTATTCAGTGACCAAGTCCGCGCCACCATCGGTCGCGTATCAAATATCGTACACAAAGATGAAATCATCGGCAAAGCAGGACGCAAGATCCTCATGGGTATCCGCCCAACTGTCCGTGGTACCGCACAGAATCCTCGTTCACATCCACACGGTGGAGGTGAAGGACGAAGTGGTGAAGGTATGCATCCAAAGACCCCATGGGGCAAGCCAGCTCGTGGAGTACGCACTCGAAACAAACGCAAATGGACAAAGTCCCTTATCATTTCAGCAAGACCTCGATAACTCTAGACTATGGAATCCACACATCGTGCTAAAAATGTAAATGTATCCGTGCGCAAGGTGCGCATGCTCCTCCCTGCTGTAAAGAAGGTATCTCCTGAGATGGCTCTCATCCAGCTTGCCTTCATGCCTCATTCAGCAGCCATCGCCATACGACAAGCAGTTCAGACCGCACTCGCGAACGCAAGTTCCGCTTTAAAAGTGCCCAAAAATATGCTAGAATTCCGTACCATAAAAGCAGATCAGGGGTTGGTCATGAAGCGCTTCCGTGCAGGTTCACGAGGAAGTCCACGCCCCGTACTACGACGTATGACACATATCACCGTCGTATTAGGTGAAAAGAAAGTAGCTCCAGCTGCCACACCAGTTGTAGAAAAAGTAGCCACCAAAGCTGTTACCAAGTTGCCTAAAGCTCCAAAAGCCAAGAAAGCAAAAGAGAGTGCTGATAAATAACGTTTATTTTATAGTTTATGGGTCAAAAGGTTCATCCAAATGGTCTGAGATTGGGCATCACCACAAATTGGCATTCTCGTTGGTATTTTTCCAACAAGACCCAGTTCCGACTTGCGGTAGCTGAAGACATGCGCATCCGTGAAGAGATCATGAAGAAGTTCACCTCAGCATCAGTAGTGCAGGTAGATGTCGAGCGTCAGATCAACAAGATTCTCGTCGTCATCCACGCAGTCAAGCCAGGTGTCATCATCGGCAAAGGCGGCAAGGGACTCGAGGATGTAAAAGCAACCATCATGAAGTTCACTAAGCGACTTGCACTCAAGAAGGCAAAAGACCAAAAGATTGATATCAAGATCGAGCCTGTAAAGAAACCCTTTGCAGTCGCATATTATGTAGCCCAAACCATCGCAGACAAACTCGTTCGTGGCTTTTCACACCGCTCAACGGTACACAAAGCTATGAACCAAGTGATCGAGTCAGGTATGAAAGGTGTCAAAGTCCAGCTCGGAGGTCGTATCGGTGGAGCTGAGATCTCTCGTCGTGAGAAGTATTTCGAAGGCACCGTGCCCACCTCCACCATCCGTGAAGATGTTGATTTTGCTATCTTTCCCGCATTGACCAAATCAGGATACGTGGGAGTAAAAGTTTGGATTTGTCGACAATCCTAAGTATGTTAGCACCCAAAAGACTCAAATACCGAAAACAGTTCCGTGGCATGTGGCGCAATATTGCGGTAAAAGGCGACAAGCTCGCATTTGGCTCCATTGGTATCAAATCCATGGAATCAGGCTGGATCAAAGATCGTGAGATCGAGGCAACTCGCATCATCTTTGCGCGTGCTACCAAAAAAGCAGGCAAGTATTGGAATCGTATTTTCCCTGACAAACCATATACCAAAAAGCCACCTGAGGTGACCATGGGAGCGGGAAAAGGAGACCTTGATCACTATGTCGCATCAGTGTCACCAGGACGCATCCTCTTTGAGATCGACGGATTGCCAGAAGTTGAAGCACGCGCCGTATTTAAGCAAGTTGCTTCAAAGCTTTCAGTTTTGACAAAGATCATTATCAACCAATAATTCATTCACGCATGTTTTCTCTAAAGAAAAAGTACACCACCATCGATAAGAAGGATATTCAGAAGGAGCTTGGTTCAGTAACCAAGTCCATCACCCAACAGCAAATACTCAGAAAAGAGGATCCAAAAGCATCCATGAACATCTATAAGTTGCGCTATCAAAAGGCTCTCTTGTTGACTCGTTCGAATCAGAAGTAATCTATATATCCTATGGCACACACAATCAAAGGCAAAGTCGTTTCCACCTCCATGAACAAAACCGTGACTGTGGAGTTTGAGCGCAAATTCCGTCACCCACGCTATATGAAGGTTGTTTCTCTGTCAAAAAAGATCAAAGCACACTCTGAAGACCCCACCATCAAGCTCGGAGATGTGGTAGAGATCGTGTCATGTCGTCCACTTTCAGCCACCAAATTTTATAGAGTAGTCAGTCCAAGTTCAAAATAACCTATGTTACAGCTTAGAACCATGATCAATGTCGCCGACAATTCAGGAGCCAAGATAGTTTCTATGGTTGGTATCCCCGGTCGTGGACGCAAAAAGAAGGCTTCAGTGGGTGATGTGATCACCTGTGTGGTAAAGTTTGCGACTCCTCATGCTCAGACAAAAAAGAGTGAAGTAGTTCGTGCCGTAGTCGTACGCACCCGCAAAGAGCGTAAGCGTGCAGATGGCAGTTATGTCAGATTTGATGACAACGCCTGTGTGATCCTCGCCGGTAAAGACGTCACTGATCCACGAGGAACTCGCGTATTTGGTCCTATCGCAAAAGAAGTAAAAGAGAAAGGGTTTGCAAAAATCTCATCCCTCGCAGAAGAAATATATTAATTTAAGTTCGAGTATGAAAATCCATAAAGGTGATACAATACAAGTCGTAACAGGCAAAGACGCAGGCAAGAAAGGCAAGGTAGAGCAAGTCGATACCTTTGCACGTACGGTCCTCGTCCCTGAAGTGAATACATACAAGCGTCATGTCAAGAAATCTGAGGCATATCCTCAAGGCGGAGTAGTTCAACTATCACGCGCTCTCGACATTTCCAAAGTCATGCTCGTATGTCCCTCATGCAACAAACTCGTTCGTGTGGGGTACTCCATCAAAGATGGAGTCAAGAAAAGAGTCTGTAAACAATGTGAAAAGGTTATCTAAGCACATACGATATGTTATATTCTGAATTTTACTCACCAACCAATCTCAAGAGTGTACTCGCACCATTTGGAGTCACTAATATATTCGCCATTCCTCGCGTAGCCAAAATAGTGGTAAACGTAGGAGCAGGTGATGCCGTCGAAAACAAAAATGTCATAGGCGAAGTCGTAAAACAGATCACCCTCATCACAGGTCAGAAGGCAGTCATCACCAAAGCGCGCCGATCTGTATCAGCATTCAAAATCCGCGAAGGACTCCCCATCGGAGTCAAGGTCACCTTGCGAGGCAAGAAGAAAGTGGCTTTCCTGGACAAGCTCATTCACATCGTCATCCCCATGTTGAAGGATTTCCGAGGCATCCCTTACTCATGCGTGGACCAAAGTGGCAATCTAAACATAGGATTTACCGAGCAGACCATATTCCCCGAGATTGATTTTGATGCGATAGACAAACTCAGAGGACTCCAGGTGACCGTCACCACCAATGCAAGATCACATGAAAAAGGAGTGAAGTTCTTTGAGCTATTAGGAGTTAAATTTGCAAAAAAATAATATATGGCATCTAAATCAACCATGGTGAAGTTGTCTTTACCACAAAAATTCTCAGTCAGAAAGCACAACTTTTGTGCATTCACTGGGAGAACTCGTGGGTATTTGCGCAGATTTGGTATGAGCCGTATCGTATTTCGAGAAAAAGCATTAAAAGGTGAGATACCTGGCGTTAAAAAATTGTCTTGGTAATTTAGTATGACACGTTCACTCAAAAAAGGACCATTTATCGACCCAAAGCTGATGAAGAAAGTACTTCTTCTGAAGGCTTCAAAAGCGCTTACTCCTATCAAAACATGGTCACGCGACAGTCAGATCGCACCAGAGTTTGTAGGACACAAGTTTGCTATACACAATGGACGCATTTTCAAAGAAGTTTTGGTTACCGAGTCCATGATTGGTCACCGGTTGGGTGAGTTTTCATTGACACGCACCTTCCGTGGTCACGGCAAGGTCACGAAGCGAACCATGGAGAAGACCTAATGTTGAACTATTAGTTTTTATGTATATATGAAGTCCGTAATCGATGCAATCATCAGAATCAAGAATGGATACCTTGCCTCACGCGAGTCTGTGGAGGTAAAGTGTTCAAAGACCGTAAAAGCAGTACTTGAAAAACTAGTAGCTCAAAAGTACATCACGTCTTTTGAAGTAGTCACCACAGGTGCAAAGACCATGGCTGTAGTACAGCTGGGATATGTCAAAGACAGCCCCATGATGACCGATGTGAAGCTCATTTCAAAGCCAGGACAGAAGCAATATTTTGAATCAAAGATGATCCCCAAGGTGCTCAATGGTATGGGTGTCGCCATCCTCACCACCACCAAGGGTGTATTGACGGGTTCTGAGGCAAAGAAAGCAGGAGTAGGTGGAGAGTTATTGTTTACTATTTGGTAAGTATCACGTATGTCTAAAATTGGAAATAGCCCTATCCCCCTTGATCAGACCAAAGTGACCGTCGAAGGTCAAAAGGTCTTGGTTAATGGTCCAAAGGGCTCACAAACCATCGAGATTCCAAAAGTGCTGTCAGCTTCTGTTGTGGAAAACAAACTTATCGTAAAGCGCAATGCAGAGACCAAAACGGTCAAGGCACTGCATGGACTCTTTCGTTCACTCATCGCAAATGCAGTACACGGAGTAGTCAAAGGATGGGAAAAAAAGTTGGAAGTAGTAGGTACAGGATTTGGAGTATCCGTCAAAGGTGGAGAAGCAGTATTCAAAGTAGGCTTTTCACATCAAGTCGTGTTCCCTAAGATTGAGGGATTGACCTATGTCGCAGACAGCATCACCATGCTTACTATCTCAGGAGTAGACAAGCAACTCGTTGGCGAAGCAGCTCATCGTGTCCGCTCGATCAGACCACCAGATGCATACAAAGGCAAAGGTATCCGATATCTGGGCGAAGTAGTGAAGCTCAAGCCAGGCAAGAAAGTCAAGACAGCCTAATCTAACAAACATATCATATACCTATGAAAAAACTTATTCCCAGACTCTATCGCCGAAAAGCACGTGTCAGTAAAAATATCTCAGGCACCGCAGAGAAGCCTCGTGTTGCATTGCACCGTTCAAACAAATTTATCTATGCACAGGTCATAGATGATGCCGCTGGCAAGACGCTGGCTATGGCATCCTCACAATCATTTGATACCAAAGATGTCACCAAAGTTCAGTCAGCCACCCAAGCTGGCGCACAGTTGGGAGAACAGATCAAAAAGCTCAAGATCACCCAGTTGGTTATAGATCGTAGTAGATTTCATTATCAAGGTCGTATCGCCGCATTTGTAGAAGGCATCCGTTCAGTAGGTATACAAGTTTAATAGTACGCACATCATTCTATGAAACCAGCAAGAGAAAAAAACACAGACGGGATGGAAGAGAGAACGCTTCTTTTGAGACGCGTCTCCAAGAAGACCACTGGTGGCAATCACGCAACCTATTCTGCGCTCGTGGCAGTGGGTGACAAGAATGGCAAGGTCGGTATCGGACTTGGTCGCGGACTCGAAGTACCCCAGGCACTTCAAAAGGCCACCACCTATGCACGCAAGCACATGATTCATGTTCCTCGGTTTGAAGGAAGCATTCCTCATCAGATCTTGAGTGAGTTTAAAGCAGCTCGCATACTCCTCAAGCCCGCACCAGCAGGTACGGGACTCAAAATCGGAGGAGTCGCTCGCGTGCTCTTTGACCTTGCAGGTGTATACAACGCATCAGGAAAAATGCTTGGTTCTCGTAACCAGATCGCAAACACCTATGCAGTCATGAAGGCATTTAGCAAGCTAAAAGAGCGCCCCGCAAAGGCATAATACAGATTACTGATATATTCAGTTACAATCATTTCCCACCCAGCATATGAATTTTCTCAATACACTCCCCCCACAAGTCGACAAAGCATATAAGCGCCGTGGTCGTGGACTCGGTTCAGGACGTGGTTCAAAGTCTGGGCGGGGAACCACTCGTCATCAGACAGCTCGCACCACCATGCCACTTCACTTTGAAGGTGGACAAGGCAGAATCGTAAAAAAGTATCCACTCATGCGCGGCAAGTCACAAAATCGTGCCATCTCACCAAAGGCATATGTGGTGCCCTTGAGTCAGCTCGCAAATACGACAGAAGATGTGACAGTGGATTTTTTGATCAAACACAATCTCGTACCTTCAGACGCGTTGACTGTAGGTGTCAAAGTATTGCTTGATAAGCCAATCACCAAGGCTATCACCTTGGCAGTGTCGGCATCAGAATCAGTAAAGCTCGCCGTTACGAATGCTGGAGGTAAAATTCTCTCACTATCATGAATGCAGCAGCTCGCTGGATAGCAACCGTCTGGCAAGACAAAGCCATCAGGCGCAAGATCATCGTCACTCTCTCTCTCATACTCGTATTTCGAGTATTCACCTATATCCCCACTGCCATAATCAAACTTGATAGTTTGAGACAGCTTTTTGCGAGTAACCAGTTCCTTTCACTCCTTGACGTATTTTCAGGTGGAACGCTGGTGAACTTTTCAGTCATGGCGCTGGGACTCAATCCCTATATCAACGCATCCATAATCCTACAACTTTTGACCATGGTCCTTCCACAGCTTGAGGCACTGCAAAAAGAAGGCGAGTATGGACGCTTCAAGATCAATCAATACACTCGATTTCTCACAATCCCGCTGACATTGGTACAGGCAGTAGGCATTTTCTATCTGCTCAAAAATAATAACTTGATCGTGTTACAAAACGGACAAGTTCCGTTTCTGGAGTTCGTCTCGTTTATCGCTACGATGGTAGCGGGTACCTATATCCTCATGTGGTTTGGGGAGCTTATATCTGAGTACGGACTTGGCAACGGCATCTCGCTCATCATCTTTGCAGGTATCGTGAGCCGCCTATTGCCGACCTTCCTTCGCACGACTACCATCACCAGTCAAGACAATGCGATAAACACCATAGTCTTTGGACTGCTCATATTCGTGGTGGTCGCCGGAGTCATTTATGTCAGTCAGGCCGTCAGAAAGATCCCCGTATACTATGCAAAGCGCATCCAAGGCAATCGTATGTATCAATCAGCTTCAAACTTTCTTCCTTTGAAACTAAACCAAGCAGGCGTGATTCCAATTATTTTTGCCGTATCTTTTGTTCTATTTCCTCAGATGATTGGCAACTTTTTTCAATACTCGACCAACACCACGATGCAAGCAGTTGCCAAATTCCTCGTGGTCACGTTCCAGCCAGGTAGCATCGTCTATAGCTCGTTGTACTTTATCCTCGTAGTAGCCTTTACGTTTGTGTATACCATGATCGTATTTAATCCTCAAAAGATCGCAGAGGAGATACAAAAGAACGGGGGATTCATCCCTGGGGTGCGTCCAGGAGCAAATACCAAAGTCTATCTCCAACAGGTTATCATGAAGCTGACCACAGTTGGTGCATTTTTCCTCGGTGTTATTGCTATAATACCTTCGATCATATCAGCGATCACTGGAGTCACCTCGTTGGTCGTGGGTGGCACAAGCATCCTGATAGTAGTATCGGTAGTCTTGGAGACTTTGAAAACCATCGAGTCTCAAGTGACATCGAGAAACTACGACAAATTTTTATAAATGATTCTCATTTGAATTTATCCTATGGCAAAAAAAAGCTCACGTGTTCGAACTGGTCTCGTCTGTGCAAAGTGTGGATCACAAAACTATGTGACTACTAAAAATAAAGTGAATACTCCTGATGCACTCGCGATGGCAAAGTTTTGTTCCACCTGTAACTCCCATCAAAGTCATAAGGAAAAGAAGAAGCTTGGGTGAGTAATAGCTGAGTTGTATCTGTACAAATCTTTGATTTGGAGAATATTTTTTCATTTCGACTTAACTCGCCCCGCCGTGGCGGGACTCAAACAGAAGTCTCAAAGAAAAAACAATCTCCAAATTCCATTATTTGAAATTTGCTAAAGATCAAAAAATTCAATCACTCATGAAAATAGTACTTCTTGGTATCCAAGGGGCGGGTAAGTCTACACAAGGCAATCTTCTTTCAAAACAGCTCAAGGTACCATACCTCTCGACGGGACATATTTTTCGCGAGATCGCCAAAGAAAAGACTAATCTAGGTCGTCACATCAAAGAGACCATCAATGCCGGATCGCTCGTGTCTGATGAGGAGACGATCCACATCGTATTTGACTATCTCAAGCGTCCCGAGTATGTGCATGGATTTATCCTTGACGGATTTCCACGAACTGTCGTGCAGGCAAAGAAGTTCAAACAAAAACTGACCAAGGTCATCTACCTTCATATTGACGAGAAGGAAGCGCTTTGGAGGATATCACTGCGTGACCAGGAAGTGCGTGATGACAATACCATCCAAGCAGTACAAAAACGCATCAATCTATTTACGGTGAACACCACCAAGATACTGGAGTACTATGAGAAGAAAGGACTCCTTGCCACCGTCGATGCACAGCTCTCGGTCGAAAAAGTAAATGAAGAGATACTCAAGTCGCTCGGGAAGGACATCGTCGAGGATCATCTGACCAAATGGAATCCAAACAAGAAAACACTGATCTGCATCACGGGCCTTCCCGGCTCAGGCAAAACTGAAGCTATTGAGTTTTTCAAATCAAAGGGTTTGCCTGAGGTATCGTTTAGTAACATCATCAATCATTATGTGGATGAGCACAAATTAGAGCATATTGAGGCTGTGCATAGCAAGCTTCGGGTTGAGTTTCGCCAAAAGCATGGACCTGCTTGTATGGCGATTCTATCGGAGAAAAAGATTCGCGAGATGTTGAAAGATCATGCTATGGGAGTCATCGGAGGCATGTATACCCTCGAAGAATATGCATATGTAAAAGAACACTTCAAAGATGTGTTGGTAGTCGTCCTCGCTATACATACTGACAAAACTATCCGCTATGAGAGGAGCAAGGGGCGCGAGTATCGAAGAGGCCTTTCAAGTGTCGAGCGTGATCTCAATCAACTGACCCAACTGAACATGGGCAATTTGATTGCTTTTGCTGACTATATGGTAAAGAACAACTTTAGCCTCGTAGAGTTCCATGACAAACTTGAAGAGGTCTATCGATCGATATATTTTAGTTAACTCATCATAGTCATACTGTCTATTTTCAGCAGCACGTCATTGCGAGGATCCGTCGCGTCTAACGCGACAGGAGACGAAGCAATCTCCCATATAATTGAGATTGCCACGTCGTCCCAGTCATATTGGGGGGACTCCTCGCAATGACATAAATATATACATAGAATTATTCATCACATCCCCATGCCATCCTACGCAAAAAAACCCGCAGAGATTGATATCATGCGAGAGTGTGGCAAACGACTGCGTGCAGTCACCGATCAGTTGATCCCCAGTATCACATCTGGTCAAACCGCACTTTCGATTGACGCCCATGCAACTACCCTTCTGCGCGAGGCGGGGATCGAAGGTTCTTTTAAAACGGTCGATGGATATAGGTGGAACACCTGCATTGCGATCAATGAGCAGGCAGTCCACACCATACCTTCCTCACGTATCCTGAAGCCCGGAGATGTCGTCACGGTCGATATTGGCGGACTGTATCAGGGGTATCATACGGACTGGGCTACTACTATCATCGTTGATCATGTGGCTGACCCTCGCAAGGAGGCGTTTCTTGCGGCAGGAAAAAAGGCATTAGAAGAAACCATAGCTATCCTTCGCGTAGGAGCGCCGCTCTCGATCGTGGGTCAGACCATGGAACGCTGCATTCACGGTGCAGGGTATCAGGTGCTCCGAGACCTCACGGGACATGGCATAGGGAAAAACCTTCACGAGGACCCCTATATCCCCAACTTTGTCAGTCACAAGAAGGGCAAAGAATACCTCATTGAGCCTGATTTTGTGGCTGCCATCGAGATCATCTATAGCGAATCGACCACCGATATCATCCAGAAGAATCCAGACAAATGGTCCCTAGATACGGCTGATGGGAGCCTTGCTGCGTGCTTTGAGCATACTGTCCACATCACTCCAAATGGCGTAGATATTTTCACCTGATGTGGTACAATTTAAAGCTCATATATGACTAGTCAGCCCACACATCAAGTAGCCGTTGGTGAGGGAGAAGTACTCAAAAGTCTTCCAAACACGCTCTTTGAGGTGAAGCTGAAGGACACAGAAACCGTCATACTTTGCTATTTGTCTGGTAAAATGCGAAAGCACTATATCAAGATTATGCCAGGTGACAAGGTCAGGTTCGAAGTCACTCCTTATGATTTGGGGAGAGGTCGCATTATTTTCAGACAAGCAAACTAACCATGAAATCACACTCAGCAGTCAAAAAAAGATGTCCCAGTTGTCGCATAGTGGTCCGTCGTGGACGTATGCAGAACGTATGTAAAAATTCAAAATGTCGTCAACGACAAGGATAACCTATGGCACGTATTTTTGGAATGGTTCTACCAGATGCAAAACGAATTGATTATTCCCTTACCCTTCTAAAGGGTATTGGTCGTACCAATGCAAAAAAGGTCCTCGCCCAGGCAAAGGTCGATGGATCTGTGCGCATCAAGGATATCACCGAGGAGCAGCTGAAGAAGATCTCAGTAGCTATCGAGTCAAACATCAAAGTCGAAGGTGACCTCCGTGAAGAAGTGACCGAGAACATCAAGAGACTCAAAGAGATCGGTTGTTACCGAGGTATCAGACACATTCGCAATCTCCCTGTCAATGGTCAGCGCACAAAGTCAAATGCGCGTACCAAGAGAGGAAAGAGAAAGACCGTCGGCGCACTCAAGAAAGAAGATCAAGTCAAAGTTGAAGCAGCCAAAGCAGCAGCTCCTGCACCAGCAGCTAAGAAATAACTATGCCACCAACCAAGTCACCATCCAAACAGAAGAGACAGATAGATTTCGCAAACGTGCATATCACCGCCACGTTTAATAACACTATCGTCACCATCGCCGACCAGGCCAATAACCCCGTCATCGTCGCATCCACTGGTATGCACGGATTCACTGGTACTCGCAAATCTACCCCTCACGCAGCCACGATCACCGCAGATGCAGCTATGCAAAAAGCAAAGATGGATCACGGTGTCAGAAAAATAGACATATACGTACGTGGAATTGGTCCAGGACGCGAAGCAGCCCTTCGAGTCATGAGAGCATGTGGATGTGACGTCGAAAAAATCGTAGACGTTACCCCCGTCCCACACAATGGTGTTCGCGCACCAAAATTGAGACGTGTCTGATTTAAAATTTCAAATCTGAGAGATCATGAATCTTTTTTCATGATATTTGATATTTGATATTTTGCTTATAGTACATTATGAGATATACCGGTCCACGCAATCGTCTCGCTAGACGAAATGGGGTTGACTTGGAACTCAAGACTTTTGGTTCCAAAAATCACAACAAACTGATGAGTAAGTTGACAGTGCCTCCTGGAGAGCACGGGCTCAATACACGCAGAAAGACATCTGAACACTCAAAACAGTTGCGTGAGAAGCAAAAGCTTCGCTTTATGTACGGAGTCAGTGAGCGTCAAATGGGCAACTACTTTGATCGTGCAAAGAAAGCAAAGGGTAACACCGGCAACTTGCTCTGTTCGCTTATGGAGTCACGCCTCGACAACGCAGTATATCGTGCTGGCTTTGCGCCAACTCGTGCTGCAGCTCGTCAGCTCGTCACTCATGGAAATGTAAAAGTAAATGACCACAAGCTTTCGATCCCTTCATACGAAATCAAGGTAGGACAGAAGATCAGTCTTGGCTCAGAAAAGGTAGCAAAAATCCCTACTGTAGAAGCGAGTCTCGCCCGTAAGGACATAGTTCCTCCTTCGTGGATCAAGCGTGATGGCGTATCTGCTGAGGTGCTTCAATCACCAACCACAGACTCTATAGAAAAGTTGATCAATGTCCGACTTATTATTGAGTTCTATTCCAAATAACCCTATGTATACACCTGCTTTTTTCACACAACAAACTGAGGTTCAAGATGGAGTACAAACTACCTTTGTATTTGAGCCATTGGCTCAAGGATTTGGTCAGACCATGGGTAACACCTATCGTCGCACGCTCCTTTCAGCAGTCCCAGGTGCTGCTGTCACCGCAGTAAAGTTTGCAGGTGTGTCTCATCTTTTCACCACACTTCCTGGAGTCAAAGAGTCTATCCTTGACATCGTCTTAAACCTCAAGAAAGTCAGATTTGTAGCACCAAAAGAAGGTAAACACACGATCAGTCTCATCGCAAAGGGTGTAGGCAAGATCACTGCAGCCGATATCGAGGGTGATCTGCAAATCGTAAACAAAGATCTTCATATCGCTGAAATCACCGCAGAAAAAGGCAAAGTTGACTTTGAAGCTATCGTTGAACTTGGGTATGGATTCAGTCCAACTGAGGAACGCACCGAAACTGAGACAGGATTTATTGCCATCGATGCTTCATTCTCCCCAGTCAAGCTCGTCAATTTCACCGTTGAAGATGCACGTGTTGGAAGAAAATCAAACTATGAGAAGCTCACACTTGAGGTGACCACCGATGGCAGCATCAGTCCTCAAGAGGTTTTGAAGAAAGTGTCAGGCATCATCGTAGAGCACTTTACTCATGTATTGTCAGGCAAAGATACCCCTGTAGTTCAAGAAGAGGTGCCGGTACTTCCTAGTGCGCAAAATGATAGTAAGTCCAAAGTACTCGAGACCATCATCGACGAACTGAACCTGCCATCACGCGTGATCAATGCACTGCTCCGTGAAAAGATCGAGACCGTATCTGACCTCATCGCACGTGGCAAGTCAGATCTCGTAGGACTCAAAGGTGTCGGACGCAAATCAATCGATCTCATCAATGACGAACTCAAGAAGATGGGTGTTGAGCTTGCCTAACTATAAGTCGAATTGATCGTATGAAACATCAAATATCAAAATTCAAAGTAAAAGACGGATCTGATGCAAATCAGATGCTTCTCAAAAAGCTCGTGCGTAACTTTATCGCACACGGCAAACTTGTCACCACTTTGAAGAAAGCAAAACCACTCTCAGCGATCATGCAACGTCTGGTACACAAAGCAGCCAGTGGATCTGAAGCGTCACTCAACGTGTTGCTTCCCTTCCTCCAAAACAAAAAGTCAGCAACACTGTTTATCGATGAGGTCAAGCTCAGACTTGGCGCAAATCCTACCTCAGGTAGTGTACGCGTCGTAAAGCTCGGCAATCGTATCGGTGATGCAGCTCCTGTCGCACGTGTCGAATGGACTCGTGAGATGCCAGAAGCCAAAAAGGTTGAAAAGAAAGCCTAAATTACCTGTCTTATCCTATGCTTACCACACTGACCCACACCACGAAACCAAAAAGTGCAACCACTATCACTCGCAAGTGGGTACTCCTTGATGCAGCAGGCATGGTCTTGGGCCGTGTCGCGACAAAGTCCTCACGCATACTCCAGGGCAAGCAAAAGGTAGACTATGTAGATCACCTCGATACGGGCGATTCTCTCGTGATCATCAATGCCTCACAGGTCACTATCTCTGGGCGCAAATCTATCCAAAAAGTGTACTCAAACTACTCAGGTTTCCCTGGAGGTCTCAGAAAGCAAGCATTTGAGCAATTCTTTGCAAAGCAACCCCAAGAAGTTGTACGTCATGCTATCTCAGGAATGCTTCCAAAAAACAAGCTCCGAGATCGCAGACTTGCACGCTTGCACATATTTCCAAATGCATTCCACACATTTCAAAAAGAGTTAGCCTAATCCTATGCCAGAACCAAAAGTAGCAAAACCAAAAAAAGTAGCATCAACGCTCTCCTATTACGAAGCAGTTGGTCGCTGTGGTGAAGCAGTCGCACGCGTGCGCGCATACGTCACCAAGAAAAATGTAGCAACTGTGGACAAAAAGGAATACAAAGCAGGATCTTTTATCGTAAATGCAAAGGAACTCGTCAAAGCATTCGTCACCATCCCTGATCAACTCAATTGTCAAAAACCCCTCAAACTCACTGATTCTACTGACCGCTTCGTGGTCAGTGTCAAAGTCAGAGGCGGAGGAACTTCAGGTCAAGTAGGTGCTATCGTACATGGACTCGCACGAGCTCTGTCACTGGAACCAACTGGTGCCGACAGACTCAAGATGCGTGCTGCTGGTCTTTTGACCCGTGATGCACGTACCCGTGAACGCCGCATGGTGGGCACAGGTGGTAAATCACGTCGCCTCAAGCAGTCACCAAAGCGATAAACACAGAAATAAGGCAAAGTTCAAATCGTCAAGCGCAAAGCTCAATCTTCAATTTATATTTTGGTTCATTACTTTTTTGAATTTTACTTTTTTAATTTTGATTTTCTCCGCTCTTCTCCCTTGTGACTTCGCCACTGCATGGCTATAATCGATATATGGATCTTTCCATCATCCTTCTTTCATACAATACTCGAACTATCACTCTGCAAACACTTCAGAGCCTTGATCAGGCACTCACAGCTGATTCGCCACTGAACGTTGAAGTCATCGTGGTGGACAATGCGTCGACTGATGGAAGCGGGGAGGAAATTCAAAAATTAAAATTCAAAAGTGAAAATTGTCACCTACAGTTTATTCAGAACAAAACAAATGAGGGGTTTAGCAAAGGGAACAATAGAGGATTGGCAGTAGCTACTGGCAACTATATTCTCTATCTCAATTCTGACATGAATGTAGATGGACTCAGGCTGTCTGAGCCAGTGGCCTATATGGACACGCATCAAAAGGTAGGCATTGTCACCCCCCGAGTAAATCTCACCTCAGGTCAGATAGACCCCGCATCACATCGAGGATTCCCCACGCCCTGGCGATCATTGTGCTATTTCAGTGGTCTTGAATCTATTTCAAAGAAGCTCTCAGCTCTCTATCGTGGTGAGAATTATTCTAGCCAAGTCATGGTGAGCCAGCCTGCCCTGAGCTCCGTCGAAGGGAACCATGACAAGTCACACTTCGATAGACTCAGTGTGACAAAAATATTTGGATTATGCATGAAGTGGTTTGGAGGCTATCATCTGTTGGAGAAGGATTTGAACGTGGCGCACGAGATCGACGCTTGCACGGGAGCGTTCCTCTTGATCCGCGGGGATGTGGTGCGCGAGCTCGGCGGGTTTGATGAGCGGTTTTTTATGTATGGGGAGGATCTAGATCTCTGCTACCGGGTCAAGGAAAAGGGACGGCAGGTGATCTGGCTCCCTACGCAGGCGGTGATACATCTCAAACATTCGAGCGGTATCGGATCAGTATCACCAGAAACGCGAAACAAAATAAGAGCGCATTTTTATGAAGCTATGCAGCTTTTTTATGACAAACATTACCGCCAGCAGTATCCAGGAATAGTAAACTCGATAGTTCGAGGCGGTATTTGGCTGAAATCACATATATGAAACGTATAGGCATCGATGCACGACTCATCAACCAAACCGGCGTGGGGGTATATATTCGAAATCTTCTGTATTGTTTAGCAGAACTGGATACTCCCCAATTCGAATTCTATATTTACACGCTTCAAGCTGACATAGGACTTGTTCCAAAACATACTAAATTCACTCTAAGGACCACGAGCGCACGCTGGCATGGATTTGCTGAGCAGACGACATTCTTGTTCCAGCTCCTGCGTGATGGTCTGGATCTCATGCATTTTACCTACTTTAGCTGGCCTATAGCCTATTTCCGTCCATTTGTGGCCACCGTGCACGATCTGACACTCATGACCCATGAAACGGGGCGATTATCGACTCAGCATCCATTGGTGTATCAACTCAAACGCATGGTGTTCCGTGTGGTATTTTCATCACAGATTGTGCGTGCGCGTGCGCTCATGGTCCCGACCAAAGCTATAGCAAAGGCACTCAAAGATCGATTTGGGCGAGATGCTGAGGCGGTACATGAAGGGATAAATAGGGAGCTGCTGTTTGCGCTGCCTGAAGCAACAGAAGCGCTGCAAAACGAGTCATTTCTCCTGTATGTGGGGAACTGCTACCCGCATAAAAATATTCAAAAACTACTTGATGCAGCTCATGGAATGAAGTTGGTGATGGTGGGTCCGCAGAATAGTTTCTCAGAAGGATATCAAAAGCTACACCCAGAGGTGACGTGGTTTTTCCACCTCTCAAACGCACGGTTGAGGTGGTTGTACGAGCATGCACAGGCACTCGTAAATCCCTCCCTTGCAGAAGGATTTGGGCTGCCTGTGGTCGAAGCTCTCGCGTTTGGATGTCCTGTCGTGTGCTCGGATATCCCCGTATTTCATGAGGTGACGGAGGAGAAGGCGACATTTTTTGATCCCACCTCTGTGGAGGATATCCGATCAAAGCTATTGCAGGTGATAAAGCGAATCCCGACCACTCCTGCTCCATTCGTGGGCACTTTTAAAGCAATGGCTGCAAAGACGCTCCACATCTACCAGTTGGCTCTCGCAGTTCGGTAGTATTGGATCCCCATGTTTGAGGGGAATTGTACAAGTCAATACTATCGATGATAGAATCGGTGTTCGTCAAGTCAGTCATCCTGATCCCGCGTCTGCGGGAGAAGGATCTAGTGAGCTAAGATTGTGAGATTCTTCACTTCGTTCAGAATGACTAGACATGAATCGCCATCGAATCAGTTGACGATTACAGGGATAACGGCGGGTCCATTGGGTACAATTCACCAAATATCTATGAAAATCGCATTTGTCTATGATTGGTTTGACAAAGTAGGAGGCGCTGAGCGCATATTGAAAGTCTTGCATGAGATGTATCCCGATGCGCCGTGGTATACCTCGTATCGAGACGAGCAGCGCGCGAGTTGGGCGCAGGGATGGGATGTGCGCACCAGTTTTATCCAAAAGCTCCCTCGTTTTGTACGGGGTCATCGTCTCCTGACACTGCCACTCCTCCCTCTCGCATTTGAGAGCTTTGATTTCTCGTCGTATGACGTGGTGGTGAGTATCACCTCAAGCTTTGCCAAGCACATCATCACGAAGCCTACCACACGGCATATCTGCTATCTCCTGACTCCCACACGCTGGCTGTGGCATGACGACTATGGTCACACTGGCACGCTCCACAAGATGACGAGGGAATATTTTAAACGCCTTGATCTCATCGCATCTACGAGGGTGGATGAGTATCTGACGATCTCTCAAGAAGTGCAAAAGAGATGCAAGATGGTGTATGGACGTGAGAGTGAAGTGGTGTATCCACCATTTGACGAAGCGTATTGGCATCAGTTAGCATCAGAAAAAAATACAAACTCTCAGAGTACCAAGTACCATCTGGTAGTATCACGACTAGAGCCATACAAACGAGTAGATCTGGTGATCGATGCATGGAAGAGTAGAAAAGATCGACTGGTGATCATTGGCACCGGTTCGCAGGAGTACCAGCTTCGTGCACAGGCGAATGGAATGAGTATAGAGTTCTATGCACACCTAACTGACGCAGAACTGGCTACCTGGTATGCAGGTGCACAGGCCCTCATCATGCCCCAGGTGGAGGACTTTGGATATACTGCACTAGAGGCTCAGGCATGTGGCTGTCCGGTCGTGGCCTATGACCGTGGTGGTGCACGTGAAACTGTGTACTATGGGGTACTTTTTGAAGAGCAAACTCCCGTGTCATTGTCCCGTGCACTTGTGAAGTGTGCCAATCTTCAGTACAATCCAGATACCTATGAAAATCGTCATATTCGCGGGGGGAGTAGGAACACGTTTGTGGCCACTTTCTCGCAAAAAATCTCCGAAACAGTTTGAAAAGATTGTGGGAGATCTCTCCACGCTACAGCACTCTGTAAGACGACTTTTCCCCCTGGTGAAGCCTGATGACATATATATCTCCACGGCCAAAAAATACCGTGACATCATCGAGCAGCAGTTGCCTGAAGTGCCAGATGCAAATTTTATTCTTGAGCCTACTATGCGTGATAATGGCCCAGCGGTAGGTCTGGTCACCTCGTTGCTGGCAAAGATCAACCCAGACGAGTCCATGGCTATCATATGGGGAGACCATCTCGTAAAGGACGAAGGTGCATTCCGTGCGATGCTAGATGCTGCAGATGCGGTTGTTCAAAAGGATAAGAATAGTATTGTATTTTTGGCACACACTCCTCGTTTTGCAAATCAGAATCTTGGATGGATTGAGTATGATTTGAAACCTTGTGAAGAGCACGCTGGCTATAACGCGCATCCATTAAAATCATTTAAGTACCGACCTGACACGGACCTAGTTGAGAAATACACTAAAGATGGGGAGCATGCCTGGAATCTCGGGTATTTTGTAACAACTCCACGTTTTCTATGGACACAGTTCCAACTTCATTCTCCAGCTCTCTCAAAGGACCTAGAAAAGATTCAGGCAGCTTATGGCACCCTTTCCTTTGGGAAAGTACTCAATGAGGTGTATCCCACGCTTGAAAAAGTCTCATTTGATAATGCAGTCATTGAAAAAATGGAGCCACGACTTGGTAAAGTGATCGTTTCTGATATTGGCTGGTCAGATGTAGGTGCATGGGAGGCGCTGAAGGAAGCACTCGAAAAGAACAAAGACGATGTGGTCGTAAAGGGAGAGGTGGTAGAGGTGGGTTGCAAGGACAGCCTCATCATGGACTACCAAGGAAAAAAACTGGTGGTTGGGATTGATCTAGAGGATATGATAGTGGTAAACACCGATGATGTACTGATCGTATCCAAAAAGTCCTCCGCATCAAAAATCAAGAAATTGGTGGAGTCGTGGAAGAATACCAAGTACGATGAGCTTACCTAATTTGATATTTTCTCGCGCATCATGTATCAAAAACTATTTAAACGAGCTCTTGATCTAGCTATGTCCTTATTTTTGATGATTCTATTCTTTCCCATCTGTATCATCGTCTTGATCGCGATACGTCTGGATTCAAAGGGCCCGCTCTTGGCTGATGTGCCCATGCGAGTAGGCCAGTATGGCAAGCAATTTAGGATGTACAAGTTTCGCTCCATGATCATGAACGCACACAATCTGCTCCGAGAAGATCCTCAGTTCGCCCAGCTCTATGCAGAATACAAGAAAAATAGCTTTAAGCTAAACCATGATCCACGGGTTACCCGTGTAGGACGCATCATCCGAAAGTATTCACTCGACGAGCTTCCTCAATTGATAAATGTATTGAGAGGTGAGATGAGCATGATAGGGCCGCGTGCATATTTGCAGGATGAGCTGGATCACCAATCAGCTATTTATCCTGATACTAAGGAAAAGATTGATTTGGTACTCAACGTAAAACCTGGCATTACAGGACTCTGGCAGGTATCTGGACGATCAGATGTGAACTTTGATAGACGCATCGTCATTGATGAGAAATACGCACGCAAAGTCACCTTCTTGCAAGATGTCAGCATCATCGCAAAGACTCCTCTGGCCATGTTGACTGGCAGAGGAGCTGTGTAAAGGCTGTTTATCTATCTGTCACAGAGCCCCAATTTATCATTGATGTTATAAAATGATATGGTATGATTACCAAATATCTATGATAAAAAAAATCCTTTTTACAACCCTCGTTGTCATATTTGCAGTTCTTTTGGCGGTAGCCGGAGTAGGATACTTCTTGGTCTATCAGCCAGCCATGGGCATAAAAGTAAAGGCAGATAAGCTCAAAATGCAGGTGGCCGAGTTGAAAGAGGTGGCAAAGCAAAACGATCTCGATCTCATCTCTACCAAAACAGCAGAGCTTCGAAAGACATTTGAAGAGATCAAAACTGATTCACACGCCTTTGACAAGTTTACTTTCATCCCCCATGTGCGTGACTATTTTGCTGCACTTAATGCAGGTGACAACCTATTTTCTGCTGCAGAGGAAGCTATCGTAGCTATAGCTCCCGTGTCTGACCTGATTGGACTCAAAAAGGGCAAATCAAGCCTCGCCGAAAAATCCACAGAAGAACGCCTTGAGACTGCGGTGTTGACCCTTGATAGTATTATGAGCAAAATTGATCCCATTTCGACTGACGTCGCAAAGGCAAAGGAGAGTATCGACTCCATCGACCCTGCACGCTATCCTGAAGAAATTCGAGGTATCAAAGTCCGCGAGATGATAACTAATGGCAAAGATCAGTTTGACGGTGCCTACAGACTCATCGTGAATGCACAGCCATTTCTAAAGGAGCTGCCTCGTATACTGGGCAAAACGAGTAAGCAACGCTACCTGATCATCTTCCAAAATGACAAAGAGCGCCGTGCAACAGGAGGGTTTTGGACAGGTACGACTGAGTTGACCATGGAGAAGGGTAAGTTTGAGTTTGCAAAGGTAACCAATATCTACGACATCGACTCTGGTGTACGTCCTGGCACAGCACCTGATCCCATCAAGCGCTACTTCAAAGGAGTTAGTCAGTGGCATCTCCGTGATACAAATATCTCTCCAGATCTGGTGGAGTCAGTCAAGAACTTCCAATCGCTGTATAAGACATACGGATCAGCAGTCGAATATGACGGTATATTCTTCATAGACACGAAGATATTGGTAGATTTGATCACTATATTTGGCGAAGATGTCACCGAAAAGGGTGTGGTAGTAGGCAAGGCTCGCTATGTAGACGGAGTGCAGTTCTCGACGAAGATCGACCCACGCTGTGACTGTCCACAGGTCATCTATACCCTCCTAGAGTCTATAGGTACTCAAGTCGGATATGCACGTGAGGACCGCAAGGCCATCCTCGGCTCGCTCCTCAAAGATCTCACGAGATTTGCGATCGGCGCATCACCAAAACTATATTGGGGCCGCACTATACAGGCAATGTTGCAAAATATGGATGAAAAGCATATCCTCATGAACTTCAAATATCCGAGCACTCAAGCAGCCATCGAAAAGATGGGTTGGGCTGGACGTATCACTGATGCTGCAGGTACTGACTATCTCCATATCAACAACGTGAACTTTGGAGGACAAAAGTCAAACCTCTTTGTCAAAGAGTCTGTCGTATCAAAGACTGAAGGTTCAAAGAGGACGGTGACCATCACCTTCAAAAATCCGTTCCCTGGCTCAAATTGTAACCTCGAGCAGAAGGCAGTGCTGTGTCTAAACGCACCACTGCGCAACTGGATCAGATTCTATGTACCAAAAGGATCAACCCTAGGCAAGCTCTCTGGTTCAAGTACCGAAACGCGTACCTATGATGAACTCGGCAAGACAGTCTACGAAGGATTCCTCATTGTGAATCCAGAGGGTCGCGCGGAGGTGACTGCTGAGTACACATTGCCCGCAGGCATTGACAGCATGAAGCTGGCCATCCAAAAGCAGGCAGGTCTGACTGATCAGACTTGGAAAGTAGACATAGGTGGCAAGAAGGTATTTGACGGCGTACTCGTACAAGATGTGACTGTACAGTGATATCATAGGGGATGACCATCTCGACCAAAACAGTGGGGATCATCCTGCGCAAGCGAGTATTGAAGGATGCCGATATCTCCCTGGCGATATTTACCCAGGCTCACGGAAAGATTTCTGTCATGGCAAAAGGAGTGCGTCATCTCACCTCTAGGCGCGCAGGACACCTGCAAACGGGCTCATATGTCACCTGTATCATCAGGCAATCGACGGGTGGTAAGTACCTCCAACAGTCTACCCTGATCTCAGCTCTCTACGAGATCAAAAAGGACCCGCTCAAGCTCGAGGCATTTATGCGTTCGCTCTTTCTCCTGGATAGACTCCTTCCTGAAGAATTGGTTGAGACTGAGCTGTACTCTCTGTATCAGATATTTATCAAGCATCTCTCGGGATCTGATGGTTTGGTCGCCACTGAGCAGCTGACTCGGTTTACGAGTCAGCTGCTCCAGCATCTCGGACACCACGATCAACCCATCACCACGTGGAGCAAATGCCGCGAGATATGTGAGCGGGTGATAGAGGAGAAACTGCCGTGATGATCCAATGCAAATGTACAATCTGCCCCGCAGTGGTGGGACAAGCAATTTGCAAATAATTTCAATCCCAATAAAATTGACAGAAGTGTAGTTTGTCCGTACAATACGCACATTACGTTTCGCATGGATCCACCCCTGGCAGGGTGGGGAGTGAGAGGCAGACAAACACAAGCAGGGTACTGTAAATGGACAGCATAGAGTACCAAAACGGGTGGAACCGCGACTCATAGGGCGCTCCAGTAATTAACATGACGGACACAGAATATTTAGGAGCGCCACAAAGGGCCGCATCCGCCCCGCCAAGGCGGAGCGGGCGAGCCCTTAGAGAGCCGTCCCAATAAACTGACAGTCGTCATTTTATCGGGACGGTTTTTTGATATAGTTACATAGCATTCCGTCTAAACAGTCTGAGACTTTGCATTTTTCAATTTGAAATTTACATTTATGTCACCTCTCACCCTCGACACACTTGTCGCCTATACCAAGCGCCGTGGATTCGTATACCCTACTTCTGAGATCTATGGTGGACTCGCCAACTCATATGACTACGGACCATACGGGGTCCAGCTCCTCAAAAACTTGAAAGATCTCTGGTGGAAGACCTTTATCGAGGACCGTGATGATATGGTGGGCTTGGACTCGCAGATCATCCAGCATCCCACGACATGGGTAGCATCAGGACATGTAGGATCGTTTACCGATCCACTCGTGGAGGATCTAAAGACACACAAGAGATATAGGGCAGACCACTTGATTGAGGGGTGGATGGAAAAAGATAAAAATCAAGAGATGCTTCGTCAAGCTCAGCATGACATACCAGTCGTTGAAAACATGAAGATAGAGGAGATGGCGGCATTTATCGCAGAACACAGTATCAAGTCACCTGACGGAAATGAGATCACTCCTCCCAAAGCATTTAACTTACTGTTTGAAACAGAACTAGGCACTGTCTCTGGTGAAAAGTCAGTGGCATATCTGCGGGGGGAGACGGCACAAGGGATATTTGCAAACTTCAAACAAGTCACCGACTCGTGTCGAGTCAAGTTGCCCTTTGGTGTGGGCCAAATCGGCAAATCATTTCGTAATGAGATCACCCAGGGACAGTTTATCTTTCGCACGTTTGAGTTTGAACAGGCTGAGATCGAGTACTTTTTTGATCCTGAAAAAAGCAACTGGCAGGATCTCATGAACTCGTGGAAGGGCTCTATGTGGGAGTTTATTACCAAGGTGGTAGGTATCCAGGAGGAGCATATCCGCTGGCGCCAGCACACGGACAAAGAGCGCTCACACTACTCCAAAGATACCTATGACCTGGACTATCACTTTCCCTTTGGGTGGAAAGAGCTGTGGGGAGTCGCATATCGTACTGATTACGATCTCACCCAACATATGAAGCACTCGACCAAGTCGCTCGAGTATGTGGACTCAGCTACAGGTCGGAAGTTTGTACCGCATGTCATCGAGCCAGCTATCGGGATGAATCGACTCTTTCTCATGGTGCTTGCTGATGGGTATACCGAAGAGGATCTCGGTGAGGGAAAGTCACGTGTGGTCCTCAAGATATCTCAACAGCTTTCTCCCGTCCAAGTAGCAGTATTCCCTTTGCAAAAGGATGAGAAGCTCCGCGACTCAGCTCGTCAAATCTATCTCAAACTCAAAAAGCAGTTCCGCTGCGAATTTGACGATTCGGGAAATATTGGTAAAATGTATCGTCGTCAGGATGAGATCGGTACTCCCTACTGCATCACCATAGATTACAAATCTCTCGAAAGTGGTGAGGTGACCGTGCGCGATCGCGATACGATGAAACAAGAGAATGTATCGATCGACCACATCGGCGAGTATATTTCCAGTAAAATAAATCATTAACCATATATTTATGAAATCACCTCATCAAAAGAAAATCACTGTAGGAGTCATCGGTGCCGTAGTATTGCTCGGCATCGTCGCACTCGTTATGTCTCGCAATCAGGTGGCTCCAGCCAAAAACCCTGTGATAGCCATCACTCAATCACCAGATCGTGATGTCATCCCTACCGCAGGGCCAGGAGTAAAGGTAAACCTCGTATCTGTAGATGCGCTCAAGGAGATCAAGCTCACAGTAGCAGGTGTCCCCACCGGCACCTCATCGATCGAGTACGAGCTCACCTACTCCACGAAGGATCAGCCATCTGAAGGTGTGTTTAGTACGGCAAAGCCCAAAGATGGTCAGACCGCATTTGGGTCCACGTTTGAGCGTGCCATCACGCTTGGTACCTGTTCCCGCAATGTATGTCGCTACCATGCCATCACGAGTCCTATCAAAGTCACTCTCAAATTTGAGGGTGGATACGGCGCTCAGATAGCACAAAAGGATTTTGAGCTCAGCTCAATCGAATGATCACCCTCAATACATGTTGTGTTAGACAGCCCTCGATGGTACAATAACCCCTAGTTTTACGCTATATGGCAAATATCAAATCAGCACAAAAAAAAGCTCGCAAAGATCTCGTCCGCACAGGCAAAAACAAGTCTGCACTCGCAAAGATTGACACGATCCTGAATATGGCACGCAAAGTAGGCTACACCGCAGGCTCTCCTGAGCTCAGCAAAGCATACTCCACGATCGACAAGGCAGCCAAGCGCAACATCATCAGCAAGCAGAAGTCTGCTCGCCTGAAGTCAGCCATCTCCTAAACACTCTCTTTCTTTTTGACTTTTAAATCATTTCTTCTTGATGTGCCTGTCCTTTTGCGCTACTATGAGGGCATAGTATATGAGATACGAAATCAATCTATTCCCCAAAAAAGAGGTAGCCATAGTGTCCAAAACGCAGTACTTTGTATCGCACTATTTGCGCTACATCCTCGTCCTCACCCAGTTTATAGTCATCTGTGTGTTTTTCTATAGATTTTCTATAGACCAACAGATCATTGGAGAAAAGGAGAAGCTTGCACAGAAGCGTGCCATCATCGCCGCCACCAAGCCGCTTCGTGATGAGATGAACAAGACCCAAAAGTCCATAAAATCAGTGCAAACTATATTTGGCACCCAAGACAAGTGGAGGAGTAAGGTCGACTACTTGCTCAGCGTATTTCCAGTTGATGTGACGCTCACCTCTCTCAAGGACGAGGGCGACTCGCTCAGATTCACTGCCACCGCAAAGAGCCCCGAAATCATAAAAAAGATGTATGGTCGTATACTGGCTGATAAGCAGTTTAACAAAGTGCAATTTGGCACATTTACTATCAAAAATAAGACGGAATATCAGTTTGATATGGTGCTTGACCAATACAAGCCAAAGGATATATAAGCTATGGAACGAGAATCCCTCATACAAAAGATATATAATCCACGATTTGTGGATTATGGCTATGCTATAGCATTTTTTATTATCTTTTCCTTTTTTGTAGTGGGCATCGTGTGGCCAAATATCTCTACCGTGTTTGAGCTCAGACAGAAGTATATTGATCTCCAGGCTATCAATGATAAGTATACGAAAACCATCAGCGACCTCACCAAGTTGCAACTCATCCTTGCCTCGAGACAGGAGGATCTCTCGCTCTTGACTGAAGCGGTGCCCTCTCAGGTCTATGTGAGCAAGATCATAGATGACCTCACTGCGGTGTCTGATGCCCCCACCATTTCTCTGCCCAAGTTTGAGGTAGGCACCTCTGACAAGGCAAAACAAGTGGCAGTAAAGGCAACCCCTGGCCAACCAGCGGCACCAAAGCCCTCAGTCCAAACGTACAAAGTGAGAGTGCAGGTATCGGGCAGCTATGATCACGTCCGTGAGGCGTATGAAAAAATATACCATCAACGCAGGCTCAAAACCATCTCAGCTTTTGCACTATCTGCAGACTCACGCGCGACAGGAAGTGGAGAGTTTGTGGCTGACATAGATACGGAATCGTATTATCAATAATCATCATCCATGCGCATCATTGTACCAAGCTACTTTTCAAAGAGAGATTTTTTGTGGCTGGTCATCGTCCTCTTTGTAGGATTAATTTTCGTGGTGGTCGTGGATTCGTATCGTGCAAGTCAATCAGACCGATTGACCGCAGATGACACTATGGTTCCTGTGATGATCAACTCATTTGATACGAAGATACTAGATAGACTTAAAGAGATGGAAAAGTAGAGCAGTATGTAAGTAGAGCAGTAGGTAAGTAGAGGAAAATGTAAGTAGAGCAGTAGGTAAGTAGAGGAAAATGTAAGTAGAGCAGAATGTAAGTAGAGAGGCGCAATTCGCAATTTCAAATAATTCTAATTAGAATTATTTGCAGATTGCAAACTGATATTGCAGATTTGCGTTGTGAATCCGGTTTGTTTTTTACAAAATATGTTAGTATGTGCCGTGTAGTTTATCATCACTATGTATAGCGATTTATACCTTCGACCACCCGCTTCAGATAGGCAGGTCCCTCCGTATCTGGTGGCAGTGACCGCAGTCCTTATAGTAGGCATATTCGCACGTCAAATGTTTGTGCGGACAGATCGTCCCACAGAGGCTTCGAGCATGAAGCTGGTTGAGCGCGAACAGGTGCATACAGACACGACGGCCACTATCTACTTTGCCCTTCCTGAGGCTCACAAAGCGTATGTGTTGTATGGCGAGTCAGCAGGGAAACTATCGCAGATGGCATTCGATGTGAGGACTACATCTGGTGAAAAAAGTGAGCGCACCTATCATGTCATCGAGCTTGTGGGACTCAAGCCACTCACTCAGTATTATTACTCGATCGTGGTGGATGACAAGCTGGTGCCAGCAGACAAGCCGGGCTCATTTACCACGCTCGTCAAAAGACAGTCAGGCAACCTTTCAAAACCCATATATGGCAAGGTCATAGATGCACAAGGTACCCCTGTGGTGGGTGCGACTGTTACGTTATCTACAGTACCAAAGGTAGAGGGCAGATTTGCTACCACATTTACCAAGTCGACGGGGGAGTGGCTCATCAGTATGCCCTGGGCTACCACACCTGAGGATACGCTGCGCATCCGTATAGATACCGAGGATCGTGTCTCATCGACTATCCAGTCGGTGCTTTCACGCTCCGCACCACTTCCCCAGGCCATCGTGCTGGGGACTGACTATTCATTTGTAACAGAAAGCCAAAATGTCCTCCCCGCATCCACGACTCGTGCCTCACAGCAGGAGCATGCAGTATCCGTGCTGTTTCCCGTGCAGGGATCGATCATCCCTCTGGGCAAACCACTGATCAAAGGAAAAGGAGTCCCAGGCACCCGCATCGTGATGACGCTAGACTCCCAACCGGTGCTGAGATATGAGACCACGGTGCGCAAAGATGGTACCTGGGTAGCCGATGATGCGGCCACTCTCGCGCCTGGACGATATACACTCAGCATGCATATACCTGATAATAACGGAACCATTCGCACGCTTGATAGAACCTTTATCATCGCCAAAGCAGGAGAGCAAGTGCTTGGTGAGACGACTACCAAATCTCCCAATCAGATATCGACCCCATCTGGACAACTTACTCCGACACGAGTGCCTGTGGTGCCAGTTGGCGTGACTCCAGTGGTACCTCAGCCTACGCAAACCACGCTCGTGGTACAAGGCGTGCCTCCGGGAGGTATGCCACAGTGGCTCGTATGGGTGGGTGCAGTCGGTCTCCTCGGAGGCTACATTTCTATTCGCGCGGGGAGATACAGCAGGGAGTGATACGTAAGTTCAAAGTGTAAATCGTCCAGTGCAAAAAGAAGAGTGCAAAGTGAAAAGCCCAGAGCGCAACGTGCAATACGAAATTCCCTCAATTCGGTACACCTTATACTCCCCCCTCCGGGCGTAACCCTACGGGCGGAGCCTCGTTCACGAATTCATCCCGCTTTGCGGGAGAAGGATCTAGTGAGCAAAGATTATGAGATTCTTCACTTCGTTCAGAATGACCTGGTGAAAATCGTCATCGAATAAATTGACTAATACAGGGATGACAGACGGGTAATACAAAATACTGGAATGAATTGAGGGAATTCCGTACAAATGCTTTAGTATCACTTCAGTAGTTTTTGTATCTCGCGCGAGAGTGTGGAGTCTTTTTTGTCTTGTGGTACGAGCACATATCTATCTTCGTACTCAGCAGGGGGAGCAACAATCAAAAAATCATCAGCAAGCTTCTGGTGAGACACGCGAAACGTGTCGCGATGGGAGAATATATCAGCGAGATAGAGAAGGGCCTCTTTGTTTGACAGAGTCCGCGCAATATGTGCATCTGCGTGGGCTACCAGTTTGACGAGTGGCCAAGTCTGAAGCGTCGTAACAAGCCTCAGAGTCTTTTGTGTCGCTGCGGTAAGCACCATCTGTTGCCTATGAGAGCGTGCAAAATCTGTACCTTCATCTCCTACTGCGTGACGAGACCTGACAAATTTGAGGGCTGTAGATCCATCCATCTGTATAGGTCCCTTGATAAAGCTCACTGATTCATATCTACATCCATAGTTGACATCAAATGGAACGCAGTCTGTATTCTCAGCACCAGCGATCGGATATTGAGGATCGGTAAATGCCACATCATTTTGCACCTCAATACCTCCCAAAATATCAATGGTTTTTGCAAATGTAGCAAAGTCTATGATCACTACCTGATCGATGGGCATACCCGTGATCCGTTCAAACTTCATACGTGTGTATGTATACGGATCCACCACCTTTTGCGCCAGTGCGTAGGTATAGGTGGCATTGATTTTGTCTTGGGTATCTGTGTCCCAGATATCACGGGGTAGACCAAGGCTGGTCACTGTATGTGTGTGGGGATGGTATGAAGCGAGGAGGATAGTATCAGTGAGATTTGGTCCCTCGTGATCGCCTCCACCAATACCAAGGATCAGAAAGGTGTGTGTCTTTTGTTGGTTTATCGTCTGGGAGGTGACTGAGGAAACATCAGTCCATGACAGTTTCGCCGCAGTCAGAAATTGATTGCATATATACACCATATACACAAGCACTGCGAATAGAGCGAAAAGAAGCCCAAAGAATATCTTGCGAAGCAGATGTTTAGGCATGGGTGGCTAACATATTCGCTAATTGACTAAAATGGATTGGATCAAGGCTCGCGGCACCACACAAGAACCCATCGATCTCCGGGTGTGCAAGGTACGGCGTGATGGTGTCACGATTTACACTACCTCCATAGATATACAGAGTGTCAGTGGGGAGATCAAGTGTCCTGCGAAACTGAATCACTTCCTCAGGGCCGGCAGGATGCCCTGTACCTATAGACTCGACTGGTTCAAAGGCAACCATCGGTGCATCAGTGATGTACTGGTCCAGACTACTGACGCAGAGTAATGGCGTAAGTCCAGCGGAGCGCGCTTGGGCATATTTTTGTCTGGTGATAGATTCATCCTCGCCCAACTTGCGTCGTTCATCATGGCCGATGAGGACATACGTCGCGATGCCTATATATGCCTCGCCCGAGACCTCTCCAGTCAGAGAGCCTTGGGGGTGTGAAGATATGTCCTGTGCTCCAATGGCTATGGGATAGTCGGCAAGCATAGTCTTGAGAGGATAGAGGAGTGGGGTAGGAGGACAAATAACCAAGGTGAGTTTGTTCGAGTGGAGTGCCTGCATAGTCTCGGGCGCGAGCGCCTCGAGGAACTTGTGCACCCAACTTCGAGTGCTCAGGAGATCTCCATGCGATTTCCAGTTTGCTATAAGATACATATGATAGAAAAATTTGCAATATACAATTTACAGTCCTGAAACAATTACAATTTCAATTTGAACTGAAATTATTTGCATATTGCACATTGTACATTGTAGATTTGCCTTCTTTCCCCTCACGACATATTTCGCTTTTATCTCGTATTATTATACTCGCATATGTCAAAAGATATTCTCCAAGACTTAAATCCTGAACAGCAGGAGGCGGTACGCCATACTTCAGGACCATCGATCATCCTCGCGGGTGCAGGATCTGGAAAAACGAGAGTGCTCATACACAAGGTGGCATATCTTCTCGCTGAGAAGATATGCCACCCCGAAGAGATCCTCATGATCACCTTTACAAATAAAGCCGCAGGAGAGATGAAGGAGCGTATGAAGAAAATGAGTGGAGGAGGGAGAGGTGCGAGTGTGAAGCTGGGGTATATCGGCACATTTCATTCTTTCTGCGCACGGATACTCAGGTTTTCAGGTCATCACATAGGCATCGCCAATGACTTTGCGATCTACACTCAAGATGATCAGGAATCGCTCGTCAAACAAATCATCAAAGGGATGGATGTGGGTAAACTGACTCCTGGCTTTTTTCTCGCAAAGATTTCAGATGCAAAGAATCAACTCATTTCTCCTGAGAGATTCCTCGATGTGTTTTCGTTTTACAAAGCTGCACAAGTGGCACAAGTATATTTTGAATACCAAAAACAACTGACTCAATACCAGGCGGTAGATTTTGACGACCTCCTTATGCGGACGGTGGAACTCTTCCGCACGCATCCTGATGTGTTGCAGACCTATCAAGATGAATATCGTTATGTACTCATTGATGAGTTTCAGGATACCAATATGGCTCAGTATGCGCTCGCACGTATGCTCGCACAAGCACACGGCAATATATCAGTGGTAGGGGATTTCTCGCAGGCTATTTATAGTTGGCGAGGTGCAGATATCCGGAACCTCGAGCGATTTAGCGAGGATTTTCCCCACACCAAAATCTTTTACCTTGAGCGAAACTATCGATCCACACAATCTATTTTGAGTTATGCATATGAGAAGATTATTCAGAACCAGACACATCCTATCCTCAAGCTACACACGGATGGTGAGCAGGGATCGGACGTAGTAGAAAAAGAGACGGAAAATGAGGAAGGGGAGGCGCTGTATGTGGGAAGCATGATCACCGACCTCGCTCAGCCCTATTTCTCGGACCCCATGGATCCAGATCCGTACTCACATTTTGCGGTGTTATATCGCACAAACGCACAGTCGCGCGCGATCGAAGAAGTCTTTCTCCGCTATGGCATCCCCTATATTCTGGTCGGAGGGACGCGATTTTATGATCGCAAAGAAGTACGCGACGTTCTGTCGTATCTCCGTCTTCTTGTGGAGCCAGAGGATCCAGTCGCAAAGGAGCGCATTCAAAAGCTAGGCAAGCGCAGATGGGATCGATTTATGATGGCGTATCCTGATCTCTTAAATTTCGTTCCCTCCTCCAATCCTGAGACGTTGCTCGAGCTCGTCCTCGCAAAGACCTCGTATCTTGATATATACAATGCAGATGATCCCGAGGATGCCTCTCGAATCGAAAACATAAAAGAGCTGAAAAGTGTTGCATCAGGCAGAGCAACGCTCACGGAGTTTTTTGAACATGTTGCTTTGGTCGAAAGTGAGCGATTTATGGGTGAGCGCAAAAATAAAGGGAAAGGGGTACGCCTCATGTCTCTCCATGCCTCAAAGGGCCTCGAGTTTGATACGGTATTTCTTATCGGCTTGGAGGAGGGGTTGCTCCCGCACTCGCGGAGCATCGAGGATCCGCCCGCACTGGAGGAAGAGCGCAGATTATTTTATGTGGGTATCACTCGTGCTCGAAGTCATCTCTATATCTCATGGGCCAAACGGCGCGGGATGTATGGAAGGCGCCAGTACTCTACGAGATCACGGTTTATCACTAGTGTCGATGAGAGCGCATCAAAGACAGACGCAATTATCGACAATTGGGACATAGATCCTGCGGTCAGTCAGTGGCAGTCGACTCACTCACTTCGTACACAGTCAGCCAACACGCACAAATCATCGAGCGATTTTGATGATATAGATTTTTGATCAGGACTTTCGCTCTAAAGCGTTCTGCGAGTCATCCCGCCATGGCGGGACGGATTGTAATAGTCAATAATATCGTTGACAGGGTTCCTTGTATGTCATCCCGTTGAAAAACGGGATCCATTCATAGTTACAGTGTATGGAAGCCTGGATTCCGGCATTCGCCGGAATGACAGCAGTAATGCATGATCTATTTTTGTCATCGTATTAGCTGACTATTACAGGGATGACAAGTGAGCGAAAGTTCTGTTGATCTTGCCCCTGTTCTTTTGTGGCGTACAATGAATATATGCCAAAGAAAAAATCTACTCGCAAACAGAGCACGTTCATCTGGATCTCCTACAAAATCATTCGACGAATCCGCACAGTCCTCATGGAATACACTGTTTTGTGGCTCCATATAGTAGGTAATATTCCGAGTCACCACGTGCGTAGATTTTTCTATCGCATGTCAGGCTTGTCGATTGGATCTGGTTCGAGCATCCACACCGGCTTTCGCGTGTACGACCCATTTGGGATCACCATCGGATCAGATAGCATCGTGGGCGAAGGGTGTGTGTTTGATGGACGTGATGAGCTGCGTATCGGCGATCATGTAGATATTGCTTCAGAGGTCATGATCTACAACAGCCAACACGATATCAATGATCCCTCATTTAAAGCTGTATCAAAAAAGGTGATCATCGATGATTATGTATTTATCGGTCCGCGTGCCATCATCCTCCCAGGCGTCACCATCGGGCGAGGAGCAGTGGTCGGCGCAGGTGCGGTCGTGACCAAAAATGTACCTCCATTTCAAGTAGTGGGAGGAGTACCTGCGCAAAAGATTGGCGAGCGTAGTCTCAAGCGTCCGGAGTACACACTCGGCCGCGCCGCATGGTTCCGCTAACCTTGCTTATCACTCCTTTGTCCCCACGAGATAGATTGCCTGCCAGGGGCGATAATTTGAAGTAAACGTTTTCTTCTGAATGACTTTCGTATCTTTCGTCACCTCATAATCAAACCATGCAGTGAGTCCTGATGCTGCCCAATCTACTTGACGCACCACACCTTTCCTCAGTGTCGGATCATCTTGGTAGCGTGGAGCTGGCGCACCGATCGCCCCGCTAGTTTTGATGTCAGATATAGACACGATACGATTGTCCTTTGTGCCCCAGAAACGATAGGTGAGTAGCTTCTTCTCTTCATCTTTTTCCACCTCGATCAATATAGCTGAAGGAGTGTCATTGTAAAACTTTAGATCAACTGAGGGTGCGTAGACCGTCGCATCGCGGCCAGGCTTGCTGTCGTTTTCATAATATCCGACACGATACGCATGTGCATGCCACTCGGTGATTTTGAGTCCAGAGTTTATAGCTGCGCGGAAAATCGTCGTGGATGTTTGGCATACCCCACCACCATCGCCGAGCTCGGTCCTCCCATTTACTATCACATAGGCGGGCTGATATCCGGTGCGCGCTGAGATCTCGCCGACCGCGTCAACATATGAGAATGTGGCACCTCGGGGGATGAGTACGCCATGGAGTCGGTCTGAGGCGAGGAGGAGATTATGGATGCGTCCCGGGATCGAATGAGTATAGTCTGATTTGCCCTCGCCGATGACTTCTTTGATTCCTTGGGTGTTTGATTGTTCGAGGGTCACTTTTGGCTTTACGATATCACTCTGGACTATGATACGCTTTGGCTCGGATGCCTTTGCACCAGACAAAACTCCCGGTGAGGAGAGGTGTGCTTGTACTTGGTTGAGCACCATCGCCTGGTTGATCTTGATGCCGTCCTTTTCCGGTGCAAAGGCAGTGACTTTGCCGTCTGCCATCTCAAACAAAGCGTCCCGAGGAGCTAAATCATTTTGGGTGGCGAGCTCTGATAATGTTTTCAAAAGAGGTCGCTCATCGACTTCGATCACTGATTTGAATGTGTATCGTTTGAGTTTCAACAGTTGTTGAACTTTCTGCAATGTGCGATCTGTCCATGTGCCATCTCTCCCTATCGCGCGAGCCTGAGCGACTAGATCTTGACCGTTTGATCTGATATGCAGCATGGAGCCCGAAAAAGTTGCAACAGGCTCCTCTTCATACCAGAGCTCCATGGTGGCAGCAGACAAGGATTTGTTTAGCGCAGCATAGTGCTTCGATAACGCGACGACAGATTTGCCTGAGATGAGCTGGTTGTCGAGCTTGACCCCGGGATATATGAGTCCCTGTGACTGCCTGTCCTGGATGATGATGCCTATACAAAGTGCACCTATGACGACGAGACAAGTGAGACCGATGCCTACAAAAAATGCAGTGATCTGAATGGCAGTATGAGGAATACGACGTTTTACCAACATGTGATATATGATATCATGTGTCCTAGTAGATAGAGGAGAGGGAGTGGGAATTTCAATTTACAGTATACAATCTTCAAATAATGCAAATTAAAATTTAAATTTCAATTAATACTATTTGTAGATTCAAAACTGCATATTGTAAATTGTAACTCTCATGTCCCCAGACCCTATCCCCAAGCCACCATCTGAGACGCCAGAGCCCATATTTGAAAATGTGGTAGCCGAAAAATATCCTGACGCCTATGCTGCTTCCCAAGTGCCCGAGGAAGTACCCGCAGAAGTGTCCTCAGTAAATGAAGTGGACCATCCTACGGCACAAGTCCTAGACTCAGTACCGAGTGTCGAACACGAGGATTCGAAGATGAAGTACATCTTTATAGGAATCATCGCGGTGATTTTTCTTGGAGTATTTTTTGGGCTCATCGCACTCTTTAATCGTAAAAGTGCCAGTGTAGCGGTCCCAGTCACACTCACGTATTGGGGACTGTGGGAGGACGAAGCTATATATCGCTCGGTATTTGATGCGTACAAACTCGCAAACCCTCATGTGACTATATCTTATGAGAAAAAGTCACCAAAGGATTATCTTTCCTTTCTCAAAGGCAGATCCACAAACAAAAAGGGCCCTGATATATTCCGATTCCACAACACGTGGCTTCCTCAGCTCGTGTCTACCACCGAAAAGTATTTGGCGCCACTTCCTACATCTATCATGACTTCTACGGAGTACGAGAGCACATTTTACAAAATCAATCAGCAAGATCTGATGTCAGCTGCGGACAGCAAATATTACGGTATACCGCTCTATATAGACAATTTGGTTCTCATATACAATCCCGATATCCTCAAAGCAGGAGGCATCGCAGCTCCTCCTCGTCAATGGGTGGGTGGCGAACTCCAAGCTGCAGTAAATGCAGTGACAGTCAAGGGTATTGACGATGTGCCGGTGACCTCAGGTATCGCACTGGGAACTGCCAACAATGTCGAGCACTTCTCCGATATCTTTGCGGTGCTTATGATGCTCAATCCTCCCCCCAAACAGAGCGATCTAAACAACGCATGGGCATTGAATCGCCTGGTGACGCTTGGTACTCCCGATAACACCGCATTGGCTGGCGAGGCGTTAAATGTGTATCGCTATTTTGATGAGGAGCATATATGGTCGTCGAAACTGCCAAACTCTATAGATGCATTTGCACAGGGGAAAGTAGCCATGATATTTGCGTACTCGTGGCAGATACCCATCATCAAATCCAAAAATCCAGATATCAAAATCGCTGTAGCTGCATTGCCCGAGGGTATTCAAGGTGAGAAAGTCACCATTGCGAGCTATTGGGTCGAGGGAGTCTCTCCATACGCACCCGCACCCAATCAACTCGAGGCGTGGAAACTACTAAAGTACATGGCATCACCAGTCAGTTTACAGAAGATTTTTGAGGCTCAGACGAAGACTCGTGGATTGGGCACCGTCTACTCGCGCGTAGATATGAAATCAAAACTGAGCGATAACAAACTCCTTGCTCCCATCATCGAGCAGGCCGATTATTCCGTCAGTCTACCCCTCAATACTCGAACCTTTGATAAAGGATTGGATGATGAGATAGTCAGCTACATCGGCAAAGCTATAGATGGGAGTGGTACCGGAGTGGCCTACTCAGCAGCCATTGCTGAGGCTGCAAAGGGTATTGACAGCACGCTGACTAAATACAAGATAAAATAGGCTCTCATGTTATAAAGGTATAAAGCTATCGTGCTATAAAGCTATCATGCTATAAAGCTCAGAGCATTTGAAACCTTATAGCATTATGAACCTTACAAACTTTATAGCATTATAAACTAACAAGCTTCTGCATGATTTCCCTGTCTATTGATTCGTTTGTTAGACTGTGCTAGGATCATAGTGTTCCTATGTCTCTCCTCACGAATCTTTTCAAGAAAAAGCCAGTCCGTGACCTATTTCATGGGCTCTATCTCCATCAAAACGGGTTTACTCACTTTGTATTTGAAAAGACAACTAACGAGATCCTGACTATCTTTGATGAATCTCATTCGTACTCTAAAGGATTTGATGAAGTACTTGGCGATGTCGATGAGTCACTTTTTGAAGCGGAGAATAAACTGGATCAAAAACTAAACAAGATCATCTTTTTTGTACCTACTCACGCGATCCATCCCGATAACAAAGAAGTGCAACAGCCCTATAGGCGTGCCATATCTGAGATAGTACGCAACCTTGAGCTACAAGCTCTGGGATATGTAGAGCTTTTTGATCTGCTAAAGTCTCATCTTCCCCGGATGCTTTCAGTCTACATAGAGTGTGATATGGACAGAGTGATGCTTGCAGTTGCCGAGGAAGGTGTTCTTACAAAAAGGCTCGATACTGCGACCGATATAGACAATATCTCTCAAGATATCTCAAAACTTCAGTACCCCACTGCCCCGCTGGTGGTATTTGCTGAGGATGAAGGGGTGGCAAACTCCCTCATTGAGGAGGTGCATGGAGATAGAGCAGTGCATCGCCTCACCCATACACATCTGGTGCTTGGTGCTATCAAGCTTCTTCAAGTGCAGCTCATCGGAGAGATTGATGAACAGATTGCCGCTGATTTAGTCAGTGAGGCAGTAGTGGTCCCTCCTCCTGATGTGTCCCCGGATCCAGTAGAACCTGAGCCTCCCCCGACAGCCACAACCCCTCCGGATGAGTATGTCACCGCACCAGTGAGTGCGCCCGATGGTACACCCCTCTCCACTCCACGTCCTGGAGATGTGGTAGCTGGATTTACACTCCATCATCCTTCACACAAATCCAAAAAAACACACACTTCAAAGGTATCCGTCGATATGCCAGCGCGGACGGAGCCTCCTGAGGAAGTGCATACCTATGCGATGCCAACATCCACTATCACTCCAGTCACACTCGATGCACCAGAACCCGTGAAAGAAGTGACTCAGAAAAAGCCAAACACTACCAAATCAGGGCCCACGATCCTTTCTTCGTTTGCACGGGGCACTATGGCGCTTGTCTGTATCGCACTGGTAGCTTTTGTGTGTGCATTTGCAGCATATGAGTACTTTATTCACAAAGTCACTCTCGAGGTCACCGTCCCGGTGAGAGAGCTGAGGCTGTCTCATAGCTTCAAAGCTCTCCCAATCACTCGACTCATCCAGGAGAATGAAGTATCTGCCAAAGTCCTAACCAGTGGCACGAGAGATATTGGTGAGCGCGCAAAAGGGAAGGTAGCAGTGCTAAACTTTCAGACAAAAACTGCGTCACTGAGCGCCAAAACAAATATCTATCTAAACTCCCAGGCATTTCAAATCGATGAGGATGTGGTGCTGGAGCCTGCAGTGCTCAACGTGACAAAGCGTACGATCGACGCATCCACCAAACTCGTCGCTGCCTCTGCCACGTTTATAGGACCAGAGGGCAATATCGCAAAGGGAAAACAACTCACGGTAGGTGACTTTGATGCCAGAGATATTAGCGTCGAGGTGGAGGTAGCATTTGGAGGTGGTACCAAAACTCCCGTATCAGCGATAACTGCAGACGATATCAAACTGCTCAGAAAGAAGATCACTGACCAAGCAAAGCTCATTCAAGACTCTTCAACGAGCGCCAAACTCACTGATCAATACGTAGTAGAGGAGCTTTCGACCTTTGACATAAATGATATTGAGTTCTCGGGCTCTCAGGGTGCGGTCGCCAGTCAAGTATCTGCTACCGCACAAGCAAAATCAGAACTATTTACCCTATCTCGTGAAGCATTGAATGAGCCGCTATCTACAGAAACGAAGCGACAAGATCCTCAGGGCGCACTCTCAGACAAGAGTGTGACCTATACGCTCACCGATCTCGTTCTCTCATCTGATAAAAAAACTGTAGATATGAATGTGTCATATCTCGCCCAGATGTATACAAAGTATACTGAGTCTGCAGTCAAATCCATGATTCAAACCCCTGTAAAGAGCTCTGTCATAGCTCAAATCAAACATCTCACCCTCGCACCTGAGGTGCGTGTGCGTGACACATCGAGCATCAAACTCTTTGACTGGTACGTCCCACTCCTGAAGAAAAATATTGAGGTTGCAATTCAGCCAGCTCAGTAGGTATCATGTGCCCATGCCACTTGCTGTCTACACGAAGTACCATCCACGTCCAGGTTTGAACACCAAAAAATTAACGATACGTTTTTTGTCGTATCTATCTATGACTCTTGGGTTCGGATTACTCTTTTGGTCTACCTACCCTATATTTTCATATGAGCTCTCCCAAAGGCTCTCACGGGATGACTCCTATTTGTCTCCTATCGTCCTGTCTGCAGCAGCTACCTCATCACATATTTTAGGAGCGAGTACCGCCCTCACCCAAAATCTCAGAGAGTTTATCCAAGTCCAGGATTGGTTCCCAAATCGACCACAAAAATATTCAACCGGAGCATCATCCATACCTTACACAAGCTTCTGGATCAGCATCCCCAAGCTTTCCATACAAAATGCCTTGGTGACTGTGGGAGGGGAGGATCTGTCAAAGAGTACAGTGCACTACCTCCCAACCACTGCCCCAGGTGAGTATGGGACGGTAAATATATTTGGTCACTCAACGCTCCCACAGCTTTATAACGTAAAAGACTATAAGACTATATTTACCTATCTCCCAAACCTTTCAAAGGGTGATACCATAGTGGTAACCGCTGATAATCAACAATACGAGTATGAAGTATTTGATATGTTTGTAGTAAAGCCTGATCAAATATCAGTTCTTGAGCCCAAATATGACGCCTCATACATCACTCTCATCACCTGTGTACCTCCAGGCACGTATTGGAATAGATTAGTTGTCAAAGCAAAGCTCAAGTACCTTCCGTTTAAGACTGTTGTGAAGCAGAGTTAGTATCATGTTTTAGATCATATCTTATAGGCTTGTTCGTACCTCATTATGAGGTATAATACGGCTTTATGACAGGTACCTTGCTCGTCACCATCAAGAATAGGATCTCACACTACGGTTTGTTTGCGCTGCTATTCTTCATCAAACGACTCATTGCTATCGGAGAAATCACTACTGCACTCTGCTCATTGATCCTCAAAATAATCTGGATGCACTTCAAGTTTGTGGGACATATGTGTGCCCATATCGTGAACACACTAAGGCGATTTGTACGATTCATCACGAGACATATTCGATTCTTCTTCACTCTCTTTTGGTTTGTCGTTAGGTCTCACCTCTTGTTTCTCTACTTTATCTCGCTGCACATTTTGCAATCAATAAAAAAGTCACTGCACACATTGAGGATCGCAATCGTCAGAGCACTTCGTACTGCGAGATCTGCCTGTAAAAGTGGTATTAGTGCAGTATGGAATACTACTTTATATTCGCTCCGCAAGATACCTGTACAGTTAAAAGCCACGATCGATCATATTGGCACGTACGGTAATCTGTTGAAGACAAAGCTCACTGTCAGACCCCACAAAGAGACAGCGGTCAAGATACAGCCTATTCTGATCTCTGACTCACCCCCAGCAAATTACACGCTTCTTGCACTTCCTGTGGGTCGTATATCTCTGATTCGCCGATTCACCAGGTGGCTTTCATCGTATACAGCGAGATTCCCTCGTATATCCATCTCGTTACGTCCACTGACTTCATTGTTCACTCATGTACGTGGATTTATATATCACAGGATATTTGAAGGTGACATCCAGCATTCGCTTCCCTTTGAATCTAGGGTATGGGGCATGCCCCATCTCTCACTGCACTTGACTCGGCGACTGTTGGTTAGTGTAAGCGTTATCGTGTTGCTCTTTGGGTTTGGTTGGTACCAGCTGTACCTGTTTATTCAGGCACTTCCCAATCCTCGAAATATAGGAAAGGTCAACTACTCCCTGACTACACATCTCTATGATCGCAACGGAGAAACACTGTACGAGTTTTATAAAGAAGCAAATCGCACGCCTATCAAGCTGAAAGATCTTCCTCCCTATGTCTATCAAGCAACAATTGCGATCGAAGACAAGGATTTCTACTACCACATTGGCGTATCGCCTATCTTCGGAGTGGCTCGCGCTATCAAAGACTGGTATTCCACTGGCCAAATGCAAGGTGGTTCAACTATCACCCAGCAGCTCGTCAAAATGTCCCTCCTGAGCTCTGAGCGCACCTTCACGCGGAAGATAAAAGAAGCAGTCCTGGCGCTCCAGGCTGAAAAAGTATTTCGAAAGGATCAAATACTTGAGATGTATATGAACCAAGTGCCCTACGGAGGATCCGCATATGGAGTCGAGGAAGCAAGTCAAACATTCTTTGATAAACCAGCAAAAGATCTCACGATCGCGGAGGCTGCCTTGCTCGCGGGGCTGCCCCAATCACCCACCAAGCGATCGCCATTTACTGATCCTGCTTCGGCTATCGCACGTCGCGACCAAGTATTGCTAGCGATGAAGGAGATGGATTTTATCAGTGAAAATGAGTATGTAGCATCGATCAACACTACTCACGAATTTCAACAACCTATCACACAGATTCAGGCTCCACACTTTGTATTTTATACAAGGGATATGCTGGAGTCGTATTTCAACGATGTAGAGATAGATACCGTGGGATACAACGTGCACACGACACTCGATCTCTCGATACAAAAGATGGCACAAAAGATCCTCCAAGAAGAGCTCGATAAAGTCAAATATCTGCACGTCACCAATGGAGGAGTGCTCGTGACCAAGCCATCCACTGGTGAGATTCTCGCTATGGTTGGATCGGCAAAGTATTTTGATCCGGAGGGTACTGGCGCATACAACGTCACCACAGCCCTCAGACAGCCAGGATCTACACTCAAACCGCTACTTTACGCACTCGCACTGCAAAAGGGGTATACAGCAGCGACACTCATAGACGACGCACCTACGACATTTGTGCTTTCTCGAAATGACATTTATAGACCGGTAAACTATGACGGACGATTCCGAGGTAGAGTCACTGTACGTCAGTCACTCGCAAATTCCTACAATGTCCCTGCAGTCAAAACCATAGAACGCCTGGGAGTCACCACCTTTATCGATTTCCTTCGCACGGCAGGTATCAAAAGCCTCGAGGATTATTCGCGCTATGGACTCTCGCTCTCCCTCGGAGGTGGAGAGGTCAGCATGATAGATATGTCTGAAGCATATGGCACACTCGCCAATAGAGGTGCACGCACTGATCTCACTCCTATCACATCCATCGATGATGCAAATGGACAGTCTATCTCATTCCCCAAGCCCGAGTCAGAAAAAGTAATAGGAGAAAATCAAACCTACATCGTCTCGGATATCCTGTCTGACAATCAAGCGAGAGCGGCTGCTTTTGGATACGGATCATATCTGGAGATACCAGGATACAAAGTAGCAGTCAAAACCGGCACCACCAATGATAAAAAAGACAATTGGACCATCGGCTACACTCCTGACTACCTCGTGACCGTATGGGTGGGGAACAATGACGGAACCCCCATGAATCCGTACCTCACTTCTGGTGTTACTGGTGCTGCTCCTATCTGGAATCGAGTGATGAAATATCTGCTCACCGAAAAGGGACAAATGGCAAAGCATTGGTATGAAAAGCCCAGCAACATCATCTCAAAGTCATGTCTGGGACGTGATGAGCTCTTTGTATCGGGTACCGAAAACTCAGTACCTTGCGTGATCATCACTCCCAAGCCTCTCGTCAAGAAGGAAGGCGAATCAGGCAACCCATGATCAGGTGGCTGGCTCAATATCTGCGATTTTTGCACCCAGCTCAGAGTCTGTGGGCTCAGTGAGTATGCTCCCATCGCTGAATACAATCGTAGGGATACTCTGCAATCCTTTGTTCAACTTCTCCACTGTATCGGCTGCAGTGGGATCTAGTTCTAGGTCTACATACGTATAGGGGACTTTTTTTTGATCGAGATATGCCTTTGATCTAGTACAATCAGGACACCACGTTGCTCCGTACAAAGTAATCATAGGTAAATGGAATTAATAACGGATATCTGTATATCCCTTTCGTTCAAAATATCAAATTCACTATTGGTGAATGAATTTTTTGAGTATACTGATCTCCTATGGTCAGTATACCACTTACTCTATTTGTTGTTTTTGAGATAGTGCTGATATTTGCAATGGGAGCATCAGTGGGCTCTTTTCTCAATGTCCTCGTGGATCGACTCCCGAGAGGCAAGTCACTTTTGGGCAGATCTCACTGTGATCACTGCAAAAAACTTCTCAGCCCCATCGAACTGATTCCTATCATCTCATTTTTGATTCAAAAGGGACGCAGTCGTTGCTGTGATAAACCACTGAGTCACTCATACTCCTCAGTTGAGGCAATGACAGGAATATTTTTTGTACTCACATTACTACTCAGCCTCTCTTCTCTGAGCGATGTCACTCCTGTGTTTGTACTTTGCATGGTACTGATCTGGATACTGCTCTCTGCGAGCATCGCTATATCGCTCATTGACTTTAGATTGCATCTCATCCCAGACGTGTTGCAAGTGGTGATCATGGTGACTGCGCTCATCTATACGTATTTCTGGGGACAGTGGGGTGAGTATGCGGTGCTTTCTGGCCTGGTAGTCGCGCTGCCTATCCTTTTTATCTACCTCGTGACACGAGGCAAAGGGATGGGATTTGGAGATGTGGTACTAGAGATCGGACTCGGTATCTGGCTTGGGTCGGTTAAAGGATTGTTGGGTGTGTATTTGGGATTTTTGTTTGGCTCTCTCTTTGGCATTTTGCTGATTCTGCTGAAAAAGGCTGGTCGTCGTACACACATCGCTTTTGGTCCGTTTCTCCTCGCGGGTGCATGGGTCTCATACTTTGCAGGCACTCCTATTCTGACGATGGTTAAAAGATATCTGGGCTTCTAAAAACTACTGCCGATTGGAGGTGATGCATCGTGAGTTATATGTAATTCCCTCAATTCATGTCATAAGTCATTCCCGCGTACGCGGGAATCCAAAGTCGTCACACACTCATGAATTCCATTGGATCTCCCTGTTCAGGGGGATGACACTGGTGGGAATAGAGAGAATTCCATATTATTTCCCCCCAATGCTCTTCATCCCACAAAACTGCTGGAGCGCGAGAGGCACAGTGATAGAGCCATCTGCTTGTTGGTAGTTTTCTATGATGGCTATCATGATACGACCCAGTGCAAATGCAGTGGCATCGTTCGTATGCACATAGTCTGTACCACCCTCATTTCGTTTTACACGCGTGTTGAGTCGGCGCGCCTGAAAATCAGTCATGTAGTCAGCTGTGTGGGTTTCCTTATAGGTATCCTGGCCAGGCATCCATGCATTGGTATCCCAACCGCTTGCGTTTGGCTTGCCGATATCATACGTACACTTCTGGATGAGGCGATAGGGGATCTCAAGCCGCTGCATGAGGTACTCTTGGAGTGCAATCATAAACTTGTGTTCATCGCCTCCAGTTTCTGGAGTCGAGAACGTTTCCATCTCGAGTTTGTCAAACTGGTGCATGCGGAGTATGCCCTCGGTATCCTTGCCATAGGTGCCTGCCTCGCGTCTAAAGCTTGTGAGGTATCCGATATAACGTATCGGGAGTGCTGATTCGGGCAGTGTCTCATTCCAATACATCGATCCCAGGGTATGCTCAGCACTGCCCTGGAGCCACAGATCATCCTCGTCCGAGCCGACTCGATAGCGATCCTCACGTGGCTCGAGTCGATCCATCGCCTGATATGCTGAAGTCTTGATCATGGCTGGGGGGAGTATCGGAGTAAATGGTTTGGCACTCAGCTTCAGTCCATGTGCATCGATCAGCTTCTGCAACACTGCCTCGTCACCCAAGGTCTGCATCACAAACTGCACGATCGCAAACTGGAGCCGTACGAGATCGCCTTTTATGTATGCGAATCTACTCCCCGCCACTTTGGTCGCGCGCTCTTTGTCGATGAGATCAAGCTTCTCGGCGATCTGCCAATGTGTCTGAGGTTTGAACGTAAATGCAGGCTTCGTACCCCACTCTTTCACCACCTTGTTCTCAGCTTCGCTGTGGCCCACTGGCACCTCAGGGAGTGGTACGTTGGGGATCTGGAGGAGGAGGGGATCTAGCTGCAAGCGGAGGACTGAGAGCTGATCTTCAAGATCTTTGAGTTCATCTTTGATACGCTTGCCTTCACTTCGTGCCTTGTCTGGATCAGTTTTGCCTAGCTGTGCGAGTTCATTACGCGTTGTGCGGAGCTCCTGGATTGCGCGCTCCTTCGTGCTCACCTCAGCATCCAGCTTCAGAATCAAATCAAAGTCAACTTCCTTAGACTTATCTGAAGCAGCCTTGCGATAGATTTCTGGGTGTTGGCGGAGATTGGCGATATCGATCATGTGGTTATTGTACTAAATATTTGCGAGATAGCGGAGAAATTTGAATACGGAACATTTATGCTAAAGAAGCACGTTATGTGGGAGGTGCTTTTTCTCCTCGACGTAACTTGTCCCCCTTCGTATGGAGGGGTACTCAGACAGACGTCTCGTCAAAAAAGCACCTCCCACATGTCTCGTATTCGATTTACAATGTGCTCATGCGTGACTATCACCCAGTGGTTTCTCAGATCTTGCAAATCCTCACAGACAATGGCGTCTGGCATGAGACTTTTGAACATGAGCCTGTGGTGACGAGCGAGGATGCTGCAAAGGTGCGCACGGGATATACGCTGTCACAGGGGGCGAAAGCGATCATAGTCAAAGTTGACAGTCGTCAGTCATCAGTCGACAGCCAGTTTGTCATGCTAGTTTTGCCGGGAGATAAAAAGATTGATAACAAAAAGGTCAAGGCACTACTTGGCGTCAAGTCCTACTCATTTGCAAATCCGGAGGAGCTGGCCAGAGTCACCGGAGGAGTCGAGCGTGGAGGAGTGCCGCCATGGGGCAATCTATTTGGCATGACCGTCTATGCCGACCATACACTTTTTGATCATGAAAAGATCATATTTAACGCCGGCGACAGGAGATTTTCTGTGGCTATGAGAAGTGCAGACTATCTCCACTTTATAAACCCAAAAATCTGTGAGATGGCACATATTTGACTAAAACCTTCCATGTTCACTTTGTTTTTGAGATTTGGTGTCACTGTTTTTTCAGTCACAATATCCGTGTTGCTTGAAAGAAACATGAAGGTAAAACTATTCTACTGAATTTGATTTGCCTTCATAGTTCATTGATTTCTGTAATATTGTGCAGGGATGATACTCTGAGAGTATTCTAAAGTGTATGCTTAGTGGAGGATATCTCAGTGATGGAGCAAATCCTGTGTAAAGCTTCAGATCTCAAATATATGCTCAAAGATACTCTATGTATACATATATTGAATTCATCAGAAGGAATGGGCCCATCGTCAGTTCGTTATAGAACTGACGATGGGGTCTAGGTTTTTTTGAATTCAATGCTTTACGGTGGCGACCCTTCTTCCATTAAGGGACCACTGTGTTTCGCTTGATTTTGATTGGCATGTTAAGCCAGACCCGTTTGCATTATACGTCAACTTGACGACCCAATGCCTCTGTGTGGTCATGCAATTGTTATATCCGGGGTCGTCAACGAACCCGGCGGCAGGCGCGGCTTGCGCTTGCGGCGAGGTCTGTCGTGCCGGCGCTTGCGGCGGGGCTGGAACTGCCGCTTGCGGCGGGGCTGGAACTGCGGTTGCGACGGGTTGGACAAACTGTGCTTGTTGTCTCACAGGTGCGTTCGTCGCCACTGGTTTTCGGTCTTGGTTTTGCACCGCGCCCGTGCTTGGGCCGGTGAAGTTAAACGCGAAAATAAACGACAGTGCCAGATATCCGAATGTCGACAGCGCTACATGTCTTTCCAATATGAAACTCGCAATTTTCCCTTGCTCGCTTGAATTGTAATCCGCATTTTGAATGATTTTTTCAAAAAAGCGGAGCACGATTTCTGGCCCAATGGCCATCAACAGACAGAAGACGAACACTGTCGCCGATATTCCCGGGTTGTTGGATATCCTTTCCCAGATCATCCGGGTGGCCCCTCCGGGGCTACCAAGATACTCTACCAGATCCGGTGCTATGATAGCTATCATCAGCCCAAATACTTCTATACTAGCAAGTGCTAGCAACGTTAGCATTGGAACTATTTCCCTTTTCTGTATTCCGTCTTCTAACGAGATGTACTTCGTGAGAATGTACTGAGCTATGTTTACCAATAGCAATACGCCAATCGCCATACTGTTTGCCATTGGCACATACTTCCCTGCCATTATAGACGGGATGTACGCAATTGCATTCGCGCCATTAGCCATCCCTATTCCGGACACTAATGAAACGCCTATCAAGGCGATGGCATATGTAATCGCCACAACCTCTGGAGTGAATTGTCTTATCTTCATAATTTACCTCTTTGTCTCTATACACTCACCATTCGACAGGTGGTGAGCGGCCCTTTGGGCAATGTTAAAGTTCTGAGGAACCTAGAAACCTCATAAGCCAATTATATCCCATAGCAAACAGAAGTCAACACGCTATAAGTCAAATTTGGGTATAAGATTACATCTTATAGTAATGTAGACGTGCTACAGAATACCTTCTAGACTGATCTTTTTGTTAGTCCAAAGCAGAATTTACATATGAAAAAGAGTCTCGATTTCCAACCCATAAAGTAAAATGGAGTTACAGTCGTAGAATAGCAGAGTATCTTTGTCGTGAGTGACTTTCGTGTCTCAAAATGGATTTGACCGGAAAGGGAGGAGAGATTACGACTCAACCCACGTAATGGTCGCGCTTACACATCAGATCATTGCCCGAATGCTTTTTTAAACCACCAGTAATTCTCCTGTACTTCTTGCACACCAAAACTCATGTCTTATATCCTCCATGGAGTGCGTCTAATTTGTGAGATGCTTTGGTCTAAGACTGGCCCAAAGGTAATAACGCCCTGTCAAAGAGTAAGTCAAATGATACGAGACAATTCAGTCAACCATGAGATCTCTCATGCGTATAAGCTCAGTGTGATCTGACTTTTTTGCACGTGCAAAATCGAGTTGACCTGGACCAGAAAGTGGCACGAGGTGCACATGGACATGGTCCTTGATCCCATATCCTTCGACGATGACCCCTACCTTTTCACAATGGAGTTTGGACTGGATATGATTTGCTACTTGCCTGACTACTTTCATAAGCTGGAGATATCGGACATCATCCATATCAAATAGGTGTGAGATCGGCTCCTTGGGCACGACCAGAGTATGCCCTGGTTGTATAGGCTCTATGGTGAGAAATGCGTAGTGCGCCTCATCCTCCCAGACTTTGAAGCTTGGTATCTCACCCGAGATGATTTTTTGGAAAAGAGTAGTCATAAGTTCAAAATGCAAATGGTAAAGTCTAAATTGCTTTATTGTGTCCTCATGATCCCGAACTTATCTCCGCCACATGTCATCTTGAGCGAAGCGTAAGCGGAGTCGAAAGATCCCTATTGCATGAGATTCTTCGTTCCACTCAGAATGACTAGACACTGGTCCTCATCGAATTTGGTGAGTATTTTAATACCAATGCAAATCAGATCCAATCATACGCGAATAATTTTTATCAAGTCTGTAAAACTATCAATCGTATAGGTCGGATGGTACTTATTAATTTCCTTTCCGAGTGTACCATAGGTGACGCCGACTGAGTCTATTCCCGCATGACTGGCTGCCCTGATATCAGCTTCACTATCACCAACCATCAGAGTTGAACTGGGTTGGGCATCTAACTCTCTCATCGCTTTCAGAATGCCTTCAGGGTGAGGTTTTGCTTCCTTCACATCTTCCAAAGTGACAAGGTAACTGATATAGTCCTTCAGCTTTAGATCAGCCACGAGTGCTTCCATTTTTGGTCTGTTTGCGCTGGTTACGATAGCAGTTGAAATCCCCTGTGCTTTCAAAATCTTGAGTGTTTCCATGGCCCCATCCAGCAAAATATATTTATGAAAATGCTTATGTTGGATTTCTATATGTGTCTTCCGTATCTCCTTTGCTTTTTTTGCACCAAAATATTTGATATATATCTCAATCATGGGTTTGCCTATCCCATCCTTAAATATCTCTTTATGCTTTTCGAAATCTAACCCGTGATAGGTGAGTGACTCGCGAATGGCATCCATGATTGCAGCCGTAGAGTGTGCGAGCGTACCGTCAAAATCAAAGAGGATGGTGGAATATTTCATGGTCAGTGAGTGGCGAGGTACTGATGCAGATCGCTGAACTTATATAATATCTGGTCGGTAGGGAGGACTTTTTCGAGCCACTTTGCACCTACATACCCCCACGCGCATCCTGCAAGCTTGGTCCGAGTGAGCTGGTGTTCGAGCTCGTGCACATCTGCGTTGGTATCGGTGAAGTAGTACACATCCTTTTCACTCACGTGCCAGTTCTGACAGATTGTGCCTATTTTGGACTCCTTGGAAGGGCTGTCCTCAAAGCAAAGCACATGATCAAAACTTAGGGGGATTTGACGGACAAATGAGTCAATGAATATATGTGAACCCGAAGTAACCACTGAGAGTCTGACGGGAGCGGAGATGGATGCAATCTCCGAGATAAATCCATCAAAAAAAGGTATACCCTTGCGTAACAGAATAGGACTGAAACGTGAAAACCATTCGAGCTTTTTTGCAAGAGCGAGGGGATTGGATTTCTCTTTTGCAAGTGGTGCCTTACTAGTAAAATATTGCTCCATCATGAGTTCTGCTCCCTGCATGTTGCTAACATCTCCCACCTCTATATGCGTCTCAGCTATAGCCTGCTTGCTATCTCCCAGCACTCCATCAAAGTCAAAGATCAAGTGTTTCATAATCCTAGTGTATCAGCAGATGCCTGCATCCCATGGAGCACGATGCTGACGAATTCCTCGAGCTTTATTCCCAGCTTTTCCTCACACATCTTGATCCCCTCGCGATCGATCGCGGCTGCAAATGATTTGCTTCCCATCTTTTTGATCACTGACTCGACTGTCACGTCAGCGAGCTTTTTGCTGGGGAGGATGAGGGCATTTGCCACGATTAAGCCGGTGAGCTCGTCACAGCAGTAGAGCGACCACTCCAGCGGAGAGGAAGGCTGTCTGTATGAGGTCACATGATGTGCATGGGTGAGTATGGCATCGATGAGCTCGTTATGCTCGACTCCTATACCTCGCAGCCAGGTGAGAGTCTTTAGAGTGTGTTGGGTAGGCATCTCACGGCATTCTTCCCAGTCGGCGTCATGGAGGAGTCCTGTGAGGGTCCACACATCCCTATTGGATCCTTCGACAAGCTCAGGATGACTGGCGGTGAAGTGGTTGTAGAGTGCGCCCATCGCTGCCTCGACTGCGAGACAATGCTTGCGGAGGCCGGGATTTTTGATATGTTCATCGATGAGTGCGAGTGCCTGATCGCGGGTGAGTTGAATGCCGCCACTTGATGACACCTGAGTATGAGCAGTATTTGATCCTGGAACGTGAACGCTATCCATTTTTGGGATGTTCATTGAAACGGTTTCCTGTTTGCCTTCAGACTTTTGATTTTTACCTTTTAAATTTTGCATTTCAAGAAACGGATATATCTTTTTCGTGAGAGCGTCAACCTCATTTCTGAGGATTGGGAACATCGCGCCTTCACGTGCGGTGATATCCTCGAAAAACCAAAACAGGCGCTCAGAAAATCCGAGTCCCGTGGTGGGCGGCATGCCATACTCGAGCATCTCGATAAAGTCGATGTCGAGCATCTGAGCCTCATCATCACCACCATCGCGCAACTTTTGCTGATCGCGGAACTGCTGGAGCTGGTATTGTGGATCATTGATCTCGCTATAGCCATTTGCAGCTTCTGTGCCTGCCAAGATGATATGGAACCGCTCAGTCAGAAGAGGATTATCTGTCTTTGCCTTTGCGAGTGGTGACATAAAGGCAGGCTCATGGATGAGAAATGCAGGACCCGAGATCGTCTTACGTACGAGTTTCCACAGTGAGTCTATCATGCGTTGGCGATTTGCAGCTCCACTCTCGAGCTCGACACCGTGGGAGAGTGCGACCTTTGCGATCTGCTCATCTGAATCTGCAAAAATATCTATGCCATAGGTATCCTTGAGAATTTGTGTGTAATCTATCTCCTTCCAGGTATCAGCGAGATCAAATGAGTGGCCACGCGTGGTGAACTTCGTCTTGCCATATACCGCTTGTGCAGTCTCTATGATCACTTGCTTCGTCAGCTCCATCTGATCACGGTAGTCCGCATATGCCCAGTACCACTCTACATGGTTGAACTCATTTGCGTGCTCGTCACTCATCCCTTCGTTACGGAATACAGGACCTATGGCAAATACTTTTTCAAACCCCGCGCCGATCGCACGCTTGCTGTAGAGCTCGAGCGATATCCTCAGATAGAGGTCTTCGTCGAGGGTGTTATGGTGCGTGACAAACGGCTTTGCATCAGCGCCACCTGTCGTGTGCTCGAGCACTGGGAGAAATATCTCCGTAAAATCTCTCTCAACAAGCGTCTTTCTGATAGTCTGCCAAAAGGTAGCCTTGCGCTTCATGACTTCGCGCACTTTTGGATGGAGCACCATATCGACATATCGTCTGCGGTAGCGCTCATCCTTGTCCTCGATCTGATTTGGGTAGGGACGGAGTGCTTTTGAGAGGAGTACGATCTCATTTGCAAAGACTGTGACCTCGCCAGCTTGGGTGCGCTCGAGGAGTCCGGTGACCTGGATAAAGTCACCAAGATCGATGAACTTTAGCTCCTCCCAGGTGAGAGTTTGGTTTTGACGAGATTGCCACGCGACGCCTTTGGCGTCGCTCGCAATGACAGCTGCATTGTTATCCTTCGCGAATGCAGGCGAGTCATTTACAATTGAAGTTAGATCATTAGTTGGAACTTGTCCGCCAGCTGGCGGATGGGAATTTGATTCTTCATTTGGATATGTATCTTTTCTGACACATATTTGCATTCGCCCCGTCTGATCGACGATGTCAGCAAATATGAGCTTGCCCATCGTGCGCCATTTCATGATGCGCCCGGAGAGAGTGAGCGTGGTGCCCTTCCGACTTTCGTATTCGGCATGTGCGGTGGCGTGATTAGTATCTTTTTTAGATTGTGCAGGGTAGCAGGTGATGCCTCGCTTGGTGAGCTCGTCAAGGTTTGCGATGCGACGCTGGCGTTGACCGATGAAATCATCGGAGATGAGTTGAGACGACATGCAGGGATTATATCAATAATGAGTTGCGCAATCGCGTCGAGATAATGTCACCCCACTTTTACATCCACGATCGTGTAGGTGTGTTTGCCTGTGGGGATAGTGATCTCGACGATATCGCCCTTTTTCTTGCCCACGAGAGCAGAGCCGATAGGGGAGGTGTGTGAGAGCTTCTTGGCTGCAGGGTCTGCTTCGTATTCACCCACGAGACTGTACTCTTCTCGCTTGCCATTCTTTTCAAGGACGACTTTGCACCCCAAACGCACCAAGTCACTCTCAATTTGATTGACTGATTCGTCTACGATCTCTGCCCAGCGGAGCATCTCCTCTAGCTCGGCCATACGTCCGACGATGACCGACAGATCCTCTTTGGCTGCGTGGTACTCACTGTTTTCGCGGAGATCGCCCATCGCGCGCGCGCGCTCGAGTCTGAGCTTTGCCTCACTGTGCTTTGATGATTTGAGGGTATGTAGTTCGCGCACAACATCCTCGTGCCCTGATTTGGTGAATTGGATTTTCCTTGACATAGGATGGGATTGTAATGGGTGGCGGGGGAAATGTAAAATGAGGAATGAAATCATGATATATGAGATTGCCACGCTCCTTTGTCGCTCGCAATGACATCAAACTTTGGTATAATTCATCTGCAAATTGCTGATTGGTTTGGTCCCATCGTCTAGAGGCCTAGGACGACAGGTTCTCATCCTGTAAACACCGATTCGAATTCGGTTGGGATCACACATTTCATTCTCATCTCCGATTCCCCACCTGAGGCGCCGCGCCTGCAACGCGTATGCGTAGCATTGCGGGCAGGGACAGGGAATTCGGTTGGGATCACACAAAAAAATAAGCCCCCCACCGAATGGTGGGGGGCTTTATGATTTCTAGTTATTGCAAAAACTTTGTGACTGTTGCCTCCATATCAGCAAAGTTATAGGCTCCGTTAAATCGCTCGCCATTTACGAGGAACATAGGAGTCCCTCCAAAGCCGAGCTCTTGTGCCTTGGCCTGATCTTCCTGAAGCTTCTTTGCATACTTCCCTGTCGAAAGACACTCAGTCATAAATGTGGGCTCAACAGCGCTGCTGAGATATGCTGCCATTTCACCTGATTTAGATTTATCATTTTTTACTTGCTCATTGATGAGAGTGTAGCCTGCATTTGCATATAGGAGATCATGTGCATCCCAATACTTTCCCCTTTCGTTTGCACAATAGAGAGCCTGAGCGGCGATCTCTCCCGATCCGTGTCCATTTGCGTAGAGGACTACAAATGCTGCCTTGCCTGCCTCCACGAGATTTCGGATTTCAGTGACGGGGGGTCTATAGGTGCCGCCTGATGCGACAGTTTTGAATCTATCACCAGAAACCTCTGGATTCAAGCCACTCGCCACATGACAGAAGGGGCAACTGGGATCTGAAAACTCCACAAAGAGCACTTTGCTATCAGGCTTGCCGAGTACGATGTTGCCCTTCGTAAAAAGCTTTTTAACTTCTGCCATATCGACTGCCTTTGGAGGCTCTTGCTGTGCAGTTACTCCGCCTTTTTCGATCTTTACGACTCGCTTTTCGATATCCTGAATCTTGTAGGTGAGATAGCCGATGAGTACAGCGACAAGTACCGCAAGCACGGTGCCGACTGAACCTGAACCTTGACGAAACCGTTGAGAGAAAGAAAGTTCTTGTGTCATAGACGCGCATCGTATCAGAGGAAGACTTGAGATTCAAGCGTTGATCAATGCAGTCTTGCACCGATGACTGCATCTGTTGGTACTTCGATGAGCGTTGGTCGTTCAGCGCCATCTGGTGCGAGAAACATACCCTGACTCTCGATACCTGCCATCTTGCGGGGTGCGAGATTTACGAGGAAGAGGAATTTTTTCCCTTGGAAAATACTCGTATCAGGATAGTAGCAGAGGAGACCTGTCAGGATGGTACGGTAACCGATCTCAGTGCCAAAGTCTACAGTGAGTTGAATGAGCTTCTTTGAGTTTGGTACGGGCTTTGCCTCCGTGACGAGTCCGATGCGAATATCGCACTTGGCAAAATCGTCGATGGCAATAGTACTTGCTGGAGCTGGGGAGGTGAGAGAGGTAAGGGGAGGTTGGGGCTGTATCGCGTCTGACATAGATGTGTAGTATATCACTTCCCAAATCTCCGTTGTCGGCTCGCATACTCTGTGAGTGCTGCATCCAAATCTTCTTTGGTAAATGCGGGCCAGTGCTTGTCACTAAAGTAGAGCTCGGCATAAGAAGCGCGCCAGAGCATATATCCTGAGATGCGCATCTCACCAGAGGTGCGGATGATGTAGTCGACAGGGGGAACTTCGGGATGATAAAGAAATGTTGCAAAGGTTTTTTCGTCTATCGTGTTCATATCGATTCCAGTTGCCGCTGCCTGATGGATAGCCTCGACGATCTCTCGATGACCCCCGTAGTTAAAACACATGCAGAGCGTCTTGTCGGTCAGATGTGCTGTTTGCTTCTCGAGCGAGTCGATCGAGGTGAGGATATCAGGAGGTGCCTCTGTCCTGCATCCCAGCCAGACAAACCGTACACCCTCTGCCTCGAGTTCACGCCCGTATTGCTTCACCATCTCTCTGATGAGGTCCATGAGATAGCTCACCTCCTCCACACTCCGGTCCCAGTTTTCGGTCGAAAATGCATAGGCAGATACATACTTCACCCCTGATGCAAATGCATGGCGCGATATCACCTTGAAGTTGTCATATCCTGCTTTGTGACCCATGAGTGTAGGAAGTCCCTGAGCACGCGCCCAGCGCCTGTTTCCATCGAGTATGAGGCCGAGGTGGGTGGGGGTGGAGGTGTTCATTTGAGTTGGATTGATTTGATGATGAGGGGAGAACGATACCAGTTGCCAGGACCAGTACTCGGTTTGCAATTCTCATAGCTTCCTATGCACAAGTATTTTCTGATTGTGTCGTGATCATTCGATAGTGAGCTCGAGATGCGTTGTTGGCGGGCATGCACAACCACTTCTTTGTCACGGAATGGCTCCAGTGGGATAGGGGAAAAGGTGATAGATGCATTGCCGGTCTTGACCCAATCAGGATCACATTTGATCGATGATCTGTAGCAAGTATTTTTATCGGTATAGTAGGTCAGCCAGTAATCACCATCATAGTTGATGATGTATTTGCCATGAGTGTCAGTAAAAGTAGTGAAGTCGGAATAGAGCTCTGGTCCTTCAATCATTGAAAGTGAGTATATTGGTCCAATACCTGAGAATATATACGTGCACGCAAGCAGCATGCTCATCAGCACTCCGACATGTCTGTTTTTGCGTAGAGAAATGCTAAGTAGGAGGATGGTTGCTGATGTGATATAGAAGAAGACGTATACAAAAAACGACTCCTCCATGTATCCAAGTACATCCACAGGGAACCAATCCAAATGCAAAAAGAAAATGGGTGTGGTGCCGAGGACGAGCATCGGTGCAGCAAAAAGCAAATAACTAACTGTGATGGCTGGTTCCCAGAGTCGCATGTGTCTGTGAGCGTTCTCGCGGAAGCGGGGCACGACAGTACACAGGCGACATACTCCATAATGTATATAGGCAAAAGCAGTGTATAGAAGGGAAAAGAATGCAAGTATGAGAACTGCAACAAAGATGCCTGTACTTACATAGCCAAAAACCGATTGGCTTGGAGAGAGGTCAGTGATACTAAGAGCTCCTAAAAGAAACAGAAGCTGCAAGACAGTTGCAACCCACAAATACATAGCCCTTTCTGAGCGAGGGCGTTCAAAAAGTATTTTGAACAAACTTTGGGTTAAGTGATTACTTTGCATATATTCGGAAAATTTGCTTGCCAATTTTTTCACACTTGTATATTTCGATAGAGCCGATTTCGCTGGTATTTTTCACATGTGGTCCTCCGCACAACTCTTTTGAGTAGGCTTCGGAGATTGAGGATCCGACAAAATATACCTTCACTTCGTCGGGATACTTCTCACGGAAGAATGACTTCGCACCGAGCTCGATCGCTTGATCTTTGGGCATAACTACATAGGTCACTGGGAGATTTTCCTGGATCTTTTCATTCACGAGTGACTGGATTTGAACAATCTCATCAGGTGTAGGTTTGTGATCACAGGCAAAGTCAAAGCGTAGGCGCTCGCCGGTGATGTTTGACCCCTCTTGCTTCACCGTGGCTCCACAGGTGTCAAAGAGCGCTTTGTGTATCAAGTGTGTCGCGGTGTGATACCTCACGACTTGTTCGCTGCTGTCAGCGAGACCTCCCTTAAATTTCTGTTCGCTTGCACCTCGTGAGGCGTCTGCGTGTGCTTTCTTGGCTTCCTCTATGCCAGCTATATCGACAGTAGCCCCCAGCTCGCGTGCGATATCTGCCACATCATCGACGGGAACACCAGTAGACTGGTAGAGGGCGAAGAGGTCTTTCCCATCGATTATCGCTTGAGATTTCTCGACTTCGCTCGAAATGACAGTCTTTGATTTGATAAATCGTTCAATGTTTCTCTTTCCATTTTCTAGCGTCTGTAAATACTTTGTGATCTCATCCATCACGATGGATATCACCTGAGGATTATTCACTGCTGGATACGTAGAGGTGAAAATCTGTACGGTAGCAGCGACCGCACTTTGCAACTGTGAGGGAGCGATGGAGAGGGATTGTGCGGCGCGCACCGCGCGCCGCACGAGACGACGCATGACATAGCTCTGCTCTTTGGCACCTGGCACGATCCCATCTGCAGCCATGTTGACCGCAGTTCGAATGTGATCGGCGACTATACGGATATTTCGCTTGTGTGCGGGCTCGAGCTCTGCATAGTTTGATATGAGCGAGGTGACGATAGGTGCGAACACATCAGTGGTAAAGATGTCATTGGTCCCATGTACTGCAGCCAAGATGCGCTCAAATCCGCCACCAAAATCTACATTCTTCTTTGGCAGCACTTTGAGTGAACCATCAGCCTCCTTTATATACTGTACAAAGACCGAGTTGCCGATCTCGATAAACCTCCCACTGTCTGAGTTTGGATGATAGGACTGATCTGGCGATGACTTGTCAATGTGCTCTTCACCAAAGTCATAAAAGAGCTCGCTGTCAGGTCCACCTATCTCACCAGCGGGCATATTTGAGGGAGCGCCTGCACGTGACCACCAGTTCTTTTTGGCGCCATAGAGCGTGATACGCTGATCTTTGTGAAAGGTCTCCTCAGTACCCACCTCAGCTTTGATTCCAGCATTCGCAAATATTTCTTTCCAGATCTCTATCGACTCAGTATCAGGTCCGAGAGCACCCTCGCCCGCAAATACCGTCACATATAACCGACTCGGATCTAGACCAAAGCCATAGTCTTTATTTGTGTAGAGGTCCCACATCCAGGGAAGCTGTTCCTTTTTGAAATAGTCGCCAAAGCTCCAGTTACCCACCATTTCAAAAAAGGTATCATGCCTGTTATCGCCTACCTCATCGATATCTTGTGCCCTCACACAGCGCTGGATGTTCCATACTTTTGTACCAGATGGATGTGGCTCACCCATGAGGTTTGGGACAAACTGTTGCATACCTGAGCCTGTAAAAAGTGTGGTCGAGTCATTTTGAGGGATGAGCGGGATGCCGGGGACCATGACATGACCTCGACTTTGCCAAAATGCAGCGATACGTGTGCGGAGCTCGATATGAGTCATCATAGTGAGGCAAATCATACATCATAAATCACAAAAAGTGAATCTAACAGATGCCTCGTCTAGCTCGATGCTATGCCCGAAACTTGCAAGTTGTCACTCTTTCTGGTACAGTCGAAGTACGGTATGAACAAAGAGTCTCTCATCGCCATCGTGCTCGGCCTCGTCTTTGGGGTTTTAGTGGCTACGGGAGTCGTATACATGTCTATCAGGAGACAGCAATCTCTGCAAGCCAAGAACCAAGTCGCCACGTCATCAGCGACTCTCGTCCCTACCGTGGCTCCACCCGCTATAGTGGTGATGCCTTCGCTCGAGCTGACCGCTCCCAGCTCTGGCTCACTCACTGAGGCAAAGACTATAGCCATCCAGGGCACCACCGCAAACAAATCACTCGTTATCGTCATGTCGCCCATCATCACCAAGACGCTCAAGCTGGCGACATCAACGTTTTCGATAGATATGCCACTCGCGCTCGGAGAGAATGCCATCACGGTCTACTCCTATCCTGAAAACGGGAGTACCCCTGTCCAAAAGTCAGTATATATATATCGCATTGCACCATCATTATGATACGCATAAGCACCCTCGTCACCATCTGTGCCATCATCATACTTTCTCTTCCGTTGTGGACTCGTGCGCAATCTCCCTCAGTAGCGCCCTCTACAGAGCTTGCAAGCACCTCTGCGCTTCTCGCCTCGCCATCAGCTGAGATCAAGACCCTGCGCGATAAGATCGCGAGTCATGTAGCACAGCTGCGCAAAAAGGATCAACAAGCAGTGGCAGGTCAGATCATAGAGGATACCGAAAAGCGCTACGTCATCGAGTCACTCTTTGGCCGAAAGGAGACGATCGACTTGGATGAGACACTGACGAAGTATTATCGCTTTACCTCGACCATCCAGGAGGAAGTGACCAAAAAGGAGATCATTCCCGGTAGCTATATCGTAGTCGTAGGTCCCCGCACAGACACCACTATCTCAGCAAATGAGATATACAAAGACGAGATCTATCAGCAAAAGGCGGGGAGAGTAGTCGAGATCAACACGGCCACTTCTACCCTCAAGATCGACACCTTTGAAAAGGACTCCATCACCGTGGCAGTGGATAGCTCGACTATCATCCAGCAACTGCTCCCTGTCACACATGCGGCGTCAGCGGGGAGCCTCTCAAAGATCAAAGAAGGCGACACGGTGCACGTGGTATACAAGCTGAAGTCCATCACCGAAAAGTTTGATAAAGTCACTGCAACCAGGCTCCTCCACATCCCCGCGACGTATTTTGCAAAGTGAAAGTGACAGACATCCTTCATTAATTCATCATGCTCGTTTACTACCTCCTGTCTTGTTGTATGTCATTGCGAGGCTCTCTCGCCATGACGAGAGAGCCGTGGCAATCTCAAATAGTAAGGGATTGTTTCGTCGTCCCGCCATGGCGGGACAGGATCACCCCCTCGTCCGCCGACTCGGCGGACGAGGGGGAGTTTGGAAAGGACCCGAATCGAAGGAATACTGTATACGTTGTCAATTTTCCATTACCAATTCTCCATTATTCATTACTTCCCCATTTCCCCATGAAAACCAGCATGTTCTCTCGTATACTAGCCCTCACGTATGCTCACCACTATCAAAAACCTCCTAAACTTCAACACCAGACAGATACACCGGTTGAAAGCTATTGTTTCAAAAGTTCGTACCTTTGTCCCCGCGGTTGAGGCGATGTCCGATGCAGACTTTCCAGCTCGTACCAAAGCACTCCGCGAGATCGTAGGTGGTGACGCATCAAAGCTAGATAGCGTGCTCCCCGAGGCTTTTGCGCTCGTGAGAGAGGCGGCTCATCGCACCCTCGGCCAGAAGCATTTTGACACACAGCTCATCGCGGCCATCGCCCTCCACGAGGGTCACATCGCCGAGCAAAAGACAGGAGAGGGCAAGACACTGACTGCCACGCTCGCACTGTATCTAAACGCGCTGACAGGCAATGGAGCGCATCTGGTCACCGTGAACGACTACCTCGCGCGTCGTGACGCGGGATGGATGGGACAGGTATTTCATTTCCTCGGTATGTCGACCTCGGCGATGATCTCAGAGGCATCATTCATCTTTGATCCTACCTATGAGGGAGGTGGGAGTGCTGATGACAGACTCGCAAAGCTCCGCCCCGTCTCACGTGCCGAGGCCTATCAGGCAGATATCGCGTATGGTATCAACTCTGAGTTTGGATTTGATTATCTCCGCGACAATATGGCAGATGACCCATCTCGATTGGTCCAGCGCGGCTTTCATTTTGCGATCGTGGATGAAGCTGATTCAGTTTTGATTGACGAAGCACGCACTCCCCACATCATCTCGGCTCCCGTGGAGCGTGAGGTGAGTCGCTACTACGAGTATGCAAAATTAGTGAAGAGACTAGATGCAGCCACCGACTATCTCATAGACGAAAAGCAGCGTACCGTCCACCTGACTGATGCAGGTGTGGTACACATCGAGTCTATGCTGGGAGTATCTAATCTCTATGAAAAAGATTATGAAACACTGTTTTATGTAGAGGCAGCGCTCAAAGCCGAGACACTTTTTAAGCTCGACAAAGATTACATCGTCCAGGCTGGAGAGGTCGTGATCGTGGATGAGTTTACAGGCCGACTGCTGGAGGGTCGTCGCTTTTCGGAAGGTCTCCATCAGGCGATAGAGGCCAAGGAAAACGTGAGTATAAAACGCGAGTCGCGCACGCTCGCCACGGTATCACTCCAAAACTACTTCCGCATGTACAAAAAGCTCTCAGGCATGACAGGTACTGCTGCGACAGAGGCAGAGGAGTTTAACAAGATATACCACACAGATGTGCTCATCATCCCGACGCATCGCCCCATTGGACGCAAGGATCTGCCTGACATGATCTACAAGACCGAGAAGGGTAAGTACGAGGCAGTCGCTGATGAGATCGCCAAGCAGCACGCCATCGGACGTCCCGTCCTCGTGGGCACGACCTCGATCGAAAAAAACGAACATCTGTCCAAACTCCTCCACAAACGAGGCATCCCTCATGAGATGCTCAACGCCAAAAACCACGAGCGAGAAGCAGCCATCATCTCCAAAGCAGGGGAGCGAGGAGCTGTCACGGTAGCCACCAACATGGCAGGACGTGGAGTCGATATCATCCTCGGTGGCGCAGACAAAGGGATGCATGACGAGGTAGTGGCTCTCGGCGGTCTCGCCGTCATCGGCACGGAGCGCCACGAATCTCGACGTATCGATAACCAGCTCCGTGGTCGTGCAGGTCGCCAGGGTGATCCAGGGAGTTCGCAATTTTTTGTCTCTTTGGAGGATGATATGATGCGTATCTTTGGTGGCGAACAGATCTCACGCCTCATGACGTACTTTAACTTTCCTGAGGATCAGCCACTGTCTCACTCGATGGTAAATAAAGCACTTGAGTCAGCGCAGCAAAAGGTCGAAGGGCACAACTTTGACATTCGTAAGCACCTCGTGGAGTATGACGATGTGCTGAACAAGCAGCGCGAGATCATCTATGGCCTCAGACGCAAGATGCTCGAGGCACTCTCGCGCGACTCGAAGGATATCCAAAAGACCGTAGATGACAAGCTCCTCCTCATCCTCCGTCAGATGATCGGGAGTACTCTCGCGATCGGGGAGCAAGACGAGCAGTCGGCGACGAGGAGCGAGTTTGACAAGGATATGACGGTCCTCTTTGGACTCGATGAGTCATATGTGACTGATATCATCTCAAAAGGCGATCTCATCAGTATCGAAAAAGATCTCGGCGATGCGGTACTTGAGGTGGTGCGCAAAAAAGCCGCAGGTGTACCTCATGAGGTCTGGCTCTCTGTCGTGCGGAGTATATTTCTCTCGACGATCGATCAGTTCTGGACGCTCCATCTGACCTCGATCGACGAGCTTCGCGACGGGATCAATTTGCGTGGATTCGCCCAGATGGACCCACTCATTGAGTATAAAAATGAGGCATTTACGATGTTTGAAAAGCTCGTTGCTGATATAGATTATGAAGTGGTAAAGCGCTTGATGTCTGTCGAGATTCGCCCTGAGATCGAGGAAGCGGTACGCGCAACACCCACAAAGCCAAAGCAGCTGATCATGCATGCGGCGAGCGGGACGAACAGTTATGAGCAAGCGCAAAGTGCAAAGGGTATAGTGCAAAATCCGTCAAACACTTCAGCTCCTACGACTCAAATGGTAAATGAATACAAGGGTGTAGGGCGCAACGATCCCTGTCCCTGTGGGAGTGGGAAGAAGTATAAGAAATGCCATGGGGCATAATTAATAATTGGGATTTGCAGGATGCCATCTCGAGCGGAGTCGAGAGATACCAAGAAGGTTAAAAAAAAGAAAGGGCCCACTCCCTCATCTGTGGTACGTCTTGCGACGTCACAACTACTTGTCTCGAGTTGGCTCAAAGAGCCAGTCGATACTCATAGTGCTTGCTTGAGCAAGCAACAAGGGGTGGGTTTACTTAGAGGTACTCTGCAATAATGCCGAGTCCTAGGAACAGTAAACCGAATACCATTCCTGTCAGCATCAGTAGGTTGCCAACCTGGGCAACGACTGTCGATTGGTTAACCTGGCCGACCGCGACGAGCACGATCCCCAGTACGATTATAAGGACGATGGTGCCCATAAGGCACCCTACAGACTTTTGTGCTTTACTCATGTTCTAAGTATCTCAGAGAGAGAGAGAGTTTTGTCAAGAGCAATTACTATAAGTTTATTATGAAGCTTCCCATTCTCCTCACCAACACCGAAGGATCTGGTCAGCCGGCTACCCGGTATCTGACGGGGTTTTCTGGCAGCGACTCAGTTTTAGTTCTGCTCTCCTCTGTGGCGCCTGTCACCCCGGGCTCCGACCCAGGGTCCATGTCTCCATCATCAGTCATCCTGAGAGACAGCGAAGGATCTCATGCGCGAGGACTTGGCTTTCTTCTTCTCGATGGAAGGTATTGGGAGCAAGGCAAAAGGGAGCTGCAAGCTGCGAGCTGCAAGCAGATAGCAAGTTTAGAAATCATTCAAATCCACAAAGACTACACACAGATCCAGGCGCTGACAGACCTTATAAAAAAGCATTCAGTAACGAATGTACATATCGATTCACGCCTGACTTCCTATGCCACCGTGCCGTCACTGGAAAAGCTCGGACTGAAGGTGATACCAGAGGATGGGGTGATGCAAAAAATGAGAGAAATAAAGAAACGAGATGAAATAGTGAAATTAAGAAAAGCGCAGGAGGTGGCGCTGCATGCATACGAACAACTACTTCCTGAGATCAAGGTAGGCGCGATCGAGCGCGAGCTGGCGGCAAAGCTCGAGTACTATATGAAGTCTCTTGGTGCTGAGCGTGCATCTTTTGAGACCATCGTCGCCAGTGGACCTCACTCAGCGCTTCCACACGCGACGGTGACTGATCGTGCCATCAAGTCGACAGATGCCGTCATTATCGATTTTGGTGCACAGGTCGATGGATACTGCAGCGACTTCACCCGCACGATCCTCATGCCAGATGCGCCACAAAAGCTTCATGAGATCTATGCGGTTGTTGAAAGAGCTCAAGAAGCCGCCATCATGCGCGCGGTCGCAGGCACTCCCCTCAAGGATCTTGATGCGACCGCGCGCACCATCATCGAGGCGGCAGGGTACGGCGAGCAGTTCACCCATTCGCTCGGTCACGGGGTGGGGATGGAGGTGCATGAGCTCCCACATGTCTCCCATCGGTCCACAGATGTACTACAATCAGGACATGTCATCACTATCGAGCCAGGGATCTATATCTCGGGTCTTGGCGGCGTCCGTTTGGAGGAGATGGTTATCGTGAAATAAAATTTTCAATCCACAATGTACAATTTGCAAATAGTATAAATGCAAATTTGAATTTAAATTATTATGAATTGTAGATTGCTATTGTAAATTTCCCTCCCCCCCATGTCTCCCGATACCCAGCAAAACTTTCTATACACCATCTATTTCCTCCTCCTGCACAACTGGCAGCCGATGCTGTACTTCGGAGGACTCTGTTGGTACTTTTTTCGAGCATTTATGCACCCTACGCGGGGCAAGATCCTTCTGCTGGGAGGATTTGCACTGCTCCTTTTTTCATTTGAGTACAGCAAGCACATCGAGGATTCACTTGTCGAGCAGACGCGCAACTCACTCATCACAGAGCGTCAGAGCGCCCGTGTGGAGCGCGTGATCCATCTCGTGCTCTCTCGTGCCATCCCGATCGGGGGGCCGATCATCGGGTGGGTTATCGTAGCATCAGGCACGGTCATGGAGTGGCGCCCAGCCAAAAAGAGGTATACTGACTCAGTATCACATACCAGTTAGTCCCATCCTATGTGTGGCATATTTGCATATCTTGGTCACAAACAAAACGCAGCTGAGCTCACGCTCGCCGCACTCAAGACGCTCGAATATCGAGGGTACGATTCGTGGGGGATCGCAGTCAAATCAAAAATTGAAAATGAAAAAGGTAAAATTACTGTAGAGAAGCATATTGGAAAGATTGGTGAAGCTCGTACTACGTTGGAGTCATCTGATCTCGCGATAGGACACACGCGCTGGGCCACACATGGAGGAGTGACTGATGCAAATGCGCACCCTCATCTCAACACATCCAAAACGATAGCAGTCGTACACAACGGCATAGTAGAAAACTATCAGGAGTTGAAAGCTCGTCTACTCGAGTCAGGAGTGGTGTTCGAATCACAAACAGATACTGAGGTAGTTGCGCATCTGATCGATCAAAAAGCATCTACAGCTAAAAGCTTTAAAGATGCGGTACTCCAGACATTCCACGATCTCGTGGGATCAAATGCGATAGTAGCTATGGATGTGCGTTCTGAGGAGGTAGTGGCATGTCGAGATGGTTCTCCGCTGGTGGTCGGAGTCAGTGATGATGAGCTGCTCCTGGCCTCAGATGTCACCGCACTGCTGCCCTACACCAGACAGATATATTTTCTCCGCGATGGAGAGACAGTACACCTCACGCGCAAAGGTGCATCGATATATGACACGAAGACGGGTAAGGAAAAAAAACTTGAACTGGAGACTATTGATTGGTCTGTTGAGACTGCACAAAAAGGTGCATATCGTCACTTTACTCTCAAAGAAATTGTTGAACAGTCTGTGACCATACCCCGTGCACTGAAGTTGAACGACGATTCTATAGCTGAGCTAGCTACACGTATCCCAAAATCATCACGAGTAATCCTGACCGGATGCGGTACTGCATTCTATTGTGCCCTCATTGCAAAGTATTTCTTTGCACATGCGGGTATAGCAGTCGATGCAATACCCGCAAATGAGCTGCTCGCCTTCGTGCCTTTGCTGGACGATAAATCTATGGTCATCGCCATATCTCAAAGTGGAGAGACTGCCGATACCCTCATCGCGGTCAAGGCTGCGCAAGCGAGGGGTGCGACACTCGTCGCCGTCGTAAATGCGAGATCGAGTACCCTCGAGCGACTGGCAAACACCGTCCTCTCAGTGGGATCAGGTCCCGAGATCGGTGTCGTATCCACAAAGGCATTCACTGCCCAAACTGCCACGATGTACAACCTAGCTTGCGCGTGTCATCCTGAGCGAAGCGAAGGATCTCATGATCATGTTTCTAAGCCTGTAGCTGATAGCTCGCAGCTCGCTTCCTGGCTCTCTCCGACCCTTCTCAAATCCATCGAAGACATCGCTGCAGGTCTCCTCACCTCCCAAGATATCTATGTAGTAGGCAAGTACGATCAGTATCCAGTAGCCCTAGAGGTGGCGCTAAAGATCAAGGAGGCGAGTTACATCCATGCAGAGGGATTTGCATGTGGTGAGCTAAAGCATGGCGTCATCTCGCTCATCCAAAAAGGTACACCTTGTATCGTCGTGGCAAACGAGGACGAGGTGAAGCGTGAGGTGCTCTCGTCTGCGACAGAGCTGAAGACGCGGGGAGCTCTCATCATCGGCATCTCGCCAGAGGGTGCGCCTGAGTATGACATCCATATTCCGACACTGCGGGGTGAACTGCTGACCCCACTCACGAATGCGATCGTAGGCCAGCTCCTCGGCTACTATCTCTCCGTTGGACGTGGACTCGATCCTGACAAGCCACGTAACCTGGCAAAGAGTGTGACAGTCAAATAGTGCAAAATGCAAATGGTAGAGTGCAAAATGGAGTAGAGGATCCCACATCAGTGCCCGCATAGTAAATTCAAAATGCAAAAGGTAAAATGCAAAATTGGGTGACGAGATTCAATAGCACAGAAGCTCTGCTTGTCATGGTGAGGAGATCTGTAAGTCATGGTGAGCTTGACGAACCATGACTTCCGCATGTAGTTCTATTAACTCACCTTACGCACGTGTCGCATCAAGCCTTGATGTATGTCATTGCGAGGAGGAGTCCATAGGCGACGACAGCCAGCCCCGCTATGGCGGGGTGGCAATCCTATGCATTGGGAGATTGCGACGTCTCCGCCAGTTGGCGGATCCTCGCAATGACATATGTAGTATGCCTAAGGTGAGCTATTAAAACAACCCCTCCTGTCCACTATCAATCTTTTTCTTTTCCACCTTCACCTTCTCTACCTTTGCCTTGGGGAAGAAACGGGGGATGAGCGAGTAGAGCTCAAACTTTTGCAGACCTTCTCGAAACGTCTCAGGAAATCCATGAAACTCGAGAGCATTGAGATCTACGGTGACATCAGGCAGATCGGTGACGATGGTCGATACCTGCTTCATCACGCGGAGCGTCTCCATAGTCTCTGCGTCAAATCGCGCTCCCATATTCTCGGTTGTCCCATACTCCTCGATGAGCTTTGTCGCTGTTTTGGGGCCGATATTTTTCAGCCCCGCATAGTGATCAGAAGAGTCGCCCATGAGTGCCTTTATATCAGCGACCTTATCCGGAGGTACTCCCATCTTTTTTTTCACGAGCTCAGGGGTGTAGAGGACACTGGTAGCAAATCCGATCTGAGGCGTCAGCACGCTGATCTGATCGTTCACGAGCTGAAACATATCTTTGTCCCCAGAAAATATGATGATACGGAGCGTAGGATCAGCCTCGTGAGCCTTCACCGCCAGCGTCCCTATGGTGTCGTCAGCCTCATAGCCTGGCGTCTCATATCTCTTGATGCCTGTCGTATCCAGGACTTCTTTGACGAGGTCAAACTGGACCTTCAGATTGTCCTCAGTCGGCTTGCGTGTCGCTTGGTAGGTCTTGATGATCTTTTTGCGAAATGATTCAGTGGGGGTATCAAATGCAGCGACGATATGACTCGGCTTCAGATCGATGATCGTCTTTTGCAGCATGGAGAAGTAGCCATAGATGGCATTTGTGGGCGTACCATCCTTGCGGGTTAGTGGAGGGATAGCGTGGTAGGCGCGGTGGATCAGGGCATGTGAGTCGATGATGAGGAGTGTTGACATATGAGACAAGTACAGTAAAATGGTTATATCTTAGCCACGCACAAAGCTGCGTGGTCTTTTTTTATCCGGTGAATGGTAGCTTTCTTGGCGAGCTTGAGGGGCTTCTCAGAAAATTGAATGATATCTGAGGGGTATGCATAGAGACCCTTGTAGAGCGGCCTATTTTCTACACAGACGAGACGCATGGGAAGATCTGGCTTGTACTTTTTGATGGTTTCGAGAGATTGGAGAAAGTCTGCATCACCTGTCAATAGATGGATGGAGGAGAGCTCGCCCATCAGCGCCATGCTGACCATATCCGCGGTGATTTTGACGTCAACCTCCTTTTCTTTGCCTGAGGTGGGAGATCTATATCCAGTAAAAAATACCACACGACGTTCTTTCTTTGCAGATTTATAAAAGAGATACTCATTTTTTGAAAATGCCTTCTCAGCATCAGTCTGTTCGGCAGTGCGAGGTGTGTAGGAAGCATAGAAGAAAATATTCTTGTATACACGTGTGGTAAGGAGCTCGATCTGCTCGACGAACTTCGGGAAGAGGAGGTACTTGTCTGGACCAAAGAGCTTGTACTGAGCACTATACAGATTTGAACCATCGACAAAGAGAGTGTGCATGCCTCCCTCATGCATTCCTTGATGCTTTGCATGTTGCCTTTTGATCTGAGGTGGCTTTGATACCGCGCTGTGCTTGGTACGCCCTGAGTGACGCAACGGCTTGCGGAATGATGATGAGGAGTTTGGGGGCATGAGAGGATTATACACGCTTCTTCACTCCCAGCACTTTCTCATATTAAGCAATGACACCTGTACGTAAGAACTGTGATTAATAGTTGTTATACACTGGTTGGATTGACCTTCTCCCCAACAATCTTTTCAAACTCCTCTTTATCCATATTCTCCTTCTCCAGCAGGGCGAGGGAGACGGCGTCCATCTCCTTCCGCTTCGACTTGATGAGAGTCATCGCATCAGAGAGGCCTTGATCGAGGATCTTGCGGATCTCTCCATCGACCTTGGACATCATGTCTTGGCTGATGGACTCCTCGCGGTACCCGACTCGGTAGTCGGTGATATCGTGAGTCGCGCCGAGATTGATGGGTCCGAGGGGACTCATGCCATACTCAGTCACCATCGCGCGTGCGATGGAAGTCGCCTGGTTAAAATCATTTGCCGCACCTGTCGTGATCTCTTTGAAAAATATCTCCTCTGCAGCGCGGCCTCCCATCATCACGGCGATCCGCTCGATGAGGTGCGTCTTGGTCTCGTGCACCTTGTCAGTCGCAGGTGGGATCAGGGTGTGTCCGAGAGACATCCCGCGAGACACGATCGAGATGCGATGTACTGCATCGGTATGCGGGAGAAAGTGAGAAACGATCGCGTGGCCTGCCTCATGGTAGGCCGTGAGCTTGCGATCATAGTCTGACTGGAGACGCTTTTTCTCGGGTCCGAGCTTCATCTTGGTAGCGGACTCCTCGATACTGTGCATAGTGATCATGTCTTCGCTATTGCGTGCGGTGAGGATCGCTGCCTCGTTCAAGGTATTCTCTAGTTCGGCACCAGAGAAGCCGATCGTGCGCTTTGCGACTGCCTCCCAGTTCACATCAAGTGCAAAGGTCTTGCCCTTCGAGTGGATGAGGAGGATCTTTTTACGTCCCTCCGCATCTGGATAGTCGACAGAGACGCGACGATCAAACCGCCCGGGACGGAGGAGTGCGGGATCGAGGAGGTCAGGACGATTCGTCGCTGCCATCACGATTACGTTCATGCTCGGTACAAATCCATCCATCTCGACGAGGATCTGATTCAGCGTCTGCTCTTGCTCTGAGTTTGATCCCATAGAGAGCGAACTGGATCTGGCTCGTGCGATCGCATCGATCTCATCGATGAATATGATGGCAGGGGCGCTTTTTTGAGCCGCGCCAAAGAGCTCGCGGACACGCTTTGCGCCAACTCCCACGATCATCTCCACAAACTCTGATCCCGATGAGGAGAAAAAAGGTACGCCAGCTTCACCAGCTACTGCCTTTGCCAGTAGGGTCTTGCCACAGCCTGCAGGACCTGACAGGAGGACGCCTTTGGGGATACGCGCGCCTACTCTCGCGTACTTGTCTGGATTGCGGAGGTAGTCGACGACTTCCTCCAGTTCGTTGCGCGCCTCATCGATCCCCGCCACGTCTGAAAAAGACGTCTTTGGCATATCAGCTGAGATGCCTTTGCTCGCGCCTGCGTCAAAGTTTACGATCGAGCCCTTTTTGATCTTGTCAATCGCCGTTTTCATATCCTCGAGTGTGCAGTCTTTGCGCCCATCTTTGATAGTGAGCAGCATCGCCTCATTTACCGCGCTTTCGAGATCTGACGCGCTAAAGCCACCGGTCAGCTTAGCCACCTCATCCCAGTTTAAGTCTGCATGGATTTTTTTGTTTTTTGCATGGAGCTCGAGGATCTGCTTGCGCGCGGCAATACCTGGGCGTTCGAGCAGTATGCGTTTGTCAAATCGTCCGGTGCGGAGGAATGCAGGATCCAGCAGATCTGCACGATTGGTCGATGCCATCACGACTACATTGTCATTTGCACTAAATCCATCCATTTCGACGAGGATCTGATTCAGCGTCTGATCACGCTCATCGTGACTAGGCATAAATCCCTGCCCTCGTGCCTTGCCGATCGCGTCGATCTCATCTATAAAAATGATCGAGGGTGAGGCCTTTTTGGCCATCGCAAAGAGATCGCGCACCCGTGCGGCGCCGATGCCCACGAGCATCTCCATAAACTCAGATCCAGATACGCTAAAAAAAGGCACCTGTGCCTCACCTGCTACTGCGCGAGCGAGGAGTGTCTTGCCACTGCCCGGAGGTCCGACCATGATGACCCCCCGGGGAGGTCTGACACCGAGATCCTTGTACTTGGTCGGATTTTTGAGGTAGTTGATGATATCGAGGAGATCCTTTTTTGGCTCGTCCAGACCTGCTACATCTGCGAATGTCACCTTTTGCATACTCTTGTGTACGCGTTTTGCACGATTGGCTCCAAAGCTAAACATGCCCTCTTGGGCGCCGCGCGCTTGTTTAAATATAAAGTAAAAGATCCCCAGACCGAAAAGGAGTGGGAGGATATTTGACAGCACTCCCGCGATCATCGTCATGGTGCTCGTGTTGGTCACTTCGATCTTCACCTTTGTCACATCGACTCCAGAGTCTTTGAGAGTCTTTAGAAAACTCTCACCGTACTCTTTGGTCGTTCGTGCACCTTTGGTACCGTCACCTTTGTAGGTCACGATGACTTGGTCTTCGACGATCTGCACCTTTGCGGCCTTTTCGTCTTTTATGTCTTTGATGATCTCAGTTACTGATTTTTCAGGGAAATTTTTGCCTACTTCGCCGGTTATGGAGGAAATGGCTGAGCTCACGAGGAGGAGGACGAGAATGGAGATAAATATCGTACGGATATCAAACTGAAAGCTGAACTCGCGCACTTTGAATGGTTTTTGATTTTTGGTTGGTGGTTTGATGGGTGTTGCCATGAGGTGCCTATTGTAGCACGATACATAGCGATGTTTGTTACAATACTGCCATGTCACCGCATACGGTATTTGACCTGTCACCATCGTCTCTGGAGCGTACACTCACGACCCTCACCGCAGGTGGTATCGTCGTGTGTCCCTCAGACACAGTCTATGGAATCCTGGTCGATGCGACAAACGAAAGCGCAGTGAAAAAACTCATAGATTTTAAGGAGAGGCCAGTGGGCAAAGCGATCTCCGTATTTGTAGGTAGCATAGACATGATGAGTGAGGTGGTGGATACGAGTGGCTTGACTGAGTCGGCGCGCTCCCTCCTTCCTGGACCGTATACCCTCGTTCTCCCGTCTCGGGGAACAGTGTCCACGCTCCTCGAGTCTGAAAAGGGGACGTTGGGAGTGAGACTGATTGGGCACAAATCTGCAATTCCCAATATGCAATCTGCAAATAATTTTAAGAATACTAATTCAAATGTCCAAACTCTTGGCTCGGAGCTTGAGGCTTCTCAATCTAAGGATGTCATCCCTGCGAAGGCAGGGATCTCTCGCGCAGACTTTGTGACAACGCTGGTGAGCATGTTTGGCAAGCCCGTCACTGCCACCTCGGCAAACCTCGCAGGCAAATCATCCTGCTACAGCGTACAGGCGCTCCTGCGCCAGCTTTCCCCCGGAAAGCTGGCACACCTCGACCTCCTCATCGATATCGGTGAGCTGCCTCATCATCCCCCTTCGACGGTACTCGATCTCACCTCACCTACTCCGAAAGTATTGCGTGGCACAGGTGCGGGACAGACGATCGTGACCCACTCTCCCGAGGAGACGATGATTGTGGCAGAAGATTTTATCACTGGATTACTCTCTGCTCACCGTTCTCAACTATCAACTATCAATTCCCAATTTATTGTGTATCTTCACGGTGATCTCGGCGCAGGCAAGACTCACTTTGTGAAGGGGATCGCGCGTCACTTTGGATTTGATCACATCACCTCACCGACGTATGTCGGGATGCAGGAGTATGTGAATGATCGTGTGAAGCTCTACCATGTAGATCTGTATAACTTCGAGTCAAAGGAGGATGTGGAATCATTGCAGCTTGAGAGACTTATAGGGAGCCAATTTGCAATTTCCAATATGCAATCTGCAAATAATGTAAATGCTAATAGCCAAATTCCAAGTTCGCAATCCGCCACGGCGGACAAGTCCTCCAAGGCGGACCAAGTTCCAAATAAATTCCAAGATTCAACTGTCCAAACTCGCAACTCGCAGCTGACGGGTTTGACCGATCCCGTCATCCCGACTCCCTGCAAAGGAGGTGAATCTCGTAGCTCGCAGCTTGCAGCTCAAATTCTACCTTCCATCATCTGCATCGAATGGCCTGAGAGAGGCGCGCCCACGTATCCTGGGACGCATGTGTATATGGAGTATGGGGGAGATCATGCCAGGACAATCAAGATTGAAGAAAGTCTACAGAATCATACTTTGTCATGGACATAACCCTTTCTATTGAATCAACTAAACAGTTGTGGCTTTGTTGGAACATGGGGCACTTGCAAGATTTACAGGGTTATTATTTTTGTATAAGGTAGCACTAAATGCATTGTAGGGGTCATCATGTTTCCCTTCAAGTGTAGTGCAGGAAGGGCCGTAGGCAGGATCCCCCCCCACTTTCATTGCAAAGGGACATCCTATACATGTAGCCGGTATCCTATCCGGATCGCGGGTAACGCCAGAATTACCCGGTGAATGACTACGATTCACTCCTATAATAACTTTATCCCCTATATAAATGGTTTTTGTAATAAATCGGCAGCTATCAATCATACTAAGGAGGTATTCTAGTCAGAATCCACATTCTGTCAATATATCAAAACACATCTCCACACACAGCTACGCATCAGATATAGCACCAACATACATCAGAAGCGATGACAGGTATCAGTCCCTAAACATCACTTATTTTTGGGGTTATGTATGGAAGTGGCTTCCCATCTTTACCCAGAAATATATTTGGAGCATCCTGAAGACAAAGTGCACCAGCATTTTTTGCAAGTTGCACTAGCTTATAAGTGGGAATTTCTTGATTGATGTCATTTGGATTGTAACCCGAAAATGTTGCTACTGAACCTGAATTGTTAGTTTTCTTTGTTACTTTGTTAAGAATTCCACCCGTCTCACTAAACATGTTGCATGAAACCTTAAGTCCTTCAATATCTGCTAGTTTTGTAGTTGGAATTACCATAGGCGTCCTTTTGCCAACCATATCTGACTGTCTTCTTACGGGCGCTTCTGATTTCGAACCGAAGAAACAATCTTTACAATAATATTTACAATTTCTCACAAGGGTATCTGGTGGTAACGCAACTTCAACTTGTTCGAGAATATTTTCAGATTCGATTGTCTCCATTATCGTACCTATCGCCCTTGGAGGATATAATGCGACATCAAAACTAGACCCGATTCCAGTCGTTGGGTTTGAGATAGAAACAACACGTAAGGACATTTTATTCGTCATTTCAACACTCATTTTTATAAAAACTGTAATTTATGTATTATACCCCAAAACATATATATTACTATAGGTACATATGTGTCTGCATCGAATCACTACCCATCAGACATGCATGAGCATGGAGTATGGGGGGGAAGGGGAGCGGAGTATCAAGATAGCACCAGCTCAAGCTTGATTAGCATTGTCCGTGATGAGAGAGGCATATTCGTTATTTGCATCTATCATTGGATTGACTGCAAGTGCCCTAGCTAAATATACCTCACCACTATCTGTAAATATTTTCGGAATTCCACCTTCTTCACACCTTTTTCCAAAGCAGGGAACTGCATTTGCACCTTCAAGAACATTCCAACTGCCCGTTTTAGTCTCCCTCCTTACAGCAACAGTATTGCCTTGGTCATCAACTCTCAAGCCATTACAAGATGCACCAAATCTATTGTTTTGGTAGGCAGGACACATCTGGCATTGTTCTACATCTGGAACTTTATCGCCTTTGAATACAACGAGAGTCGGTGTCACTGGACCTTCTAGAATCACAGAGCGAGGAACTGCACTGAGGTGAACAACATCTGTACGTCCCGCTGAATGTTGACGACGATCAATTAGAGTTAGTTTATCCACCATGCAGCTATTTTCTCAGAGAGAGAGAGAGCGGTTTGTCAATATACCTCCCGCCAAGGTACTAGCGTAGTACAATACTATCCATGCTTACGCTCGCTATAGACACCAGTGCTGATGAGACCTTTACAGGGTAGTGGGGTAAATACAAAAACTGCGATAATTTACCATCATCTGCATCGAATGGCCAGAGAGAGGCGCGCCCACCTATCCTGGAATGGGTGTGCTTATGGAGTACGAGGAAGATGGCACGCGAAGAGTTGGATTCATTCCATACGAACATTTAGCAAAGGATAACCCAGCACCATGTTTACGACAACGGCTGAGTAATTCCTTTCTGTCTGCCCCATTTTTTTCCAACCCATCTCACACTCCAGTACTCTGCCACAAAAACTTGCAAGTGAATCTGTACGCAGATTTCTATCAATGCCTAGGTGATACGAGAGGGATGTGAATCCGCTATTTTCTCTTGGGTTGTCAGTCATACATTTTACAACTTTGAGTATCATTTGCTTCGGGGCTGGACAGACCTGTATGCCTACTTCGTCAGACTCTTGGATAAGATTATGATTAAAAACAAAATCAACAAACTGTTCTGGTTCAAATGGATCGTTTTTGTTAAATTCATTTACGTACTTTGAGAGGCCTTGATATATACCTCTATGAGTTTGAGAAAGCGCTGCTACATGATCCCCGATTTGATTCCATGGTCGATCTTTCCTATATACAGCATGTGCAAATCCGAAGGCGCAGATCAAAGAAGCTTTTACAGCTTGATAATTAGTGCAGGCCATAAATTTTCCATTGACAGATGATTCTTGATCTTGCTGCCTTACATGTTTAGTGATCTCTGAGGTGTTGTAAAAAATAGGTGTATTCTACTTCCCATCGCAACGATAACTAATAAATGCTTCAGCAGGAG